>JBGSTD010000047.1:0-239474 GCA_041736675.1 Salaquimonas sp.
CTATCGACCAGTTTTTGCAATGCCATTGCCTTTCGGGAAATGGCGAGAAGGTCGTCTGAGTTTGTTGTGATCACAGCATCCAGCACATCATGGCGAATGCCCTGATCCTTGAGATAGACTTTCAGGCGGTCATGGAAAAAGGAGAGGAGATCGGTCGCCTTTGGATAAGATGTAGCCGCCATCTCCAATCCGATTTCCTTGTGTATTTCTTCCCAGCTGCCACTCAGGGAGTATCCAAAATCTGTGACAAATCCAGGGAGGTTCAGCGTTTGAAGTTTATCGAGAAACTTTTCCATTCCCACTTTTTGACTGCGAATATCAATGGCTATGAACGGCTTTATAAATGTCTCCATCAATCCCATCCGCACCCCGTTTTCCAGCAGCAACCGGATCACACCCAATGCCGCGCGTCTCAGCGCATAGGGGTCCTTGGAGCCGGTTGGCTTCTCGTCAATCGCCCAGAAGCCGACCAGCGTATCAAGCTTGTCGGCAAGGGCGACCGTCACGGAAACCGGATCGGACGGCACATCGTCTGTCGGACCGAGGGGCGTGTAATGCTCCTCGATGGCGAGAGCTACCGAAGCATCCTCGCCGGCGATTTCCGCATAGCGGCGGCCCATTTTGCCCTGCACTTCGGGGAACTCGAAAACCATCGCCGATTGCAGATCTGCCTTGGCAAGAAATGCCGCGCGTTTTGCTTGTTTCACAAGCTCTTTTTCACTCACGCGAGCAACTTCGCTGCCGCTCCGCTGGGGCGCTGTCGCGGGTCGCTCTTCGCTCCCTGCACTGCTTCCATAGGATTTGGCAACAATCGGTGCAAGCTCTTCGGCGAGCGCAACAATGCGCTTCACCCGTTCGCCCTGACTGCCCAGTTTGGCGTGGAAAGTGACGCTGTCGAGCCCTTTAACCCAAGTTTCAAATCCGTCAGAAGTTGAGTCGTTTATCTGGTGCAAGTCACTGTTCCAAAAGAACTTTGCATCCGACAAACGCGCCGCAACAACCTTGCCATTACCGCGCACAACTTCCTTGCCGCCATCGGAGGGAATGATGTTGGATACCAGAATAAAGCGGGCCGCCAATTGACTTTCACCTTGTTTGCGAACCACAAAACATTTCTGGTTTTCGCGGATGGTCAACTGAACAACCTCGGCAGGAATATCGAGAAACGATGCATCAAACTCGCCCATCAAGACGGTTGGATATTCTACCAGATTTCCAACTTCCTCGAGCAGACCCGCGTCTTCGACAAGTTCAAAGCCTTGCGCAAAAGCGAGATTATTAGCATCCGCCAAAATCATTTCCTTGCGCCGCTCCGCATCGAGAACCACCTTGGCCTTTTCAAGTTTTTCAGCGTAATCAGCAAAGCGCTTTACCGTAAAAGTAGCGGGTGCAAGAAAACGGTGACCGCGTGTTTCATTACCAGCAACGAGACCTGCAACCTTGAACGGAATGACTTCCGGCTCTTCAGTCTCCGGCCCGAATGTGCAGAGGATCGAGTGCAACGGGCGCACCCATTTGACCGCTCCCGCCTCACGCGAAGCCTCGCCCCAACGCATGGCCTTTGGCCAGGGAAAATTGAGAATGATACCGGGCATGATGTCAGCGATAATGTCTTTTGCTGCGCGTCCCGGCTTGTTGATATAGGCGATATAAAAATCACCTTTTTTAGGATCGCTCTGAATGCTTGCTTCTACAATGGAAGACAAACCGGCACCACGCAAAAATCCGGTGATCGCCTGTTCGGGCGCATCGGTGCGCGGGCCTTTTTTCTCCTCTTTGAGATCAGCCGATCTTGGTGTCAGTCCGCGCAAATCGAGCGTCAGGCGGCGAGGAGTCCAGTATTCTTTTGCGCCCTCATAGGTCAGCCCTGCGTCGACCAGCGCATTGGTCACAAGCGCGCGCAAATCGCCGGCAGCTTTCCTCTGGAAGCGGGCGGGAATTTCCTCTGAAAAAAGTTCAAGCAAAAGATCAGGCATGGAATTTTCTAACGCAAATTGATGTTGGCTTTGCGTTAGCAAACCATGCGCAGATTGTCGACAAGAGAAAGGAGCAGATTTCTTTGCTTCGATGGATTTCACATTCTCAAATCCGGACGCGAGTGGCCAGCAAATAACAATGACGTGAGGTCGGTCCTATCCTGCTCACATTGAGTTGCTTTGCTGTTGATCAGTACTTTTCATAGTCTTTTTGAACCTGCTCCTGTTGCCCGACATAAGCAGTGGACCCAGAATTTCAAAATCAATGGAGAATAAAATGTTGAAACTCCTTCGCACCAGTCTCACCGGTATTGCCCTTGCCGGAACCCTGGCCTTTTCCGCATTTGCCGGACAATTCGATGTAAACCAGACCAATACCGGCCTTGGCATTCGCGGCTATGACCCGGTTGCCTATTTTACCGTTGGTGCGCCGACCAAAGGTGACTTTGGCATTACAACGGTAGTCGATGGCACAACCTATCGCTTTGCATCGGAAGAAAACAAGAAACTGTTTGAAGCAGATCCGGCGAAATATCTGCCGCAGTTTGGCGGTTTCTGCGCTTACGGCCTTGCCAATGGGGTCAAGGTGGACGCCGATCCGGAGTTGTGGACGATTGCTGATGGGCGGCTGTTTCTCAACCTTGCCCCGCCGGTGCAGGAACGGTTTTCAAAAGACGTTTCCGGCTTTGTAAAAGCTGCGGACGAAAAATGGGTTGATCTCAAGGATATCAATCCGGTTGAAACCGTAAAATAGTGCAGTAAACTCAGCCTTGAAAACCAAAAGCCGGGGCAATGCTCCGGCTTTTCGTTTTTATTACTAATTCGATGCTGTTATAACGCCTTGTGGCTGCCATCGCAGAAGGGCTGGCCATTGGTCTGCTTGCAGGCACAGAAATATTTTGTTCCTTTTGCATCTGCCTCCCATTTCATCGGTGCAAAATCGCTGCCCTTGTGGGAGCCATCGCAAAATGGTTGCTTTGACGACTTTCCGCAGGAGCACCAGAAGTAGGTCTTGCCTGCCTCCACATCGACTGCAATGGGTTGTTTTTCTGCTACGGCACCTTTTGTCATTTCAATTTTCCCTCATTAGAAATTCCAACCAAGTCTTTGCCGAACAGGATAGCCAAGACAAGCGCTATTTTGTGAACGCTGCGTTCTGATCCATCCTGTTTTGGCAGTTCAAATTTCAACGGATGGACCGGAGTGGGATTTTGCAACCTGTGATGGCTTGGGCAATAACCGCACCAGAGCGGCAACCATGAACAATGCTGCCAGATTATAATAGACTGCCATGGTGAATGCCTGGGCAAAGACTGTGTGACGGTCGCCTCCGCCAGCCATGCCGGTTTCGACATGCGAGAAGAATATCTCGGCGATCACGGCAACGCCGATGGCGCCACCCAATTGCTGAAACGACTGGAGCGCGCCTGAGCCGGAGCCGATATCCCGGCCCTGCACATTGGCAAGGACGGTTTGAAACATCGGCGAGATTGCCGTCCCTAGGCCAAGCCCTCCCAGAAACAATGGCGGAGCAAAATGGGTCCAGATGATTTCGCCTTCAACATTGCCGATTACATGCTGGAGCCAGAGAACTGTCACCATCATCATCAACGCGCCAAACGTGATGCGCCGCCTTGGAAAGCGAGCACCAAGCCTGCCGGAAATCAGCGATGCAATAAGAACGCCTGCTGGAAACGGAACCGTTGTGATGCCTGATTGCAAGGGTGTCAGGCCATACCCTGATTGAAGATACACAGCCAAAATCAGAAAGAAGCCAGGCATTGAAGAAAACAGAAACGCTGTCATGGCACTACCGATCATGTAGCTGCGGTTACGCAGAAGATTGAGCGGCAGGACCTGCGGACCGCCCGTGCGATCACGGTAGCGCAGCCACAAAACAAAGGCGATCATAACCAGTACAGAAGAGGCCATCATCAAGAATGCCCATAATGGCCAGCCGTATTGGCGCCCTTCGAGAAGTGGAAAAATCAATAAAAACAATGAAATAGCTGCCAGCAAAATCCCCGGGAAATCATTTCGGTTTTCCGGATTTCCCTTCAACATGGGAATAAAGCGCAATGAAGCGAATACCGCGATGATGCCAACGGGAATGTTGACGAGAAATATCGGACGCCAGTCGAGGCCATGAATGTTCGCGTCAATCAAGAGGCCACCAACAATCGGGCCACTGACCGAGGCAAGTCCTGCGGAGAGACCAAAAAGTGAAAAGGCAAAGGCGCGTTCGCTTGGCGAGAGAATCGCCGGGACCATTGCCAGCGTTTGCGGGATCATCATCGCGCCGCCTATCCCCTGCAGAAAGCGGGCAAGAATGAGCGTGTTAATGGATGGAGCAAGGCCGCAAAGAGCCGAACCGATTGTGAAAACGATGATCCCGGTGATGAAGATCCGCCGTCTGCCGACAATGTCTCCTAGGCGTCCAAAGGGCAATAGGCCGAGACCGAACACCATGATGTAAATCGCCACCACCCATTCGATCTGGCTCGAAGTGGCGTTCAGCGATTTTTGCATGCTCGGCAACGCCACATTGACAATTGTAACATCAATGAGATTCATGAAACTGGCGATAAGTAGCGTTGCCATAGCAACCCAACGACCCGGCAATGGCTCCTGTTCACCATGGGAAGCGGATGGAGCGGCGGCATGCTGATTCATTTGGGAGGTTCCTTGTATGGGGTACCGCACATATTGCCCAAAGAAAAATTTGGCAATGGCAATCTCGAATTATTAGCCAGATGGAAAAACTAAACTTGGCCCCCGCCAGCTTCGGTTTTTAGAAACGCTTCTCCGCAGGCTTTAGCCAGGGTGCGCACACGCAGGATATAACTCTGGCGCTCGGTGACTGAAATCACGCCGCGGGCGTCGAGAAGGTTGAACACGTGGCTCGCCTTGATGCACTGGTCATAAGCTGGATGCGCCATCACGATGGATTTTCCATTCTTCGGGTCAATATCTTCAGCTGCGAGAATACGCTTGCACTCGGCCTCAGCATCCTCGAAATGGCGCAGTAGCGTTTGCGTGTCGGCTATGTCGAAATTCCAGCGTGAATACTCTCGTTCAGTCTGCTGGAATACATCACCATAGGTAACCTTGTCATTGCCTTCACGGCCATTGAAATTGAGATCGTACACATTGTCGACATCCTGCACATACATGGCAAGGCGCTCGAGCCCGTAGGTCAATTCGCCCGCGACTGGAGCACATTCAAATCCGCAAACCTGCTGGAAATAGGTAAACTGCGACACTTCCATTCCGTCGCACCATACTTCCCAGCCAAGGCCCCATGCGCCGAGGGTCGGGGATTCCCAATCGTCTTCAACAAACCGGATATCATGTAGATCGGTGTCGATGCCGATTGCCTTGAGGGAGCCGAGGTAAAGTTCCTGCAAATCCGGCGGCGAGGGTTTCAGCAATACCTGATACTGGTAATAATGCTGCAGACGGTTGGGATTTTCACCGTAGCGACCATCTGTCGGGCGGCGCGAAGGCTGAACATAGGCCGCATTCCAGCTCTTTGGTCCCAGCGCGCGAAGGGTTGTTGCGGGATGAAAAGTGCCCGCGCCCACTTCCATGTCATAGGGTTGCAATATCACACAGCCATAATTAGCCCAGTACTGATGCAAGGTCAGAATCAGCCCCTGAAAGGAGCGACTTGGATGCATATGCGGCGCAATGTCTGGATTTGTTGCTTGAGCGGACTTGGCGTTCACGGCAGGCCTCTTGAAGATGAACTATCAGCATCCGTTAAGCACTTACAATTCGCCCCGTCAAGAAAGCGCTTGGGCAATCCCGCCATTAACCGACATCCGAGAGCCAGTAACCGTTAACCCGGCAAGCTCCTCGGCCATATGCGACCAATTCAGGCGCTGCGGGAATTCGCCTTGCGCACCGGTTTGTTGTAGGGGTAGATGCCTCGTCATTCCCGTTTTCAAAGCAGTCAAAAATGTCTGAAGGCACAATCAAGACCAAGACCGTCGAAGTCTCAACAAACCGCACCCGCTTTCTGGCTGTCTCGGGCATCATTTTCTCAACAACAGTCATGTCTGCCGCAAGCGGCCTGCTGTTTGCCTATGTGCCAACAAAGCTGATTGATCTCGGATTTGAAACCTGGGTTGCGGCATCCATGACCCCGGCTGTTGCCCTTGGCGGACTGTTTGGCTGTTTTGCCATCGGGCCGCTGCTGCGGCTGTCGGGCCATGCCCGTGTTTTCATGCTGCTTTACGCCCTCATTGAAATGTCCATGCTCACGGTTGCGCTGTTTTCCAGTCCATGGGTCTGGCTGGCAGCGCGGGTCGGATACGGTTTTGCCATCAATGGCGTTTTCATTCTTGCGCAAAGCTGGCTTCACAATGCCTCGACGGATGAAATCAGGGGCCGGGTTATTTCGATGTTTTATCTCGGCTATGTTCTCGGCTATGGCGTAGGCAGCTATTCCATCGGCTTTATGGATACAGACGGGTATATCGCTCCAATCGTGGCAACCTTCATCGTTGCAGTTGCCACCATACCGGTTGCCATGACGTGCCTCCCCCAGCCAGCTCCGCCCGAAGCAATCACCGTGAATATCAAAAAGGTCTGGAACATTTCGCCGGTTGGCCTCGCCGGCATGTTCACCGTGGGCGGTGTAACCATGCTGATGCAGTCGTTCGCGCCGATTTACGTTAAAACACAGGGGTTCAGTACAGCCGATGTCGGCCTCCTGATGCTCTGCATGCAGCTTGGCCTTTTGGTCGTGCAATTGCCAATGGGTGCCCTGTCGGACAGGATGGATCGCCGGCTGGTTCTGCTGATTGTATCAGGCGGGGCCTGCTGCATTGCGATCTTCGGGCTGACAAGCCACGGATATCTGTCGTTCATCATGATGGCGCTGATGTTTGCCATTTGGAACGGCTGCAATGAAACACTCTATTCGGTTTCCAGCGCTCTTGCCAATGACCGCGCCGATCCATCGCAGTATGTGCTGCTGTCCTCAACTCAGATGATCGTCTGGTCGCTTGCAGCGTTTATCTTTCCAACCATCGCAACTGTTGCGCTGCCCTTTATACCAATCCAGTCCTTTATGGGATTTTGCGGGTTCATTATCTTCGTTTACGGCCTCTTTGTGCTTTACCGGATCAGAAGGCGTTCAAAGGAAGTTCCGCCGCAAGACAGGGACACGATCTTGCCAGGAACCGCGCTCGTCGTAAATCCGGGCGGGTATTCAAATCCTGATGCTTATGACGATGAGAATTCAGGCAAGTCCGGCGGTCTGGTGAGCTGACCATACTGACGCAATGTCTTGTTCGGGTCGTGTTGGGGTTACTCTTCCCTTTTATCGGAGTTTTTCAAGCGGTAGACTCCATCGGGACCTTTTTCAAGTTCATCAACACCGTTTGAAGGCGCGGATTTTTTGGATTTTTCGCTCTCAGCCTTTTTCAATTCCTCGCCTACCCTGGCCATCTGCTTTTTAAAAGCACTATAGGCATACCAACCAAGGCCGCCGATCAGACCTATTGCAATCAACTGAACCAATTAATCCCTCCCGGCTCACAAAACCAAATCTTCGATAACAGGCCTAATCAAAGGCCAAACCGGCTCCAAAGCGCACGCTCTTCAACTTCCTGCAATATGCTGGTGGGCAGAGCATTCGCCATTTCAATACCAATACCGGAAAACGCCGACACTGGCGAGGCCATTGATATCGAAGGGAGCGGACGGCCTAGCAGGGACCTTTTGCCAGGCACGAGAACAAGTTTGGTCTTTTTGCCATACCGCTCTTTCAAGACCGGACTCATGTGGCCGAAACTGTCGATAAGACCGCGTTCCTTGGAAGGACGTCCTGTCCAGTACATGCCTGAAAAAATGTCAGGGTCATCAATCAGCTTGTTGCCGCGGCGTTCTTTCACCATATCAATGAAAATCCCGTGGATGTCCTCCTGCAGCATTTTTACATGCGCGATGTCTGATTTCTTTTCCGGCTGAAACGGATCGAGGGAGACCTTGTTCCTGCCGGCTGTGTAGACACGGCGTTCGACACCCAGTTTTGCTATGGCGTCGACAAAGCCGAAGGTCGCGGCAACCACTCCAATCGAACCGATAATCGACGTTTCGTCGGCAATGATTTCGTCGCCAGCAATGGCAATCATGTAACCACCAGAGGCGGCAACATCTTCCACGAACATCAAAACCCGCTTTTGCTTTTCATCCGCAAGTTCCCTGATTCTGGAATAGATCATCCGTGATTGGGCCGGCGAACCACCGGGCGAATTGACACTGATCGCAACAACCGGGGCGTCCTTCATTTCAAAAGCCCGCTGCAGGGGACCTGCGACCGTTGCAAGAGACAAGTTTTGTCTGAGGGGCGAAGAATTTGCCATGATGGCACCATGCATTCGAACCACAGGAATTATCGTATCGGTTTTACGCAAGACGGAAGGCAGATATTTTGAAAGACGCATGATGTTTGTCCAAAGGGAGGTTCGCTGTACCAGCCACATGGATATTTTCTCAACCGATTGCAAGGCACAAGCGGTATAATTCGGGATCACAGGTTCAATTAAGCGATGCAACCGGCACACTGTGCTCGGTCATCCAAAATTTATGCGGGCCTCGCCGTTTAAAAGGTGAGAGACATGATCCGTATTTTTTCCGCTTTCATCATGGGTGAAAATTCCAGGCATGATTGTCAGCGGCGCGCGCGAACCTTTCGTCATTTTCACAACAATGCGCTTTGCCGGTTCGTCAAACCGCGAATGAACCGGAACAACAACCAGTCCGCCAAACCTGCCTTGGGCGCAGGCATAAATCTCGCCAATCTTCTCGGTCCGGTAAATCATCACAAGAGTGCCTCCTGGACGAAGGATGGCAACTGCTGTGCGCATCCAAGCATCGAGGCCAAACAATCCCATGACATGCGCCTCCGACTTCATCATATCAGGCGAAGAACGCTGGCCGGAATGATTGTAGGGCGGGTTCATGATCACATAATCAAACATGTCATCATTGAGACCAGCCTTGATTCTGCGCGGACCACTCAGGGTAACATCTGCCTCGAGGACTTTTGTGCGGGCGGCAAACTGAAGGTTCTGGCGCAATTGCAATGACCGGCGTGCCAGATCGGCCATAGCGGGATTTTTTTCAACCAGAACACCGTTCAGAGCGGGATTGGATACAATCGCTGCAAGCCCGGCTACGCCTGCGCCCGAACCAAGATCGGCCAATAGTCCGCTGGCATTTTGCGGCAGGGATGCTGCAATCAGGAGTGCATCCAAACCCGACCGATGGCCTTTGCCGACAGGCTGAATGACCTTGAATGCCCCCCGATAAAAATCGTCTTGCGAGGTTTCCATTTGCGTCGGGTCTGTAGCTGTTCCCATTTTATGATTTTTGGCCGGTCTCAACATTAAGGTGCTCTGCCAATCCCGCGTCAGCCAATAACCGGCGCGCATTGTGTTTCTGGTCCTGACTCACCATCAAACGTCTCGGAATGATGCCTATGGAACCTTCTAAAATGCTCATGTGCTGGTCCAGCACAAGATACTCAATCATTGCTTCTTTAAACAAGGATTCGATCAAGGATATCAAAACGATATCATTGGTACGCAACAGTTCTGTCAAACCGGGCCTCTCTAACGCTTTAAAGTCGTTTCGTGCCATTGGAGCCGTTATGGGTGATCTTTCTGCCAGAACTCTGATATTTGATCAATGTCAGTGAGAAAATACAGTATGGCAAGTAACTTAAGGACCTCCAGGATAACGTTCTGGTTATCGAAACTTGAACTAATTCGATTTGCATCGTTTGCCGCAATGGCGACAGTTGGTCACCATTGCATGACCTGAACAAAAATAGGACAAATCAAATTATTGGCCAATCAATCGTCTTACAATTGATTGGTTTTTTGGATAAAAGCAGGAAAATACAGTTTTGGGGGAATTCAGATGTCTGGCGTAGTTGTACCGATTACAGGCTCAAAGGCAGAAAACAAGAGGAGCGCCAGCATCGAGCCGCTGGTTCAACTGGTGCAATCCGACATGGAACGGGTTAACCGGCTGATACTGACCAAATGTGGATCGGATATCGAGCTCATCCCGGAAGTTGCCCGCCATCTGATTGATAGTGGCGGAAAGCGTTTGCGACCCATGTTGACCTTGGCTGCCGCTGCAATGTGCGGGTACAAGGGAAATCATCATGTTACCCTCGCGGCCAGTGTTGAATTCATGCACACAGCAACGCTGTTGCACGATGATGTGGTTGACGAGAGCGATTTGCGTCGCGGCAAGCTGGCTGCCCGCATGGTTTGGGGAAACCAGGCAAGTGTGCTGGTTGGTGACTTTCTGCTCGGGCAGGCTTTCAGGATGATGGTTGAGGCAGGCTCACTTCAGGCGCTTGATGTGCTCTCTCATGCTGCAACCATCATTGCGGAAGGGGAGGTATTGCAGCTCAGCACAGCAAAGAATCTTGAGACGACGCAGGATGAGTACATGCAGGTAGTCAAGGCAAAAACAGCCGCCCTGTTTGCCGCAGCGACAGAGGTCGGTCCAATTCTGGCCGGTTCAGGCAAATCGGTCACATCAGCATTCCGGTCCTATGGCAATAATCTCGGCCTTGCTTTCCAGTTGAT
The DNA here is from genome assembly GCA_041736675.1 of Salaquimonas sp. Lineage (GTDB taxonomy): Bacteria > Pseudomonadota > Alphaproteobacteria > Rhizobiales > Rhizobiaceae > Salaquimonas. The sequence goes on from JBGSTD010000047.1 coordinate 10,595, forward strand.
TGACGATGCGCTGGATTATGGTGGTTCCTCCAAGGCACTGGGTAAAAATGTCGGTGATGACTTCCGGGAAGGCAAGGTTACCCTGCCGGTACTGCTATGTTACCGCAGAGGAAATGAGACCGAACGAAACTTTTGGCGCGAAGCAATTGAACACGGGCAAACCGACAATTCGCGCCTTGAAGAAGCCATGAGGTTGATGCACGAACACAATGCGCTAAATGATACCTTGCAGAGAGCACGTCATTTTTGTGAACTCGCCCAGGATGCCTTGGCGACATTTGAAGATACACCGTATAAACAGGCGCTAATTGAAGTTCTTGAATATAGTCTGCTGAGAGCAAATTGATTCGACTTATCGCGCTCGAAATTTATTGAAGGAATCGGGATGCAAAGAATGGGATGGAACAAACATTGGCTGCGCAGGTCCCTGTTCGCTTCGAGCGTGTTTGTAGGAATGTCCCTTCCGGCGATTTCTGCCGGGTTTCTTGATACCATTGAATTTTCAGGCGGCAAGGTAGTTGAAACCACGCAGGGCGAGGAAGTATCATCGCTGGCAGGAAGTTTTCTGGCGGCATTGAGTGCCACTGCACATAATGACAATGCAGATGCGATTGAAAACTACAAGAAAGCACTGGACTTTGACCCTGGCAATCTGACGATGAAACAGTCGCTGATGCTGGCCTATGTGGCAAACGGGCAAATTCCCGATGCAATCGAATTACTGAAATCAATGCCTGTCAAGGAACAGGAGCAAAAGCTCGACCGGTTGATTGTTGCTGCTGACGCGATCAAACAAAAGTCCTGGGCTAGAGCAGTCAACAGTGTCGACAAAATTCAGGGGTCGGATCTCGACATTCTTATCAGCAAGTCTATCGGTGCGTGGGCTCTTTTTGGCGAAGGCAAGCTGGATACCGCAGTCGCCAGAATGGGAGAGGTTGACGGACCTGAATGGGTTGGCATGATCCGCGATTATCACAGCGGTTTGCTGCTTTCAGCCAGTGGCAAGGACAAGGAAGCCATTCCGTTTTTTCAAAAGGCAATTTCCCAGCGTGCCATAGCGGGCGCCTTTACCGAAACCTACATGCGTGCTCTCGAAGGACTTGCCAGATCACAAGGCAAAATCGGCGAGTTGGAAAATGCCGCCAAGACAGTAGCGGAAGGGCTGGATATTTTGCCAAACCACCCGCCCCTCGTGCGCTTTCAAACAGCGCTCAACGGCACGCAAAAATCCGCGCCCCTTATCGCCTCGGCACAGGAAGGCGCAGGTGAGATATTCTTCAATGTCGGCGCCGCTATCAGCAGGCAGTCGGAAGTTCGTTTTGCCCAGGAACATTTGCAGATGGCGATCTATCTCGCCCCCGGCAATGAAACTGCACTCATGTCGCTTGGCAATGCCTATACAAGCCAGGAAAAATTTGCGGAAGCTGCCAAATACTATGGCGAGATCAAACCGGCGAGCGCATTTTATCGACGTGCCCAGCTGGAAATTGGACTCAATTTGAACCGGATGGAACAGTATCCGGCATCAGAGGAAGTTCTGGTGAAGCTTTTCGATGCAGATCCTGATGATGTTGTTACGGCGTTGTCGCTCGGCGGGGTCTATGGCCAGCGTCTGGAGTATGAAAAGGCTGTCAAATTATATGACAAGGTAATCAGCCGCCTCAGCCCTGTGAAAGAGCGCGACTGGATCATATTTTACCGGCGCGGCATTGCCAATGAGCGCACCAAGAACTGGCCAGAGGCCGAAGCTGATTTCAAGAAGGCTCTTGAACTTTCTCCAAAGCAGGCAGATGTGCTGAACTATCTTGGATACTCCTGGATTGATCAGGGCATCAATCTGGATGAAGGTCTCAAGATGATCAAGGATGCGGTGGAACTCAAACCCAATTCCGGCTTTATCATCGACAGCCTTGGCTGGGCCTATTACCGGCTTGGCAAATATGAGGACGCAGTTACCCAGTTGCAGCAGGCGCTGGAGTTGATGCCGTCTGATCCTGTCGTCAACGACCATCTGGGCGACGCCTACTGGCAGACGGGCCGCAAGCTGGAAGCGGTGTTTCAGTGGAAACATGCGCTTTCCCACAAGCCGGAAGAAAAAGAACTGGAAAAAATCAACCAGAAGATCCAGTCCGGACTGACAAACTGACGAAGGTCTGGTGAGCGATGACCAGATCCGACCCCAGCCGCATACACTGCCCTGCGCCTGCCAAGATCAATCTGGCCTTGCACGTCACCGGCAAGCGGGCGGACGGCTACCATCTTCTTGAAAGTCTCGCGGTCTTCACCGATCTTGGTGATGAAATAGAACTGCAGGCCGGCGGGAACGAATTTTCACTCACGCTAGCCGGACTGTTTGCAGAGCAGCTTGATCAGGCTTCCGACAATCTGGTTCTGAGGGCAGCCCGGTTGTTGCGTGATGCACTGGGGCACGATCACCCTTTTACAGCGATCAGACTGAACAAGAACCTCCCCGTTTCGAGCGGTATCGGCGGCGGCTCGGCCGATGCCGCCGCAACGCTTTGCGCGCTCGCTGGATGTTATGGTGTAAACGACGCACAATTGCTGTTTCGCCTCGGCGCGCAATTGGGGGCGGATGTTCCCATGTGTCTCCTGTCTCGGGCGCTTCTTGCCAGCGGGATTGGCGAGGTGCTTACCCCGCTTGACGATTTTCCCGCGCTGCACCTTCTGCTCGTCAATCCGCGCGTCGCGGTTTCCACCCCGCAAATTTTCAACCTGCTTCAATCAAAGACCAATGCGCCCCTTGAGGCATTGCCGCAGAAGCCTGATTTTGCCAGCCTCACCGCCTGGCTTTCCCGCCAGCGCAATGATCTTGAGGTTCCCGCAACGGCGCTTCAACCGGTGATCGGCGAGGTTCTCTCCGCCCTTGGCGAAAGCGGCGCGCAGATTGCCCGCATGAGCGGATCGGGTGCCACCTGTTTCGGCCTCTACAAGGACCAGCAGTCGGCGATTGAGGCCAGTCTGGCAATTGCAAAACATCATCCTGATTGGTGGATCAAAGAGACACATACGCGGGATTTTGGTATGGATCGTGTGAACAGACCCGAACCGGAGCAGCCTCACCATGTCGCGCATTGATGAAACCAGACCCTTTATTCCTCTCGGCATTGCCGTGCTGACCGTTTCCGATACGCGTTCGCTGGCTGACGACAAATCAGGCAACACCCTCGTCAACAGGCTGGAAGCTGCAGGCCACAGGCTTAATGACCGCGCCATCGTGACCGACGACATTCCCGCCATTCAGGCCAAGGTGACCGCTTGGACAAAAGACCCCGAAGTCGATGTGGTGATCACCACAGGGGGTACCGGCTTTACGGGCCGCGACGTGACGCCGGACGCGCTGGAGCCGCTGTTTGAAAAGCGGATGGACGGGTTTTCTGCCGTCTTCCACCGCATCAGCTTCGAGAAGATCGGGACGTCGACCATCCAGTCGCGGGCCACGGGCGGCGTTCTCAATGCGACCTATGTGTTTTGCCTGCCGGGATCACCGGGAGCCTGCAAGGACGCCTGGGACGGCATTCTCGCCTTGCAACTCGACTACCGCCACATGCCCTGCAATTTCGTGGAGATCATGCCGAGACTGGATGAGCATTTGAGAAGAGGCGGGAAGTGAGGGGGGGTGCGATGGGAAATGGTGAACTGTTAGCGTAATTCAACTTCTTGTTCGTGAATTTTTGCAGTCTTCGAGGAGTGGACCGACGTTGTGCACATTTGAAGACAGTGTAGTCTAGACATGCAAAACCGCTCAATTGAGCGGTTTTGTTATCGCAACAACGTAATTTTCGGGCACAGGCGATTAGAGACCCAAAAAACGATATAATGTCTGTATTTCAAATACCAGGATGTCTAATTTGGTGCAATGCAGTCAACGATTCTTAACTGGCGATAATTCTCATGAAAATTAAATCAATTCGACTAAAAAATGGATATAAGCGTTTCCACGATCTTACAATAGATTTAGGTGATAGCCCCGCAAGAATAGTGGCTCTTGTAGGTCCAAATGGCTGCGGAAAGAGCAGCGTCTTAGATGGGATGCTTTACCTTCAATCTGCGCATGTTGGCCGAATTGGGAAGACTGGCAACAAAGACTATAGCTACCATTCAATGCATGGCGAAGCTAATTTCAATTTTGAAAATATTGAATTGGCATTTGAAGAGGGATCATTCCAAACCGTTGTCGCTAGAAAAAAAATTGCCGGCAATAACCAAACAATCTTTTCATTTAGAAGTCCGTACAGATACAATAGTTCTTTGAAGGTTACAGCCACAAAATCAACAACAGAAATTCGTTTAAATAATTACGGGGCTTCCACTGCCAGCGCTATTGATGAAAAAATGGAGGAAAATTATCGCCGCCTATTTGCCAAGTTTAATAAATACCTGGATGAAAATGACTGCAAGCCGAGTGAAGCCAAAACAAAAATCATTGGCGATCTGAATACTTCGATAGAAGCATGCTTGGACATTAAGATCAGCAATCTGGGCAATATAGAAGCTAATCAAGGCTCTCTTTATTTCATAAAATATGACCAACAAACTCCGTTCGAGTTTGATGTTCTGTCTTCAGGTGAAAAAGAGGTGGTTGATATCCTTTTGGATCTGTATCTTCGAAAAGAAGCATACGATGAAACAATTTTTCTTATCGACGAACCAGAGCTCCATATCAACACAGCAATCCAAAAGAAATTGCTTCTAGAAATCAACAAGCTGGTCGGAGAAAATTGTCAGATATGGGTTGTCACGCACAGCATTGGCTTATTGCGAGCACTTCAAGACGATCTTAAAGATGACTGCCAAATTATTCATTTCGAGCCTGCATTAAATTTTGCAAGTGAGGCGCTAATACTTAAGCCAATTGCAAAAAATCATCATAGCTGGAGAGAAATATTTGAGACTGCACTGGATGACCTGACAGGATTGGTTAGTCCAAAGGAGATAATTTATTGTGAAGGAAAAGCTAGTCCGTCTGCAAATGGTGAAAATGGCTTAGATGCCAAAGTCTACAACAAAATTTTTGGAGAGAGCTATCCAAACACTTTGTTTGTTTCCAGCGGTGGAAATACCGAACTAGACCAACGCAGTGACATTGCAATTTTAATACTATCAAAAGTTTTCACAGGCCTGAATATTTTGGTCTTAAAAGATCGCGATATGGCTTCCGGTGCGAACACTAGTCAAAACGACCGTACTTTGTATCTGAAAAACAACCCAGCAAATCATCGTGTCTTGGTGAGGTGGGAATTAGAAAACTACCTCTATGACAAAGAATTGCTTCAAGCTTATGCACTTAAACACGGCCTAAATTTTGATGAGTCGAAATATGATGCCGCCGTCTCAAATATTGAAGATGATGATGTTAAGTCGATAACTGGTCAGATAAAATCAATTGTTGGTTTGGTGGGCAGTGTGCAGGTCGATAAATTTAAAATTGCACTCGCTGAAGTCGTCAACAAAGAGATGACTGTTTACAAAGAATTGGAAAAGTGCATTTTTATGCCTTAGATGTAAAAGACTCGAATTACGGTGACAGTTCACTAATTCTCATAGCAAAAAAGGGACAGTTTACTTTTTTCCCGTCGGAAAACTGCCAGCGGAACGCTCGCGCCCGAAAGAAAGTAAACTGTCCCTTTATTGCTTCCTCCGATGTCATCGTCGGGCTTGACCAAGACAAGCGAAGCGCCGTCGATGGTCGGCAGACACTTTCAATTACGGTGACAGTTTACTATTTACCAAAAATTACGGTGACAGTTTACTATTTGCCAAAGGGATTACAGTGACAGTTTACTATTTGCCATAGCAAAAAAGGGACAGTTTACTTTTTTCCCGTCTGGAAAACTGCCAGCGGAACGCTCGTGCCCGAAAGAAAGTAAACTGTCCCTTTATTGCTTCCCCCGATGTCATCGTCGGGCATGACCAAGACAAGCGAAGCGCCGTCGAAGGTCGCCAGACAATTTGCGAAGCAAATGTCGAGAGGCCCGACGATCCATACCGTTATCCATCCACAATCACTGAACTTCGAAACGTCACGGATTGGATCCTCGGGTCGGTGCCCGAGGATGACGACCCCGCTGAAACCTCGGCGCACTTGCGCTGCCCCCCTAATGCACGATCATCACCGGACAGGTGGATTTTCGCAGCACCTCCTGGGAGACCGAGCCGAGCAGGAAGGTTTTCACGCCGCCCTTTCCCGATGCGCCCATGACGATCAGGTCGACGTTTTCGGCGATGGCGATGTCGACAATGGTGAAGGCCACGTCCCGCGACTTCTCTTCGATGATGTCGAATTGCTGGGTGGTTTCTGCCGCCACCACCTCGCGGATGTTGTCGCGAATGGCCCGGGCTTCTTCATCGTTGAGGACCGAATAGACATCCTTGCGTCCCACGACGAACTGGCGCACGATCAGGAATGCCAGCCCGGATTTCGTCAGTTCGGCCAGTTTGGCCGCATGCACAGCCGCGCGGAAAGAGGCGTTTGAGCCATCCACAGGCACCAGAATTTTCTTCACGTTTCCCTCCTACTGTCTTGTAACCTGTCTGGCTGATATTCGTTTCATCTTCCACAAAACCTAAGCGAACCGGCCCGAAGCCGCATTGATGTGCGTCAATCCGGACCGGATTTAACGCCTGCGCTAAGTTTTTCGATGCCTTGGGCGCTCTGACAAGATCCTGGAATTACCGTGATAGTTTACTAATTTAATGTGACACAGCCAATGCCAGTGCGCGGATCAAAAAACAGCCACCGAAGTTCCATAATTCCATGGAGCACTCCGCCTCTTCTTCAATTGACGCGTTTGCAATTGATATATCGCTCGGGATGCTGCGTCATTTCGTAGGTGCCGTAATTTCCGCTGCCGTCGACGGTGTCGCAATACCAGGTCCCGTCTTTTGACCCGTCCCCGGTTTCGACAGCTCCTTGCTGACCAGACGCAGAGGCTTGCGGCTGATCCTGCCCGTCCCCGTTTTCAAGGTTTTCACAATAGGTGTTCAGAGCGGCAAGATTTCCGGTCAACAACGAACCATAAAACGAGAAAAAGCCGGATCCGCCTTCCGCAATGGATTTGCACATTCCCGGATTGAACTTTTCGGCTGGATCTCTGTTTGCACTGACCCTCTTAGGCTCTGCGGCAGCGGGCGGCGACGCGGAGGCAGCGGGCGGCGGCGCGGAAGATGGAGGTGCTTTTTCGGTTGCATGGCGCCCATCTTCGCATCGTCCGGTGCCTGCGGGATTTTTGAGTTCACAGTTCTCAAACGGGATCACATCACCGCTAACCCTGGCCTCTTTCGTGGGTGCAGGCGCAGACAACGGACCGGGTTCTTCCAATTTGCCCGTAACTGTCTTGCAACCCGTCAAAGTGAATAAAACTGCCAACACCGCTGGAAAACCGCGCAAAGCCAGACACCTTTCAAGTCTAAAATCCCCGAAGAGTATAAACTGATGCCATAATCGGGAAATAGTAAAGCAAATTATTGGAGGAACTACATCGGGAGCAGAAACTATAGTGTTTGTGTATTATCGTGATGATTTATACCGCGGTTTGCTGGATTCTTCTTGGCGCACATCCTCCAACTACAAGCCAACTGTGGATAACCCTCTGCCGCCCGCTTCTCAGAGAATGCGTGTCATATTTTCCTGATTTGATAAAAATGGAACATTTAGTTCTTGCTTTGTTCTCATAATTTGATAGGAATATGTTCACAGGGATGGTGATTCTGTTTTGAAGGACGAAAGAGGCCGGACAGGATTGCCGCAAAGAGGTTTCAGGCGAGAGGCTCAAATGGGTTATTCGATAGACATGCCCCGGAACACGGGAAGCAAGGATACGACGGGTATCAACCGCGCGACCCATGAGGGGTTTATGGCGAAATCGACCATTTCAGCCAAGGTAGACCAGATTGCCGAACTGCGCCGTCAGGGAAATCTTCGCGGCCGCGCTGCGACCCTTAATCCTTCCGGCCGGTTCGAGCCGATCAGCCGCCATGTGTTTGACGACGGCTGGCAGACGCTGGACGAATTGCCGCCCTTCAAGACAGAGGTCTATGAGGAAAAGCCGAAGACTGTCATCACGCGCAACGCGTCACCCGATATTTCCTTCGACCGGTCGATCAATCCCTATCGCGGCTGCGAGCACGGATGCATCTATTGCTTCGCCCGTCCGACCCACGCCTATATGGGCCTTTCAGCGGGGCTTGATTTTGAATCAAAGCTCTTTGCCAAATCAGGCGTCGCAAGGCTTCTGGAGGAAGAGCTTTCCAAAAAGGGTTACGAGCCGCGCACGATCGCCATCGGCACCAATACCGACCCATACCAGCCAATCGAGAAGGAACGGCGCGTCATGCGCGAAATTCTGGAAGTGCTGGAAAAGGCCAATCATCCCGTTGGCATTGTCACCAAGTCGGCACTGGTATTGCGTGACATTGATATCCTCGCGCGCATGGCCTCAAAGGGGTTGGTGAAGGTTGCCCTGTCAATCACCACGCTCGACCGCAAATTGGCAAGGGCGATGGAGCCGCGTGCGGCAACGCCTGCCTTGCGCCTCAAGGCCATTCATGACCTGTCGCAGGCGGGCATTCCCACCTCGGTGATGGTGGCCCCTGTCATTCCTGCAATGACCGATCATGAATTGGAGCATATTCTTGATTCAGCCGCCGGGTCTGGTGCGACAGAGGCCGGTTACATCCTGCTGCGCCTGCCGGCCGAGGTCAGCCCACTGTTTCGCGACTGGTTGCTGCAACATTATCCGGACCGCTATCGCCATGTGGTGAATGTTTTGCGCTCGATGCGCGGCGGCAAGGATTATGATGCAGAGTGGGGCAAGCGCATGCGCGGCCAGGGTCCCTATGCATTGCAGATCGGACGGAGGTTTCAACTGGCAGCAAAGCGCTGCGGTCTCAATGAGCGTCGGCTTCAATTGCGCACTGACCTGTTCGAAGCGCCGATGGAAACAGAGCGCCAACTCACGCTGTTTTGAGCCGAAGGTTCCAGGCGGAGATTGTATCACATTGAATTCCGGCTTCCCCGGCCGGAATAAACCAATCCTGTGCTGCCGCACAGTTCTCCTCGCTTCCCCAAAGCGCATGGAGAGACAGGATTGGACTTGAAGAGAATCGGTGTTCGGGCGAAACTGCCGCATGTCCCCAATGCCCGGCACCGATTCTCTGCTCTTTTCGGCAGAAGAGATCAGCGAACCACATTTTCTGTATGAGCAACGGTTGTATGATCGCGGTGCGCGCCATGTTGCGGGCGTTGACGAGGCTGGCCGAGGTCCCCTTGCCGGTCCTGTTGTGGCGGCAGCGGTAATCCTTGACCCAAGGTCCATTCCGGCGGGACTTGATGATTCAAAGAAGCTTTCACAAAAAAGACGCGAAATGCTTTTTGAGGAAATCATCGCATCAGCGTATGGTGTTTCCTGGCATTCGGCTTCAGCCAAGCGCATTGATGAAATCAACATTCTTCAAGCCAGCCTCGAAGCCATGGCAAAATCTGTGGCCGGCCTTTGTAATCCGTGTGACAGGGCGCTGTTTGATGGCAGGGATGTTCCGGCCCGCTGCCGGCAATTCGGCCAGTCGATCATCAAGGGTGATGCAAAATCGCTGTCAATTGCAGCCGCATCCATCGTTGCCAAAGTGATCCGCGATCGCATAATGATGCAGATGGGTACAATTTATCCTCAATACGGATTTGCAGGAAACAAGGGCTATGGAGCAAAAAGCCACATGGATGCGATCGTGCTGCATGGTCCATGCCCACTACACCGGATGAGTTTCTCTCCGATGAAGGAAAGTGCCACGCAATTTTGTGGGCCATAAAAAACGCTGCTCAGGGCCGCGTTTCTGGTAATCGAATGACAAACCGTATCAGTTGAGGCGTGCCTTGACTTCGGCAATGCTGTCCTTGATCAGCTTGTCGGCCGTTGCTCCGCTTGCCTGATTTTGCAAAATGCTTGCAGAGGCTGCGACAGCAATATCAACTGCAGATGCGCGAACTTCAGCAATTGCTTGAGCCTGCGCCTGCTCGATCTTTTGCTCGGCAAGAGCAGTACGGCGGGCAACAAACTCATTTGCCTTGATCTCAGCGTCTTTTTCAAGAGCCGCAGCTTCGCGTTTGGCGGCCGACAGAATTTCGCTGGCTTCCTGCTCGGCTTCCTTGCGCTTGCGCTGATAATCAGCAAGAAGTTCCTGTGCCTCTTCGCGAAGGCGGCGGGCTTCATCCAGATCATTTCTGATCTTGTCAGCGCGGTTGTCGAGGCCCTTCGCCATTTGGCCGGGCACTTTCAGATAGGCAATGATGCCAAGGAAAATGACCAGCGCCACTAGTGCAAAGAAGGTTGCGTCCATCGTCTTTCTCCCTGCCCTTAACGGGTCACTGCAGATACTGCTTTTGCAATTTCCGCTTTGGTTACCGAGCCGCCAACAAGTTCCCTGACAATCTCGACGACCGCATCGGAAGCTATACCATCGACTTCACCAAGTGCCTTGGCCTTGATCTGGGCAATCTGCTTTTCAGCAGTAGCCAGTTTCTCGTTTAGATCGGCTTCGCTGGCTGCGAGTTTTGCCTCGGCTTCGGTTTTCGCCTTGTCCTTGGCATCCTGGGCTATGCCATGGGCGCTTTTTTTGGCTTCTGCCAGTTCCTGCTCATAGGCTGCAAGGGCAGCATCAGACTCTTCCTTGAGGCGTTGTGCCTCATCGAGATCGCGGGAAATGCGATCACGGCGAACGCCCAGAATTCCAGAGATTCTCGGGATTACGATCTTGGACATTATATAGTAGAAAATGCCAAAAGTGATAGCCAGCCAAAGCAACTGGGAAGCGAAAGATGACGGATCAAACGGGGGGAATACCCCTGCTCCTCCGGCTTCTGCGCCATGTGCTACTTCTTGTGTGGCGGCGTATGCCGTGCTGATAAACATGATAAATTCCCAATAGGATATCTAATAGGGGCGTTTGCGAGAAACGCAAATACACGGCCACCTGAGGCAGCCGTGCATCGAAGCCTGTCTGAACTTAAACTGCGAAAAGCAGAAGAAGAGCGACGAGCAGTGAGAAGATGCCGAGAGCTTCTGTCACCGCAAAGCCGAAAATCAAACGGCCGAACTGGCCATCAGCAGCTGACGGATTGCGCAGAGCGCCTGCCAGATAGCTACCGAAAATATTGCCGAGGCCAATGCCTGCGCCGCCCATTCCGAGACATGCAATGCCTGCACCGATGTATTTTGCTGCTTCAGCTTCCATAATGAACTCCTTGAGGTTTTGAACTGGAAATTTTTGTTAGGGTTATTCTTTACCAACCGCCCCTTAATGAGACGGATGAAGTGCGTCATTGAGATACATGCAGGTAAGGACCGCAAAGACATAGGCCTGCAGGAATGCAACGAGAAATTCGAGACCGGTTAGCGCTACGGTCATGGCAAGCGGCAGTATTGCACCGCCAATTCCAAGAGCGCCCATGGCACCCAGGCTCGCCACAAAACCGGCAAACACTTTCAACGTGATGTGGCCTGCAAGCATGTTTGCAAATAGACGCACGGATAGCGAGATCGGGCGGGAAATGAAGGAAATGACTTCAATCATGATCACCAACGGCATCAGAATGGCCGGAATACCGCTTGGGACAAACAGTTTGAGAAAGCTCAGGCCGTTTTTATAAAAACCATAAAACACAACAGTGCCGATAACGAGCATTGCCAATGCAAAGGTCACGATAATATGACTGGTGATTGTGAAGAAATACGGGAACATGCCAAAGAGGTTGGCGACAAGAACAAACATGAAAAGCGAGAACACGAGCGGGAAAAATTTCATTCCCTCCGACCCGGCTCCGTCGCGAAGCATGGAGGCAACAAATTCATAGGACATTTCTGCAAGTGACTGGCCGCGGGTCGGGATAAGACCTCGTCCGCTGGTTGCCCAGATCAGGAAAGCTGATGTAGCCGCAACAGTAACAACCATGAACAGGGATGAATTGGTGAAGGAAATGTCCATACCGCCAATGTCCAGTGGAATCAGTTTGTTTAGGTGAAACTGATGAATTGGATCGTTAGACACGGGTGTTTTCCTCTAAATCCGAAAAATTCTTAATCTTCAAAAATTCTTATCAGTCATCGTCGTCATAAAGATCATCGGGAGCTTTTTTAGAGCCTTTTTGATCTTTAGCCCTGTCCGGCTTGCTGACCCATCCCGCCTGATAGGGATCGGCCACACTTCCGGTAGAGCGCAATACATTAAGAACGCCTGCAACAAAACCCAGAAGCAGCATGATAATCATGGCCCAGGGTGTCGTTCCAGCGAAGGTATCGATCAGATATCCGATCAGAGCCCCCACCAAAATCGCCGAGATGAACTCACTCGACATTTTAAGCGCATTTCCATATCCCGGCTTACCGGTCGATGGTGCAGCCTGTTTCGCATCTTCTGCCCGGCTCTTTGCCAGACGCTGCTCCAAAGAGCTCAAACGCGCTTTCCGCTGCTGATCAGCGAGGTCGTCGTCTTTGTTTCCCATTCACTCCGGTCCAAACTGCTGATCAATCCATGAGGTCTATACCCCATAAAATTCGCTCTGTCGCCTTTTCCAGCCATAAGCCGGTCAAATTCCAGACTATTTCAACATTCCAACCGGCCAGAAACACAAAGTTACACCAGCCTGCCAAGTCGCGCGCAACATAGATTTGAGACCCGCACCTGTCAAGGCATGACGATGCTACTTAAGTCGCTGTTTTTTATGATGTTTCATATAAACTTGAGCTGTGCGACAATGCGTCTTTGTGCCGATGGCGAGAATCCTGTTTGTACAAACGCAAAAGCCGGCCTGAAACAGAGCCGACTTTCATGTGTTTTGTCAAATTATCCAAGGATCACGACCAACCGCCACCGAATGTGCGGTAGAAAATATGCAATCCGATTCGCCCGACCTTTTTCATTGAATGGGCCCATTTGGGATTCACGTATGTTGCATGATAGTGAGTGGATGAACCAACTTCCTTGAGCCAAATACGGCCTTCTGTTGTTTCACGCGCAACATATTTGGCTGTGTTCCAGCGCTTGGGGTCGCTGACCTTGTCCTTGATGGTATCGCAGGCGAAGGAAAACTGGCACCGGTTTCGCCAATTCTTGTTCTGGTAGACAACACCGCAGATCGAGTTTGGATAGGTCGGGTTTTTGACACGGTTGAGAATCACCTGAGCAACTGCTGCCTGCCCTTTCACTGGTTCACCGCGTGCCTCAAAATATATTCCGGCTGTCAGGCAATGTTGCTCACTATCGGAAAAAGATGATTTTGGCAGCGGATCGGCTGCCCATTCGTGATCGCCCTTGCCAAGGCGCGGCACGATATTGATCGGGCTGTTGTCCACAAGTATCTCGGCAAAGGGCGAACGTTCAAATTCAGGTTCAGCGGAATAGGCCAAAACGTTCGGTATCGATTCCTTGACCAGGCTTGCGACCATCACAGGAAGATCCGCCTTTGGTGCAAATTTGTCGGCTTTCGGCTTTTTCATGTGGAATGCCGACGCTACCTTGAAAGCCTGTTTTGAGGGCATTGCCTTTACAAAGGCCAGTTCAAGTTTCTTGCTGACATTGAGGGGGGTCCACATGGTGTGACGCTCAACTACAGAACCTGCGGAAAAATGGTCCGGCGGGCGCTGGACTGTAACTGATACTACACGATCGCCTTTGAGGGCACGGTTGACAGTCTGTGGTTCAGGCTGAAGTCTCTCTTCAAATACCAAACGTCCGGCGATATCTGACCCATTTTCAGCCGCAGCACTTTCAATGCGCACTTTCTTTTCAACGGAACCGGTAACAATTCTGGATACACCCGGTTGCTGATTGATGCTGGCGAGCCAGCGCTGGCCTGATGCGACGCTAGCCTCGGTACGGGTCAGGCTTGAAACATCCTGATAGGATATCAAACCCGGATATGTCAGGAAAAGCACCGTGGCGGCAATGACGGGAAACAAACCTTGTTTCAGGCGACCAATAATGGTCTGCCCTTCGTTTTCTGGATTACGCAAAACACTACTCCAAACAAATCGTTTTGACCGTATCTGTGATCGAAAACGATATTGCTTTGTTAACCTTGATATTGGGTTAAGGAGAAATTTCTGAAACGTTAACCTGGGCATTTTCTGCCCGTGATGAAGAATTGATCCGCCAAATGCCGCTGTCCCACGTGAATGAGCCAGTTGAATAGAAGCGGTTTGTGTCACCAATCCGGAAGAATTACGGCCAATCGTAGAAAGCGCCGGTAAACCGGTTTTTGATCAATGCTTCTTGCGTTTGGAAGCATAGGGATTGTCGCCCTTGCGCAAAAACAACCGGATTGGAACCGACCACAGGTCGAAACTCTCACGAATCTGGTTAATCATATAGCGGGTATAAGAATCCGGCATGGACTCAGGGCGAGTACAATGAACCATAAAGCTTGGCGGTCGGGCTTTTGCCTGGGTTATGTATTTCATCCGGATCCGGCGGCCAGATACTGCCGGCGGCGGATGATGCGCCTGAATATCATCAAGCCAGCGGTTGAGCTTCGCCGTTGGAATTCGGCGGTTCCATTGCTCATGGACCTCAAAAACTGCCTGCATCAATTTGGGCAGCCCTTCGCCGGTCAGACCCGATAGCGGCATGACCTTTAGGCCTTTGACCTGCGACAAACTTTCCTCTGACATTTGACGAATTTCAGCAAGGCGCGCCTGGCGGTCTTCCACCAGATCCCATTTATTGACTGCAATGACAGGCGCCCTGCCCTCTCGGATGATCAGATCAATGATTTGAACATCCTGCTTTTCGAAAGGTATCTGTGCATCAATAACGATAATCACAACCTCTGCATATTTGATTGCACGCAATCCATCCGAAACGGACATTTTCTCCAGCTTTTCATCAATGCGAGCCTTGCGGCGCATTCCAGCAGTATCAAACAGTTTGATCGCGCGGCCATTCCACTCCCAGGCGACCGAGATGGAATCACGGGTGATACCTGCTTCAGGTCCAGTCAGGAGCCGCTCTTCCTGAACCATCTGGTTTATCAATGTGGACTTGCCGGCATTGGGTCTGCCGACCACCGCAATTCTCAAAGGCTTTGAGGTATCGTAGGCCGGGATGATCTCTTCGCCGTTTTCGTCGAGTTCCCAGTCCTCAAATTCCTCTTCGACTTCTTCGTCATCAATCGCGTGAATGCCCTGGTTATAGGCGCGGTCTTCGCCGACAGCCTCTACAAGGGCATTGTAAAGATCGCCCATGCCAACGCCATGTTCGGCAGAAATCGGAACAGGTTCGCCAAAACCCAGCGAAAAAGCATCATAGTAACCGGCCTCGCCGAGTTTGCCTTCCATCTTGTTGGCAACCAACACCACCTTTTTTCCGCTGCGCCGCAGCAGTTGGCCAAAACTTTTGTCGGTGGGCGTTATCCCGGCTTTCGCATCGACAAGAAACAGGCTTACATCCGCTTCCGCGATCGCCTTTTCGGTCTGCTCACGCATGCGGCCTTCGAGGCTGTCTTCAGCGGCTTCTTCAAGACCGGCGGTATCAATGACCTGAAACTCAAGATCGCCAATATGGGCATCGGCCATCCGGCGGTCGCGGGTAACACCGGGCCTATCATCGACGAGCGCCAGCTTCTTGCCCACCAGACGGTTGAACAAGGTGGATTTGCCGACATTTGGCCGACCAATGATTGCTACTGTAAAGGTCATTTAGGTCTTCTTCAAAGGTCACTTGTTGCTGATGCACATCACCAACCCCAAGGGGAAATATCATTCAGGCCGATTTTGATCGTCACCCTTTAGAGGTGATGCCTTTGCCGGCAAGAATTTTCAGCATCAACTGTGCACGGCTGCGAACACCACCTGAAGCATCGGCATCATCGGAGACCGCCTGGAACCATTCGAAAGCTTTCTGGTCATTGCCTGCCTTCATCGCTGAAATGCCCAGTGCCTCACGGGCCGAATGGCGAAAGGAAGCTCCTGCTGCAGCGAGAGTGGAAAGCCGCTTTTCAACAGCATCATAGGATTCGAGGTCCACTGCCAACAATCCTGATCTCAGGGTTGCTACGTTGCGGAATATCTCCGGCGCAGAACTGTCAGCAGCTATGGCGTCGAAAGCTTTCAACGCAGCATCCTTGTCGCCTTTGGCAGCGCTTTCGCCTGCGATACGAAGCTTTGCAAGTGATGCGTAGCCAGCAGGACCTTCTGC
The DNA here is from genome assembly GCA_041736675.1 of Salaquimonas sp. Lineage (GTDB taxonomy): Bacteria > Pseudomonadota > Alphaproteobacteria > Rhizobiales > Rhizobiaceae > Salaquimonas. The sequence goes on from JBGSTD010000047.1 coordinate 26,801, forward strand.
GCTGATTGTCTCAAGTGCCTTCATTGCCTCTTCATGCTGTCCGGCATTGGACAAGGCAATAGCATCGACATATTTGTCGCCCATGGCGGCAGATTGACTGCTAGAATAATATTCCCATGCAGCAATCGCTGCGGTTGCCAGCACGACAAGCACAGCTGCACCGATGATAAAAATGCGATATTTCGCCCAGAACTCGTGAGCGCGGTCATGACGCAACTGTTCGTCAACTTCGCGAATAAAGGTATCTTCTGCCATTTAGCCCGTCTTTAATCTGAGGATTATTTGTACACGCCGGATAAAACGGCGGAATTGAAAAGCCTTTTACCGGACAATGGTATTGAAAAGCAATGACGAAGGCTTGCAGCGATGGAATGTTTTGCCGCAACGCCTCTTAAACAGGGATCACCCCAGCGGCGCAACGCCAAAAAGCCAGTAATGCAACTTCCATATAAACAGGAACCATAACACAAGACCGGAGACAACGGCCATGATGTCATTCGAGACAGGTCCCCGTGCCGGAAGAGGCGCGTCGCGGCGTGCAACCGAAATACGGTTGAGAATTGCCCAAATCAAAAAAGAGCCAAACAGCAGGGTGGAAGCAAGGGTGCCGTTGACCAGCAGATGGGCAATTGACCAAAGAATAACGGCCAAAAGAAACGGATGATCAAGCGCCGGCTTCAGGATTCCTGGTTTGAGATTGAAAACCATCAGGCTGACAAAGGACAGTGCCATCAGCAGATACGCCAAATGGCGACCCCATGCGGGCGGCGTGTAGAGATAATCAAAATCTTGCGATGCCTGGTAGTATCCCCAAACAAGCACCACAAATGCGATGACGGATGCGATCGAATAGGCACCTTTCCAAGGTCCTTCACCCATTGAGGCGATGCGGGCCGATCTCCATTGGGGCGCAATCATGCGGAAAGAGTGCAGCCCGTGAAACATTATCAAGCCAATGATCAGCCATGTCATGTGATTTTCTCCCGCATCTGCTGGTAGCCTTCCCGGAGCCTAGACAGGTTTTACCTTGTCCTCACTGCTCAAACCATCAATATCGGGGACAATCCCCTGCTTCACAATATATTCCTGATCAATATCGGGAAGAGGTTCGCCGCTCATTGCCGCTTCGAAGGCTTTTAGACGCTTGTGAATTGAGAGCAATTCTACAATCGTTCCCCACGAATTGACCAAATATTGGAAAGAACTGGATACTTGCCCGAACGCTGACAAAGTCTGCTGGAAAAATCCGAAAGTAATGGCACCTGCCGCGATGGTGGGCACCAGCAGCAGAATGGCAAACACATTGTCTGCCTGAAGATAAAAATAACGGGCGACGTTGAAATAGGCATAGTGGAAATAAAGCCGGAAATAGTTCTTCCGCACATTGGCAAACAGGGCGCCGAGCGTCATTGGTTCGGCACGGGATTTGTCGTCCTCTCCGTAGACCAGCTCCTTGCGGTAGGCAGCTTCCACCCGCTGATTCTTGAAATATAGGCCGGGCAGTTTTATTCCGACGACTGCCAAAAGGACTGTTCCGAAAACGGACCAGAAAATCGCAGCCTGAACCAGCGGTGCTGAAATCTGGCCAATGATGGGTAGCTCGGTGATGCTGGCTGATAGACCGTAAAGGATGGGAAGAAATGCGATCAGTGTCAAAACGGAATCAATCGCATTGACACCGAGTGCCTCAACCGTTTCAGCAAATCGCATGGTGTCTTCCTGAACACGCTGGGATGCCCCCTCGATGTGACTGAGATTGACCCAGTTCTCGGCATAGTAATCGTTCATCGCGGTGCGCCAGCGGAAAATGTAGTGGCTGACCACAAATCTGGTAACAACAAGTACTGCAATCCAGACAAAGGCAATCGTGAGAAAATCAATGATGCCGCCATAGATCGTCGAAGGCGGAATAGTGCCTTTGGTATCCCCGGTAAGGGCTTGTTGTATCGAATCGAAAAAAGGTCTGCGCCAATTGTTGAGCGCCACGCTGGTCTGAACTGAAAAAGCAGTGGTGAAAAGGATAAAGCCGGACGTGAAGACCGACCACGCCTGCCATTTGTGCGGTGAGTACCAAAACCAGAACGCTGTAAAAAGCAGCACACAGGCGGCATAGTAAATATAGAACCAGATCATGTCGCTGGAGAAGAAGAAGGCGACTGTAGCCAGTTCGTCGGCACCTTCCTGCGGTGGCAGGCCGATTATGCCCCCAGCCACATTACCGCCCCCGGCATACCAGTATCCCATCGTGATGGCGCACCAAACCAGAAATGACAGGAAAAACTGTTTCGGTCTGGGAAAAAACGTGTGGAACAAAGGGATCTCCTGCGATTCGTCGCGGTAAATGTGTGAGGCATCTTAGTGGGATGAGGGGATAACTGAAAGCCCCTCACAAATCTTTGTATTTATGCATTTTCTACACTGAAACTGGAAAACTGTAGGCATTGAACAGCACTGCTGGCATTTTCCTCACAAATGAATCTGAGATAATTTGACAACTAATTCCCGTCATTAACCAGTCGGTTACGTTTCAGGGCGAAAATCGCATTAACAAAAGCGATTCGTACGGAGCACGCGAAATGAGACTAGTTGATAGTGGGATCAACCTGCCGACCATCGAAGAAGCGGAGACGCTTGCAAACATGCCGAGAAAAACCGACGAGGAAATGGCCCGCGAATATGCGGAAATGATCGAGGCCATCTATCTCAATGCGGAGAACCTTGATCTTGAAAATTGCCCGCCTGATCGCCGATTTTTCAAGGGCGAGCGCGAAGCATGGGTTTATGAACACGGAAATATCTCCGAACTGGTGTTCGTCAAGTAGTTGGCCTAGCCGATAAACAGCCTTATGCCATAGGCGACGATTGCCAGGGCCAGAACCCCGACAATCCAATAAGCAACAAACCAGGCGACGCGTTTCAGGGTTTGGCGAGCCGCCATCAATGATACCCCTCGTCCGGGTTTACCTTGCCGCGAACCACCCAATATGAATAGGCCGTGTAGGCAAGAATAAGAGGCACCAGAACCACTGTTCCATAGAGGGCGAAAGCGAGGCTGCTGTCAGGCGCTGCAGCGTCCCAGATGCTAAGCGATGGTGGAACGATATTGGGATAAAAGCTAATGCCGATTCCAACAAAACTTAGAATGAAAATAGCCAGCGATGCCAGAAATGGCGAATAGTCATTTTGGTCGATCAGGCCGGCGAACAGTTTCCAAACGGCGACAAGAACAAGCGCGGGCATCGCAAAACTGAAGATAATCGTCGGAAAGGCAAACCAGCGCCGAAAATAAACCGGATCCAGAAACGGTGTGATCAGGCTGACCAGTGCCATGAACATCAAAGTGGCTATTGCGAATATCCAGGCCATATTGCGCATTCGCATCTGAAGATTGCCCTCGGTTTTCATCACCAGCCATGTTGCTCCCAGAAGGCAATAGCCGGAAACCACCGCAACTCCGGTCAGAATTGTAAATGGCGTCAACCAATCCCACCAGCCACCGGCGTATGCGCGATTTTCAATGTGAATTCCCTGAACCAGCGCTCCAAGTGCAATACCCTGCATGAGCGATGCGATGAGTGAGCCGCCGAAAAATGCTATGTCCCAAACAGGACGCCAACGCTTGGTGCGCCAACGGTACTCAAAAGCCACGCCGCGAAATACCAGCGCCAGCAACATGATGGTAATCGGCATATACAGTGCAGGCAGCACTGTTGCATAGGCCAGCGGGAAAACAGCAAACAAGCCCCCGCCGCCCATGACAAGCCAGGTCTCATTTCCATCCCAAACCGGGGCAACAGAATTCATCATCACATCATGGTCCTTGCTGTTGTCAGCGAAAGGAAACAGGATACCCACACCGAGGTCGAAACCATCCAGCACTACGTAGACAAGAACGGCAAAGGCTATGATGGCTGCCCAGACAAAAGGAAGATCAATCGTCATCAGCTTATTCTCCCACCGGACGGGCCGGTTTTTCATGCAAGGGTGACTCAAGACTGCCAGCAGTACGGATAGGTCCCTCGTGCAAAGACTGCGTCTGTCTTGAAGGGGGTTCGGCCATCAGGCGGAGGATGTAAAACACTCCCGCTCCAAAGACGAAGAAATAGACAATGATGAAGGCCAGCAGTGAGGTTGCTACTGCTGGTGCGGCTATTGGAGCAAGAGAGTCGGAAGTTCGCAGCAGTCCGTAAACGGTGAAAGGCTGACGTCCGACTTCGGTTGTAATCCATCCCGCAAGAACGGCAACAAAGCCGGATGGCGCCATCAGCAACGCTGCGCGGTGAAGCCATTTTGCGTCGTACAGGCGTTGGCGCCAGCGGGCCAGAATCCCCCACAAGCCAATACCCAGCATGGCAAATCCAAGGCCCACCATGATGCGGAAGCTCCAAAAAACAATTGCCACAGGCGGCTCCAGATCGTCAGGAACTGTATCCAGACCCAGCATCGGGGCGTTGAGATCATGTTTCAGGATAAGGCTCGAAGCCTTGGGAATCTGGATAGCATAATCAATCCGCTTTTCTGCCGGATTGGGGATGCCGAACAAGATCAAAGGCGCTCCTTCGGGGTGGCTGTCATAATGGCCCTCCATGGCCATGATCTTGACCGGCTGATGTTCGAGCGTGTTGAGACCATGTTCATCGCCTGCAAATATCTGAATCGGCGTGACAAAGATTGCCATCCACATGGCCATCGAAAACATCGTCCTGGTGGCAGGTCCGGCATTGCCACGCAGCAAGTGCCAGGCACCGACACCCGCAACGACAAAGGCGACCGTCAGATAGGCGGCCAGCACCATATGAACCAGGCGGTAAGGAAAGGACGGATTGAAGACGATCGCAAACCAGTCTTCGGGAACAAACTGCCCTGCCTCGTTGATCGAATATCCGGCTGGCGTGTGCATCCACGAATTGACGGACAAAATCCAGGTTGCCGACATGAGTGTGCCGAATGCGACCATCGCAGTGGCGAACATGTGAAGCCCCGGACCAACGCGGTCACGGCCGAACAGCATGATGCCTAAAAATCCCGCTTCCAGGAAAAAAGCGGAGAGCACTTCATAGGCCATCAACGGTCCAAGGACCGGGCCTGTCTTGTCCGAAAATACGCTCCAGTTGGTTCCGAACTGATAGGACATTACTATGCCGGAAACGACGCCCATTCCGAAGGCGACGGCGAAAATCTTTTTCCAGTATTCGAAAAGCGTCAGAAAACGGGTCTCTTTGGTCCACAGCCAAAGTCCGTTGAGCACCGCCAGGTAACTTGCCAATCCAATCGAAAAAGCCGGAAAAATTATATGAAATGAAACCGTGAAAGCAAATTGCAATCGAGCCAGCGTTTCCGCAGTCAAATCAACATCCATTTAAAACTCCATGCTCCGGCGGTGAAACTGTATTTTCAACACTGGGCATTCGCATGATGCCTGTAAAAAGCATTCAATCATAAACTGCTTATTGTCGCACCACCTGCATTAATCGTCATGTATTTGACAAGTCACACTTATTGCGTGGCGGGAACGCGATAACCGGCAGCTTTGCATCCAACAAAACGCGCGATACAATTTGGATCAAGGCTTACAGCCTGGCAATTTCCATGAGACACCGTCGCAGGATTGCCGTTTCCTCAGGGGTAAATCTCGAAGCCATTTTCTTGTCGAAAGATTGCGCCTCGAGATACAAATCATCAAAGGCTGCCTTGCCTGCGGCGGTCAATCCCAATTGTTCCTGCCGGCGGTCGGTGTCGGACTGGCTGCGGGTTAGAAACCGCTTTTCTTGCAAAGCCGCTACAGCCCTGCTGACTTTGGTCTTGTGCATTCTGGCGCGTTCACAAATCTCGCGGGCTGTCATTTCGCCATATCTGCCAAGATGAAACAAGACCCGCCACTCGGTCCGCAACATACCATATCTAGCCCGGTAATATTGCTGAAATTCAAGGCTCGAAATTTCTGCTGCCTGGTTTAGCAGATACGGCATGAAATCCCGAAGGTCGAATGCGTTTTTGTCTGACATGCCAGGAACCTAAAGCTTATAAGTTACAAAAGCTACCAATTATACATGTCAACGACAAAAACAAGAAATCAACACGCGGTGGCCACATCACATCTTTGGCATGCCCTTGGGTCTTGCCAATCTTTTTTGAGCGGCAATTCGGAACGGAGCGTTTGGTGCGCCATATCCTCTGTAGCCTTTCTGCCGTTCAATGACTTCAAAGAACATGCCGCCGGCAAATGGCCTGGAGTACAGTTGCAGGAAACTGCCTGTCGCGTCTTCATCATAGAGAATATCAAAAGCCTGAAGTTTGGCTACAAAGCCAGCATCAAGGTCAAAGCGGGCGGTTAGGTCAGCATAGTAGTTTTCGGACATTGGGAGACGGTCAAAACCCAGTACCTGCAGTTTTTTTGCAGTCTCGAACATGTCATTGGTTGCTAGGGCAATATGCTGGACGGAAGCCCCAAAACTGTCTGCTAGAAAATTGCCGGCAAGGGTGCGATGGGTTTCAGCACCGTTGAGAGTAATCCTGAAAGCGCCATCCCTTGATTCCATCGCCTGTGAGCGTACGAGACCATCAGGGTCCACCACGTCAACCATCGGCGATTTTTGCATGTCAAAAAGCGTCGTGTAAAACAGCGCCCAACTCAACATTTCATCATAGCTCATCGTTTGCGCAAGATGATCAATGCGCTTGAGGCCGGCGTTGCCAGATACATTGGAGCCTGCGTCAAACTCAACTTCCCAGACTTTGTCCAGTCCGGTTGCCTCATCAAGGAAATGCAGGACGCTGCCACCGAGACCCCTAATAGCCGGCAAATCCAGTTCGCCTGGACCGATAGGCTGCTTGAAGGGTTTGGTTCCCAGATGCGATGCGCGCTTGACCGTAGCATTGGCATTATCGACTGATAGCCCGATATCGCAAACAGTTGTTCCGTGCATAACGTAAGCATTGTGGGCATGGCCCTTGTTTTCAAGATTGAGAACAATTCTGATATCATTCTGCTGCCAGAGCTGGATTTGCTTGGCAATATGGTTTCCGGCCAATTCAAAACCGAGAGTTTGCAACAGGCGCTGCAGCGATTTCGCCTCTTCGCCTTGGGAGGCGAACTCGACAAAGGAAATACCGGCGACCTGGGTACGGGCCGGTATTTTGGGAAGGTCAATTCTGACATCGGGCTCGTTCTTCTTGACATCATCCATCAATGCGATGAGCGCGCGATAGCCATCGGCAGCAATTGTGTTCGGGCTGCCGCCGCGAAACTGGTCGTTGAAAATCTCGAGGGAAACAGGCCCTTTGTAACCGGTTGCCATTGCGGCACGCATGAAATCTGTCACAGGCAGATCACCTTCGCCGGGCATGTTGCGGAAATGGCGTGACCAGTACAAGAGATCCATGTCAATAAGTGGGGCATCGGCCAATTGGACAAAAAATATTTTGTCACCGGGGATTCGGCGCAGTGTTTCGGGATCTATCTTGCGGGCAAGGGTGTGAAAACTGTCAATGATCAGGCCGATATTTGCGTGGTCTGCACGGCGAACAATTTCCCATGCATCGCGATGGTCGTTGACGTGCTTGCCCCAGGCGAGCGCCTCGTAGCCAACTCGCAAACCGCGCTTGGCCGCCCGTTCCCCCAGTTCGTGAAAATCAGCGGCTGCCCGGTCAATTCCGCCCAATGCGGCGGGATGCACCGAAGAACATATCAACACCAGGTCGGTTCCCAATTCCTGCATCAGATCGAACTTGCGTTCGGCGCGGTCAAATGCCTTTGCCCTCAGCGCTTCCGGCAGACCTTCGAAATCACGCAGCGGCTGGAAAAGCATGATTTCCAGACCCATATCGCGGATCATGTTGCCAACCTCTTTTGGCGGCCCGTCATGTGTCAGAAAATCCTGCTCAAAAATTTCTAGACCGTCAAAACCTGCCTTTGAAATCGCGTTGAGTTTTTCAGTCAGGTTACCGGAGATTGATACGGTCGCGATGGAGGTTTTCATCTGCTGTCCTTGTTGTCTGTCAGGGCTGGGCGCATTGCCGGATCATCCAGTAGCAGATCGGAAAAATGCTTCCATGCATTTAAAGTTTGAAACGAGAAAAATTCACAGCCGTTGACTATTTTAATGCAGCATTTTTTGTCATCAAGCAGGAATTGTTTATCAACCGGAGTTCCTACCATTCCCGCCATCCCGGCAAGGATGCACATAAACGTTGCCTTAATAGGTTGCGATCATTTCATAGCCAGGGGCAAAATAGAGCCGCACATTGGTCACCGGAGCGCCGGAAAGCCAGGTCGTGCGCTCAGCCATGAATATCGACTGGCCAATTGCCGTCTGCAACTGCCCCGCCACAAAGCTGTCAGCCTTTGTCGCTGAAAACCTGATCTCGGCATTGGTATAAGGCACATCCCGCACCAGCCATTCGTTTGGGCCTTCAATTGAAAAATCGGCTATCTGCGCCCGTGGCACGCTGACCAGATTGATCCACCTGTCCTCGAACTGAAAGGGTATACCGTCTGCATGATGCAGACACCGGACATGACGAACCGGTGTTCCCTGCGCAATATCCAGCCGTGAAACAAGCCAGTCCGGCGCACTTTGCACCAAGCTTGAAATCAGATCATAACGATAAATGGCACCCTTTGCCTCGATTTCAGTGCGAATAAGCGGAATATCGAACTTCACCTGACGGTTTGGCGAAAGCTTGACACGGCTGCCCCCCTTTCGGCGGCGGTCGATAATGCCATCATCAGACAATTCCTGCATGGCACGGTTGACAGTCGCTCGCGCACAGCCAAATTCTGCCGCGAGTTCAACCTCACCCGGCAGAAGTTCGCCCGGACAATACTGCCCGGAGCGAATACGCCGAAACACTTCGGCCTTGATTTGACGATATCCTGTTTTTTCCGACACGTTCATGTTCTTCGCTGGATTATTATGCCTGCACATATTAGCTATGAACAAATACTGACACACTGGCAAGGAAGCACTTGTTGCGCATTATCAGATTTGAAGACCTGGCAACAATTCCCTGGAAAAATGGCGGCGGTATCACGCGGGAAATCGCTGTTTTGAAAAATGACGAGGCAATTGTCTGGCGGCTCAGCATGGCCGATGTGGCAAGCGATGGCCCCTTTTCCAATTTTTCCGGCCTTACCAGAATACTGACCGTGATTGAAGGCAATGGAATGCGCCTTGAAGGTGTGGAGAGGAATTTAGAAGCCACGCTTTATAGCCCAATTACATTTGACGGAGGGGATAAAATCAGCTCGACGCTTATCGACGGCCCTCTGCGCGATCTTAATGTGATGTTTGATCCGTTGCATTGCAGCGCAAATGTCCGCGTTTTGTCTGCTCCGGCAAACATGGCACTTGAGCCTGCGACGGGACGTACCTTTGCTGTTGTCGGTCTAAAGGGAAATGCGAAACTGGCTGAAGCCATACTGCTTGGATTTGGCGATACGGTGCTTACCAATGGCAATCCGGTTGATCTGACATTAGGCGAGGGCGATGCTGTGTTGGTTGTCACGCTCGAGGTAAATTCTCAGACATCGGCCAGCAGCCTGGCTACCGCTCTTTTGTAGTTTGCTATGATCGCACCGCGCTCCTTGTGCCGCCCATGGCTGACACAGTGGCGGCCAGCAGACCACAGATCTGTCACCACATCATCTTTGGCGGCAAAAACAAGTCCATCAAGCAGTTGATCCTGATGCAAGGCACAAAGGGCAGGCGTTGTACTGTCAATAGCAACCAGATCGGCCAGTTTGCCGACCGAAATCTCTCCTGCATTGCGACCAAGTGCCTGTGCACTCCCTTTGGCTGCACCTGTATAAAGCTTTTTGCCAACAGACCCCTCACCCACAACCATGACATTTCGGGCACGATCGCGCAGGCGCTGCGAATATTCAAGTGTCCGCAGTTCTTCAACAAGGGAAACAAGGACGTTCGAATCTGAACCAACACCAAAACTCCCCCCTGCCTCGAGATAGGCGGGACCGTTGAATATGCCATCACCCAAATTGGCTTCGGTGACCGGACACAGTCCAGCCACTGCACCGGATTTTGCGAGGTGGCGCGTTTCGCTGTCCCTCATATGGGTTGCATGGATCAAACACCAGTTTTCATCAACCTTTGCATTTGCCAACAGCCATTCAACAGGGCGGGCACCAAGCCATGCACTAATGTCTTCAACTTCCTTGGTCTGTTCAGCGATATGCATGTGAACCGGACCGGAAACATTTGCAGCCAGCAACTGCTTCAAATCATCCGGGCAAGTGGCGCGAAGCGAATGGGGAGCAATGCCAATCCGGCAATCATTCGGTAATTGCAAAAGTCCGTTCCCGGCAGAACCGACCAGTTCAAGAAACTGGTCTACGGAATTTCCAAAACGCAATTGCCCGGAATTGAGTGCTGCCTTTCCCGCGCCACCATAGGTGTAAAGCACCGGAAGGTGTGTCAGACCTATTCCGGTTGTTTTTGCCGCAGCGAATATTCTATTCGACAATTCACAAATATCGTCATAGCGATTGCCACCTTTCTGGTGATGCACATAATGAAACTCACCGACAGCGCTGAAACCGCTCTCCTGCATTTCCATGAATACCAGCGCCGCGATTGCCTCGATCTGTTCGGGTGTCAAACGATCAACAAAGCGGTACATCAGATCGCGCCAGGTCCAGAAACTGTCGCGCCCTGCGGCGCGCATTTCGGTCATGCCTGCCATCGAACGCTGAAATGTGTGGCTGTGCAGATTTCCGAGCGCAGGTAGCAGGGTATCGACCAGAACATCGCCGGTTGCCGCCTTCGAACGTGTCGCAACCGCCGAAACCGTCCCGCTCTCAACGGTCAGTCTTACATCATCCGCCCAACCCGTCGCGAGCAAAGCCCGTTTTGCAAAAATCACGGTAATATCCCAGTTCGAAATTTTATGTCTAGACATAATAGCAAATTGTTATTAGGCTGCAAGTGAAATCTCGATTTCGCTTCCGTTGGATATATCAGCTTGTTGAAGGGCCTAATGTGGCAGACCACCTTTTAACCCGTTTGCGGTTGGCAACCATGACCGAAGGTGACGTTTCATACGGTCTCCTGGACGACGCCACCATTGCGACAAAAGACGGGGAGATTGTCTGGATAGGATCAGGAAGCGACCTTCCGCCAGAGTTATCCAGATTCCCGGCAACAGACTTTGGCGGGCGGCTGGCAACGCCGTCGTTGATCGACTGTCATACGCATGTGGTTTTTGGTGGAAACCGCGCCTTGGAATTTGAAATGCGCCTCAATGGTGCAAGCTATGAAGAAGTGGCACGGGCGGGCGGCGGTATCATTTCCACGGTCAAAGCCACCCGATTGGCTACATTGGACGAACTTGTTACCTCGGCGCTACCGCGGATTGACGCGATGATCAGCGAAGGGGTCTGCGTTATCGAGATAAAATCCGGTTACGGACTTGACCGGGATACTGAACTCACCATGCTGCGGGCTGCCCGCAAAATCGGCGAGATCCGACCTGTTCGCATTGTCACCACGTTTCTGGGGGCACACGCGGTTCCGCCGGAGTTCAAAGACAGGGCGGACGCCTACATCGATACAGTATGCATCCCTGCCCTTATTGCAGCGCACAGCGAAGGCCTTGTTGATGCGGTTGACGGTTTTTGCGAGGGCATTGCCTTTTCCCCTGCGCAAATCGCAAAAGTGTTCGATGTTGCCAAGTCGCTCGGACTGCCGGTCAAGCTGCATGCCGAGCAATTGTCAAATCTCGGCGGTGCCAAACTGGCCGCAAGCTACGGCGCACTCTCTGCCGACCATGTTGAGTATCTGGATGAGGACGGCGTTGCGGCGATGGCAAAGGCAAATACGACCGCCGTCATTCTTCCGGGAGCATTTTATACCCTTCGGGAAACCCGAATGCCGCCGATTGACGCCTTTCGCAGGCATGGTGTGAAGATGGCCCTTGCAACCGACTGCAATCCCGGCTCATCGCCCATGACATCACTTTTACTGGCCATGAACATGGGCTGCACACTGTTTCGCATGACCCCGCTCGAGGCACTTCAAGGGGTTACGGCGCATGCTGCGCGGGCACTTGGCCTTGATGACATGGGCACAATTGCAGTTGGCAAGCGGGCCGATTTTGCGATCTGGAATATCGGGTATCCTGCTGAACTTTCATACCGTATCGGGTTCAATCCACTGCACACCCGCTTTATCGGAGAATAAATCTTGACCCATTCTACCCCCTTGACCCTTATCCCCGGTAAAGCAACCCTTGCCCAACTTGCGGAAATTTTCTGGCAGGAAAAACCTGCAAGGCTTGATGCTTCCTGCCGCCCGGCAATGGAAAAAGCGCAGGCAAAGATAGCCGAGGCAGCTGCCGGCGCAGCCGCTGTCTACGGGGTCAATACCGGGTTTGGAAAACTTGCCAGTGTCAAGATTGCCGCCAAGGACACGGCAACCCTTCAACGCAATCTCATCTTGTCGCATTGCTGCGGGGTTGGTCCGGCAATTCCGCGCCGCCACGCGCGACTGATGATGGCTTTGAAGTTATTAAGCCTTGGACGAGGTGCATCAGGGGTCAGGTTGGAACTTGTCGATCTGCTCGAAGGCATGCTGGCCAAAGGTGTGACACCGCAAATCCCGGCTCAGGGCTCTGTTGGTGCATCGGGCGATCTTGCTCCGCTAGCCCATATGGCCGCAGTGATGATGGGCTTTGGCGAGGCCGAGTATAAGGGCGAAATTTTGCCAGGCGCTGACGCCCTTGCCAAATCCGGATTGAAACCAGTCGAGTTGAGCGCCAAGGAAGGGCTGGCGCTTATCAATGGTACCCAGTTTTCAACTGCCTTTGCCCTTGCGGGTTTGTTCGGGGCATGGCGCGCGGCGCAAACGGCGCTTGTCACCTCTGCCATGACAACCGATGCCATCATGGGATCAACGGCTCCGCTTCAACCGGAAATCCATTCTCTGCGCGGCCATGCGGGCCAGATCGACGCCGCTGGTGCTATGCGCGAACTTCTAGCCGGATCGCAAATCCGTGACAGCCATCTTGTCGATGACGCGCGGGTTCAGGACCCCTATTGCATCCGCTGCCAGCCGCAGGTAACCGGCGCGGCTATGGATGTGTTACGCATGGCAGCGCGTACACTTGAAATCGAGGCGAATGCGGCAACAGACAATCCGCTTGTCCTGATTGAAGCGGATATGATTGTTTCGGGCGGGAATTTCCACGCCGAACCTGTAGGCTTTGCCGCCGACATGATTGCCCTCGCGATTGCTGAAATCGGTGCCATTGCGCAGCGTCGAGTGGCTCTTATCGTTGATCCTGTCCTCAGCTTCAAACTGCCGCCATTCCTGACGCCCAATCCCGGCCTCAATTCAGGCTACATGATCGCCGAGGTCACGACTGCAGCGCTGATGAGCGAAAACAAGCACATGGCAAATCCGTGTGTTACCGATTCCACGCCAACGAGCGCCAATCAGGAAGACCATGTCAGCATGGCTGCCCATGGTGCACGCCGCCTCGGCCAGATGGTTGAAAACCTCAACAGGATACTGGGTGTCGAATTGTTGTGTGCCGCGCAGGGTATTGAATTTCGGGCTCCCTTGAAGACCAGCCAGGCTCTTGCAGGTGTCGTTGCAAGACTGCGTCGCGATGTAGCCACCCTTGGAGAAGACCGTTACCTCGCGCCTGATCTCGAACTTGCGTTCAAACTGGTCGCCGATGATGAAATCAACAACGCGGCCATGACAAACCTGCCGGAGCTGTCCGCATGAAGCCGGTAGAAGTCATACAAGGCGACAGTCCAGTCATACTCGGCCTTCCTCACACGGGAACCCATGTACCGTCTGAAATCAAGGCGAAACTCAATGAACGCGGCTGCGGACTGGATGATACAGACTGGCACATCGAGAAACTTTATGATGGTCTTTTGCCAGGTGCCACGACAGTTCGCGCCACGTTTCACCGCTATGTCATTGATGCGAACCGCGATCCGTCAGGTGCGAGCCTTTATCCAGGTCAAAACACCACGGATCTTGTGCCGCTGACTGATTTTGACGGTCATCAAATCTGGCAAACGCCGCCATCGCCAGAGGAGATCGAAAGTAGACGAACCGAATTCCACCTCCCCTATCACATGGCACTTGAAGCGGAGATCGATCGCGTTCACGCCAAGCATGGCATTGCCATCCTTTATGATTGCCACTCTATCCGCTCGCAGATTCCGTTTCTGTTTGAGGGGGTTCTGCCGGATTTCAACATCGGCACCAACAATACTCAAACCTGCGCTGCCAAAATTGAACACTCTATCGGAAAATTATGCGCGCAGGCCTCTGGCTATACGTCGATTATAAACGGTCGTTTCAAGGGCGGATGGACAACGCGCCATTATGGGCGACCCAAGAAAAATTGGCATGCAATCCAGATGGAACTTGCCCAGTCTACTTATCTGAAAGACGAGGCAACGCCCTGGGCTTATGACAATGCCAAAGCGGATAAGCTGCGCTCACACCTCGCTGAAATTCTAACAACCCTGGCCGATCTGGCCCTTAATCCCGGGAGACTCAAATGACCAATCGACCTGCAGGCCCCCGCCATAATATGCGTGATGTATTTCCTGCAACAGGAACCCAAATCACGGCAAAAAGCTGGCTGACCGAGGCTCCCATGCGCATGCTGATGAACAATCTGCATCCCGACGTTGCCGAAAATCCACATGATCTGGTCGTCTACGGCGGCATTGGGCGTGCAGCGCGCACTTGGGATGATTTTGACAGGATTGTTGCTTCATTGAAGTCGCTTGAAAGCGATGAGACCTTGCTCGTTCAATCGGGTAAGCCTGTCGGGATATTCAGAACCCACAAGGACGCGCCACGTGTCCTGATTGCCAATTCCAATCTTGTTCCCCATTGGGCGAACTGGGACCATTTCAACGAGCTCGATAAAAAGGGTCTTGCCATGTATGGTCAGATGACGGCGGGTTCGTGGATATATATCGGCACGCAAGGGATTGTGCAGGGAACCTATGAAACCTTTGTAGAGGCAGGACGTCAGCATTATGGCGGCGATTTGTCGGGCAAATGGATTTTGACAGCGGGCCTTGGCGGCATGGGCGGTGCCCAGCCACTTGCTGCTGTCATGGCCGGTGCGTGCTGCCTTGCTGTCGAGTGCGATGAGACCCGCATCGATTTTCGCCTTCGTACCCGCTATGTCGATGCCAAGGCACACACGCTCGATGAGGCACTTGCCATGATTGGTGACTGGACATCAAAAGGTGAGGCCAAATCAGTCGGCCTTTTGGGCAATGCAGCAGAAGTTTTTCCTGAGTTGGTAAAAAGGATGCGTGAGGGCGGCTCGCGCCCTGACATCGTCACCGACCAGACAAGTGCCCATGACCCCTTGCATGGATATCTGCCGGGCGGCTGGAATGTTGCGGACTGGAAGTCTAAACAGGAGAGCGACCCCAAGGCTGTGGAAAGGGCTGCACGCACTTCCATGAAAATCCATGTTGCAGCAATGGTCGACTTCTGGAATGCAGGCGTTCCAACGCTCGACTACGGCAATAACATCAGACAAGTTGCGCTTGATGAAGGGCTGGAGAACGCCTTCGCATTTCCGGGCTTTGTACCAGCCTATATCCGCCCGCTGTTTTGCCGGGGTATAGGTCCGTTCCGCTGGTGCGCCCTTTCCGGCGATCCTGAAGATATCTACAAGACCGATGCGGCAATGAAAAAGCTGTTCCCTGAAAATACCCATTTGCACCGTTGGCTCGATATGGCGCGCGAGCGGATTGCCTTTCAGGGCCTGCCCGCCCGCATCTGCTGGATTGGCCTCGGTGATCGCCACCGCGCCGGATTGATGTTCAATGAAATGGTTGCCAGCGGCGAGTTGAAGGCACCGATCGTGATTGGCCGCGATCATCTGGATTCAGGTTCGGTTGCAAGTCCGAACCGCGAAACTGAAGCGATGAAAGACGGCTCTGATGCCGTTTCCGATTGGCCGTTGCTCAATGCGCTGCTCAATACCGCATCGGGTGCCACCTGGGTATCGTTGCATCATGGCGGCGGTGTTGGCATGGGATTCAGCCAGCATTCGGGAATGGTGATTGTGGCGGATGGTTCAGATGATGCCGCGCGCAGGCTCAACAATGTCCTTTGGAATGATCCGGCAACAGGCGTAATGCGCCATGCAGATGCCGGTTACGACATTGCACTGGATTGTGCACGCGAGCACGGATTAAACCTGCCCGCAATTCTATAAAGGCACTTTGTTGATCACGAGGGGCGCCCTTACGCGTCCCTTTTCATGATCCATTCAACTTCAGGTGCAGGGACAAAGCGCCATTTGCGAAGGGGTCCCGCCATGACATTGAGATAGTACATTTCGAAGCCGTAGGGTGCGCCGCAAGGGTGATGCCCGCGCGGGACCAGCACGACATCGCCATCGCTGACAGCCATGGTTTCGTCGAGCTTTCCGTCGTCGGTATAAACGCGCTGAATGCCAAAGCCTGATGACGGGTTGAGCCGGTGGTAGTAGGTTTCCTCAAGATAAGTGATGCGCGGGAAGTCGTCCTCGTCGTGGCGGTGGCTTGGATAGGAGGACCAGTGGCCGGCCGGCGTGAACACTTCGGTCACCAGCAGGCTGTCGGCGTAGTCCTCGTTTTCCATGGCAATGTTGTTGATATACCTTGTATTGGTGCCCTTGCCGCGCTCTGTCAGCGTGATGCCGCCAGGCCCGATGCGCCGCGCCTCATGGCCGCTTTTGCCGGGAGCCGAGCAGACGGCGATGACACAGTCGGTTTCGGCGGTGGCGCTCCAGTCGCTGCCATTGGGAAGGTATAGACAATGGGGCGGCGATTTTTCGAATACACTCATCCGCTCGCCCAAAATGCCCCAGTCGCCGCCTGCACCGATGACCGAGGCCTTTCCCTCGACCATGACCAGAATGACTTCACGCTCACCAGTTTCCTCTTTAACTTTTTCCCCCTTGCGCAGGCGATAGAGCGAAAAGCCGACATAGCGCCAGCCGGCACTCTGAGGCGTGATCTCGTGAACCTTGCCATGGGTTCCGAAGGGTTTTCTCAACAGATCCGGCATATTGGTTTCCTCAACTGGTGATAATCAGGCCTGAGCGATTGCAAATTTCGACAATGTGCTCAAACCCGATTTTTGAATATTCATAGGGCGAGGCCTTCGCTGGGTCCTGTTCGGCTTCAACCACAATCCAGCCGTTGTAATCCATCGCCTTGAGCTTGTTTGTCACCGCCTCAAAATCAATGCATCCGTCCGGATCACCAGGAACCGTGAAACCGCCTGCCGCCACTGCATCAAGGAAGCTGCCGTCCTTCGCGTTGATTTGGTCCAGCACTTTCTGGCGAACATCCTTGAAATGGACGTGGTGCACACGGTGCGCCCACTTGTTGAGCACCGTCAAAGGATCAGCCCCGGCAAAATGCAGATGCCCGGTGTCAAAAAGCAGCGTCAGTTCGCTTGATGAACCCTCCATCAGCCAGTCAATGTCTTCGGCGTCCTGCACCATCGCACCCATGTGATGGTGATAGGAAAGGACTACGCCCTTGTCGGCTGTCCATTTCGCCAGTTCGCAAAGTTTGGCACCGTAGGCCATTACCTCGTCCCGGCTGAGCTTGGGGCGCTGCGAGACCGGCGTGGCGATCTGGCCCTGGACAGTGTTGGAACATTCGGCATAGACAATGCACGGCGCATCAAGCGCGGCGAACTGTTCAACCTGTTGGCGGATGACGGCCTTTTCGTCTTCAAGCGAGGCAGTCATCAGGCTGCCGGAACACCAGCCGCCGCAAAGGGCAACTCCGTAGCGGTTGAGATAGGCGCGCAAACCCTCAGTGTCTGCAGGCATGCGCCGCCCACGTTCTACCCCGGCATAACCGATCCGTGCAGCGTCTTCCATCGCGCCTTCGGTGGTGTAGTTTGCTGTCAATTCCGGCAGGTCGTCATTTTGCCAGGCAACAAGAGAAATACCAATCTTGATGCTCATTTTGTGTTTCTTTCTTTTGTGACCGCCTCATAATCGGCGCGCTTTTCATTGACTTGGCTGCGCTCTGATACCTCCGGCACCGCAACATCCCACCAGGTCCCCCCATGCGGGGTTGAAGGATAAGGGTCAGTATCAATCACGACAACATAAGGCCCCCTGATTGTGTCCCGCTTTTTCAGGGCAGCTTCCAATTGACTGATTGAGGAGACCTTGACGCTTGTAGCGCCCATCGCCTCGGCGTGTTTTTGAAAGTCGATGGCCGACGGCTGCTCGTGGATCGTATGATCGAGCAGATTGTTGAACTCGGCGCCGCCGGTTCCCA
The DNA here is from genome assembly GCA_041736675.1 of Salaquimonas sp. Classification (GTDB taxonomy): domain Bacteria; phylum Pseudomonadota; class Alphaproteobacteria; order Rhizobiales; family Rhizobiaceae; genus Salaquimonas. The sequence goes on from JBGSTD010000047.1 coordinate 45,108, forward strand.
TCTGCAGGCGGTTGATGCAGCCATAGCCGCGATTGTCCGTGACAACGACCGTAAAGGAAATACCCATCATCGCCGCTGTCGCCATTTCCGAGTTGGCCATCATGTAGGTGCCGTCACCGGTAAAGCAGATCACATCGCGTTCGGGTTCAGCCATCTTGATTCCCATGGCCCCGGCAATCTCGTAGCCCATGCAGGAGAACCCGTATTCCATGTGATAGGAGCCCGGCCGACCCGCCTTCCAAAGCTTGTGCAATTCGCCGGGCATGGTGCCCGCCGCGCACATGACGACCGTGTTGTTGTTGGCCTGTCGCTGAACGGCACCAATCACCTGCATGTCGCTTGGCAAAACATTGCCTTGCTCCCCCGATGGCGGCGCGGCTGTCAACGGATCAACCTTGGCAAACCAATTTGCCTTGAGCGCGTCAATAGATGCATCAGCGGCATACCCCTTGAGCGCTGAGGACAATTCAGCCAATCCTGCTTGCGCATCGGCCTGAACAGGCAGCGCACCATGCTTCTCAGCATCATAGGCAGCCGTATTGAGGCTGATGAGCTTGCGTTGCGGGTTGGAAAAAAGTCCCCAGGAGCCGGTGGTAAAATCCTGGAATCTCGTACCAATACCGATCACTACATCTGCCCCGGCGCAAATGGTATTGGCGGCTTCACTGCCGGTGACACCGATGGGGCCAAGATTGAGCGGATGGTCCCAAGGCATAGCCGATTTGCCGGCTTGGGTTTCGGTAACAGGAATATTGTGCGTCTCGGCGAAGGCACGCAATGCATTTGTCGCATCAGAAAAATGCACGCCGCCGCCCGCGACGATCACCGGGTTTTTCGCATTTCGGATAACATTTACTGCGCGTTGAAGTTCTCTTGCATCGGCACGAAGGCGGCGCTGGAACCAGATTTTCTGTTCAAAGAAACTTACCGGATACTCATAGGCTTCCGCCTGAACATCCTGGCACAAAGCCAGCGTAACCGGGCCGCAATCAGCCGGATCTGTCATGGTTCGAAAGGCGCGCGGCAGCGCTGTGAGAAGTTGCTCGGGCCGGGTGATCCGATCAAAATACCGGCTGACCGGTTTGAAGCAGTCATTGGCACTGATTGTGCCGTCACTGAAGTTTTCGATCTGCTGCAAGACCGGATCGGGCCCGCGATTGGCAAAGACATCGCCAGGCAAAAGCAGCACCGGCAAACGGTTGACATGGGCAAGCGCTGCGGCTGTCACCATATTGGTTGCGCCCGGCCCAATCGACGTTGAGACCGCCATGGCGCGATTGCGGCACAGCTGCTTGGCGTATGCAATCGCCGCATGGGCCATTGTCTGCTCGTTATGGCCGCGCCAGGTGGGCAGACTATCGCGTGCTCCATAGAGGGCTTCACCCATTGCGGCAACATTGCCATGTCCAAAAATTGCCCATACCCCGGCAATGAACGGATCGCCGTCCTCATTCATCTGGGCGCTCAAATAGCGAACAAGTGCCTGTGCTGCTGTTAATCGTATGGTCTTGCTCATGCCTTGGCTCCTTGCCTGTCACCTGGATGCGCTTCGGCGCGCGCCTCATCCCAAATGGCACAAAGCCTTGCATAACGCTCCGCCATTTGTCTCACCGCGTCTGCATCATTCATTTCACCTTTAAACCACGCGCGGGCCGCATCGGCAAAGATCGTGCGTCCTACTGCAAAGCCTTTCACAAGTGGTTGTCTTGCCGCCAGCGCAAAGCTCGCAGACAATTCATCCTCTGGCGCATCAAGGCCAAGCACGACAATACCGCGCGTACGCCTGTCATTGCTCTCTATGGCATCAACCGCATTTTGCCATGCCGCATCTGTGCGGAACGGTTCAAGCTTCCACCAGTCAGGATAGACACCAGCCTGATAGAATTGCCGGATCAGTTTCGAGGTTGTCTGATCATCAACCGGAGCGACCCTGGAGGGAATCACTTCGAGAAGAAACTCAAGATTGTTGCGGCGTGCAGCCGTGAACATGCGCTTGACGCGCGCCTCCTGCAACTGGCGCATCTGCGTATCATCATCAGGATGGCAAAATACAAGAAGCTTGACGACATTCTCGCGCGCCCATTCCTTCAACCTGCCAAGATCCTCGCCGAGGTCAGTCTCAAAATCAACCGGACGCGAGCCTGGCAGCTCGGCGGGTCGGCCAATCCACAAGCCGCTACCCGAAGCACGGTGAAGGGCAGCACGCCCGATCCGGTTGTCGCACAAGATGCCGAATCCCGATTTGCCGTCCTGCACCTTCAGGGCCGCATCAAGGCAAAGTTCCTTGAAGGCAGACCCCTTTTGCAAAGTGTAACCCTGCATTTCCTCCAGCTGCGACCGATGATCAAAGGCAAATGTGCGGATCACCGGCCAATCACCGCTGGATCTGGTATGACGGGTCGTCGCCCAATGCACCTGTTCAAGTTCGGTATCATTGCGCAGATCAGGGCGGACAATCCCGCGTTCAAAAAAGAACTGCAATTCCTCCCAGCTTGGATAGGCGGGTGTGCAGCCGTGACGCGATACCGCGAAGGCACCGCAAGCATTGGCGTATTTTAGCGTCGTTGGCCAATCCTCGCCGTCGAGCCATCCCTTCAACAAACCGGACATGAACCCGTCGCCAGCGCCCAGAACATTGAACACCTCAATGGGGAAGCCCGGCCCGGTCTGACCATCATCAAGGCTACCTGGAATATCGCCTTCAAAAGCCACAGCGCCCATCGGCCCGCGCTTGCACACAAGGGTTGCCGCAGAAACCGCACGCACTGCCCGCAGGGCCGCGATTGTGTCGGTAGAACCGCCTGCAATGTGGAACTCTTCCTCGGTACCAACAATCAAGTCGAAAAGATGAAGTGTTTCCTGCAGTTGCGCTGTTACTTCGGCGCTTTCGGCAAAGCGGCTTTCACCATCGCCATGCCCCAAAACTCCCCACAAATTGGGCCGGTAGTCGATGTCGAGCGCTGTCCTTGCGCCATGTTTGCGCGCCAGCTTCAGAGCCTTCAAGACGGCGCCACGGGTTTTCTCATTACTCAGATGTGTGCCAGTTGGAACCACCGAGCGCGCCGAGGCGATGAAGTCCTCGTCGATATCATCCTCGCAAAGCGCCATGTCGGCGCAGTTTTCCCGGTAGAAAATCAAGGGGAAGTGCTCTTGGTCGCGGATACCCAGTATCACCAACGCGGTCAGTCGGTCGGGATCGGTTTTCACGCCGGTTGTATTAACACCGTGACGCCTCAGTTCCTCGCGGATGAACCGGCCCATATGCTCGTCACCAACCCTTGAGATCAACGCCGATTTCAAGCCTAGCCGCGCCGTGCCGCAGGCCATGTTGGTGGGCGATCCGCCGATGTATTTGTCAAACGATCCCATATCCTCCAGCCGTCCGCCGATTTGCGAACCGTAAAGGTCAACACCCGCACGCCCGATTGTGATCACATCCAGTTTTTTGGACAATTGTTCAGACATCGGCCAGCCTTACCGGCACCCCGGTCTTGACCGACTGTGACGCAGCCTCTGCCATGGCGAGCGCAGCAACACCGTCCTCAAGGGTAACCGGAACACTCTTGCCGTTCACAACCGCATCCACAAAGGCAGCCCATTCCGCCTTGTAGGCCGACATGTAACGCTCAAGAAAGAAATAGGTCGGCTTGGCGCCGCTGACGCCCGATGTGGTCGATTTGACCACTGTGTTTTCCAGCATGTTCTGCGCCTGCAGGAGACCTTGCGATCCAAGAATTTCCAGCCTCTGGTCGTAGCCGTAAACAGCACGGCGCGAATTCTTGATCACCGCAATGCGTCCGTCGCCATAGGTCATCGTCACGACCGCAGTATCAACATCGCCGGCCTTGCCGATCTCCGGATCAACAATCGAAGAGCCGATGGCGCTGACGCTGACCGGCGCATCGCCCATGATGAAATTGGCCATGTCGAAGTCGTGGATCATCATGTCGCGAAACAGCCCGCCCGATACCTTGATGTAGGAAACCGGCGGCGGCGCAGGATCAAAGGAAGTGATCGACAGCAATTCGGCCTTGCCGATCTCACCGGCCACAAGCGCCGCTTTCAGCGCGCCGAAACTCGGATCAAACCGGCGGTTAAAGCCGATCATCACCGGCCTGCTGCTGCCTGCGACCGCCTTCAGACAGGCACGCGCACGCGCCAGCGACAGATCAACCGGCTTTTCACAAAGTACTGCCTTACCAGCGGCAATGGCAGCCTCAATAAGATCAGAATGAGTATCGGTCGGCGTAGCAATCAGAACCGCGTCAATTGACTTGTCGGAAATGATCTCTTCATTGGTGCGTGCCCTGGCACCATATTGCGCAGCGAGCTTTTCGGCATACTCTGGATAGAAGTCCGAAACCGCGACAAGCTCACTTTCCGAATTGGAGGAAATCGCAGCCGCATGAACCCCGGCAATTCGTCCGGCACCTAGTAGACCAATTTTAAGCATTTCAAACTTTCCTTCAATTAGGCCTTCCAATCAGGCCATTAATTTGGGTCTCCAAATCGGATTATCGACCCTTTCTTCCAAGTACATCACGTCTGCGCCCAATCCAATAGAGCGGAAATACTGCAGTCAATGGTCGCAGACTTTCATCACAAATTACAGCGCCATGTTGCGCTTTCCTGCGCCTTGGGAGATCTTCAATAGAATACTGTCGGGGACAAATATTCATAGCATTGAGTTCAGGTACCAGCCACAAAAATCATGATGGCTATTTGCGTAAATGTGGGGACATCCTGTTGCCGCCGAAGATTGTCCGCTTCAATCAATGTCTGAGTTGACCGGCACGCTTTTCAGATCACACGATAAACGTCGATCTTTATGGACCTGCCGGCGGGCGCCAGCGATGCCACGAAGATGTTTTCACGCAGCCATTGATAGGGACCGTCAGCCACTTCAAATCGGGGGGCTGACCTGAAATAATATTCGGAAGGATCAACCTTTTCCCCGGCCCTCAAGCGCTTCATTACTTCGGGACCTGAAACACGCAGCCCCTCATTGATGATCCGGATGAAAACGCCATCGTCCGTTCTGATCGAATAGCTTGCCCTGATTTGTGATGCGCCGTCCTTTCGAATTACTGGCCAGTCCGAACCTCCCGGGAGAACTTGTCCCGACAAGCGCTGCCCCCTTATATGACCGCCCACAATCGGTATGTGGAGCATTTCGCCCTCAAGACCGATACCGCCGCTAAGCGGCGCGTCGATATCGGCTTCAATGGAAAACTCAAACTCAAGCCCGGGTATGACCGGAACACCGGAAATCAAAATGCTACTCATCGATTGTTGATATCCTTAAGCCAGGCTGACATTTTTTCCAGTTTGCGCATGCTGTCACTGCAATAATCCATTGCTCGCAGATATCCGTGAATCAAGCCAATGCCCGGATCAAGCACGGTTTCCACCTCTGCTTTCTGCAGCGCATGCGCATAGGCAACGCCGCTGTCGCGCAGCGGATCATGCTCGGCAGTTGCGATAAATGCCGGAGGCAGGTTTGAATGATCCTTAGCTGCCAGCGGCGCAACCAAAGGGTTGGTCTCCAACTCCGATTCGTTCGGGCAATACATTCGGTTTACAAATTCCATGCCCTGCGTCTTGATCAGCGGGCCGTCTGCATTTTCCGTATACGAAGGGCGGGAGCGGTCGAAATCACAGGCAGGATATACAAGCAACTGCGCAATCAGCTTTTCCGGCGCATCGCGGAACATTATACAAAGGGCTGCAGCAAGATTGGCGCCTGCACTATCCCCGCCAATGGAGATTTTGGGTTGATCAATGCCAAGCGTTGACGCATTGGCAAACACCCATTCCACAACCGCGGCAGACTGGGTAATCGCAGCAGGAAACGGATGTTCGGGTGCCTTGGCGTAGTCGATTGAGACGACAGTTTGCCGGCTAAATGATGCAATTCGCGAAGTGATATCCCAATGGGTCTCAGGACTGCCCTGCATCCATGCGCCACCGTGCATGTAGATCAGGCAGGGTTGGCTGCCACCAGAATTATGCCGGAAAACCCTTGTGCGTACTTTGCCCGCCTCGCTGTCGATCCAGTGTTCATCCCGGCAATCAACATCCTCAGGTGTTGGAAGGCGCATGTCCCTTGCTATTACCTCAAAATGTGCGCGCCGTTCAGCAGCGTCTGCGCCTGGCGGCAAAAGTGCCCACTTGCCATCCCAAACATCGAGAAAGGCATTCAGTTCAGGATTTAACATTCAAGGCTCCCTTGGCAGCTTCATATTTTATGCGGAATTCGGGCAGAAGGACATAACGCAAAATCATGTCGACACAGTTTTGGCGCAGTAGTTTTTGCCCCTGGCCATCAAAAAGTGTTTCACCGAACAGTCTGGAGAAAGTGTGCTGGTTTGAAACGTTGAAAAATGAAAATGCGCTGATTTGCCAGTGAAGTTGAAGCGGGTTAAGCCCTTCTTGAAACTGCCCTGCCTGAGCGCCTTTGCGGCACAATATCGCAAGTTGTTCGATGGCACCGCTGTTGAGCAAACGAATTGAGTCCAGTTGCTCAAGATTTTCAGCGTGATGAATGTTCTCAATCATGACAAGACGTATGAAATCGGGATGGCTGACATGGTGATCAAATGTAAATGCAACGAGTTTTGCCATCGCCTCCACCGGCTGCAAATGGGCCAGCTCCAGTGCGTTTTCAGCTTCACGCACTTCCCTGTAGGCTTCCTCAAGGACTTTTTGATACAATCCGAGCTTGTCGCCGAAATAATAGTAGATCATTCGTTTGGATGTTTTTGTCTTTTCGGCAATTTCATCGATACGCGCACCAGATAGACCTTTTTCAGCAAATTCGGACAGCGCCACGTTGAGAATATTGGCTTGAACCTTTTCGGGATTGCGCTTTCGCAGCTGTTTGTCAGCCAGCATTCCCTCCAGCGAAATTGGTGCTTTACCCTGCATTTCTCCCATTAAATCAACCTCTTAATTCTGTTTTAACTGTTTAGTACAAAATACTTGACAGTTATTAACTGTTTAGTACAAAATAACTTATCAACCTTTGCAGTCAAGTGCAGTCTGGGGATGACGGGAGGAATTCAGTTGAACGTAACGTCGGGGAACCGGGAAATATTCCTTTCGGAAAGCCAGCCCGTTCTGGTTGGTCTGATCGGGCGCGGTATTTTGAAATCCCGCACACCCGCCATGCATATGCGCGAAGGTCGCAGACTTGGAGTTCCCTACATATACAAGTTTCTGGATACGGATCTTTTGGAACATGCGGATCTGGGTTCGATTGTTGATCACGCCCAGTTTTTCGGTTTTGCCGGACTGAATATCACCTTTCCCTACAAACAGGAGATTCTCTCACATCTGGATGAAGTGTCGCCAGATGCCCGGCGCATCGGCTCTGTCAACACGGTAGTATTCAAGGACGGCAAGCGGATCGGTTACAACACCGATTTTTCTGGTTTTGCAAAAAACGTCGAGATGGGTCTGGGTGACATTTCGGGAAATACCGTTCTGCTCATCGGGGCTGGCGGCGCAGGGCTGGCGGTTGCCGAAGCGCTTGCCCAGTGCAAAGTGAAAAAGCTGCTGATCCATGATTCAGATGCTCAAAAATCGGAATCTCTTGTGAGCCGTTTTGCTTCGCAGGTCGCTCTTGAGATAGCCGACGCCTCACAACTTGAAGCGGCTGCCAAAGAGGCCGATGGCATCGTCAATGCAACCCCTGTCGGCATGGCCAAGCTTCCAGGAATGCCGATTTCCGAAGACTACATGGAGAAACGGCACTTCATCGCCGACATTATTTATTTCCCGCTGGAAACAGAGCTGTTGAGGACTGCCCGCAAGATTGGCTGCAGGACCCTTACAGGGGAAGGCATGGCAGTTTTTCAAGCTGTCAAGGCGTTTGAACTGTTCAGTGGGCAAATTCCTGATCCTGATGAAATGAGCAAGACTTTCAAATCATTCGATGAAATTTCCGCTGCAGACGCGGCGGAGTGAAAAGGATTGAGCCCAATCCAAAATGATCGGCCTGAAAGCCGTCAAGCGCATCAACTGGAGGATATCACCATGCGTAAAGTGACCAGACTATTGACCTGCAGCGTTGCCCTGTTGGCCGTTGCCGCTTCTGCAAGCGCGTCTTTTGCCCAAAGCAAAGTGGAATTGATTTACTCCGATACTGTATCGGAAAACGACATCCGCACCAATACCCTGCGCGAAACATTCGGCGCATGCCTTGGCGATGAATTTGACTTCAAATCCTATCACGGCGCGACGCTGTTCAAACAGGGTACCGAATTGACTGCCATGCAGCGCGGCAATCTGGACATGGCCAACCTTGCCATTTTCGATTTCTACAACCAGGTACCCTCAACCACAGTTCTCGGTACTCCATTCCTGTTCCGCGACTACGAGCACATGCGGGCCGTTTACAACAGCGATATCCTGAACCCTATGCTGGCTGAAATTGAAGAAAAAGCACAGGTCAAAATCCTTGCATTCCCTTATATCGGAGCACGCCATCTTGGCTACAAGGGCGAAAAGCAGGTCATGACACCGGCAGACCTCGAAGGCATGAAACTGCGTATGCCTCCGGGCGAAGGCTGGCAGTTTGTCGGGACAGCTATGGGCGCTACACCTGTGCCGGTTCCATTCCCTGAAGTTTATACTGCCCTGCAGACCGGTGCGATAGATGGCCAGGACAACGGCTTTCCTGCCACGCGTTCCATGAAATTCGATGAAGTGATCAATCACATCGGCAAGACGGCACACCTGATTGCTGCCAACGAGTTCACCATTTCCCTTTCGAAATGGAAATCGTTGTCTGAACCCCAGCAGGCAAAAGTAAAGGAATGCGCCAAGAACTTTGAGGCTGCACTCGACAAGATAACCCTTGATCAGGAAGCTTCACTGGAAGCAGACATGAAAGCCAAGGGTATGGATATCTACACCCCGGACAATGCCGCTTTCCAGACCCATGTGTTCAAGGTCTATCAGGATTCGCAGTATTCCAAGGACTGGCCGGCAGGCATGATCGACCAGATCGTAGCCGTCGGCAAATAATAGGGCGGGGGCAGGCTGGCACTGCCCCTTCCCTTTGTTCTCCTCTATCTCCTACTCCCCTGATTGGCGAAACTTGCGATGGAAACCTATCATAAAGTGAAGGATATGCTTCTGCGACTGGCAGACCATTTCGGTGCTTTTCTTCTTGGCAGCATGTTTTTTGTTTTTATCCTTCAGATCGTGTTCCGCTACTTTTTCAATCTCCCGGTAGGCTGGACAGTCGAGTGGGTCACCATCGCCTGGCTGTGGGTGATCCTCTTCACATTTGCATTTGTAATTCCTGTTGGCGACATGATCCGCCTCGACATCGTTTATAGTTCCATGCCTCGCCCGATCCGTCGCACATTCGATGTCATTTCCGGCCTTGGTTGTGCTGCCATCTTTGCCTGGACCCTTCCCAATGCGTGGGAGTATGTCGGGTTCATGGATATCGAGCGAACCGCTTATTTGCGCCTGCCATTCAGTTGGGTCTTCGCAATCTATATTCCCTTTCATGTCGCGGTCATTGTCAGGATGCTGCAATTGGCATGGGGCGGAATTACCGGCGGACGCCAACCCGAAGATGTCATCATTCATCCCGAGACCCATGATTATGACTGATCCCTTTACCCTCTCCATGATCATGATCGTGGTCCTTGCCGTCTGCGGGCTTTCTGTTGGGCTTGCCATGATGTGCGGTTCTTTCATCTATCTGATGATGAAAGGATTTGATCCTTCCATTGCATCTGAAACCCTTTTGCAGGGTCTCTTCAACGGCTACACATTGCTGGCGATTCCGTTGTTCATTCTGGCCGCAGACCTGATGAACATCGGCAGTCTTGCTGACCGGCTGCTTCGCTTTTGTCAGGCGCTGGTCGGACGTTTCAGGGGTGGTCTCGGCCATGTCAATGTGGTCTCATCGGTGATCTTTTCCGGCATGTCCGGCTCGGCTGTTGCCGATGCGGTCGGAATGGGAAAGATCATCATCACGATGATGACAAAGGACGGCAAATACACGCCGGGTTATGCGGCTGCAATCACCGCGGCAACAGCAACGATCGGCCCGATCATTCCGCCTTCGATCCCGATGGTTCTTTATGCCCTCGTATCCGACCAGTCTGTCGGCTATCTTTTTGCCGCAGGCATGGCGCCGGGATTGCTGATGGCATTCGCGATGGGCATGATGAATTTTGTAATCGCACGCAAGAAAAACTTTCCAGTGGATGAAGCTGTGCCGCTTCGTGATTTACCGCGCATCACCTGGCAGGCACTCCCCGCGTTGATGTTGCCGGTCATCCTGCTCGGCGGCATCTATGGCGGCATCACGACGCCTACAGAGGCAGCCGCCGTTGCAGCAGCTTATGCCCTGATCATTTCGATTGTGCTTTACCGATCTGTCACATTCAGCCAGTTCTGGAACACGCTGAAATCAGGATCGCGTTCTGCTGGTTCAATCGGGGTCCTGATTGCCGGGTCCCTGACCTTCAATTATGTGATTACCCGCGAAAATGTGCCAAATACCCTTGCTGATTACCTTGCCTATCTTGAACTTTCACAATTTGGATTTCTGATTGCAGTGAACCTTCTCGTCTTGCTGCTCGGCTGCGTACTTGAAGGCGGGGCAATCCTGCTGATTGTCGTTCCGCTTCTTATTCCCGCTGCGCAGGCGGTTGGTGTCGATCTTGTCCATTTCGGTGTTATCGTTGTTGTCAACGCGATGCTGGGATTGATCACCCCACCATACGGACTCCTGTTGTTCATAGTTGCCAGCATAACCCGGCAACCCGTTGGAGCGGTTATCAAGGACATCTGGCCTTTTATTCTGGTTTTGCTGGCTGCTTTGGTGGTCATCACGTTTGTCCCTGATTTCGTACTTTTCCTACCCCGTTTGCTGGGCTATCAGGGTTAGGCTTGGAAATTATGAAATTAACTTTAGGCGACAAGTCGCCAAAAACGGCTAATCGAGCAGACCGATCTCGTCGAGAATTGTCTCCTGACAGGCCTCGCGCAACAGCTTGATGAACCGGTTTTCACCCAAAAAAGCGATGTGGGCAAACCAGATGTTCATCGGCTCGACCGTTTCAAGAATGAGCTTGCCGATTTTCGGATCACCATCCTTGACACACCATTCCGGCACAATCGAATAACCCAGCCCGTGACCAACCATCGCCATGATCGACGTGGTTCCAGAGGTACTGATTGCAACACGCGGCAATTCACCAAACGCTTCTTTCAAAAAGTTCTCGGAACGCAGCCTTATCTTTTGCTCATTCTCATAGGTCAGGAAATCACGATTGCGGAAAAACTCCGGTGATGGCGCTGTTGAACCGGCTTTTACCCATTCACTTGGATAGACCAGTGCCAGCCGATAGGAAGCGATCAATTGCTGCGAGGTGAGCGGGGTCGAAAAACTGCGCTCGCTGATGACCGCATCGAGTTCGCCCTCAATCATCATCCGTTCAAGGGTAACGTCCCGTTCATAAAACTCCAGTTGGATATCACCGGCGCGACTGCCGAATCTTTGCAGGATCTGGGGAAAAAAATGATGAAACAATGCCTGGGGTAAGCCAACCCGCAATACTGATCGCACATCGCGAAGCAGCAGGGAAATGCGCGAAAGTATGGTATCGAGTTCATCGCCCAGCGAGGCATGCAAAGCGTGGCCCTGGGGGGTGAGCATGATATGGCGCGATCCCTTTTGGGGAAGGACCAGCCGGACACGATAGATCTGTTCGAGGCGCCGGACCTGGTTTGCTGCCGTCTGATAGGACATGTTGAGTTTCTTTGCTGCAGCTGAAAACGAACCTGTCTTTGCTACCAGATGAAAAGTCTGCAAAAGGGCAATATCGGTCCTGAACTGGCCTGACATGTCTTGGGCAGGTTTATCGCTCATTTCACACCCCTCGAGCTTTTGCATGCACTCATATAACGAACATCGGACTTTCAGCCAACTCTGCCAAGGGGAAACTGTCTCCATAACGATGCCCAGCCAACGGGTGTGATGGCGAACATATCACATCAAGGACGGCGCATGCATGCACTGCTGATATCCGTGTGATTGTTGGTGTCCAGCCGCCTGCCGGATTGGGCGTTGCCGCGAAGTGGCGCAATACAACCTCTTCTGCAGCATCCGGGGATTGCCGGTGAACAATGCGGATGATCGCCCTGTCGCGGTCCATCCTTGGCAGCGCATTGAGCAGAAGATTCTTGAGCGCATACAGACGCGTCTTGAATCCCATGTCATCGAGCAGGAATTGCATGTAGTCGAGATGGCCGGGGTAGCGAATTGTCTTGTAACTCAAGGATCGCAGTTGCCCCTCTTTTTCGTGGATCATCGCGTCAAGTGAACCAGCAGTGGAAAAGACCTCCAAGGATTCGCCCTCTACTTCGATTTTTGAATATCCGCTCAGCGGCAGGGATTCGATAATCTTCCCATCCCGCAAGGCGATACACGGCCTTGTATACTCGCTGATCAATCCCTCGACACCCCACATATTGGCATATCCGAGCCTGCCCAAACGTTCGGCGGGCAAAACACCAACCTGCAATTCGATCTGCGATTGCGGACCAGCCTTCTCAATCGCTTCCCTCAACAGGGCGGTGACATAGCCAGGCGCAAAGCCACAGGAGGTGACGAAACTCTTGTTTGCACCCTCTGCGATTTGTGCGATCCGGGGCGCCTCGGACGTATCATCGGCGACATTGACATAGTGACATCCGGCTGAACGTGCCGCCTCTGCCACCTCAATATAGCAGGAAGGCGCTGCGCATAGCACTGCAGACGCTTCCGGTAGCGTCCTGCGTAAAAAGTCCGGCAATGAAAACCCGACCTCGGCTGTTTCAATTCCGGGCTCTGTTGCAGAAAGCGCATCGTGATCAATGTCGGCAAGGAGAGGGCTGAAGCGGCCATCGCGGGCAAGTATGGAAGCCGACTGACGACCTATCCGGCCTGCACCGACAATCACAATCCGCATCTTTTTATCCAAACCGGGAAGGGTCATTGATTTCTCACGCATGAAATCTGGCAAGGAAGGATTTCAGCCGCTCGGTCTTGGGCGAACGCAGAATTTCCTCAGGTGTCCCGACTTCAGCGATCCGTCCCGCCTCCATGAAAACAACGCGGCTGGCAACATCCGCGGCAAAAGCCATTTCGTGCGTTACCAGAACCATCGTCATGCCGTCTGCAGCAAGCTTGCGGATAACCTGGAGGACTTCTCCCACCAGTTCGGGATCGAGTGCACTGGTCACCTCGTCGAGCAATATCATTTCAGGTTTCATGGCAAGCGCGCGGGCAATGGCCACTCGCTGTTTTTGCCCGCCGGACAACTGTGAAGGATAGGCATCATACTTGTCAGAAAGGCCGACCTGGTCCAATTGCGTTCTGGCAAAAGCCTCGGCTTCGGCGCGTTGCTGTTTTAAAACCTTGATGGGACCAATCGCGACGTTCTGGAGAACCGTCAAATGGGGAAACAGATTGAAATGCTGAAACACCATGCCTACCTGGCGGCGCAGTTCACCCGTTCCAACATTGCCGCCCTTGCTTTTGAAACCGTTGCCAACCTCGCGATCCTGGAAACGCACGATACCGTCACTCGGCGTTTCCATACGGTTTAGACAGCGAATCAATGTCGACTTGCCGGATCCCGAGGGGCCGATGATTCCCAGAACCTCGCCGGGCATGACGTCAATATTGATATCCTTCAGAGCATGCAGCGTGCCGAAATGCTTGTTCAGCCCGCGTACTGACATGACTGGTTGTAGAGACTTGTTCATCGGGGGTTCCTTCCTGTTCAATCGCTTCGCCGCATGCGCCGCTCATACATGTCGGCAAACTGGGTCAGCGGGAAAAGCAGGACGAAATACATGATCCCTGCAAGGGTGTAAGCTTCAAGCGGACGATAGGTCTCGCTATTTACGACCGAGGTCATGTAAGTGAGTTCGGCTATTGAAATGGCATATAGAAGCGAGGTGTTTTTCACCTGAATGACAGACTGGTTTATAAATGCAGGCATCATTTTCTTGACTGCCTGCGGCAGCACAATATAGCGCATGGTCTGGAAGGCAGACATTCCGACCGCCAGCGATGCCTCGGTCTGCCCCTTGTCGATGGCGTTGATACCACCCCTGAAAATCTCTGCGTAAAACGAACCGACATAGAGCGACAGCATCAACAGGCCGGCGGCAGTGTTGCTGATTGTAAATCCCAGCAGCAAGGGCAGTGCGTAATAGGCCCAAAGGATCTGCATCAAAAGCGGAGTGCACCGGAAAATTTCCTGGTAGCTGCGAGCGAGAATGCGCAGCACAGCAAAACGAGAAAGACGCGCAAATGCCACCAGCAGACCGATGACGCCACCAATCGCGATCGAGCCGATGGTGTAGAGGAAAGTTGTCCAGATACCGACAAGGAACAAATCGAAAGATTGCAGTACGGTATAAAAATCCCAGTGGTACACGGCTTTTCCCTCTGTTGCTGGCCCTTTTTGTACTGCTTTTGCTGTCAGCAGTAATGGTGCGGGCGAATGCGACTACACGTCCGCACCATCGGCTTGAAGCGGGATCAGCCGTTGATGTCAAACCCGGCAGGCAGATCTTCCAGGCTGATACCGAAGGGTTCGAGGCCTTTCAGGATCCATGTCTGGTTATTGCCGACGCGGCGGTTGTAATCTGCCCATGCAGATACAAACTTCTTGAACGTCTCGTCAGCTGCATAGTTGATGCCAATAACGGATGGCGAAGAAAGGATCGGTTGCGGCACGTAAACCTTGCCGACCTCCGCGTTTTTCTTGGTCATCACCATGCCGTTAAAGACAGTGTTGATGATCGCATCTGCCTTGCCGGTGGTAACAGCAATCAGAGCCTCGTCACGGGTCTTGAAGCGAAGAATGTTGGCTTTCGGCAGATAGGCCTTGGTGATCTGGTCCTGAGACGAACCAAGGTCGACGGCGATTGTGACAGCCGGATCATTCAGTTCTGCCCAGCTTTTGCCTGCAAGCTCGGGCTTGGGAGAAATGATGACGAAACTGTTGTAGTAGGTTGGCGCCGAAAAATGAACTGACAGCGCGCGTTTGGGCAAAGCTGTAAGAGCGAATGCGACATCAACCTTGCCGGACTGCACGTCAAGAATCGAGTTTGCCCAACTGGATTCTACGACTTCAAGTGTCACTCCCAATTCGTTGGCCATGTCGCGGCCCATTTCTACTGCAAAGCCTCTCCATTCGTTGGTACGCGGATCCTTCGAGAAATACGGATCCTCGCCGAGTATCCCTGCCATGCGCAACACGCCACGACCGCGGATTTCATCTACCGTTGCCTGTTGGGCCATTGATGACACGGTGGTTGCGACCATCGCTACGACTGCCACGAATACGGCAACCAATTGTTTTAACAAAGACATGTTCTTGCTCCCTCTATCCTCTCCAGAGGCGACCCTTCCGGCCGCCAGGGTTTCCGCCCTTGCGGATGGCGACAAGCAAGCCAGAGCAATCCCTGCACGGCAATGGAAAAGAATCGCCGGAAATACAACAGAATTTGTATCTCCATATCACCCGTAGCACCCAAAGGGTATTTATTGCACGCCTAAAGCGCCCAAGAACACTCAAATCAATCAATGCTGCAAAAAATATTGTATTTATGCGTGTTCTTTTATATGGCCTGCAACGCCGCAGATGCCTACCGTTCATCGAACTAAATCAACCCATCGGTTAGCTTGGAAAGGCAGACTCGAAAAAATGTCCGGTAGCGGAGCGGTCTCCCGATATGATGTGATTGTTGCCGGTGCCGGCATTGTCGGTGCGTCGGTAGCCTGGCATATTGCACGCTCGGGAATGCGGGTCGCAATTGTCGATGCCATCGGTCCTGCAGCGGCCGCATCCGGTGCAGCAGACGGATCGGTTTCCGTAGCTTCAAAAAAACCCGGCCCCTCCGCACGGCTTGCGTCGGAATCGCTGAAGCACACCATTTCGCTGGCAGGCGCCGGTTCTCCCTTGCAGGGCTTGTTTCACAGCCGTCCTTCCTATTTCTATGCGACATGCAGGGAAGAGGAAGAAGCCCTTGATGATCTTCGCAATAAGCTGAAGAACCTGGCCGGACCGGTGCGGATCAGGGCAGACGGTCCCGGGCCATCGATCCTTCCAGGTATTGCCTCATTTGCCAGCAGGATGATCGAAATCTCGGGGGAAGGGCACATGCTCGGTTATCAAGCCGTTGGGGCCTATCTGCGGTCGGCAGGCGAGCGATTGACCAAATACTGGCCTGCGAGAATAAAGTCTTTTTCCACCGGATCGCCCCTCATATCTGTTTATGTTGATAAAGCTGGGCAAAGCGAACTGGAACTTCAGGCTCCGGTTCTGGTGGTGGCGCTCGGCCTTGGTTCTCAAAATCTGTTGCCCGGATTGCCGTTGCGCGCGCGCGCGGGGCAATTGATTGTGACTGATGCTGAAGAAAAACCGGACCTACCCGGAATTCTGACTGCGGCCTCCTACCTCGTTCAAAAAACAAGTTCTTCCATCTACAGTCCGAGGCCACCTTCGGTCATTGATCCGCTGAGAACCGGTCAATATCTGATTGGTTCGAGCCGCGAGGAGCATGGCGATCCGATGCAAACCGACTTCGAAACAGTGCAACGTCTTTTACGCAGCGCTGCCGATGTCTGGCCAGCGATACGTAACCGCAGGGTTTTGCGGGTGTTTGCCGGGGTGCGGGCGGCAACCGCCGACGGATTGCCAATCTTTGGCGCTATGCCAGATGCGCCAGGCGTTATTGTTGCGACCGGCTTTGAAGGTGACGGCATCTGTCTCTCAGCGCTTGCCGGACGAGAAGTGGCAAGGCTGGTCGAGGGGAAAGAAACACCCGATGCCATTTGCAATGATCTTGCTGCCTTGTCGCCTGAACGGTTTTTTGAACTTCGCGCAACAGCCGGAGGCTCCCAATGAGAGGAACTATTTACTGGAATGGGAAACCGATACCGTTTCAAAAGGGCGAGACGGTTTCTGCTGCGCTCAACAAGGCGGGCATAGGTTTTCTCGGCGTTGCCCCGTCAGGCCAATCAAGGGCACTCTTTTGTGGTATTGGCCAATGTCAGGGCTGTCTGGTTTCCCTCAACGGTCGTCTGGTCGAATCCTGCCTGCAACCTGCCCTCGACGGCATGCGACTTGAAGGTGCAAGCAGAGGAGATACAAGTGTCTGATCAGCCGGTTCTCATCATTGGTGCTGGCGTGGCTGGTCTCTCGGCGGCAATCGCGCTCGCTGAAGCGGGACTGCGTTCAATTGTAGTCGACCAGGCAATCCTGCCGGGCGGCATGATCCACAGGCAACCCATGGAGGGCGGCATCACCAAAATCAGTTCGGCGACCCTGCGCAAGCAGTGGCAACAAATCAGCAACGAACTGCGAAGGCATGCCACGCTCATTACGGTCTTGAACCAGCACCGATATTGCGGCGTTGATCATACAGGCCAAGCAATGGTTTCAGGAGCGGCGGGTTTTTTCATGAGGCCAAGGGGCCTGATCCTTGCCACTGGCGCCATTGAACGTGTGCGACCGCGCCAGGGTTGGACGCTTCGCGGTGTTCAGACAGCGGGCAGCATCCAGATACATTTGAAGACGAATGGCGAAGCGCCAGCGCGGCGCATCCTGATTGCTGGGTCCGGTCCGCTGTTGTTTGCAGTCGGCGCACAACTCGCAAATGCAGGAACGCCCCCCGTTGCCATTATTGAAGCAGGCCACCCTTTTGCAAATTCGATGAACGCATTGACGCTTCCGGTAGCCTATCTGCGCGAGGCTGCCGGCTATATCGCAACTCTATTGCGCCACCGTGTGCCGATCATGACTGGTGCGCAAGTCAGCCGGATTGAAACGGACGTTGAAGGATTGGCTGCTACGATCGAGACCCGAAAAGGTACCTGCTCCTTTACGGCTGATCTCATCGGTCTTCATGACGGAATATCATCAAACGATTACGGCGCACCTGATTGCTCGGTTGTTCCGGTACTCAAGGCCGGTGACTGCCGCGAACCGCTTGGCGCGCGCGCTGCAGCACTTGATGGCCGCCATGTTGGTGAGGTGCTTTCGGCCAGGCTGCAAGGCCGCAATGAACCGCTACCGCCTGCAGGGATTGAAACGGAACGAAAAGCCCAGGCCCACCTTAAGCGGATATATACAAGGAATGAAATCTCACAGCTTTTCGCACTTCCAAGCAGCACGGTGATTTGCCGCTGCGAAAACCGGACCCTTGATGACCTGCGAAATTTGGGTGACCAACCCACCGAACGGGAACTGAGGCTCGAAGGCCGCTTTGGCATGGGCGCCTGTCAGGGACGGTTTTGCGGCGAATGGGTCAACCAACTGATCAATTCTGAAACCGGAAAAACCGGCATCGGAGCTGCGCGCTGGCCGGTTCGTCCTGTTTCCATTGCCGAAATTCTCGACGCCAAACCTTCGTCGATCCACCTCCGAGGAGAATGAACCATGTTGAGCAAACGCGCCTTCAATCCATCAACGCAAGCCTTTTCAATTCGAAATCCATATTCTGGCGAAGTTGTCGGGCAATTGTGTGAAACAACAGAAGCGGAAATTGCTGACATTGTGTTCCGGGCTCGCGCGGCTGCGGCCGACTTCCGTCACTCGACACCTTATGAGCGCCGCATGCTGTTGAACAGTCTTGCTGATCTCATGGCGCGCGATGCAGAAAGCCTCGCTAAAACAATCTGTAACGAAATGGGCAAGACGATCACGGAGGCGCGCAACGAAATCCGCCGGGCCCAAAATACGTTGCGATTGTCAGGCGATGCTGCGACTTTTCTTGATGGCGAGGTCATGCATTGCGGGATCGTGTCCGGCGGCGTTGACCGTCAGGCAGTCGTCAGTCTGCAGCCGGTTGGTGTGGTTGCTGCCATTACGCCCTTCAACTATCCGGTAAACCTCCTTTGCCACAAGCTTGGGCCCGCCATCGGTGCAGGCAATGCGGTTGTCGTCAAGCCATCACCCAAGGCACCACTTGCTGCGGCGGCACTTGTCGCCCTGACGCTGGAAGCCGGGTTTCCCGAAAATCTTGTCCAGATTGTTCATGGCGGCGCTGTTCCGGCGGTGGCGCTGGCCCGATCTCCAATCGACATTCTCAGCTTCACTGGAGGACCTGATGCCGGCCTTGCACTCAAGCGCGCATCGGGGCTGGTGCGTTGCCTGATGGAACTGGGCGGCAATGATCCCCTGTTCGTCCTTCCTGATGCCGATCTTGAGGCTGCTGCCGATACGGCCGTTGCCCACCGCTGCAAAATTGCCGGGCAAAGCTGCGCTGCCGTGAAAAAACTTTACCTGCACAACGACATCGCCACAAAGTTCACCGAAATGGTTGCCGAACGGCTTGAGGCACTTCGCGTCGGAGACCCTGCTGATGACAACATCCA
Source organism: Salaquimonas sp. (assembly GCA_041736675.1). Taxonomy (GTDB): domain Bacteria; phylum Pseudomonadota; class Alphaproteobacteria; order Rhizobiales; family Rhizobiaceae; genus Salaquimonas. Next base: position 64,519 of record JBGSTD010000047.1, read on the forward strand.
GATGGGAACGGTCATCGACGAAGCTGCCGCGCTGACAATCGCTTCGCGCCTCAAGGATGCTGTGGATGGCGGAGCCCGCATTGTTACCGGCGGCACCCGCGAGGGCACCTTGTTCAGGCCAACCCTTGCAAGCGATGTCCCCGTGTCCAGTCAGTTGTTCAAGGCCGAGACATTCGGACCCGTGATTTCAACACGACTGTTCAGCGATCTCGACCAAGCGATCAAGGAGGTCAACGCGACCGAGTTCGGGCTGCAGGCGGGCATTTTCACAAATGACCATGCGGCTATCCGAAAACTCTGCCGCGAACTGCAGGTTGGCGGTGTCATGGTCAATGAGGGTCCTGATTTCCGCGCCGAGCATGTACCTTTCGGTGGCATCAAGCGCTCGGGTCTTGGCCGCGAAGGCGTGCGTATCGCCATGCGCGAAATGAGCGAACAAAAAGTGGTGATCGACTGAAACTGCCTTGGCTCATTGCCTGACCAGGTCCAGTCCGGTTCGCGCTGCAAACCGCCCTTCACGCTCCTCTCTTGATACACACCAGGCATGCAAAGGAATTCAACATGGCCCAACCCACCCGCTTTGATGGCGTATTCACGGCGCTGGTCACGCCTTTTACCAATCGTGGCGACATTGACTGGAATGCTTTTGACCGACTGATCGACTTTCAACTGGAAGCCGGAATTGCCGGACTTGTTCCGGTCGGCACAACTGGTGAGGCCGCTACATTGTCGCAAGACGAGGCTTTCCAGCTGATTGAACGAACAGCGATCCGCGCTGGCGGACGTGCCTATGTCTTGGCAGGGGCAGGATCGAATTCAACTGAAAAGGCGGTCGCAGCAACCAAACGTGCTGTCGAAGCCGGCGCGGACGGGGTTCTTCATATAACCCCTTATTACAACAGACCGGGGCAAGATGGTCTTGTCGCGCATTTTTCTGCAGTCGCTGCCGCAACCACAAAAGACATTATGCTGTATTCGGTACCTGGTCGAACCGGTGTTGCGATTGCTGCTGAAACAGCGGGTAATCTCGCCCGCACCTGCAGCAATATCGTTGCTATCAAGGAGGCGGGCGGCAATCCTTCGAGAACAACCGAGCTTCGCGCCGCCGCAGGCAGGGATTTTGTCGTGCATTGCGGTGATGACGGTCTGGCGCTTGCCTTTTTTGCTCTCGGTGCACGCGGCCTGACCTCTGTGCTTTCCAATACCATGCCCGCCGAATGTGTCGCGCTCTACCAATCTTGGGTAAAGGGCGATGTTGGCGCTGCACTCGAATGGCACGAACGTCTGGCTCCTGCTGCTGCCGCAATGTTCTGTGAAGCATCCCCGGCACCAGCAAAATATGCGCTGGCATGCAGGGGAATTTTGACGGATCATTTGCGCCTGCCGCTGGTACCGCTTAGCGCTGCCGGGCGCGCTACGGTGGAAGAAGCTGTAAATGCCGCATAGGCAGCTCCGGCAGTTTCCCCGCCGTTGCCTGTTACTGCTGTTACCTTTTTGGGAGATCGGCGGGTTTAACACTATTGCTGGCGGTTTCGTGGCGTTTGGCATTTTCCAGAATACCGCGAGCACGGGCAAGAACCGGCGCATCAATCATCCTGCCTTCAAACATGAAGGCTCCCGGCTTTGATTGCGCGGCCTCGAGAACCTGCTCTGCCCATATCCGCTTGCCCGCAGATGGCGCGAAAGCAGCATTGACGAGCGCCACCTGAGCGGGGTGGATGCACATCATCCCGGCCATTCCGCACCCGGCTGCATGGCTCGCTGCGGCAACCATGCCATCGTGATCCGCAATGTTGGCAAAAACCCCGTCTGCAGGTGCCGCAATCCCGGCGACGCGCGATGCAATCACCAGGGACACCCTGACAACATCAAGCATGCGCAGCGCCCCTTCGGAACCCTCGTCCAATAACAGGTCCAGAGTCAGATCAAGTGTGCCGTGCAATAGCCGAACGACTGAAGGGTGATTTGCGACTTCGGCAACACTGGCAACTCCCAGCGCGGTCTCAATCAAGGCATAGAGAGGTTTGGGCCACTCATTCAGGCTTGAAACCGCCGCCGAATCTGCCTTGGGCAGTACTATCCCCGAAACAGCCTTGTGGCTGGCAATATCAAGATCGGCGGCAAAGCCCGGATGAGACACCGGATTGGTGCGCACCAGAATTCCAGGCGTGTTACAGTTATCAAGAAAAGCGGCAATTGATCGGCGCGCGGCATCCTTTGCATGAGGCAAAACAGCGTCCTCAAGATCGAGAATGACCGCATCCGCCCCCGATGCGCAGGCTTTGGCAAATCGTTCCGGACGATCTCCCGGTGCGAACAGAAGCGTTCTGGCAATCCCTTCGATCATATCGCTCCCCTCTCCGCCAATGCATCAATTCTGTCATCGTCAAAGCCAAGCTCGCGCAGAATGGCGCGGCTGTGCTGGCCAAGCGCGGGCACAGGCCCCATGTTTGGTTCCTCGCCGATACCGCCGGGAGGCACAAGTGCGGGGATTGCACCAAGAGGAGTTTCCACCTCACGCCATCTGCCGCGAGCTTTCAACTGTGCATGCTGCCAGACATCCTGCATCGCGTTCATGCGTGCATTGGCAATTCCGGCTTCATCGAGACGCGCAACAACAACGTCTGCCGTCAGATTGGAAAAAGTCCGCACAATCAGTTCGCTCAGCGCGGCCTTGTTTTCAACCCTACTTGCATTCGAGGTAAAGCGGCTGTCTATAGCAAGAGCGGGCTGCAAAAGAACCTTTTGGCAAAAGGAAAACCACTCCCTTTCATTTTGAAGACCGAGGATCACGTTGCGTCCATCGCCCGCGGGAAACGGACCATAAGGGAAAATCGTTGCATGCTCCGCGCCGGCGCGCTGCGGTGGTGATGCTCCTTCAAAGGCGTAATACATCGGAAACGACATCCATTCCGTCATTGCCTCCAACATGGAAATATCAATGTTGCAGCCCTTGCCTGTGCGCCCCCGCTGAATAAGCGCCGACAGAATGTTCGAATAAGCATACATGCCGGCGGCGATATCAGCAATGGAAACCCCTGCCTTGGAGGGCTGGTCGGGTGTTCCTGTGACACTCAAGAAGCCCGCTTCGGATTGAATGAGCAGGTCATATGCCTTTCGGTCGCGATCAGGGCCATCTGTGCCATAGCCGGAAATTCCGCAGACAATCAGCCGGGGATGCAACTCCTTCAAGGCCTCATAAGACAGTCCAAGCCGTTCGGCAGCGCCAGGGGCAAGGTTTTGAACCAGCACGTCGGCGCCTGCAACGAGGCGCATCAGGGCATCAAAGGCGTCGGGGTCCTTGATGTCGAGCGTCAGGCTTTCCTTGGACCGGTTTGTCCAGACGAAATGCGACGACATCCCGTTGACACGGTGGTCATAGCTTCGGGCAAAGTCGCCCGTTTCAGGCCGTTCTATCTTGATGACGCGCGCACCCATGTCGGCAAGCTGGCGTGTCGCAAAAGGTGCGGCAATGGCGTGCTCAAGTGAAACAACGGTAATTCCATCAAGGGGCAACATCAAAACGACCTCGGCAAACCCAGAACATGCTCGGCAATATAGGAAAGGATCAAATTGGTGGAAATTGGCGCGACCTGGTAGAGGCGGGTTTCCCTGAATTTGCGCTCCACGTCATATTCGGTGGCAAAACCAAATCCGCCATGAAACTGCAGACAGGTATTGGCTGCCTCCCAACTTGCCTCGGCGGCAAGATACTTGGCCATATTGGCTTGCGCACCGCAGGGCTCATGCGCATCGAACCGTTGTGCCGCATCAAAGCGCATCAGATTGGCGGCCTCAATTTCGATGTGCGCTTCGGCAATCGGAAACTGAACGCCCTGGTTTATCCCAATCGGACGGCCAAAGACTTCGCGTGTCTTGGCATAGGCAGCGACTTTTTCAACAAACCAATAGCCATCGCCGATACACTCGGCGGCAATCAGAATGCGCTCAGCATTGAGGCCGCTGAGAATATAGCTGAACCCCTTGCCTTCCTCACCGATCATGTTTTCGTGCGGGATTTCGAGATTGTCGAAAAAAAGTTCATTGGTTTCGTGATTGACCATGTTGGAAATCGGCTTGACTGTAAGACCGTTGCCTATCGCCTCGCGCAGATCGACCAGAAAAATTGTCATGCCTTCAGACTTCCGCTTGACCTCGTCATAGGGCGTAGTGCGCACCAGCAAAATCATCAGGTCGGAATGCTGCACCCGGCTGATCCAGACCTTCTGCCCGTTAACGACCCAGCGGTCCCCTTTTCTGACAGCTGTTGTCCTGATCTTTGTGGTATCGGTGCCAGCAACGGGTTCGGTTACGCCCATGGATTGCAACCGCAATTGCCCGCTGGCAATACGAGGCAGATACTCAGCCTTTTGTGCCGGTGATCCATGGCGCAGCAAGGTACCCATATTGTACATCTGTCCGTGGCATGCACCGGCATTGGCACCCGAGCGGTTGATTTCCTCCATGATCACGCTGGCTTCGCAAAGCCCGAGACCAGAACCGCCAAATTCCTCCGGGATCATCGCCGCAAGCCAACCGGCCGTTGTAAGTGCCTCAACGAACTCGTCGGGATAACCGCGATCCAGATCAATCTTTCGATGGTATTCGGGCGGAAAGGCCGCGCACAAATCGCGCACGGCTTCGCGTATTTCATTGTATTCACTCATCTGATTGTGGCCCTTGCATCCATTGCCAGGGCACCGTCATGGCGACGCACCCAAAGTTTGAAATTTTTATTGTCTGACTCGCTTTGCCCGTGAACCGTAAACGGCTCGTTGTCGGAAACCGATGCCATGGCGCGAAATTCGAAGTTTGCCACTTCAGCATCCGGAAAATTTCTGCGCAACAAATCAAGCAACAGTGTTGCCAGCAGCGGACCGTGAACCACCAGGCCTTCATAGCCTTCGATATTCACACAGTACGGCTGGTCATAATGTATACGATGACCGTTGAAAGTCAGGGCAGAATAGCGAAACAGCAGGAGCGGTGAAGGTGCTATTTGCCGGGAAAAACCGGAACTGCCAGGTGCCTCCAACGGTTTTGGCGTTAAAGCTCCCGGCGCTGCGGCCTCCCGATAGACAATATCATGCTCTTCTTCGAGGCACAGCGTATCGCCATCAAATATTGTGTGCGAAACGGTAACAAAAACAAGATCTCCGCTACGCCCTTTTTTATGTTCGACATTGGCAACGTTCGAATTTTTTCTCAACCTGGAACCAATGTGCATGGGTGACAGGAACTTCAGCCTGCTGCCTGCCCACATACGCCGTGGCAACGGCACAGGCGGCAAAAATGTTCCAAGGGCCGCATGGCCGTCATTCCCTGCATCTGCCAGCTTGAAGACAGGCAGAAAATGCATCCAGTGCCACAGGGGAGGCGGGATGGAACCATACCCGTAAAGCGGATCATCGCGATCCAGCGTCGCCGCCAGCGCGTTAGAAGGAAAAGGTGGAATGACCTCGCTGACGGTCACCGGATTTCCGATCCATTTGTCCAGTTGTTTGAATTGGGTCATCATCTTCCTCTCGCAGCATGCAAATTGACGCGGGTTGTGTATTCCGCAAATTCGTAATTTACTAAGGCAGCGTTCTCCACAGGTTAATTCAGCATGTATCTCGAACTGATAGATCTTCGATTGTTTACGGAAATAGCCGAGGCAGAAAACCTGACCGTCGGTGCCAAGCGTGCCTTCCTTTCCGCGCCCGCCGCAAGCGCCCGGATCAAGGCGCTGGAAGCGCGATTGGGAACCAAACTGCTGTACCGCGGAAACCGGGGAGTGAGTGTGACGCAAGACGGCGAAACCCTTCTACGGCATGCCCGTCTTATTCTTCGCCAGTTGGAATATCTGCAGGATGACCTGACGGGTGGGGACAGGGGGCACATCCGCATTTATGCCAATACCACTGCCGTCACCGAATTCATGCCCGAACTACTGGCCGGGTTCATGGCAAAGCGCCCGGGTGTGACAGTCGATTTGCAGGAAAGACTGACGCAGGACATTTTGCGCGGCGTGCTGGATGGCGCCGCCGACTTTGGCATTGCATCGGGCCCCATAGCCGAAGAGGGGATTGAGGCTATCCGGTTCTCCACCGACCGGCTTTTGCTTGCGACCCCAACTGGCCATCCCATGGCGAAATTGCGCGAGGTGTCGTTTGCCCAGACGCTGGCCTTCGAGCATATCGGCCTTCACGAGGGAAGTTCACTGCTGGCCTTTTTGCGTGGCCTTCTAGAACGGAACGGATTTGATCGGGCGTTGCGTGTCCAGGTGCGCAGTTTTGAGGCCATGTGCCGGATGTGCGAGGCAGGCGTCGGGATTGGCGTTGTTCCAGAATCTGCCGCAAGGCGTCATGCGCAAACCATGCAAATCGCACTGGTTCCCATCTCCGACGATTGGGCTGTGCGCGACCGCAGTGTCATCGTCAGATCCAATTCGGCGCTCAACAGAACGGCACAGGCCCTCGTCGATGAACTTGTGCGCACCGGATCAGGCGGCAATTCATCATCGTGACTGAACTATAGACCGATCAAAGCTCAGTGCGCACATGCCACAGCTCGGGAAAAAGCTCGATTTCGAGCATTCGCTTCAGATAACTTATCCCGCCTGTGCCCCCGGTGCCGCGCGTGAACCCGATCACCCGTTCGACAGTGGTGACATGATTGAAACGCCAACGGCGGAAATAATCCTCAAAATCCACCAGCTTCTCGGCGATTTCGTAAAGCATCCAGTGTTTTTCAGGCGACGAATAGACGACCTTCCACGCAGCAATGACGCCCGGGTGCGCCACATGGGTGTGCGTCACATCCCTGTTCAATACATCTGGTGGAATCTCCAGCCCCTGACGCGAAACAAGCCGCAGCACTTCATCATATAGGCTGGGCTTTGCCAGTTCGCTTTCAAGCAATGTTACAATGTCGGCGCGATGGGCATGCGGACGGATCATTGCATGGTTGCGGTTGCCAAGCAGATACTCAACCAGCCGGTATTGCCAGGACTGAAAGCCAGACGATTGGCCAAGACTGTCCCTGAAACGGGTATAATCGGACGGAGTCATGGTGCGCAGCACGTCCCATGCCGAGTTCAACTGTTCGAAAATCCGCGAGCAGCGCGCGAGCATTTTCATTGCCGGCTGGACATTGTCATCGCGAATGGCTGCACGAGCAGCCGTCAATTCGTGTATGGCAAGCCGCATCCACAATTCCGAAGTCTGGTGCTGTATGATGAAAAGCAATTCGTCGTGGGCGGCAGACAGCGGCTTTTGCGCGCCAAGCACCTCGTCGAGGTGAAGATAGTCGCCATAGGACATCCGTCCGTCAAACGCCATGGAGGCCCCTTCAACTGCAGGATCGTAGTCTGGCTTGCCTGTCATGTAACCGCCTTGCGAAGCCGGAATTGCGGCTTGTCCCATTCTGCATTGTTGATGATATCGCAAATTGCCGCTGCTGCTGCCGACACCTCAGCCGGGGTATTATAGAGCGGGCAAAATCCAAAGCGCATGATGTCGGGAGCCCGGAAATCGCCGATGATCCCGCGCGCAATAAGCGCCTGCATTGCTGCATAGCCTTCAGCAAATCGAAACGAAACCTGGGAGCCTCTTGCTTGCGGATCCCGCGGACTGGCAAGTTCAACGCCATTGCATCCGGCTTCCACTTCGCGAATGAATTGTTCGGACAGTGCAATCGAGCGGCTCCTGAGTGCCTGCATATCGACTGTGTCCCAGACATCAAGTGCGGCATCGAGAACCGCCATCTGAATAACAGGCGGCGTTCCTACTCGCATCCTGTCGATACCCGATCCGGCACGGTAATCGAGGGTAAATGCGAACGGAGCCTCATGGCCAAGCCAACCCGACAGAGCCGGTTTTACCTTGTCGGCGATATCAGGACGGACGTAAATGAAGGCTGGAGCGCCGGGGCCGCCATTGAGATATTTATAAGTGCAGCCAACCGCAAATTCGGCGTTGCAGGCAGCCAGATCAACCGGCAACGCCCCTGCAGAATGAGCCAGATCCCAAATCATGGCCGCACCTGCCGTATGCGCCTTTTTGGTGATCCCATCCATGTCGTGCAGCCGGCCGGTCCGATAATCCACGTGGGTCAACATGACGACGGCAACGTCATCATTGATATGAGCGGCCACGTCGCCGGGTTCGACAGTCTTCAGCACATGTCCTTTGGCGAGCATCCGCAACAAGCCTTCGGCCATATAAAGATCAGTTGGAAAATTGCCCCTGTCAGACAGAACAATCCTACGTTCAGGATTGAGTTCAAGAGCCGAGGCGAGCGCTTGGTAGACCTTTATCGACAGGGTATCGCCAACCACCACACTGCCAGGCGGTGTGCCAATGAGCCTGCCGATCCGGTCGCCGAGATTTTTTGGCATTTGCATCCACCCTGCCTGGTTCCAGCCGCCGATTAGCATCTTTCCCCATTCTTCCTCAATTGCCACCCTGGCGCGCCCAGCCGCCTTTCGTGACAACGGGCCAAGAGAATTGCCATCAAGATAAACAACACCTTCCGGCAAATCGAAAAATGTGCGGGTTTGTTCAAAATCAGTCACGTATGAGGTCCTTTGTCTGCAGGATATTGATCCAGGTCATCGCTTTAAATCCGACAAGCGTATCATTCCTGATCAGCAAGGCAACCGCAAGCGATACAGTGCCAGTTACCGCCTCATCAACTGCTCATGTTTGGGCAGACAACCTTTGGAGAAAATACGCCATAGGCTCAGGAAATCCCAGCAAGCCAAATCCAAATGAAAAAACAATGCAGCCAAAAAGGTGACACTTCGGGAGTATTTGTCTCACAAAACATTGGATGGAATTTCGCAAGACCGGACAGAAAGCAAGATTCAGCTTTTCAGGAATTACTCTGACGCGTCTGCATCGCAGCAAGAGAGCACTAAAAATTGCTAATTGCCCGCACTGAACCTCAGCGCAATCCGGATGTTGCATAAGTGCTGCGACAAGCATAAAAATTTGATGATCTAGCCTGCCGCCGGGGCTTGAAACCGCCGGATCGGATATGGTCCCTCCTGCTTGTTTATTGTGACGCCCTTCATCTGGATAACCTTGCCCCTCGATGAAGACAAGACTGATTGCGCTTGGGTTTGGTCGCATAGGTAGGTGTGGACTTCAGATGCAACTATGCTCTGGACTTCAAATATTTTGCTGTATAACGTCGGCGGTTTTAATGTGGTACTTCAAATGTACTAACCGACAAAGCCTCATTCACCTTTATGGCTCCGCATCCTGCAGTTCCCTCTGTCCCGCCTGATCGTGCTGGGCGGCATCCTATTCATCCTGATGGCCTGGAGCGAAGGCCGCTTGCAGGCCTTCAAGGCGACACCGCTGGTTGCCATCGCCTTCGCGATTGCCACTGGATTGGTGGCGATGGCGATTTACATTGCCTGGGGAAAGTTCATCGAACGGCGCGGCGTGAACGAACTATCCCTGCCGGGGGCGGCTCGTGAATGGGCAATTGGCGCGCTGATCGGCGCTGGGCTCTACACCAGCTGCGTGCTGCTGCTGATGATGCTCGGCATGTATCGCTTTGAGGGTCTGAACCCCTGGACCTACATGATCCCGGCTATTGCGATGGCGTTGAAATCGGGAATGTTCGAGGAGCTGGTATTTCGCGGCGTGCTGTTCCGCTCCGTCGAGGAGATGGGCGGCAGGTGGATCGCCATCATCGTCTCGTCGCTCACCTTCGGCTTCCTGCATCTGGTGAATCCGGACGCCACCTTTGCAGGGGCCGCTTACATCAGCATTGAGGCGGGCCTGCTGCTGGCAGCCGCCTATCTGGTCACGCGACGGCTTTGGCTGGCCATCGGCTTTCACATGATGTGGAACTATGTGCAGTCGGCTGTCTTCTCCGGCATCGTGTCCGGCGGCGACACGGATCCCGGCCTGTTTCGCGACAAGATCGTGGGGCCAAACTTCTTCACCGGTGGGGATTTCGGAATGGAACAGTCGGTGTTTGCGCTGATCCTGTGCACCACGGCGGGCGCGGTGCTGCTGAGGATGGCGATGCGACGCGGCCATATTGTTCCGCCACCTTGGAAGGCCAAGCGCCGAGCGTCTTGGGAAGCTCTATGAAAGAACCGGCATTTCCCGAAAAACCGCTCTGGCTTAAAATCCTGCAATTCCCGCTCGTTCGCCTGCTTTTGCTCGGCCCCATCCTGTTCCTGATGATGGGGATCAGTAACGGCTTCTGGCAGGTCCAGTTTGCAGACCGGCCCTTGTTGGCGATTGCCATGGCCGCGCTGATGGCGTTGCTGGCCGTGGCAGTCTATGTCGCTTTCGTCAAATTCGTCGAGCAGCGCCCGGTCAGCGAGTTAGCCTTTTCAAGGATGGGCCGGGAACTCGGGCTGGGTATGGTGGCCGGGGCCGGTCTTTATACGTTCTGTGTGTTGATCCTGATGGCGCTTGGCGTCTACCGCATAGAGGGCATCAACCCATTGTCCTTAATGTTGCCCTCGCTCGCCATGGCAATAAGTTCCGGGTTTCTAGAGGAGTTGATCCACCGGGGAACGATTTTCCGCAATGTCGAGGCCATGCTCGGCAGTTGGATAGCCCTTTTGGCGTCAGCCCTGTTTTTCGGGCTCCGCCATCTTGGCAATGCCGATGGCAACCTGGTTGGTGCGCTCGCCATCACCATCGAGGCAGGCCTGCTGCTTGCTGCCCTCTATCTGCTGACGCGGCGCCTGTGGCTTTCCATCGGCTTCCATATGGCGTGGAACTTCACCCAGGGCGGCGTCTTTTCAGGCTCGGTATCGGGAGCCTTCGAGCAGCCCGGCTTGTTCAAGTCCGTCATCGAGGGGCCGGAACTGCTGACCGGCGGCAAGTTTGGCATGGAAGCCACCATTGTCGCACTTGTAGTCTGCTCCACCGTCGGTGTATTGACACTTTTGATGGCAATCCGTCGCGGACACATTTTGCCACCCTACTGGAAGCGGGGCGGCTGAGGTTACCCCTAATGCTTCCACCCGATTGTTTCAGAAACGACCGAGTGCTTGTACTGTCAGGTATTTCAACTGAGATGATCGACACAAACCATAAAGTATACCGTTATAAACCTGGTATTACGATAAATAACACTTTATTTTCAGTTGATTGCTGCATTCGCATTTTAGCCTCCATGACCAATTTGAACCTGGATTTGCAGGGGTGAAAAATAGCTCCGATCTCAATCGAGGCTCCTGTCGTCAAACCACAACTTGATTGAATCAGACGAACAGCTTTTTTGCATCCTCGGTCTGGAAGAACTCCCGGCAATGGTCGGCAAATGCGCGGGATCTGCGACTGATACGACCACCACGCCGCGTTGCCAGGACAATGTTCGGGCTGACCCCGGTTTCTATCAATGGGCGACAAACGACCGGCAGGCCGCTATAGGTGGTATTGGTCAAGGGACAAATATTGAGAATGGCGACGCCAAGGCCTGCTGCAGCCGAACTGCGCACCATTTCGAAAGACTCCAGCCTTTGTATCCGTCCCGGCTTGATCCCCACACTATCAAAGATCGAACTCACATAATTGCGTGATTGTGGCAGATTGAGCAACAGGAGTGTCCGATCGGCTATGTCCTTTAGTGATACCCGTTTCAGCTTTGCAAGCGGATCACCCTTCGCGAGAACCACATGGGGCGGAGCCTTTGCAAGAATCTGGTAGTCAAACTCTTCCCACAAACCGGCGTCATAGGTGAGCAGGATATCTACCTCACCATCGCGCAGGCTCTTCTGGATGGACATCATGTCGCCTTCGGAAAGATGCACGATCAAATCCGGATGCGCTTCGTTCAAATTGCGAATGACCTGAGGCGCAATGTTGGGTGAGATCGACGTGAAGGAACCCACACGCACCTCGCCAGACAAGGCCTTGTCTTCCCCTATCATGTCTTTCATGAAGGTCTCCGCCTCGTCCAGCATCCTGATTGTTCTGGCGATGGCGCGTTCGCCGGCTGCCGTCGTGGCCAGCCCCTTGGATCGCTGGCGCACGAAAGCCTGTATCCCGAACTCGAACTCGAACTTGTCAATCGCCATGATGATTGAGGATGTCGAAATATTGAGTGCAGCGGCGGCACCCAGAATGGAGCGCTGCTGGGAGGCAACGACGACGTAGTGCAACTGACGCAGTGTTATATTCATTTTATAACTCTATCATTTCCATAAAAAATATTATTCAATTTTATTGTTCATTGCTAGCCTGTTCCTGAATGGGAGGAGCGGCGCGTCAAATGAGTCAGCATTCATTGGCAAACAAGGGCATAACTGTACCTGGAAACGACACCAAGCCGGATATCCGGTGCATCTGGAATGGACCGGCAACTCTTGGTGAGTGTCCACTTTGGGATGAGCGCATGCAACGTCTTTTCTGGATTGACAGTCTTGATCAGAGTATCTGGCAAGCCGACTACGATGGTGGAAATCTGAAAAGCTGGAATGTCGGTGAGATTATCGGCTCTATTGGCCTTTGCACAGATCAACGGCTTGTTGCGGGCCTTGAAAGCGGATTTGCCTTGCTCAACCTGTCAGGCGATGCAGTCTCAATAGAACGTATCGGCGATCCAGAACCCGAATTGCCGGATACCAGATTGAATGACGGAAAAATTGATCGTCAGGGGCGCTTTTGGTGTGGAACCATGAACCGCAATTTTGCGAGTGCAAATGCTTCTCTCTATCGCCTCGATGCGGATTTGACCTGGCACCGGCAGTTTAGCGGTGTCACGGTTTCCAACGGGCTGGCTTTCTCTCTGGATGGCAGAACTTTGTATTTTTCTGATAGCCGGGTTGATAAATCCCATCAATTTGACCTCGATTTGCAAACGGGGCAATTGTCCAATCAAAAGGGTTTTGTGAATACCAGGTCATATGAGGGACGGATAGACGGAGCGACGGTGGATGAAGAAGGAAATTACTGGGGCGCCTTGTTTGAAGGCAGTGCTGTGGGTTGTTTTTCCCCTGCCGGCGAACTTCTTAAAAAGATCGTAGTACCCGTCAGTTGCCCGACCATGTGTGCGTTCGGCGGTCCGGACATGAACATTCTGTTTGTAACGTCGGCAACCTTTTCGCTTGGGGAAATCGAGAGGGAAGCTGAGGCTGGTTCGCTTTTTGCCATTCACGGAATTGGCGTTCGGGGCGTTCCAGAGCCGCGATTTGCAGTGAGTTGAAATACAAACAGTTTGGATTTTTCCCGAAAATTGCATGCAAAATGTCCATCAGGACAAACAACCGGAGGAGAAGATGTTGAGTAGAATTATCAGTTCAATAGGTGTTTCATTCGCGATGGTGGTATCGACACTGCTAGCTGGAACGCTTTCAGCAAATGCCCAAAGGGTGACCATCACCTATGCCCATTGCTGTCCGGCAGACCACACTTTTGGTGTATATGCCCACCAGTTTGCGGAGAGGGTGAAGGAAAATTCCAACGGCGAGATCGTGGTTGAGGTTCTCGATGGCGGTGTCATGGGAGACGAACAGGCTATCGCACAAAAGGTACAACTGGGCACTGTCCAGATGGGTGGCATCACGTCCAACAACGTCGCCCAGCTGGCGCCTTCGCTCAATGTTCTTGTTCTTCCATACATGAACGCCAGCCCTGACGACCTGACCGGCGAGGGCGGCCTGTTGCGGGCGGGGCCATTCAGGGATGAAATGAACAAGCGTATTTTGGCGGAAAGTGGCAGCCTGAGAATGGTTGGCGGGTTCACAAACTCCTTTCGCAGCATGTTTTCAAAAGACAAGTGCATTTCAACAATTGGTGATTTGCAAGGCCTGAAAATCAGGGCACCAAAAAATCCGGTCATGACCGCCATGTGGGACTCCTGGGGTGTTTCGACCTATCCGATCGCTTGGGGGGAAACTTTTGGTGCAATCGCAACCGGAGTGGTGGATTCTTTTGACAGTCCCACGGATGTGATCCTGAGCATGGGCTTTCACGAGCACATCAAATACGTGACCGAAGCAACCTATCTGCCGCTTGCGGCAGTTGTCGTCATCAACAACGATTTCTTCAATGGCCTTTCTGAAGCCGATCAGCAGGCTATCTTGAAATCGGCTGAAGAAGTGGATGTCTCCCATGCTCAGCACGTTGCTGAAAACGGTGCCAAGGTCCGCAAGGCACTTACTGAGGAGCATGGGGTGACTTTCTGCGAACTAAAAGATGCTGACGTATGGGCTGAAAAGGCACGCGGTGCATGGCCACAGCTTTACGAACTTGTTGGCGGCGGCAAGGACTGGGTAGACATGACCGTCCGCTACAAGGAGACTGGCAGCCTGAATTAGAGAGGGCTGACAGTTCGGGGCGAAACCACTGCCGGGAGGGTTAACCGGCAGTGGTCTGCACCAAAGCGCTCATCAACTTTGACAATTATTGCCAAATCAACACATTCCATCTGATTTCACTCTGGCGAACGGGCTGGTCCAATGAACGCACGCATGGTCTCCCTTTTCAGCAAATTCGAGCTGACAGTCTCAAACCTAAGTCTGGCGCTGCTGGTTCTGGTCCTCGCCGCACAGATTTTTTTCCGATACGTGCTACAAATTGGTCTCTCTTGGAGTGAGGAAATTTCCCGGTTTGCATTTGTCTGGTTCGTTTACATATCGGCTAGCCTTGCGGCCCAGCGTGGCACCCATATTCGCGTCACCCTTTTTGCACGCCTCCTCCCGGTCGATAACCGTATAGTCTATCTGATTGCCGATGTGATCTGGATCATCTTCAACGCATTCGTTGTGCTCGCCGGTATCCAGTTGATCCAGCGCACCATCGCCTATCCGGTCTATTCCACATCGCTGTTTCTGCCATTGGCCTATATTTACACGGTAATCCCGATTGCCCATGCGTTGATGATCATCCGCATCATCGAACGCCAGTGGAATTCCTGGGTTCATGGCGTTCCGCTGATTGCCGGCGAAGGTGATGTTGTCGAGGAGAAATTGTCATGACTTTTGTCATCGTCTTCATCCTCTGCCTGGTCCTTGGCGTTCCGATTTTTGTAACCCTTGGTGTGCCATCGCTGCTTGAATTGCTCAACTCACCCATCCCACTGGCGTCCCTCGCCCACAGCCTGTTTGACGGGGTCGACAAGTTTCCACTGCTGGCCATTCCCTGCTTCGTGCTGGCCGGCGCAATCATGTCGCGCGCAGGTATCACCCGTGACATCATTGACGTGATGCGCTCGGTTGTTGGCGGCGCCTATGGCGGACTCGCCATTGTGACAATTCTTTCCTGCATGTTCTTTGCTGCAATATCGGGCTCCGGGCCCGGCACGGTTGCGGCGATTGGAACCCTGCTCATTCCAGCCATGAAAGACGACGGCTATCCCAAGGACTTTGCTGCGGCTGTCGCATCTTCGGGTGGCACACTCGGCATATTGTTGCCACCCAGCAATCCCATGATCGTTTATGGCGTCTTGGCGTCCGTATCCATTGGCGACCTTTTCCTCGCCGGATTGCTGCCGGGCATATTGATGGGCGCGCTGTTGATTGGCACAACCTATTTGCTGTCGCGCAAGAACGGATATCGCGGCACACCGCATACATTCGAGGCAAGAAAATTCGCTGCGAGCATCTACAAGGCGAAGTTCTCACTGTCGATGCCCTTCATCGTGCTGGGTGGAATCTACGGCGGCATATTCACACCGGTGGAAGCCTCGGTCATTGCCGTGCTTTATGCCCTTCTTGTGGGGATGCTGGTCAAGCGCAGCATGGGGATTGGTGACTTGTGGACAGCGCTTACCGAAGCGAGCACCATCTGTGGCGGACTTATTCTCATCATGGGAACAGCGATCTTCTTCGGTGAATTCCTCGCGATCAATCTCATTCCGCAAAAGATCGCAAAATCGCTGCTTTCGATTACCAGCGATCCCACCATGATGCTGTTGCTTATATGCGCCATCCTCATCGTTCTGGGAACCTTCATGGAAACCCTGTCGACAGTTATCATCCTGACACCGATCCTGCTGCCGCTGATCAAGCAGCTTGGGATTGATCCGATTCATTTTGGCATCCTGCTGGTGGTTACCAGTGAAATAGGTTTCCTGACTCCGCCGCTGGGGGTCAATCTTTTTGTCGCGTGCGGCATATCAGGACTGACAATCGAGGAAGTTTCAAAAAGAGTCCTGCCGTTCATTGCCACCATCATCGTGGGGATGCTGATCCTGCTTTACTTCCCGCAGATCAGCCTGTTCCTGCTTTCTTTCAAGTAACCTGAATGCGCAGGTTCGCCTGCCAAACCTACAAAAGTGTCCGGACGTTGACCGGTGAAATGGAGAAAAAATGCGTACCAATGAAGGCATCATCAGCACATTCCTTGAAGCTGGCATCAATCGGGGCTTCACCTTGCCAGGCCTCGGCATAACCTGGTCCCTGCCCGCCTTTCATGAGCGCCGCGACGAATTTGACATTGTGCTTGCCCGTTCCGAGCAATGCGCTTCCGTGATGGCACAGGTCGCAGGCAAGATGACCGGCAAACCGGGTCTGCTGATGGCCCAGGGGCCCTTTGCCACAACAACCGGTGCCTTCGGCATCCTTGAGGCCTATTTCTCTTCCACCCCCATGGTGATCCTGACAGACACCTCCTGCTATGACGGATTTGCACAATACGGGGTCTACCAGACCATGACTGGGGACTACGGCGCAGCAGATGCGTTTGCGGTCCTCAAGACCATGACCAAATATGCGACCTATGCCACAACGCCGGGTGAAGCGGTCTATGGCGCGCAACTGGCGGTGAAACATGCATCGACGCCGCGCCAGGGTCCGGCGGCAATCATCATGCGCTCAAACATCATCAAGCAGGAGATTCCCGAAGCAATGCGGGCGCGGATCTATCCGGTGGATGGCTATCTGCGCAATACGCCGCCAAAGGTCGACAAGGATGCGGTCGATCAGATTTCGAAAATTCTGGCAAATGCCAAGCAACCGGTGATGATCATAGGCAACGGGGTCTACTCAAGTCGCTGCGGCCCGGCCTTGCAGGCATTTGCGGTCCGCAACGGGATCGCCATTGCATCCAGCTATCATGGCAAGGGCACGATTGATGAAACCTGCGATATCGCCGTCGGCATGATGGGAACATGGGGATCGGCAGCGGCAAACCGGATGGTGCAGGCTGCCGATGTCGTTCTGGTGATGGGCTGCAGTCTGGGCCCGGAATATACCCGCTTTCGTGATGACAAGATGATCCGCCCCGGAGACCAGACCATTATCCAGGTTGATATTGATCCGCTGCAATCGGGGTGGGTGGTTCCCGTTGACATGGCAGTCAATGGCGATGTGGCGCAAGTCGCCGCCCTGCTGGGCGATTCTCGTCCGCATGATGGTGATCTCATGACAAAGCGAAAGGAAACTATCGCCCGAATCAAGGTCGAGAACCAATATGGCATATTACCAAAAATGCCGTCAAAAGATGGGACCGTGCACTATGCCGATATCATGCGCGGCCTGCAGGAATTCCTGACCGATGATGACTTGTTGACGCTCGATGCGGGGACAAACCGCATCTGGGCAACGACACGGTTGCAGCTGCGTTCACCCAATCAACTGATTGCACCGGGCGGCATTGGCGGAATGGGCTGGAGTACGCCTGCTGCGACTGCTGCCAAGGTTGTCGAACCAGGCAAGCGTGTTACCGGCGTCATCGGTGACGGTGGTTTTGTAATGACCATGGATGCTGTTGCTACGGCTGCCGAGCGCGGGTTGGATGTTGTCTATGTGGTGGCAAACAATGCCGGGCTTGGCATGGTACGTGACAATCTGGGCAACCAGCGCATTGCGGTGGACTTTGCCGATCATGATTTTACCAAGGTCGCAGAAGGATTGGGCGGGCGCGGAATAACCGTTACCGAACCCGACCAGATGACCGATGCACTGGAAGAGGCACACAAGCTGGGTGGGCCTGTGGTCATCGACGTCAAGGTCGATCCGGCCGCAAGCCATCGTGATTGCTCGAACTATGCTGAACTCTGATCTTGGGGAAAAACAATGAAGCGGTTCGAAAACCGGGATATACTGATTTCAGCAGGCGCTGATGGTCTTGGGCTTGCCATAGCCCAGCGACTGGCAGCAGAAGGCGGCAAAGTGGTTGTCCTCGACAGGAATGAGGACGCTATTTCCGACGCTCACAAAGTGTCCCCTGAAATCCGCTATGAATGCGTTGACCTGATGAATGCAAAAGCGGTGGCTAAGATCATCGCGGCACTTCATGGCGAAGGCGTAAAATTCGATGTTCTGGTCAACAACGCAGGCGGCTCCCTGCACACGCCGCGGCCGTTTCTCGATGAAAGTGACGAGGATTGGGACCGGGTTTTCGCCTTGAACCTTACTGCAGCCGTCAGGCTAACCCGGCTTTTACTTCCGGCAATGATCCAGTCCGGTTATGGCCGGATCATCAATCTCGGTTCGAAAGCGGGAAGATATGGCAGTCTGTTCACAGGTGCAAACTATGTCGCGGCCAAGGGTGCTGTGCAATCCATGACGCTGCAATTGGCGCAGGAATTCGGTCCAAATGGCGTAACCTGCAACGCGGTGTGCCCTGGCGCCATTTTGACACCCCGGGTGGAACGCCTTTTGTCAGAACGCATGACCCCGCAGGAACGCGCAGCGACCATCGAAGCGATACCTGTGCGTCGCAACGGGCGGGTGGAAGACGTTTCAGCGGCAGTCGCCTTTCTGGCTTCCGAGGAAGCGGGCTTCATTACGGGTCAGCTTCTTGATGTGAATGGCGGACAGGGGATGGCATCATGATCGACAAAAATGAAAACCAGATCGGACCGGTTCTGATCACTGGAGGCAACGGCTTTCTGGGACAGGCTTTGTCGAGGATCCTGATTGAAAAAGGCGAAAATGTTGTCTCCCTTGATCTTGCTCAGCCAAAGATACCGATTGCAGGCGTGACGGTCGAGACAGCCAACATAACAGATATCAAGGCAATGACTGCCATCGCCGAAAAGCATCGTACACGGGCAATCGTCCATCTTGCAGCGCTGGTGATCCCGACTTGCAAGGCCGATCCTGTATTGGGTGCCGAAGTCAACATCATTGGTCATCTCAATATGCTGGAAATCGCACGCAGGCTGGATATCCGCCGATTTGTCTACACCAGCTCGGTGGCCGCCCTGCCCCGCGGAAACCTCGATTCACCTGTCAACCTTTACGGTGCCTACAAGCGATGCTGTGAGGACATCTCCAAGATCTGGTTTCTAGACCACGGCATTCCCTCGATCGGGCTCAGGCCAAATGTAGTCTATGGGCCGGGCCGCGAACAGGGGGAGACGGCAGCCATTACGCTAGCAATAAAGGCGGCGGCGCAGGGCGAAACGTATCAAATGCCATTCGCAGGCTCCATGTGCTTTCAGTATCTCGACGAAGTAGTCGATGTCATAGCCAGATGTCTGAGTGCCTCGCCTGACTTACCTGTGGTCAGCGATGTAACCGATCAGGTCCAGTCAATTGATGAAGTTCTAGCGGAAATCAGGTCCATTGATCCGGAAGCAAAGCTAGTGCCCTCTGACAAGGTACGGGCTGCACCACCCAAACTGGACAATGCCCCCCTTCGCAAGCTTTTGGGACATTGGCTTTCCGTCAGCCTTGATGAAGGGGTTCGCAGGACATATGAATTCTACAAGCAGGATTGATGGCACTAAACACGCTAGACAATTTTCATATGAACCTCATGTTGCTCCGCGCGTTCGAAGCCTGCCGATGATTCACTGGATCATCGGCTTGGCGCTTGGTGCCAACCAGTTTCTCACTCCCACTCGATTGTTCCAGAGCGTCTAAATTATTGAAATAAAAGAGATTTTTGCGACAATCTGCGCATACCGTCACTATCTTACGTCTTTGATAAGTAGCGCTTTATTTTCAATTGGTTGCAGTATTCACACTTTAGGCTCTGTTATCAATTTGGCTCCAAGTTTCTGCCTGTGGAAAGTCGCCCGAGAAACAATTCATATGTCATTACTGACAAAGCACGCCCAAAAAGGAGAATGCTTTTTCAGCGTCAGCCAGAACAACCCCTGCTTCAAGTATACGGTGATCCGTTCCTCAAGAGCTTGAAAGCCGACTTTGTTGAGGCAATAGGCGGCGGCAATCACGCTGCCCCCGGAAACTAACTCCGAACCGGATAATCTTGGGGGCAACGTAATACGCGACCCATCACCTGACAGTGCAAGGGCGATGTCCTTGGTCGCATTATTCATTTCAGACACGGACTACTCGCTCCACAAGGCTGACAGTGGCGTCGCAAACAGGTTGTCTGAAAACGGGACAACCTGATCATGGTCATAAAGCACCATGCCTTGTACGAACTTCTTGCCGCATGCTTCGGCTAGTTTCCGCATGCCCGAGAAATCGTTCGCGGAGACCGTCGCCGATGATTTCACCTTGATCCCTACAACCTCACCTCGCCTGTTTTCCAGGACGATGTCTAATTCATTCTTGTCCTTGTCGCGGAAGTGCGAGAACGAGCAGCATTGCTCGCTCCATGATGCGATCTTGCGAAGCTCACCGAACACGAAGGTTTCCAGGATCGGGCCAAAAGATGTCTTGTCCTTTGCTACGACAACCGGTGACACATCGCGTAGCGCCGCAAGAAGGCCGGCGTCGAGGAAGTGCAGCTTGGGGGTTTTGGTCAGGCGCTTCAAACGCGAGTTTAATCCGCTTTTTACGCAGAGTCCGTGAGTTGATTTCTAACGCCAAGAGGCCTGTTTTCGCAATGCCATATCGTGCCGTACCCGCTTGGCGTGAGATTGCCGAGCGATGAATGCGGTCTGTTTCGATTGTAGTCATCCTTCTATGCAATGATGTTGGTACGTGCCTCGGCAAGGGTAGTGAACAGCTTCTGTTGAAACAACCGTCCTTGATTTCGCTCACCCACAGTGACCATCGGCACGTCGTTTGACACGCATTGCCCGACCGGCCACTGGCTGACGCTTGCCGCCGAGATCGGTGACCCGCACGACTTGCGCTTCCGGACTTTTGTCAACTGTGAACTACGCCAGGACGGTAACACGCGCGACCTGATCTTCGACATCCATGACCAGATCGCCCACCTGAGCCAGATAAAGACTTTGAAACCCGGAGACATTCTGGCGACCGGCACCCCGGCCAGGGTCGGGATCGCGTTCGATCCCACCCCGATATCTGGCACCGGGCGACAGGGTGCGCATGGAAATTGGCGGTCTGGGGCACATCGAAAACCGGGTGGCCATAGCCTAGTACCCAGCCAATGGTTGCCACCCGCCAGCGCGGCGGCTGAGGCTGCGTGCCTCACTTTCGGCTTGCCAGCGCGCCTTGAACCGCATCCAAACCTCGCCAGAAATAGCTCTACGCTTTGGTCATCTCCTTTTTGCCCGCGTCTTTCAGCACCAGATACCAGAGAACAAGGCCGACGCTGATTTCAATGAGGGCTTGAAGGTTATCATGGGCCACAATGGCAATGTCTCCTGAGATCAGGGTGGAGAACTGCACCCAGTCCCAGAGCCAGTGGACGACCATCAGCGGAATGATGTTCTTCAGCCGCAGCATCAAGGGTGCGAACAGAAAGCCAAACCGGAATGTGTAGAGCAACTGCCCGAGCATGTCCTTCAAGGGCTCCCCGCCAAAGACGTTGACAGAGTGCAGAAGCGCAAAACCGACGGCGCTGACAAACATGGCAAGCGCGACACGCGACCGGCTTGCATGCGTGTCAAGGAAAGAATGCAGGAGCATACCGCGGAAGGCCAGTTCCTCACCGGTGCCGACCATCAAGGTCACGAAGCCAAAGAAGGCAAATGTGCTCCATTGCGGGCCGCCGAAAGGAAAGGCTGACATGGCGCCAAGGCTTATGTACCATTTGTAGGCCAGGAGTGAGCCCAACGGCAGGAGCCATAACAGCTGCGTGGTATCGAGCTTGCCGAAACCGGCATTGCGCCAGCCAAAATAGCGCGTGACGAAGAAGACATTTACGATATTGAGCAATATCAATATTGGCCAGAAAATGCCAAACATTTCAGGGGATCCATATGTAACCCCTTGGAAGCTCAAGTATATCATGCCACCGCCCATGATGGCGATATAGACCAAAGCTGCTAAAACCCCTATCAGCGGCTTGTTTTCAGATTTCGCGGCCATAGCAACACTCTAGGTAGTTTCCGGAAGGTCACAGCACCACTCTTTTCACACAATCGAAACGTTTGCAGCAAAAAAAGGGATAGAAAACGATTTCTAGCGTAAAAACGCCGTCAATGCGCTTGGCTATCCTAATCTAATCTGCTGTTCGCCCCGTCACTCCCACTCGATTGTTCCAGGCGGTTTGCTGGTGACATCATAGACTACGCGGTTGATACCCTTGACCTCGTTGATGATGCGGGTAGCCGCACGGCCGAGGAAATTCATGTCATAGTGGTAAAAATCCGCCGTCATGCCATCAACTGATGTCACTGCGCGAAGGGCGCAGACAAATTCATAGGTGCGCCCGTCACCCATGACGCCGACGGTTTGAACCGGCAACAAAACCGCGAATGCCTGCCATATATCATCGTACAACCCGGCCTTGCGGATTTCGTCCAGATAGACTGCATCCGCCTCACGGAGGATTTCCAGTTTTTCGCGGGTTATGCCGCCCGGGCAACGGATGGCAAGGCCGGGACCTGGAAACGGATGACGTCCGATGAAATGATCCGGCAGGCCCAATTCGCGGCCAAGCACCCGAACTTCATCCTTGAACAATTCGCGCAACGGCTCGACCAGTTGCATGTTCATGCGCTCTGGCAGTCCGCCAACGTTGTGGTGCGACTTGATGGTGACCGAGGGACCACCTGTGAAAGACACGCTTTCGATAACATCGGGATACAGGGTACCCTGGGCAAGAAAATCCGCGCCGCCTATTTTCTTGGCTTCCGCCTCGAAAACATCAATAAAGAGCGAACCAATGGTCTTGCGTTTTTTCTCCGGATCAACCTCGCCTTCGAGCGCGTTAACGAATGTATCCACAGCATCCACATGCACCAGCGGTATGTTGTAATGTTCGTTGAACATGGCAACGACTTCGGCCGCCTCGTTCTTGCGCATCAGGCCATGATCAACGAGGATGCACGTCAGTTGGTCACCGATTGCCTCATGAATAAGGACAGCAGCGACCGAACTGTCGACGCCGCCAGAAAGGCCGCAGATTACCCGTTTGTCGCCTACCTGCTCGCGAATTTTGGCAACCGCCCGTTCGCGGTATGCCGCCATGGACCAGTCGCCCCTGATGCCGGCAATCTTGTGAACGAAGTTGGAGAGCAGCCGTGCGCCATCGGGAGTATGAACCACTTCGGGATGGAACATGGTGGTATAATAATTGCGGCTTTCGTCGGCGGCTATTGCAAAAGGAGCGTTGGGCGAGGTTCCGATCACCTCAAATCCCATGGGCAGTTGGGTAACGCGGTCACCATGGCTCATCCATACCGGATAACTTTTGCCGACATCCCAAATGCCTTCAAACAACGGGCTGTCCTTGAGAATTTGTACATCAGCGCGACCGAATTCCCGGTGGTGGCCACCTTCCACCACGCCGCCCAACTGGGTGCACAGTGTTTGTTGCCCATAGCAGATGGCAAGGATCGGTAGACCTGAATCAAAGACGATTTGCGGTGCGCGCGGGCTTCCTGCATCGGTAACGGAAGCCGGACCGCCCGAAAAGATCACCGCTTTGGGCTGCATGCGCCTGAAAGCGTCTTCTGCCAACTGAAAAGGGACTATTTCGGAATAAACGCCAGCCTCGCGTATACGGCGGGCAATCAATTGGGTGACCTGACTGCCAAAATCAATGATGAGGACGGAGTCAGGATGGGCGGGGAGTGTATCGGACATGAGACTTGCCTTTGCTTCAAAGGCAGGATGTAGCCAAAGAATCAATCATATGCAATTGCCGATAGTCCGAGTTCACAGAATGCGGCCCATCTCGAGGGCTGTTTCCAGCACATCGACAGTCTCTGCCAGTTTCTGATCAATCACATGGAGGTATTGCGTCCAGTCATCCAGATGCCCCAGTTCGACTTTTCCATCCGAAATGCCCCGCAAGCCGATCAGGGGAAGATCGTGGCGATGGCAGGCGCGCAACAATGCAAAAGTTTCCATATCCACCATTTCAGCGTCAATGGTTTCGTAGTGACGGCCGGAAACAATACTGGCGCCTGTCGCAAGACTTGCTGCGGCGAGGCCGTCGATCTGCAAGGGCATTTCAATCACAGCGGGCAGATCGAGCAACGGGGTCTTGCCTTTTTCAAATCCAAGAGGCGAAGCATCCATGTCGCGGTAGGAAACACGTGACACCTGATAAATTTCCGTTTGAACAAGGACTGCTGATCCTGCCGAGCCCAGCGATATCACAAGGTCAGGCAATTTTTCCTGCAGGCGAAGGGCTTCGAGGGTCGAGGCCAAGACCACCGCAGCCTCCACAGGACCTATGCCCGTCATGAGCGGAACAATACGCTGGCGCAGATGCGGCCCATATTCCGGTTCAGCCGCCATGACATACAGCAAGGTTTTTCCGCCAACCCGCTTTAGCTGCATGGTCAGGAATTCCCGCGATCAGCCATGACCATCATGGTTCCCGTCATGGTCACGATGAGTTTTTCATTGCCATCGGAAACTGCATAGGCCCTACCATCGCTCACCATGATGGTGCGACCAGGCTTGGTGACTTCGCCCCGAAACAGAAAATGATCTCCTTTGGCGGGAGCCAGCAGATTGACCTTGAATTCGATTGTCAGCACATCGGCACCCGGTGGCATGAGCGTCATGGCCGCGTAGCCACAGGCTGAATCAAGCGCTGCCGAGACTATTCCGGCATGCAAAAAACCGTTTTGCTGGGTAAGATCATCCCGAAATGGCATGATGATTTCTACCCTGCCAGGCTGAACATGATGGATTTCCGCGCCAATCAGTTTCATTGCGGCTTGGGCAGCAAAACTGTTTCTAACCCGCAAATCAGTATCCGCATGGTCAACACCATATTCAGGCATAACAAGTCCTAATTCAAAACAGCAAATGCAGCATTGAGCAAAGTGGCAAAACTGACCCATAACAAATAGGGGAAAAACAACCAGCTCGCCAGAGGCAATTCGGCCCGTGTTTGCTTCATGAATGCAATGATTGTCCACCACAAGGCCAGAATGACAACAAGGGCCCAGTTTATCTGGTGAAGACCAAAAAACACCGCAGACCAAGCCCCGTTGAGCACCAACTGGAGATACCACAACTTCAGTGCGCCAGATTGCGGATCCCATCGCCAGGTCAAGGCACCGGCAATTCCGATCAGCACATAGAGCGTTGTCCATACGGGCGCAAACACCCAATTGGGTGGATTAAAGGCCGGCTTTACAAGGGCTGCATGCCAAGCGCCGGTCGGGAATAGAAATGCCGAAGCAAAGCCGACTGCCATTGCAATGCCTATGAACAAGAAAAATGGGAATATCCGCTGCATTTCGTTTCCTTTGGGAGTGTTGTTCACAACGCAGCCATCAGAGTTTGCGTTGCATCACTGCGAAAAAGAATCCATCCGTGTCAGTCGATGCAGGGGTTAAGGTAATGCAATTGAGATCGGATGACCAAGGCTTTGGTTTGTCGAAGCCGAACAAATCCTGCCAGACTTCGCCCGCCGACAACAAGTCGAACTGTTCATTGCGGTCGCCGAAAGCATAGACCTGATGCTCGTTCTCCTGCGGAAAAACCGAACAGGTCACATAAACCAGAAAGCCCCCAGGTTTTACATAACGGGCCGCATCATCCAATACCTGCACCTGATCAGCCATGCGCGCCTCGAGCGTATCGGGGGTCAGCCGCCATTTGGCATCAGGTCTGCGACGCCAAGTTCCCGATCCCGTACACGGGGCATCGACCAATACCCTGTCCATTTTTCCCACAAGGCCGCTGAGGTCGTCCTTTGGCGAATGAACCTGCACATTGCGGGTTCCGGCACGTTTGAGCCGATCATAAATTGGGGCAAGCCGCTGTTTGTTGTTGTCATAGGCATGAACCTGACCCTTGTTTTCCATCGTCATGCACATCGCCAACGTCTTGCCGCCAGCACCCGCGCAGTAGTCAAAAATCTGCTCGCCCGGTCGCGCATAAACTAGGTCGGAGACCAACTGGCTTCCCTCGTCCTGTATTTCAAACCAACCTTTTTGGAAGCCCGCCTCCGCCTGCACATTGGGCATGCGCTTTGCCCCTTTGCCGCCGGGTATACGGATACCGTTAAGTGCAATATTCGTGGGTTTCGCCCCGGTTTCAGCAAGGGCTTTCAGCACCTTTTCGCGGTCTGCCTTCAGTGTATTGACGCGCAGGTCCAAAGGCGGGCGCTCACTGAGTGCCTGCGCTTCTTTCAGCCAGTCTTCCTCGAAGTTTTCCTCGAAAAACTCAGCGCACCAATCAGGAATATCCGCCTCGATATGGGCATCGGCAAAGGCAAAGTCGCGGGTCTTTGAAGCCTCAAGTCTTGCAACCGGAATTTCCGGCGCAAACTTGTCATCGAGAAAAGCCTCCTGCATCTGGGCAATGCCGGTTCCCCATTGTTTGTGCAAAGTGAGAAAAACGGTTGCCGCCGCACCGTCGTCGTCCATCAGCCACGCTGACGAGAGTTGCTTGCGCAACGTATCATAGACAAGGCTGCCTATAGCATTGCGATCGCCGGAACCCGCAAAACGGTGGGCAAGGCCCCAATCCTTCAGCGCATCAGCGGCCGGACGCTTGCGGGCCTGCATGTCTTCAAGAACTTCTATTGCTGCTTGTACCCGGCCACCCAAACGCATGACTTATACTCTCAACAATGTGGAAATGCCAAATTCTGCCATCAAGGCAATCAACATTTTAAAGGAACGGATAAATATCTTGCGTCGGCGCATAACAACATGTTCGCCAATCATCTCATTGGCATGAAGCCAGCGAAAGGCAACATAAGCTGCGGCGAAAAGTACCGTGAACCAGCTCGACACGCCAAGGGCGAGCGACATTGCAATGAGCGCGTAAAACAGGACAGGCGATTCAAACTGGTTGGCAACAGCCCGGTTGAATACCGCAACATCCTCGGGTTCATTCTGCGTTGCGCGATAAGTATCTGTTGTCACGCGGCCTTCTTTTGCCGCCTTGAACCGTTGTCTGCTCATGACGCTGTAAAGCCTAACCGCGAGTGCCATATTGGCAAGCACGATCAGAGCAAGGATGCGGACTTTCCATTCGGGTGCAAATGTCCAGAGCGGGTCAATGAACTCCATTACGGGATATCCTAGTTACGATGATAATTCGGGCTTTCGCGGGTAATCGTCACATCATGGGCATGGCTTTCCATCAGCCCTGCACCTGTGATCCTCACAAAGGTGGCGCGCTCCTGGAACTCGGTAATCGTTGCTCCGCCCACATAGCCCATTGCAGCGCGCAAACCGCCTGCCAACTGGTGAATCACATGCGATACAGGACCCTTGAAGGGCACCTGCCCCTCAATGCCCTCAGGGACGAGTTTGTGCGTATCGCTGACCTCGGCCTGGAAATAGCGGTCTGCAGAGCCCCTGGCCATGGCGCCAACCGAACCCATACCGCGATAGGCTTTGTAGGAGCGGCCCTGATGAAGGTAAACCTCACCCGGACTTTCCTCGGTTCCAGCAAGGAGCGAACCAACCATGACAACAGAAGCGCCGGCTGCAATTGCCTTTGCCAGATCGCCGGAATATTTGATGCCGCCATCTGCGATAACCGGAATCCCCGCGCTGTGGGCAGCGTCAACCGCCGACATGATTGCGGACAATTGCGGAACCCCAACACCGGCTACAATGCGTGTGGTGCAGATTGAACCTGGACCAATGCCGACCTTGACTGCATCGGCGCCGGCATCAATCAATGCCTTGGTACCCTCGGCTGTAGCGACATTCCCGGCGATGATGCGGACAGAGTTGCTGATCTTCTTTATTTGCGCCACAGCATCCAGCACACGCTGGGAGTGACCATGGGCAGTATCGACAACAACCATGTCAACGCCTGCATCAATCAATCGCTCCGCGCGCTCAAAACCATCCGGGCCTACCGAAGTTGCTGCAGCAACACGCAAGCGGCCCTGACTGTCTTTGGCAGCGTTTGGATTAAGCTGGGATTTTTCGATGTCCTTGACAGTGATCAGGCCAATACAGCGGCCTTCGTCATCCGTCACCACGAGTTTTTCGATCCGGTGCTGGTGCAGGAGCCTGCGCGCTTCGCTCTGGCTGACACCATCCTTGACGGTCACCAGATTTTCATGCGTCATCAATTCGCGGATTTTCTGCTTTGGATTGGAGGCAAACCGAACGTCGCGGTTGGTCAAAATTCCAACCAGCTTGCCGGTCGCATAGCCGCCCTTGCCGCCATTTTCGACGACTGGAATGCCGGAAATCCGGTTTACCTTCATCAATTCAAGCGCATCTTCCAATGCTGCATCAGGCCCGATAACAACCGGATTGACGACCATGCCGGATTCAAATTTCTTGACCTGGCGCACTTCCTCGGCCTGTTCGACCGGTGTCAGATTGCGGTGGATGACGCCCATGCCGCCAGCCTGCGCCATGGCAATTGCCAGACGCGATTCGGTTACGGTATCCATTGCCGCGGAAAGTATCGGAAGATTGAGGAAAATATCGTGAGCAATCCTGGTCGAAATATCGACCTGACCCGGCATGACAAGCGAATGACCCGGCTGCAACAATACATCATCGAAAGTGAGTGCAATCTCACCGGTGGAGGCTTCAATTATTCTGGACATTGCCGACCCTGATAAAACGGATGATTCCGTTGATTTGTATCTATGCAAGGCGATCAGAATTGAAAAAACCTTGCCAGTTGGCAAGGGTGGTTACCATGACCACACGACAAGTGCAAAGCCAATCGACGATTTGTTGCAGGAAACTTGTTGGAAAGAGCCGGCGGGCCTATTTCCCGGTGACCCTGAAGACCAGCAGGTTGTCGCCTTCAGGTGAAATGCGCTCAAGCCAATGTGGTGACTTGCCAGCCAGCAGGCGTATTTCCATGAAATCACGCAAGGTTTCAAGGGATGATGCGTCCGGCTGATTGTTGCAGATTGCAACATATCCAGTCTGGCGGCGGGAGATTATTTCCCTTGCCTTGTCTTCCTTTGAGGCAAAGAAACGCTGAATATCCAGAATTGCATCGCCGTTACGGTGGTAGTTGCCCCCGACTACAGAATGATCGGTGAAAACCAGAATGGCCGGCCCGATGTTTAAGGCGTTAAGTACATAGCCTTTGGGAAGTGATCGTAAAAACGAATAGTCGCTTTGGGCAAAACAGGTTTTTGGCGCAGCGGTCGAGGTATTCCCGACAGAAGACGGCGCTGCGGCAGTATCCCCGTCTGACGTTTCCACAGCCCACACACCAGAGACAAAATCGCCAACCACAAGCCAGGTCGGGGTTAACAGGAATGCCGTCAACAGCGCGGTCATTGCCATGGCAATCACCTTTTTTCCTTCAAAGCGGGCAGAGAGCCTTTCCCAGGCGTATTGGGCGATCATCACGCAAATCGGAACTGTCGCAAAAATGCCGATGCGAAAAGCGCGGACTTGAACGAAGCCAAGCAAAAAGCAGATTACAACAGACACCCATATCGCGAGAAAACCGGAGCTTGCCTTGTGCTTTCGCATTAACAGGGCACCAGCCCCAATGATCAGCGAAAGATAGACCGGTATTCCGATGGTTGCCGGACTGTCCTCGCGGATGTAGTCGATCAAGCCTTTGGCCTCGGAGATTTTGGAGAGCCACTCTTCGTTCAACTCCGGCGTGATGGTTGACAGGGGACCCGCGCTGCACTGCGGAAAGAAAGCATACAGTATGCTTGCAGCTCCTGCAGCGAGAATGGCGCCGAGAGCTACACGGGCACTCCAGGTTTTCAGGTTGGCATCAAATGTCAGGCTCGAGGTCGAAGCCGCCATAACAAGGAAAGCCGCCGAAATCAGCCATAAACCCGATAGATAAACGATCGAATTGGCGTCGCAGCGTGGAACGAACCATTGAGAGGGTGCTATATTGATCAGATATAAAACTACGCTGGCGACCAACATCGCAATGGCGGTCTTGGCAAGACCCTTGCCTGTCTTGTCAATGCCCAAGACCCACTCGAACCCGAGCCAGGCCAGAATAAAGACCAACATCAGAAATACGTCGAGACCGATGGCAACAGAAAATGCGATGGATGCGCCGATCAGATAGTTGCCCCAGGTTTTTTCAGTGTTGACCAATCCCAGCAAGGTCAGGGTGTAGGCCAATATCTGAATGCCGTGATGATCAATCCGGCTTGGTGCGAATTCGGCAAGCGCGGTGATCGAAGTGACGGTAAACAACAATGCTAAAAGTCGGTTTGTCTGGGGGAAGAGCTTTTCGCAAATCGCCAGCAATACAAAAACGGTTGCAACAACGAGGACTGATGGCCAGATTACAGCAGTCAGTCGCTCTGCGGTCTGGGTTTCCACAAACAGATCGAAAAACCGGGTCAGGCCGGCAATCGGCACATCGACCATGCGTGACCAGTGCATATCACCGCCATCAGGCAGATTCATGCGCGGCACGGACATGTCAAACCAGCCCTGTCCTCCCATCCAGTTGCGGACCTGATGCAATCTGAGGAAATCATCTGAATCGTTGAACGAGCCCTCCTGCATGAAGGGAATGATCTTGCGAAAATGCCAGGCAAGTTGGAACAACACCGTCCACAGAACGATTTTTGCGGCAGACGGCTTTTCACCAGAAGCAGCACTTTGTGACGTCACGCTATTGGCTGGCGAAATGTAAGTCATCAAGTTCCCCTGTTGAATGGCGGTTGAGAGGCAATACCGGCAGGTATTACGCCCAAGGCCAAACCAAGCTTTCCTGATGCCTACACTTTAATATTTAATTTACGGCAAACAGTTAGCGTGCAGAAACACCGAAATCACAAAAAAATGTCAGGGAACCAATGTTGCAACTTTCCAAGAAGGAAAAAGCCGAGATGGCAAAGCGCGCAGAGCTCGCCAAAAACATCAACATTGCGGTCCTTGTTCCTTGCATGAATGAAGAAGTCACCATCGCCAACGTGGTCAGGGATTTCAAAAAGGCACTGCCCAATTGCACGGTGTATGTTTACGATAATAATTCGACTGACCGCACTGCTGAAGTTGCCGCGAAGGCCGGGGCGGTTATTGGTTATGAGAGACGTGCGGGCAAAGGCAATGTGGTACGCCGCATGTTCACCGATATCGACGCCGACATCTATCTGATGGTTGATGGCGACGATACATACGATGCGCTTCAAGCTTCAACCCTGATCGACAAACTGATTTCAGAACAGGCCGACATGGTGGTTGGTGCGCGCATCGGCGCTTCTGAAAAACACCAGCGCGCTGGACACGCTGCAGGGAACAAATTGTTCAACGTACTCTATACATCGCTTTTCGGCCGTGAATTCACCGACATTTTCTCGGGCTATCGGGCATTCTCACGCCGCTTTGTCAAATCATTCCCGGCAGTTTCTGCCGGATTTGAGATTGAAACCGAACTTTCCGTTCACGCATCCCAGTTGCGCCTGCCTGTAGCCGAAGTTGATCTGCCATACCGCGACCGTCCGGATGGATCCGAGAGCAAATTGTCAACTTTCAAGGATGGCGCGCGGATACTCAAGACAATCCTGGTGCTGCTTAAGGAATACAAGCCATTCTATTTTTTTGGTGCGGTGGGTCTTGCAGGAATTCTGTTTGCCTTTGCCCTTGCTGTGCCTCTCCTCTTTGAATACGCCGAAACAGGCCTTGTAACCCGCATTCCAACAGCAATATTATCGACAGGCATTGTAGTTGTTTCCGTCCTTTCGATTACTGCCGGTGTCATTCTAGATTCTATTCGAAGGATGCGTGCCGAGACAAAGCGCATGTTCTACAACATGACACGCACACGTTCCGGTGAAATTCGTTGAGACTTGATCTGATTCTGCTGGTCAGCGTTCCGATCATGATTGCCTTCGGGCAATTCCTGTTCAAGATGGCCGGCAAGGGATTGACCGGCAATATTGGGCGCGATCTTTGGAACATTGCGTTCAACCCCTATTTCATTGGCGCAATGGCGCTCTATGGAATCTCGTCATTTCTATGGGTTATTGCGGTCTCGAAAACCGATATTTCGCGGGCTTATCCTTTTATGGCATCGGGATTCGTGATCGTTCCGATCATCGGCTATTTCATGTTGAATGAGACACTCAATCCGGTGTTCTTTATAGGAACGGCACTGATTGTATCGGGCATACTCGTCATCAGCTATTCATGAAAAAGGCGCCTCTTGGGCGCCTTTGGTCACTCAGCAATAACATTTGATTTCAAGAGCTTGTCAAAGCCCGAGGCCGCCAATGCAGACATATTTTGTTTCAAGATAATCCTCGATGCCCTGATGTCCGCCTTCGCGTCCAAGTCCAGACTCCTTGAAGCCGCCAAAAGGTGCTTCAACTGTCGTGATGACCCCTTCATTGACGCCAACCAGGCCATATTCCAGTGCCTCAGAAACCCGATGCATCCGACCAAGGTCGGAAGTATAAAAATAGGCAGCCAAACCAAATGAAGTGTTGTTCGCCATTGCAATGCCTTCGGCCTCATCCTTGAACTTGAAAATCGGAGACACTGGCCCGAAGATTTCCTCTTTGGCAAAACGCATTTTTGGCTTGGCATCGGCAATCACGGTAGGCTCGAAGAAGGAACCGCCAAGTTTGTGGCGTTTGCCGCCCACAACAACCTTACCACCTTTTTTGGTTGCATCCTCAATCATGGCTTCGACACTTTCAACAGCCTTCATGTCGATCAGCGGACCCTGCTGAACGCCGTCTTCCATGCCATTGCCGACTTTCAGTTTCGAAGCTGCCGCAGCAAATTTTTCGACGAATTGCTTGTAAACCTTCGACTGAACCAGAAAGCGGTTTGTGCAAACACATGTCTGGCCGGAATTGCGGTATTTCGCTGCAATTGCCCCGTCCACGGCGCGGTCGATATCGGCGTCGTTGAAGACGATGAAAGGCGCGTTGCCGCCAAGTTCCATCGAAACTTTTTTCACCGTACCGGCGCATTGCTTCAGGAGCATTTTTCCCACTTGCGTGGAACCGGTAAAGGTAACTTTGCGGACCAGTGGATTGCTGGTAATTTCACCACCGATTTCCGACGCTGAACCCGTCAGTATGTTAACGACACCCGCAGGAATGCCAGCCTGCTCACAAAGCAGGCCCCAGGCGATGCCGGAATATGGCGTCTGGGTGGCAGGCTTCACAACCGCAGTACATCCCGCAGCTATTGCCGGACCAATCTTGCGGGCAAGCATCGAGGAAGGAAAATTCCACGGTGTGATTGCTGCAATGACACCAACAGGTTGCCTTGTGACCATGATACGGCGGTCAGCCCAGGGCGATGGGACAAGATCGCCATAGGTGCGGCGGGCTTCCTCTGCATACCAGAGCACATAACCAGCTGACATGCCCACTTCGCCGCGCGCCTCGACAATCGACTTGCCCTGTTCCATGGTGAGAAGGCGTGCCAGCGTTTCCTGATTTTCCAGAATGACATCATGCAGTCGGCGAAGCATTTTCGAGCGCTCGAGGGCAGAGGTTTTCCTGAAGGTTTCAAATGCCGCCTGCGCTGCCGCTATCGCCCGCGCTGTTTCCGCCTTGCCGGACTTCGGAATGGTTCCGATGATTTCACCGGTGGCCGGATTGTTGACATTGATGGTTTCACCACTGTCGGCATCTACCCATTTTCCACCGATCAAGTTCTTGTTTTTTAAAAAAGCATTGGATTCAGCCAGCATTTCTTCACCTCGGATATTTGTGTTTTGTACGGTTCACAGTGACGTTTCTTTCGGGGTCAGGCAATTACAATTGCCTGATTTTATTCAACAGCGGGGTCGACCTTTGGTTCTGTCTCCTGAAGTGGTTGTACCTTCTGTTTCAGTTTCTTCGCAATTTCAACCGGCTCAGGACATTCGCGGAAGATGCGCGCGGTGCAGGTTGCGCAAATCGACATGTCAAGTGTTGGTACAATCTCAGCGATCGCATCGCCCTTGCTGGTATGCACGTGTTCGGTTGATAATGCCTCTGAAACATGAAACCGCTCGAGACGCTGAATGGCCGCAATCTGCTTGGCCTGAACGTGGAATGAACCGCCACGGCGTTTGCGGCGGCGCGCCTCTTCAATCAGCAGTTCAGCGGCAGGCAGATCTATCTCACCAACGCCTTTGACCATGAAGAGCATGTGTTTCTGGCCGGCACGCGTCCGCTCGATTTCACGAAAGCGGCGGCGGACATGTTCGACTGAACCAAAATAGAAAGGCCCGTCCATGCGAACGAAGGCAAGTTGAGGACATTCGACGAGTTGGTTTGTATCGGCGTTGCGGAAAACACGGTGCTTGGTATTGGGGTCGGGTGCTCCAATGCCGATGAACGGATGCGCGGACTTGTTGAGGAAAATCAGGAACGAAAGCATCACGCCGACATAGATCGCAAACTCGAGATCAATGAACAGTGTCGACAGGAATGTGATCACGGCTATCGAGGTCTCGCTGCGGCTGGTCCGCATGATGTGCCACAATTCCTTGAAGTCAATCAGTTTCCAGGCGACCAGAATGATGACGCCTGCCATGGCGGGAATGGGGACATAAGCGAACAAGGGGGCTACAAACAACAATATCAGAAACAGGAAAACTGCTGCAAGAACAGCTGCCATCGGTGTCCTTGCGCCAGATTCGTAGTTGACGCCCGAACGTGTGAAGGAACCGGAGGCAGCGTAACACTGAAAGAAGCTGCCAACCGTATTGGAAAGTCCCTGCCCGATGAATTCCTGGTTGCCATCCAGCTCCTGGCCTGATTTTATTGCGATTGCGCGTGCGATTGAAACTGCTTCAAGAAGACCTACCAAGGCTATCGCGAACGCTGCAGGGGCAAGATCGCCGAGCAATTTGATATTGAGCGATGGTATCGAAAAACCGGGCACAATTGACGGAATTGCCCCGACAACGGTGACGCCATTTTCCTGCCCTTGCAACGCTATGCAAACCACCGACCCAACAAAGAGGGCAATCAGGTAGTTTGGCAGCTTGGGAAAATATGATTTGGAAACGATTGCAGTAGCCAATGATATGAAAGCAATCATGAAGGATCGCCACTCAGTCGTCGAGATTTTGAGAGCCAACCCGGTTGCGAACTCAACCATGTTGTCGGGCCGCGGCAGTTCTATGCCCAAGGCATTCTCGATCTGGCTAAGCGCGACAAGGCTTGCTGCACCTGCCATAAAGCCAACCATCACCGAATGGGAAACAAAATCGACCAAAGCTCCGAGACGGGCAATTCCCAATGCCAACTGAAAGACACCAACCAGCAGTGTCAACGTGATGGCAGCCTGAATGAAAGCGCCACTGCCCGGCTCAAACAATCCTGACAAGGCACCAAAAACAAGTGCAGAGATTGCCGTGGTTGGACCCGATATTACATGCCAGGAAGAGCCGAACAACGCAGCGATGATCGGAGTGATCATGGCTGAATAAAAACCGTATTCAGGAGGCAGTCCGGCAATCGCAGCGAAAGCAACGCCTTGAGGCAAAACAATGGTGGCCCCAGTCAAGGCAGCGATCGAATCTGCCCGCAATGTTTCGGCATTGACCATACCCCTCCAGTTCAGAAACGGGAGAACCCTCCGCAGGGAAAGTCCCTGCAGAAAAATTATCATGTCTCTGGGGCGGAAGCCGACCATTTCAACCTTTGTAAAACCTGGATTGATGCAACGCAGCAAAAACGCGTTTGCCGAAGAATTTCAGTAACAAAATTATCAGCTTGCGCACAAGTTTGCTGCACCCAAAACTGGCGCGATCATGGTGCCAGTTCCTATTTGTTCAACGATACCAAAGCGGACTTTTGCATTATCGCATACAGGAAAAGCGTCAACATTACAAAACCTGTTATCACTGCCAAAACAGCTATGAAAGATGTTAGATCGCCGCCAATAAAAACTGCAAGCAAAACAGCGAGTAGAGAGCCGAAGAACTGGCTCCAGAAACCAAGCAGCGACGATACAAACCCGGCAATCTGTCCGTGTGGATCAATCGCGAGTGCAGTCGCGTTGGCCAGTACAACCAGATATCCTGTGGCAAAAAGAATGAGGGTGAACGACAGAACAGGCCCCATTGCGCCCGTGTAATTGAGGGACATCATGAACAAAGATATCGCGAAAATCAGTATGGCTCCTGATCGCATGGTGGCGGCGGTTCCGAATTTTGCAATCATCCGCCGGTTAATGATCTGCCCAATGATTATACCAAAGCCGTGAAGCGCAAACAGCAGCGCGAACCTTGTTCCGTCAATGTCATACATCTCCTTGAATACGCGCGGTATGGATATGAGAATGGAGAGCATCATCGCCATGATCGGTCCGGTCATCAGGACATAAAAGCGGCTTTGCGGATTTGCCATGACGGTTCTGAGGTTTTTCCACAAGGTTGAGGGGCGCGTCGCTGCCAAGTCCCGCTTTTGATTGGTTTCCCCGAGCCGCAGAAAACCCGATATCAAAAGAGCCAGACCAAAGATTACTATAACCAGAAATACATACCGCCAGGAACCGGCCTGCATGATTGCCACTCCCAAAAGGGGCGCAACAATCGGGCCGAAAGCAAAGATCATGGTGGCAAGGGCTATATTTCCGGCCAATACGGGACCTGCAAAAAGATCACGCAGGACCGCCCTTCCGACCACAGGACCCACCGCAGCACCAATTCCCTGGATTGCCCGTCCCAAAAGCAGGATTTCTATTGCCGGAGCGAACAAACAGATCACCGCTCCCAGACAGTAAACGGCCAATCCGGCAAGAATAACCGGCTTGCGGCCATACCTGTCCGACAGGGGGCCCATCACGATCTGGCCAAAACCGGCTGCAAAAATGAAAACCGGCACGACCATTTGCACAGAGGAATAGTCTGCCTGCAACTCTGCAGCAATCAGCGTGAAGGCCGGTAGTGTTATATCGACTGAAAATGCAGTCATCGTCAGGAGAAGACCACAATAAATGACGATGGCTTTGGGGGAAAACGGCATGGAGTATCTACTCTTTTCGCCATATGGGCGGTATTGCCAGGACAGGGGCCGGAACCTAATCACAAATAACGATTAACTGTTGTTATCTCGACTTACTATATTGGCAAGGCTTCGAACAGTCCCCATTCGGTGCTAGGAAAGAGCCATGAAAGTTATTCGCTTGTCCGATTCCATGATCAACCAGATTGCCGCCGGCGAAGTTGTCGAGCGGCCTGCAAGTGTTGTGAAAGAACTGTTGGAAAATGCTGTTGATGCCGGCGCAACACGCATTGAGCTTGTCACATCCGATGGCGGTAGAACCCTGATCAGGGTGAGCGACAACGGGGAAGGCATGGAAGCGGCTGATCTGCGTTTGGCGGTCGAACGGCACTGCACGTCGAAGCTCAGCCAGGATTTGCTGGATATCAAGACGCTCGGATTTCGTGGCGAGGCATTGCCGTCAATCGGTTCGGTTTCACGCCTGAAAATCTCAAGCCGGTCAAGAACAGTTTCCAACGCAGACAATGGCTGGCAGATCGTAGTCGACTTTGGCCGGATCATTGATCCTGTTCCGGCCCCCCTCAATCCGGGGACAGTGATCGAGGTCAGTGACCTGTTTGCGAAGGTTCCTGCGCGTTTGAAATTTCTGAAGTCAGGCAGATCAGAATCAAATGCCATTACCGATGTTTTTAAGCGCATGGCTTTGGCATTCCCCAATGTACATTTCCATGCGAGCGGCGCTGACCGAACTCCTCTTGACTATCCTGCCGCACCACTGGCCGGCAGGATCGGACAGGTTCTCGGTTATGATTTCATCCGGAATGCGCTGGCGATTGAAAGCGCGCGCGAAGGCAT
Source organism: Salaquimonas sp. (assembly GCA_041736675.1). Lineage (GTDB taxonomy): Bacteria > Pseudomonadota > Alphaproteobacteria > Rhizobiales > Rhizobiaceae > Salaquimonas. Next base: position 102,420 of record JBGSTD010000047.1, read on the forward strand.
CAGCCTTAGCGGATATGCCGGACTTCCGACCTTTAACCGGGGTAATGGCCTGCAACAGTTTTTCTTTATCAACGGGCGTCCGGTCAAGGACAAGCAGCTGCTGGGCGCAGTGCGGGGCGCTTACTCGGATTTTCTTGCCAGGGACAGGCACGCGGTTCTCGTCCTGTTCATAGATCTGCCGCCACACGAGGTGGACGTCAATGTCCATCCGGCAAAATCGGATGTCCGTTTCAGGGACAGCGCCCTTGTCCGCGGCTTGCTGGTTGGGTCGCTGAAGCGGGCCATTCTGGAAGCCGGACACAGATCGTCAACCGAAGGAGGCGCAGCGATGGCTGCGGCTTTCCGCCAAGGCAATCATTACGCCGGATTCGCGAGTGCGACGCAGGAAAGCCATGGCGCGGGTGCAAGGCATTCTGAATTTGCGCGGAACGGTAACACTCCTGATCTTTCGCCTGATGATACGAATCCGGAATATTCTCAATCCGCATTTCAGGCAGGGTTTGAAGCGATCAACAAGCCGTCAGGCTTTGCAGAAACAGCTGAGGAATTGGCGGGCAGCCAATATTCCTATCACCAATCCCCGGCCACACAGCCTCAAGATAACCCCTCAGCATCGTCTGCCGGGTTTCCGCTCGGGGCGGCGCGCGCGCAATTGCACCAGAACTATATAGTGGCGCAAACCGAGAAAGGCCTCGTGATTGTCGATCAACACGCCGCGCACGAGAGGATTGTTTATGAGAACCTGAAAAAAGGCCTCATGAAAAAATTGCCGTCGCAATTGCTGCTCATCCCTGAAATTGTCGACTTGCCTGAGGAGGATGTTTCACGCCTATGCGAGGCCGCATCGGAATTTGAAAAGCTCGGTCTTTTTCTTGAACCTTTTGGACTCGGCGCAGTCGCTGTACGCGAAACGCCCGCTATGTTGGGTGAAATTGATGTTAGCGGTCTTGTACGTGACCTTGCCGATGAATTGGCTGAATGGGGAAGCAGCCAAAAATTGCAGGATCGCCTCGCTCATGTGGCATCAACCATGGCCTGTCACGGAAGCATTCGCTCCGGCCGAATATTGAAACCGGATGAGATGAATGCCCTTTTGCGGCAAATGGAAGTGACCCCGAATTCGGGCCAATGCAATCATGGCCGGCCGACCTGGGTTGAACTTGATCTCAAGGACATCGAACGTCTTTTTGGCCGCTGAAGCAGAAAGCCGCCAAAACTGGTCTCAAATCTAACAGTATCCTTGCCCGATGCGGCGCTTGGCGGTATGAGGAATTTACCGAAGCAAACACGAAATGGCTGGATATGCTGGACAGTAGCGCCAAAGAGGCAAAAATCAGGTATCTTGATGCGGATTTTCAAATTCTCTCATCAGGATCGTTTGTTCGTTGTGCGGTAACGGGAAAACCGATCGAACTGGACGAACTGAAATATTGGTCTGTCGAACGGCAGGAAGCCTATATTGATGTGCATGCCTCGCTGGCGCGCGAGTTGAAACAGGCCTGATAGTTCCGGGTTATAACCAGCTACCGTCGCTCTTCGGCTAGTTGACGTTTTTCAAATTGGGCCAGTGTCTTGTCGATTATCATGGATGCTATCTCATGGTTTTCGAACTCCAGTTCCACCTTCAAAACCTCCGATGCGCGCGCCAGTCTCTCAGCCGCCTCCCCCATGCCGATCAGGCGAACAAAATCCTTCGTTGTAGTTACCAACTGGGCTTTCATCAGCTTTGAGCGATCCAGCAATTCCGTCACATCATCACGAGTGAAGATGTGATGGTCACCGAAGGACTTCGTATAAACCAGGTCGCCGCCCACCTTTCGAAGGCTGTCGAAGAATTTTTCAGGATGGGCGATCCCTGCATAGGCAAGTAGCCATTTGCCTTTCCAGCGATCAGGCTCTGTGACTTTCAGTTCGCCATGATAAACCGGCCGCCCGCTTCTTGCCGTGCGGCGGATAACCGGCGTTGCGGCCTCTTCATCGCCGATAACCAGAATGCTGTCGGCAAGACGCAACTGGTCGCCTATCCTCACCCTCAGCGGCCCGGCTGGCATTGCAAACCCATTACCGATGCCGCGCTTGGAATCGACCACAACCAGATTGTAGTCCTTCTTCAGACGCGGGTTTTGAAACCCGTCATCCATGATGATGAAATCGCAACCCAGTTCCACCAGTTTTTGCGCTCCCGCCAACCTGTCAGCGCTGACAACCGTGGGAGCCCCTCGTGCCAGCAACAGCGGCTCATCACCGACATCACCTGCATTGTGCTTTGCCTGGTTTACCTGCTCGGGACCATTGATCCGTCCGCCATAACCTCTCGAGAGAAAACCGGGTTTCAAACCCCTGTCGCGGGCAATGCCGGCAAGAGCAAGCGCGGTAGGCGTTTTTCCGCCGCCACCAGCAACGAAATTGCCGATGCACAATACCGGCACATTAACGGAGCCGGAGGGTTTAGCGTGCATTTTCAATGACGCTGCGCGGCTGTAAATCCAGCCGAGAGGCCACAGCAGGAAGCTTTTCACACCGGGCTTATCGAACCAGAAAGAAGGGGTTTCATTAGCCGCCATCTTTCATCTCCTCAAGTCTGCGCTTCACTGTCAGGGGAAAAACATATGAATCCAGAATCTCAATGGTACGCGCCAGCGCGCCGCCCATTTCATCGAGCGTTTGTTTGGCTGCTGCGGCCATTCGCTCCCGCTCGGCAGGATTGGACAGGAGATAGGCAAGATTGGCAGCCAGCATGTCACCGTCTTCAACCAGACGCACAGCCTTGTTTTTCAGAAGATTCCGGTAGGAGTCACGAAAATTGTTGACATGCTTGCCTGCCAGAATTGCAGTGCCAGTGCTGGCTGGTTCCAACGGGTTTTGTCCGCCTTTTGCCGCAAGGCTTCTACCCATGAACACCGCATCGGCAAGGCGGAGGAACAGTCCCATCTCGCCTATTGTATCAGCAAGATATATATCGGTGCCTGCAGCAATACCGGCTTTTCGTGTCCGCCTGCTGCAAACAAGGCCGCCACTTGATATTTCGCCCTCAATCTCGTCGCCGCGCTCGGGATGGCGCGGAACCAGCAATGTGAGCAGATCAGGGAATTGCTTTTTGAGCGTCTTGTGAACAGCAATGACAATTGCCTCTTCACCCTGATGGGTGCTTGCGGCAAGCCAGACCGGTCGTTTGCCGATGTTAGCCTTCATCTCCTTCAATTCGTCTGCGCGGAAGGGCAGCGCCTTTATGTCGACTTTCAAATTTCCGGAAACTGAAACCGGACGCGCGCCCAGTTTCCGGTAACGCTGGGCATCAAGATCCGACTGGGCGATAACGTGGGAAAACTTGTCAAAAAGCGTTTCGGCAATCTTGTCCGCCGCAGACCATCGCTTGAAAGAACCATCTGACATGCGCGCATTGACAAGAACCTGAGGAATCCGGCGTTTCTTTAATTGGTCAATCGTGGTCGGCCAAATCTCCGACTCGGTAAATACCGCCAGATCAGGTTTCCAGTGATCAAGAAACCGCTCGACCGCAGGCTGCAGATCGAGTGGAACATACTGGTGGAAGGTTGCCTTGGGCAACCGGTTCCTGACAATTTCGGCTGAAGTTACCGTGCCTGTTGTCATGATGGTGTGAATACCCTGCGAATGCACCCGCTCAATCAATGCCAAAACTGCCATAGATTCTCCTACACTGGCTGCATGGAACCAGACCATGGGTCCTGTCGGGCGGTCCGCACTTGGATAGCCATAACGCTCATAACGACGGGCGCGGTCCTCTTTTCCCCGGCGGGCGCGCAGGGCAAGAAACGGACCCATGAACGGATAAATGGTCTTTCCGAAACGGCGATAGGCGCCAAGTACAAATCTGGTCCAGAAATCAGTCATTCCGGTTTTGCCCCGCCTGTCTCATCAGCAGAACCGGCATATTGGCTGTGAGTGTCGGATGCAGACGAAGTACCCGGCTTTATAATTTCAGGTTCCGGATTTCCTGCAAGTTCATAGGCTCGCAAGGTGATCCGGTTGAGCTCTTCCTGAAGTTCGATTCGGGCAGCCTCGATTGTTTCATCTGAAGCATTTTCGGCAACGGTAAAAAGTTTTCCGACCACAATCGCCGACTTTCCAAACGGAAGATTGATCGTGGTCCGGTCCCAGCTTTTTGGCAAAATCCAGCGGCGCGAAGAGGCAACAGCCAGCGGTAATACCGGCCGCCCGGTCTTTTGGGCAAGAACGACAATTCCACGCCCTGCCCTGCGCGCAGTACCCTTGGGAATATCAGCAGTCTGCAGAACATTCTCGCCGCGCTCCAGAGCCGCCTTCATGTCCAGAAATCCCTTGAGCGCACCTTTTCTCATCGTGTGCTTTGCGTCACGCCCTCCTGATGCGCGGATCGGGGTTGCCCCAAAAGCCTGGGCAACCCTCGCAGTAATTTCGCCATCAAGACTGCGCGAGATCATCACCGATGCTGTCAGACCGATTGGAATAGCCGGAAGCAGCACATGCTGTCCATGCCAGACACCGACAATCACCGGAAGATCCGGGCGGATCTGCTCAAGAACGTCTTCTGGTTCAACCACCCAACTGTTGGTCCTGTAAACCAGTTTCAAATACCGCACCAGCAACCAGGCGACGACTGGTGTGAAAATCTGGTGTTCGGAGATCCAGCGTCCAGGTTTGCGCAACCAATTCGGCGTACGCTTGCGGGCAGGCACACGTGCCTCTTCCTGCTCTTCTGGTTTTTCTGGTGCGGGCGAAACTGCCATCTGAAAATGTTCCAACTGATCTGGAATTATCCGTAAATCCCGTCGCCATCGGGATCGAGAACCTTGTGCAGATGTACGATGAAATAACGCATGTGAGCGTTATCAACGGTCGCCTGCGCCTTCGATTTCCAGGCTTCATGTGCTGTCTTGTAGTTCGGGAAAAGACCAACGATATCAACTTTGTCAAGGTCCTTGAAAGTGACACCCTGCAATTGTTCGAGTTCACCGCCGAATACCAGATGCAGCAACTGGCCGTCTTTCTCAACGGCCTTGTTTTGACTTGTGTCAGCCATTTTTGTCTCCAAGTGATTTGGCATATTTGTTTGGTAACTGTGAATTTCCCCACTAATGGAGAAATCCGCCTGATTTCGCAAGGTCAATCAACTTTTTATGCACCCCCTGCGCGCTGGCCAGTAGGGAACCCGATCCGGAGTTTGGCTGATTGTACAATCGCTCTTTGCCTTCAAGGTCGGTAAGCAAACCGCCTGCCTCGCGCAGAATTATATCTGCTGCAGCAAGATCCCAGTCATGGGCTCCTGGTCTTGCCAGAGCCCCGTCTAGCTTGTTACCGGCAACCATTGCCACGCGGTAGGCTAGAGAAGGCACAAAAGGTGTGACTGAAAACCGGCTGCCCATTTGTGTCTCCATGATCTCGTTCAGCTTTCGTGAACCGGTGAGCGTTTTCAGTGTGTCTCCCTGTAAAAGCGGCAACCTGTTGCCGTTCAGAAAGGCACCGCCGCCTTTCACCGCTGTAAAATGTTCGCCCAGCGCGGGGCACTCCAAAACGCCGACAAGAGGCTGGAATCCAGCTACGATCCCGATTGAGACGCACCACTCCCTGCTGCCTTCAAGAAAGCCGCGCGTGCCGTCAATTGGGTCAACGACAAAAAGATACCTTGCCTGCAACCGGTCAGAATTGTCCTCGGTTTCCTCTGACAACCAGCCATAATCCGGCCTTGCCTTCAAAAGCACTTCCTTCAAATAGGCATCAACCGCATAATCAGCCTCGGAAACAGGCGAGTTTCCGTGCTTGCGCCAAACGTCGTTTTTTGCCCCGAAAAACCGCATGGCGATTTTTCCGGCATCCCTCGCAGCCCGGGAGATCAGTTCAAGGTCATCGGCGGGTGAAAACAAAACCTACTTCCCGCCGATCATCATGCCATCAATCAGCAGCGAGGGTGAATTTGTCGAACCGCGAAATTCAAGATCATTGGCAGGGATCATCGACATGAACATGTCCTTCAGATTTCCGGCTATCGTGATCTCTGCGACTGGATAGGTAATTTCACCGTTTTCAATCCAGAAGCCGCTGGCTCCTTTGGAAAAATCACCTGTTACCATGTTAAGACCATGGCCGATTGTTTCCGTGCAAAGCAGTCCGGTTCCGATTTCCCTTGCGAGCTGCTCAACAGATTTTTCGCCTGCAGAAATCCACGAATTGGTTGAGCCAGGCGAGGTTCCGGCACCGTTTCTCCCTGCCCTCGAATTGCTGGCCAGTCCGAGTTCACGTGCAGTCGGGCCATCCAGCAGCCAATCCTGAAGAACTCCCGATTTAACGAGGGTCAGTGCTGAGCAGGCCCGGCCTTCTCCATCAAATGGTTTCGACGCCGGCCCCCTGCGGCGCAGCGGGTCATCGTTGATTTCTATGTCGACAGAAGCGATCTGCTGAAGCATTTTGTCACGAAGAAAGCTTGTCTTGCGGGCAATGGAGGCACCGTTGATTGCACTCAAAAGAGCACCCAACAGGCTCCCTGCAACGCGCCTATCGAAGATAACCGGATAGTGACCGCTTTTCACCTGACGCGGATTGGCCTTCTTCACGGCACGCTCTCCGGCTGTTCGGCCAATTTCTTCAATGCTTCTCAAGTCCTCCATGAAGACCGCGCTTGTGAAGTCATAGTCACGTTCCATTTTTTCGCCAGCACCGCTGAGCATCGCTGCTGACACCGAAAATCCCGACCGCGCATAGCTGCCGGAAAAGCCATTGGATGTTGCCAATACAAATCCGGAAATGCCCCATCCTGCGGATGCACCCATCGATTTGGAAACGCCATTGACAGCAAGGCCTGCCTCTTCAGCCTGTTTTGCCATTGACTGCAGCAGAGCGGCATCCGGGATTGCAGGGTCGAGAAGATCAAGCGCCGGAAATGTCTTGGCAACTTCGTCGCTGTCTGCGAGCGCCTGGAACGGGTCTTCCGGCGAGACCTTTGCCATGGCAACAGCGCGCTCGGCCAGCATTTGAAGATCGGCAATCTGATTGGTTGATACCGAGGCGATCCGGTTTCCAACAAAAACACGCAGCGAGAAGTCATCACCCTCGGAACGCCCGGTATTTTCAACTTTTCCCTCTCGATAGGAAATGCCGAGTGACTGCCCGTTGGCAACCGATACATCACATTGGTCGGCACCCGCTCTCATGGCGGCAGCAACCAGCTTGCGGGAGTTTTCTTCCAGTTTGGCAAGATCAATGGTCAATGAAGTATCCTGATGGTTGTTTTGGGGTTTCAATAAGAGTTAAACCGTGGAGCATCAAGGCTTAAGTGAGATGGTTTTGTCAGAAGCAATCAACAGTTTTTCGAGGCCCCGCTTCGTCTCTTCATAAACAGGCAAGGTTGCGGTCAGAATTTCCCTCACCTTCAGAAAGTCAAGAACACGAAAAGCATCCACATTGGGGCGAATAAACAGATCAGGCGGACGGGCAGCCAACTTGATATTGGTAATTGCCTGCATCATCAACTGACTGGCGCCGAAGCCAAGGTCAATCCTACCCGGAATTGTTGCCTCAGCCTTACCCTGATTTATCTTGACAGAACCTCTCGGCAAGCCGACCACATCGACAGCGATTGTCAGATTATTGTCCTGATCAAGCAGGTCAAACGGCAGCGGATTGTTAATTCCGCCATCAATCAACACGCATCCGTCAATTACCACTGGAACAAAAACGACAGGAATGGCTGCAGATGCCGCGATCGCTTTTGCCAGATTTCCTGTCTTTAAAATTTTCAGTGCGTTACCATAATAATCAGTTGCCGTGATCTTCAAGGGGATCGACAGGCTCTCGATATTTTCAGGCAGGGATTTCGGCAGAAAAAGATCAAGCACTTTTTCAATATCCGTTTGCCCAAAAGGGGCAGCGCTCTTGGCACCTGAAAACCAGTTCTTTATTGGTTCAGGCCTCAATTTCCACATCTTGGCAAGTACTGCCGTGCGGTTGGTAAAACTCTCAACGAGAAAATCCTCGATGTCACGCCCGCTCATGCCCGAGGCATATCCCGCACCGATGATGCTGCCGATTGAGGAACTGGCGATCTCTAACGGCTTTACTCCCAGATCGTCCAATGCCTTGAGAACGTGAACATGGGCGATGCCGCGCGCACCGCCGCCGCCCAATGCAAGAGAGATTCCAGTTTTATCAGGTTTTGTCTCATTCATGTCTGTTATCTGCTGAACTAAACTTGCGACCTTATATTGACTCAAACATCACCCGGCCCGATTGTAACAACAGTAGGTGCCTGGCCCAGCAGCCTCCTAGCCACACGGTTGACATCAGCAAGGGTCACCGCATCGATGAAGCCTGCCCGATTATTGATATAGTCAATGCCGAGTTTGCTGCTTTGCAGACCGACCAGAACATTGGCAATCTTGCCGGATGTATCAAGATTGCTGATTGCATAGGTTCCAACGACAAATTTCTTCGCAGCTTCCAGTTCCGCCTCGGTTGGGCCGGTGGTTTTCATTCGCTCAATTTGCGCCAGCATGATGGCAAGGGCTTCGTTTGCCTGCTCTGGTTTGGTGGAAAAACCGCCCGCAAGATAGGCTGTATGGTCCAGCGCAGTAATATTGGTCCCGATACCATAGACAAGGCCCTTCTTTTCACGCACTTCTTCATAAAGCCATGAGGAGAAGGTTCCCCCGCCCAGAATATGGTTCATGATATGGGCTGCAAAGAAATCCGGATCCTCCCGTTTCAACCCCGGCAGAGCCAAGGACACGGTTGTTTGCGGACTGGAAAACTGGATGTTTTCGCGGGTGCCAAATGTTGGCACGAATTCCTCAACCGGCTTGAGGTCCGCCTTTTGCGGCAGGCCGCCAAACGTTTCCTCCAATAGCCTTAACAAGTCTTCCTTGTTTATGGCGCCCACCACACCCAAAAACAGATTGTCACGCGCAAGCAGCGCCTTGTGCTGGGCAATAAGGTCTTCGCGGGTAATTGCGCCAAGGGATTCTTTTGTTCCACGCGAATCGCGGGCGTACGGGTGATTGCCAAACAATGTTTCACGAAATCTCTTGCCAAGAATTGCCTCGGGATCCAGATCGTTCCTCTTTTGGGCAGAAATATATGCAGCACGGATACGCTCGAGTGAGGAAGCTTCAAAGCGCGGTTTGGTGAGGATCGTCCGGAGCAATTCGAAGGCGCGCTCCTTTTCGGTTTCCAGAACACGCATGTCACCGGTCAAATTGTCTTTGGAAGACGAAAAGCCCAGTTCAATTCCGCGATCTTCCAGTTCGGCCTTTATGGCTGCCGCATCCAGCTCGCCTGCCCCTTCATCGAGCATGGAAGAGAGAACAGTTGTCAGACCCCCGAGATTTTCAGGGTCCTGAACCGTGCCCCCGGTAAACTCCATCGAAATGGAGATCAACGGCACGGTATAGTCCTCAACCAGCCAGACCTTGATACCGGAGGGAGTGACAACTTCCTGAATTTCAACCGCATATGACGGTATTATTGCCATCATCAAGGCACTAAAGCCGATGCATATACGGAGCATAAACTTCTTGATCTTTAACAAACTGCTCATGATTGCGGCCTTAGATAGGAGGTGACGGATCGGCTTTTCCTGAGATATTTTCGGGCTACCGCATTGACGTCGTCAACCGTTACCAGGTTGAGATGCTCCGGCCATTTGTCAACATCTTCGAGAGTGCCGCCAAGCGACAGCACCGTGCCATAGATTCTTGCCATGGTCGTTTGGCTGTCCCGTTCAAAAATGACCGACTTGAGGAGGTTGTTGCGCGCCCGGTCAATTTCCGGCTGGGTAACGCCATTGGCGATCAGCTTGTCCAGAACTTCATCGACCGCTCTTTCAACATCCTCGATAGAGCTGTCACCGCGCGGGGTCGCATAAAAGCCGAACTTTGTCATGTCGAGGGCAGAACCCTGATACCAGGCTCCAGCAGACAAGGCCATTTCCCTTTCGACGATAAGCGACTTGTACAGACGGCTGGTGGAGGATCCGCCCAATATGCCGGCCAGCAGATCCAATGCTTCAGCTTCCCTGCCAACCGCGCGCTGGTAGGAGGGTGCCAGATACAATCTGCTGAAAGAAGGCCTTGTCACGCGTGGGTCCGAATAGTCGACAATCCGGGCGGCAACCGGATCAGGTTCAACCACCCGCTCGCGAACAATATCAGCAACCCGCTGTTTTACCTTGCCGTAAATCCTTGCCGCCATGTCCAACACTTCTTGCGGCTCAACGTCGCCGGCGACAACCAGCACCGCATTGTTGGGTGAATAGAACCGGTTGTAAAATGCGATGGCATCATCCTTCGTCAGTTGCAGCATTTCGTTTTCCCAGCCGATGATTGGCGTTCCGTAGGGATGATGTTTGAAAAGGGTGGCATCAACGGTCTCGCCGAGGATAGAGCCTGGTTCTGAGTCAACCCGGGAGCGGCGCTCCTCGAGAATCACCTTTTTCTCCGGCTCAATGACCTCATTGTTGAGAACAAGATTTTCCATGCGGTCAGCCTCATAACCCATCACCATTTCAAGCGCCTCCGGCGCTATCTTTTGATAGTAAGCCGTATAATCAGTGGTTGTGAACGCGTTTTCCTGACCGCCTATCTCGGCGACCTTGCGCGAAAACTCTCCTGCGGGAACATCGCTGGTACCCTTGAACATCAAATGCTCGAGAAAATGGGCGATTCCGGATTTGCCCACCGGTTCATCAGCCGATCCTGCCTTGTACCACATCATATGGGTCACAACCGGGGCACGGCGATCGGGGATCACGACCACTTCAAGGCCGTTTGCAAGGACGGAGCGGGTAAGATCAGGGGGCGCCAGCGCGATTTCCGCAAAGCCTTTGTCCGGTATCGCAAATGCCAGCAGGAATGCCGTCACAATCAAATGAACAATGCGCATGGTACCTTCTCCGCGTTCAGTTTTGACGACTACAAATAATGCAATACTCAGCAATTGACAGCGGATTTTGAACAAATGAACGTTATCATTTTGTAATGAAACCGTGTTCAAGACACCTTTTGCAAAAACAGGATCGAGGTATCACCGAACTGCCTGCGGTCAATCTCTTCCAGCCCTTCGACAGTATCCGGCAAGGCGTCGGTCCTTTCTTCCAGAACAACCAAGGCACCTTGTGCCAGCCATTTTCCCGCCAAGAGCGCGGCAATCGCCTTTTCGCCCAGTCCCTTGCCATAGGGCGGATCAAGAAAGGCAAGATCAAACGGCTCAATTTCCCCAGCCTCACCCAGTTTTGCGGCATCCCTCTTGAATATCCGGCAGTTGGCCTGCAGTCCCAGCGCGGCGATATTGCTGGTCAAAAGTCCACGCCCCTCGGCACTGTCCTCGACAAACATGCCATATGAGCAGCCCCGCGAAATCGCCTCAAGGCCGAGCGCACCCGTACCGGCAAAAAGGTCGATCACTCGCCTTGCCTCAAATTCGAATTTGTGACCGAGAATGTTGAACAGGCTTTCCCTTGTCCTGTCGGTGGTCGGTCTTATCCTGTCCGATGAGGGCGGTTGAAGCCTACGTCCGCGAAACTTACCGCCGACGATCCGCATCGTTTCCACCGGTGTTTTTATTGCGGGTTGATGCCGGATGCCGTTTTGCACGCCCGGCAGGCTTGAAACCTGACGGCTTGTCGTCAGAAGGTTGCGCGTTTCGGCTGGGTGCCTTGCGGGGTTTGCCTGAAGATTTGCCCGGACTTTTTGTCGTCATACGTGAGAGCGCATCTTCGCTTGCCTGGCCACGCTTCAGCTTTTCCTGCTTGCGGCGCTCGTCGCGGGTTTTGACAACCTTTGCCGCATCACGCGGTATATCTGCAGCGACATTGACGATGGGCGCATCAAAGTCCGCACCTGATTCAGATACAAGCTTTTCGCCGAGCTGATCGCGCAGCGTCTTGCCGCGAATTTCGCGGATTGTCCCTGCCGGCATGTCTCCCAACTGGAAGGGACCATAGGAAACGCGGATCAGGCGGTTTACCGAAAGCCCCAGAGATCCAAGAACCTCTTTCACCTCGCGGTTTTTTCCTTCGCGAAAAGCGATTGTCAGCCAGATATTGCTGCCTTGCTCGCGGTCGACCAATGCCTCGATCGGGCCATACAAGACCCCGTTGACAGCGATGCCGTCCTTCAAAGTGTCAAGCTGGGCCTGGGTCACGGTTCCATGCGCACGCACACGGTAGCGCCGAAGCCAGCCGGTATTGGGCAGTTCAAGCACACGCGCCAACCCGCCATCATTGGTCAGCAGAAGCAATCCCTCGGTATTGATGTCAAGACGGCCCACCGACATCACCCTTGGCAGGCTTTCGGGCAGGGCATCGAAAACGGTCTTGCGACCCTCCGGGTCACGGTTTGTCGTCACAAGGCCTGAAGGTTTGTGATAAAGCCAAAGTCTTGTGCGCTCCCTGACCTGCAAAGGTGTCCCGTCGACCTCGATATGATCCTTGTCGGTTACGGTAATTGCCGGGGTCAACTGGGGCTTGCCGTTCAAGGTCACGCGGCCATCTGCAATCCACTTTTCCGCTTCACGTCGCGAACACAAGCCGGCTCTTGCCATCCGCTTGGCGATACGCTCGGGCACCTGTTCCATTTTCGCAGCCGGACGAACCGGTGGGGTATTTTTTTCCATCGTTTGATGCTCTACGCTATGTCATCGACAAACAAAAGATTTGATCTGCAATTTCCTGCACGAAACAGGTGACCTGATGAGTGAGTTCATGGCCATCGCCCTTGAAGAGGCGGAAATGGCTAAATCGAGAAATGAAGTGCCTGTTGGAGCGGTTATTGTCAACGAGGGCAAAATCATCTCGCGTGCCGGAAACCGGACCCGGGAATTCAATGACCCGACCGCCCATGCGGAAATGCTGGCAATCCGCGATGCGGCGAAATCGCTGGGTAAGGAGAGACTGGTCAACTGCGATCTGTATGTGACACTTGAACCCTGCCCGATGTGCGCTGCGGCGATATCATTTGCAAGGATCAGGCGGCTATATTTTGGCGCCAGCGATGAGAAAGGCGGTGCGGTGGAAAATGGTGTCCGGCTGTATCAGGCCAAGACCTGCCACCATGCACCTGAAGTATATTCGGGGATATCGGCAACAAGTGCTGCCGAATTGCTGAAAACATTTTTTCAGGAAAAGCGATAAGCCGATCAAACCCGACAATCAGTCCCCGGCTATCAGAACTTGGAGTTCTGCAAATCCAGCTGACGCTCTTTCTTCGCCTTTTTGATCTGTTCCAGCTCTTCCTCGGTATATCCGGCATCGCCCGCAATGGCTGTATCAGCCGGGGTGCGATATTCTGTCGGCGGCTCGGTCAGGTAACGGCGCTGAACACCGGAATTGCCAGCAGTACGCTCTTCCTTGCGAACGGCGCGGACTGCATCGCTGATTTCCCTGTCAGTACACCTGCGCATGATAACGCCATCAGGATCACAACTTACATTGGGTACACCCTGACCCATTGGGGCTGACTTCAACCGCTCCTTGGGCTGGACGGAGCGGAAATCCTTGTCCTGATTGGCAAAGGCGACCTGCTTGCCAAGAGAACCGTTTGAAGCCTCAGCTTCGGCACGAATACGGGCAATGCGTTGCTCAGGCGACTCAGGCCAATTGGGATCGGCGCTTGCAGTGACCGGATCCTGAGGGTCAACGAGGCTTTTCTCGGTTGGAATGACCAGATCAGGCCGTGAGGCATAGTCAATCGACTCGCGCTTGGCCTTTTTGAGCGAAAGGATATTGGAAAGGTCCTGAACCGTTTGTGCTTCCTGGGAAACGCCCGTACCGTAAGTGGTTCCACCAATGCAACCAGACAAGAGTGTAGCGGCGAACAAAAACGCCGCAAGTCCTGCGGATTTACCGAGGAAACTGCCAGATGCACGCATGTTTTTGATCAATGCCAATTCAAAATCCCTGCACAAACAACGAAAACCGGAACAAGCCTGATGTCTGGTCGCAAAAAAATGCGGCCTAAATCTGTTCTTGCTGGTTTAAATAGCTGAAAAAGCAAAAAGACGCAACGCATCAAGCGCCGCGTCTCAACCCATTGTTAACGACTATGTGGTGTGGCCGACGTTTTTAGCCTCACCAGCACCCTGTCACCCGCCTATCGCGTCTATTTCGCGGATTGCCGCTGCGTCGCGAAATGAAAGCTCGGGGAATTCCGCATCAGAGCCAACCTCAGGCAAAATCCGCCAGGAACGGGCACATTTTCTGCCCTCAGCCGGCTTGTGGACAACGCCAACACCTTTGACCTCATCCAATGTAAATGCACCGGCAGGCCAAGCTTCAGTCTTGATATGGATCTGACTGGTGATGCAGATTTCAGCAAAATCGAGACCTTCCAGCGCGGCCAACAGAGCCTTTTCACTGATATAGACCTCAGGCGAGGATTCGAGCGACGAACCGATGCTCTTTTCGCGGCGTTCCACTTCAAGCGCACCCGTCACGACGCGGCGCACCTTGCGGATTTCCCTCCATTTGACCGCCAATGCCTCATCGTTCCATGCCTTTGGCGCATTGGAAAACTGCTCCATGTGGACAGACTGCGAAGCAGGGTAACGCTCCAGCCAGGCTTCTTCCATGGTGAACGGCATTAGCGGTGCCATCCATTTGACGATGTGTTCAAACAGTACCCTGACGACATGAAGGGCGGATTTGCGCTTCACGCTTGACGGGGCATCGCAGTACAACGCGTCCTTGCGGATATCGAAATAGAAAGCCGAAAGTTCCACGGTCATGAACTTGAAGAGCTCGGCGAACACTTTCTTGAAATCGAAAGCATTGTAGCCGTTTTCAACGATGGCCTCGAGTTCGCTGATCCGGTGCAGCATCAGGCGCTCAAGCTCGGGCATATCTGCAAGGGCGATTTCCTCGCCCGTGTCATGGGCAAGAGTACCAAGCATCCAGCGGATGGTGTTGCGCAGTTTGCGATAGGCATCAACAGACGTCTTGAGGATTTCCGGCCCGATGCGCAGATCTTCCGAGTAATCAGACGAAGCCACCCACAAACGCAGGATATCGGCACCGGAAGTCTTGATGACTTCCTGCGGGGTGACGACATTGCCAAGCGATTTTGACATCTTCTTGCCGTCCTCGGCCATGACGAAGCCATGGGTCAGAACCGCATCATAGGGCGCGCGGCCCCGTGTTCCGGCGCTTTCGAGAAGCGAGGAATGGAACCAGCCGCGATGCTGGTCCGAGCCTTCGAGATAGAGATCGGCCGGCCATTTGAGATCGTCGCGCTGCTCAAGGCAGAAAGCGTGGGTTGAGCCTGAATCGAACCAGACGTCTAGAATGTCCCTTACCTGTTCCCAGTTTTCAGGGTCATTGACCATATCACTAAGGAAGCGCTCCTTTCCGCCTTCGGCATACCATGCATCCGCGCCCTCTTTGGCAAATACGCCCTTGATCCGGGCCATCAGTTCATCGGAACGGTCAAACTCGGGTCCGGGTATGATCTGTCCGGTTTCGGTGTTCCTGAACACGGCAATCGGCACACCCCAGGCGCGCTGGCGTGAAAGCACCCAGTCGGGGCGGTCGGCGATCATGCCATGCAGACGTGTCTTGCCGCGCTCGGGCACAAAACGGGTTTCCTCGATGGCTGCAAGGGCAGTCTGGCGAAGCGTTCCCATATTGGTGTCGGAGCCGTCGCCTACCACGCCCTCCTTGTCCATATAGACAAACCACTGGGGCGTGTTGCGGAAAATGATCGGCTTTTTCGAGCGCCATGAGTGCGGATATTCATGTTTCAGGCGGCCTCGGGCAAAGAGGTTGCCTGCAGCGATGAGCGCCTTGATGACGCGGTCATTGGCATCGCCCTTCTTGCCCTTGTCGTCGATCACGCGGGCAGCACCGCCTTCGGCGGACGGACCGAAACCGGGTGCATCCTCGGTATAAAACCCGGCATCATCGACGGTGAAGGGGATGGCCGATGAAATGCCCATTGCCTCGATTTCACGGGCCATCGACGTCCAGATTTCAAAGTCGTCGCGGCCATGGCCGGGAGCGGTGTGGACAAAGCCTGTTCCAGCATCATCGGTAACATGGTCGCCTGCGAGTAGAGGCACGATGAAGTCGTAGCCACCCGCGAGACCTGCAAGTGGATGGGCGAGGGAAACTGCGGCCAATTCCTTTGCGGAAACATCGCGCAATTTCCTGAGGGTGACCTTGGCCTTGTCAGCACATTCCTGCGCCAGCTTCTCGGCAAAAATCAATTTCTCGCCCGGCTGGGGACCGAAATCGTTTTCTGCCGTTGCAACTTCGTAAAGCCCGTAGCTGATGCGGTCAGAGTAGCAGACGGCGCGGTTGCCCGGGATTGTCCAGGGTGTCGTTGTCCAGATGACGACGGAGGCACCTTGCAAATCGTTCTTTTTTGTTCCGGCCGCATGGGAAATTACCACAGGAAACTTCACCCAGACCGTGTCGCTCTCATATTGCTCGTATTCGATCTCGGCTTCGGCCAAGGCCGTGCGTTCAACCACGGACCACATGATCGGTTTGGAGCCGCGGTAAAGCTGGCCGGATCTGGCGAATTTCATCAGCTCGTTGGCGATGATTGCCTCAGCCTCAAAAGCCATGGTCAGATAGGGGTTTTCAAAATCTCCGGTCACACCAAGGCGCTGGAATTCCTCTGACTGCACGCCCACCCAATGGGCGGCAAAGTCACGGCATTCCTTGCGGAATTCGTTGATCGGCACTTCGTCCTTGTTCTGGCCCTTGGCGCGGTATTGCTCCTCGATCTTCCACTCGATCGGCAGGCCGTGGCAGTCCCAGCCGGGAACATAGTTCGAATTGTAACCGCGCATCTGGAACGAGCGGGTGATGATGTCTTTGAGGATCTTGTTGAGCGCGTGGCCGATATGCAGATTGCCGTTGGCATAGGGCGGGCCGTCATGAAGCACATATTTTGGCCGGTCCTTTGCCTGTTCACGCAGCCGCTTGTAGAGACCCATCTCATTCCAGCGGGCGATCATCTGCGGCTCTTTTTCCGGCAGTCCGGCGCGCATTGGAAATTCTGTTACGGGCAAATTGAGGGTTGAGGACCAGTCGCGGCCATCGAATTTTTCTGTCGTCTTGTCTGTCATGTTCTTCACATCATGAACCGCCCGCTGATAATTGGGGCAGCAACCATCTGGTTTTACTCGAACTGTAGTTGAATTGTTTCAGGCTTTCACAAAGCACCAAAACCGCGGATCAGCTTTCCCGGGACCCTCGACCTGAGCAGTGATTGATCAGGCAGGGACCGGGCCAATAATTCGTATCGAAAATATGAATTCAAATTGCCGTGTCATGGGTTCCTCTTAGCAGCATGAAGTTAAGGAATAAAGAAAAAAGCTGCGCGCTCAAAAAACATCCCGGTCAAGCTTTTCATAGATGATGCGGCGCATCGCACGGTCTGACAATCCGGGCACAAGCCTGCCAAAAAGCGCGAAAAACCGGGGAGCAATGCCCGGGATGATGGTTGCACTTCCGGCAAAGACCGATTTCAGGATCAGCTCTGCCGCCAGTTCTGGTAGCATGCGCTTTGAGGCATCCGCCCCTTTGGGGGCATGGCGATCTGCCTGCGCGGTCTGCATGGGACCCGGGAATACGCATGTAACCCTGATACCAAGCCGGGCAAAGGGTTTGCGTATGGACTTGGCATATATGGCAATTGCATCCTTTGTGGCGCTGTAGACCGCAGCACCCGGATAACCGGTAAAATGTGAAAGGGAGGAAACAAACACCAGATCGGCTTTTGGCGCAAAAAGCCCCTGCTGATGCAGTTGTGATGCCATTACCATTGGAGTTTCAGCGTTGAGGCGGATCAGCTTGTCGTAGACATGAAACGGTATCTGCTCAAACCTGCCACTGGCGCTTGCTGCGGCATTAAGGACGACGAGATCAAAGGGTGCAAACGGGCGCAATTTTGAAAAAAGCGCAGTCCGCTCTGCTCGGTCGGACAAATCACACTGAATATGGTCACTGTCTTTGATGCCGCCTTTTACAAGATCGACTGTCAAAACACGCCAGCCGTCTTTGGCAAGTTGGTCGACAATAGCCCTGCCAAGCCCGGTGGCCCCGCCAGTAACAAGCGCGGTTCTTGTTGCTGGCTGGTTCATCGAATGCCCCGCGACAGGAACTGGTTGCCGCCCCAATACTGGATCAGATTGACGTTTACTGAAAACCTGCTTCCCGCCATGGCGTTTTCAACCAGATGGGCGACTGTGTTTGGATCAGCAAAGAACATCCGCGACCAACCCAATTTCAATCCTGCCTTTTCATGCATGTCCGTTTTGGTCGGACCCGGATGAACGATCTGAACCGTGACCTTGCCCCGCCACTCTTCTTTCAGCGCTCGGGCAAATCCGTGCAATGCCGCCTTGGAGGCAGCATAGGAGGAAAAATTTGCGGCTCCCTTGCGGGCGGTGGAGCCCACAAATACCAGTTTCCCGCGGGTATTTTTCAACACTGGGTAAAGCGCGTGGGCAAGGGCAATATTCGCCGTCAGATTAACTGCAAGCGTATTTTGCAGGGCTTCAATGTGTTCATCTCCTGGCGCAGTAACAAATCCGGTTCCGGCATTGAGAACCGCATAGTCGAGCCGTTTCCATTCCCTTGCTGCAAGACCACTTTCCAGTTGGTCAGCCATAGAGGATGGGTCAGATTGATCGAGCGCCAGAAACGATATGTCGGGCTGTGTGTCGATCAGGCTTTGAAGCGCCGGGCTAATCGAACGCGCTGTCACGAGGATGCGGTGTTTTTTGGCCAGGCGGGCTGCAAGGGCCAATCCAATGCCGGAAGATCCCCCCGTGATGAGAATGTTGCGGGGGCCGATCATTGGCTGGCTTGCGCCTTTGCCAATATATTTCGTGCTTCCAGACTATCCTTGTCCATCTGTGCCACCAGCGCCTCGGCACTATCAAATTTCAGTTCCGGACGTATCCAGCCAATCAGGTCAACAGCAATGAACTCGTCGTAAAGATTGCCGGAAAAATCGAACACAAATGTCTCAAGCAGCGGTGCACCATTGTCAAATGTCGGCCTGCGGCCAAAACTGGCCACCCCGTCATGTACGCTTCCATCGGCGCGGTGGAACCGCACAGCGTAAATCCCATGGCGAAGCGTTGTCGCCGGATGCAGCTTGATATTTGCAGTGGGATATCCGAGCGTGCGGCCCAATTGCGCACCCTTTTGCACGTATCCCCTTACACGCCAAGGTCGGCCAAGCAACCGGTTTGCACGTGCGATATCCCCATCTTCAAGGGCATTCCTGATACGTGAGGAAGATATGCGTTCACCGCCGCTGTCGACATACCGCTCGACACTGGTGACTGCAAATCCCTGTTTTTTGCCCGCTTCCAGCAGCATTTGCGGATCGCCGCGACGATTTTTGCCGAAATGGAAATTGAAACCTGTCACCACATGGCTCGCCTTCAGATCGCCGACGAGATGACGCTCGATGAATGTTTCAGCTTCTTCGCTTGCCAAATCCGCGTTGAATGTTTCGCTGACAACCGCGTCAAAGCCGAGCGCCAGCAGTAAATCAGATTTGAGGTGCGGCGGCGTGATGCGAAAGACGGGCGTCTCGGGACGGAAAAAAGTGCGCGGGTGCGGCTCGAATGTGAGGACAATTGCAGGTTTTCCAGATTTTTTGGCAATCGCCAGAGCATCGCCCAAAACTGCCTGGTGACCTGAATGAACGCCATCAAAATTGCCGATGACGATTACCCCGCCCTGCAGTCGCTCCGGCAGGTCGCTGGTTGACTGGTAAACCCTTTCAGAGGGTTCGGAAGGCAGACTGTGTTTGAGGGTCAGCATCAGCGTTTCACCATTCCAGTCTTGGAAGATAGGCCACGGGTCTGGCTTTGTTTGCCTGCAAAAACGAGGTGACGCCTTGGTGATCAGGGTCATCGGCCTCGCCATATTCGGCGGCATGTATTCCGGCGCTCACGTAGAGCGCGTCAATGCCATAGTCGGCAGCACCCTTGATATCAGTCGGCATACCATCCCCGATAGCCAGAATTCGGGATTTTTCAAAAGTACGGCCACTCAGGTTTTCCGCCTCGCTTATTGCCACATCATAAATGGGGTGATGGGGTTTGCCTGCAATCAGTGTTGTTCCCCCGAGCTTGGCATATTCGCGGGCGATTGCACCTGCGCAATATTCGAGGTGGTCACCCACCTCAACAACAATATCCGGATTGGCACAAATGAAGGGAAGGTCCCTCGCCTTCAGACGGGTCAGGAGTTCAACATAGTCTGCAGGTGTTTCGGTTTGCTCGTTCCACAGACCGGAGCAGATAACCGCAGCAGCTTCTGCTTCGCTCACCAGATCAACGTCAATGCCCTCAAACAGGTTGATGTCTTTCTGCGGTCCGATATGCAGCATCTTTCTTGTTCCGCTTCGGATAAGGTCTCGTGTCACGTCTCCGGAAGTGACGACCATGTCAAAGGTACCATCGGGAACGCCCATGTTTTGCAACTGGGTGTAGACCGATTTGCGCTGGCGCGGGGCATTGGTGATCATGATCACGACACCACCTGATTTGCGGAAATTGGTCAAGGCTTCGATCGCGCCCTGGCGCGGCGTAATGCCGTTGTGCAGAACCCCCCACACGTCGCAAAGCACGAGATCATATCTTCCGGCAATCGCCGATAGCCCGGCGATTCGTTGAACAGGTTCCTTGTTGATGGGCATGTTATCGGGATCTTTTCAAAAGTGGCAAATGGAACGCCAAATCGGGTGGCCGGGTTTTTCATGTAGCTGTTTCGCAAAGCCTTTGGCCAAGGTCAAGCATTACCCGCAGGAGCGCGTCTTAAGCATATCTGCTTACCAAGGCGGAGAGAACTTGTTTTCAGCTTCGTGAAACCATGGTTTACTGCGTTCAATCCGGAAAACCTTGTTTCCGTTTCCAATAATATTTCAGAAAAATATCGGGACGCCAGTCAAGCAGGAATGAACACTATTTTACAAAAACTGATCTTACCCACTATCTCGCTACTTCTCGCCGGGATGGCAAGCTATGCGCTCCAGTTTGCTGTAGAACTTGCAGACGGCGAGTTACTGATTTTGGCAGTTTCGCTATTCGCAGCCATTCTATCGTCACTTCACTATTTTCTGAATGCGCGCTCAACCCGCCTGCTCAACCTGAAAATTGACAATGTGCTTGGACTTGAATCCTCGCTGTTGAAAAAAATTTCGCAAATCGAGAAAAGCCAGCCCGATGGCAACACCCACGAGCTTATGGAGCGAATCGACAACCTCGAGGCAAAGCTGGCCGACATGCTTCATGGCGAGGTGTCCAACGTCGCTGTTGAACGCAATGTTGGGATTGATCATCAGGTCGCGTTGTCTGCGTATGACGATGAAAAAGTTGTACGTCTGAAGACAAACCGCAGCCTCGTTGAGCGCATGGGCAAAGGTGGTGCGAGAAAGACCAAACCTGCGGGACCCGAGATTATTCGCCTTTTCGAAAATGGTGTTTTGACAGTGAAAGCAAAGCCGGTCTTCAACCTTGCAACTCGGGAAATCGAGGCGATTGAGGCTCACGGCTATCTTGAGACCGGCGAGCAGACGGTGGCAGTCGAAAGTCTATTGAAATCACTGTCAGACGAACAACGCTGCCAGCATGATATTGCCATGATCACCAAATTATCGCAGATAGCCCGACAGCTTGAGAACGACCTGCAATCCTTGCCTATTCACTATACATTTGTATCTGCCAGAACTGCTGACCAGACAGAATGGAGCCGGATCACAAATTTTCTCAGATCCGACAACAGGCTTTCCGCGTTTTTGGTTCCTGGTGTAACGATGGCCGACTATCAGAAAATGGACAGTCCCATTCGGACCCGTTTTCTTGAACTCAAGGAACTCGGTTTCGAACTGGCTCTTGACGCATGCGAAGGGCTGAAGGCGATAACGAAGATCGTTCAGCAGAAACGCTTTTCCACATTCAGAATTCCGGCCGATCAACTACTGGGCTATGCCACGATTGAGGGGCAAAGGGCCGCAGAACTGCTTCTTGACCAAATCGGTTTGGCAGACAAAGACAGCGGGAAAAATACAGCGATCATTGCGACAGGGATTGCAGCAGAACACGAGGCGCTCAATCTGATGGACCTCAACATTCTTTCAGGTCAGGGGGATTTTCTGTCTCCTGCCCGCACAATCAGGCTGCAAGCGAAAGTACACGGCAACGCCGAAATTGGAACCGGAAACGAATTCTGAATTGAAAGCATTTCCAGCGCGGGACATCATCGATTTCAAAAAAAATCCCGATTGATCCGGTCAACTCATTGACATCAGGGCCAAGGCTCCTTATCTCACCCTTGCTAGCACTCTACACGATAGAGTGCTAAAGCGTTCAAGCCCTGCTTTCCACTGAAAAACAGATATGGAGAAGCAGGTAAATCGTTCAGAAAATTGGGAAATTAACGATGGCTAAAATGAACTTTCGTCCGCTGCATGACCGTGTTGTTGTGCGCAGAATTGAATCCGAAGAAAAAACAAAGGGCGGCATCATCATTCCTGATACAGCCCAGGAAAAGCCTTCCGAAGGCGAAATCGTTGCTGTGGGCTCTGGTGCCCGCGATGAAAGCGGCAAGATCGTAGCGCTCGACGTAAAAGTAGGCGACCGCGTTCTGTTCGGCAAATGGTCGGGCACAGAAGTCAAGGTCGGCGGCCAGGACGTGCTGATCATGAAAGAATCCGACATCATGGGCGTAATCGGCTAATTGCTGCGTCCCTGACTATTCAATTTATCAATTAAACCCTGGGTGTGCAGAAGATGCCACCCGACATAGGAGCAGAAAATGGCTGCAAAAGAAGTCAAATTCGGCCTGGAAGCCCGCGATAAAATGTTGCGCGGCGTAGATATCCTTGCCAACGCTGTAAAAGTGACACTTGGCCCGAAAGGCCGTAACGTTGTCATCGACAAATCCTTCGGCGCACCGCGCATCACCAAAGACGGTGTGACTGTTGCCAAGGAAATCGAACTTGAAGACAAGTTTGAAAACATGGGCGCCCAGATGGTGCGTGAAGTTGCCTCCAAAACCAACGATATCGCTGGTGACGGAACAACCACAGCAACCGTTCTTGCCCAGGCAATCGTTCGCGAAGGAGCAAAGGCTGTTGCCGTCGGCTTCAATCCGATGGATCTCAAGCGCGGTATTGACATGGCCGTTTCAGAAGTCGTTGCCGACCTCCTGAAAAAGGCCAAGAAAATCAAGACCTCTGAAGAAGTTGCCCAGGTGGGTACAATTTCTGCAAACGGCGAAAAAGAAATCGGCGAAATGATCGCTTCTGCCATGCAGCGCGTCGGCAACGAAGGCGTCATCACTGTTGAAGAAGCCAAGACAGCCGAAACTGAACTCGAAGTCGTTGAAGGCATGCAGTTTGACCGCGGTTACCTGTCCCCTTATTTCGTGACTAACCTTGAAAAAATGATCGCAAGCCTTGATGATCCATACATCCTGCTGCACGAGAAAAAACTCTCGAACCTGCAGGCGATGCTGCCAATTCTGGAAGCTGTTGTTCAGTCATCCCGTCCGCTGCTGATCATCGCAGAAGACGTTGAAGGCGAAGCCCTTGCAACGCTGGTTGTCAACAAGCTGCGCGGCGGCCTGAAAATTGCTGCTGTCAAGGCTCCTGGTTTCGGCGACCGCCGCAAGGCAATGCTGGAAGACATCGCTGTTCTGACCGGTGGTCAGGTAATTTCCGAAGACCTCGGCATCAAACTGGAAAACGTTACCCTCGACATGCTTGGCACTGCCAAGAAGATCGAAATCTCGAAAGAGAACACCACGATCGTTGACGGTTCCGGCAAGAAAAAAGAGATCGAAGGCCGCGTCAACCAGATCAAGGCCCAGATCGAGGAAACCTCGTCTGACTATGACAAGGAAAAACTGCAGGAACGTCTGGCGAAACTGGCTGGCGGTGTTGCCGTTATCCGTATCGGCGGCGCAACCGAAGTTGAAGTCAAGGAACGCAAGGACCGCGTTGACGATGCGCTGAACGCTACCCGTGCTGCGGTTGAAGAAGGCATTGTTCCAGGCGGCGGTACTGCGCTTTTGCGTGCTTCCATCTCGATCACTTCCAAAGGTGTCAACGACGCCCAGGAAGCAGGCATCAACATCGTTCGCCGCGCGCTGCAGGCTCCTTGCCGCCAGATCGCAACGAATGCCGGTGAAGAAGCCTCTATCGTTATCGGCAAGATCCTGGACGCCAACAAAGCCAATTTCGGCTTCAACGCCCAGACAGCCGAATATGGCGACATGATCACCATGGGTATTGTCGATCCGGTCAAAGTGGTTCGCACCGCTCTGCAGGACGCAGCCTCAATCGCCGGCCTACTCGTCACTACAGAATGCATGATTGCCGAAGCTCCGAAGAAAGAGTCCGGCGGCGGCATGCCTGACATGGGCGGAATGGGCGGCATGGGCGGCATGATGTAAGAATTGCCTCTGGCAATTCGGCATCATAAAGGCGCCCATCATATCAATTGGTTTGGCCCCGCTATAGCGGGCCAAACTGGCGGAATGATGTAAGAAAGTTCAAATCGCACGTTGAGGGAGCGACCAGCGACCGAAGCGCAAGATTTGAACCAACAAAAACATCATAAAGCTTTGTGCTTTTTATCAAGGGCGGTCTTCGGATCGCCCTTTTTCATGCGCCCATCATATCAATTGGTTTGGCCCCGCAAGCGGGCCAAACTGGCGGCATGATGTAAGAACCCGTTTTTGCTTTGCAAAAACGGTTCAATTTCCCGGTTCGGGAAGCCCATCAGCGGCAGGTGTGTTTGTGCAACAAATCACCGAGAGCCTGTACTAAATGAAAAGGGCGATCTCCGGATCGCCCTTTTTGTTTGCCTAATGGACAATTCAAATTCCGGATATTTAAACAATCATTTTTATTTTCGTTACTTGATGCACATCAATGCATTCATTTTCAAATACTGAACTCCTGTTTTTGTTAAGTTCACCATTTTGGTTTGATTCAGGAGATAACAAAATGCGTAAAAATACATACTTTCTTACACTTTTAACAGGTTTTGCTTTTGGCATTAGCGCCATCGCTTTTTCAGGCGAGGCAGCAGCCGAAGGCATTCAGGGATCGATTGCACGCGGCGGCAAACTGTATGACAAATGGTACAAGGTAACAAAGGCTGAGGCGCCCAGTGAATCTCATCCGCTCTACCCTGCCAGCAACGAAAAATATGCCAAGGATCCGGCAGCGAACTGGCGATGCAAGGAGTGCCACGGATGGGATGGCCTTGGTGCTGCCGGTGCCTATTCTAGCGGAAGCCACGCCACCGGAATCAAGGGAATTGAAGGCATGAAGAATGGTGATCCGGCAGTTGTCATATCATTGTTGAAAGGTGATCATGGTTTCGGCGACAAGTTGTCAGATACAGATTTCACTGATCTGGCAAACTTCGTTGTGTCCGGCCAAATTGACTTTGCCCCCTATATAGATGCTGAAGCCAAGGCCTCCAAAGGTGACGCAGCCCAGGGCAAGGAAGTTTATGAAACCATGTGCATCGGCTGCCATGGCTCTGAAGGAAAGCTTCCCAAGGAAATGCCGCCGCTTGGCTCGCTCATGGGCAATCCGTGGGAGATCATGCACAAGGTGCTCAATGGTCAACCGGGAGAGGCCATGCCTGCACTGCGTGCTATCGACCACAAGGTGACAGCTGACGTTCTGGCCTATTTGGCAACCCTGCCGAAGGAATAACGACACCTGATCAAACGTCCCCGATGTCGGCAGCGCCTGCTGTCGGCATCCGGGATATTTCATGCACAAGGACACAATAAATGGCAAATCCGGTCAAGGGAATTGTACGCTGGCTGCTTCGTCCAGGCACGATTGCAGCACAGTTGGTCATTCTGGTTTTAAGCTTTACTGCGGGTATCATTTTCTGGGGCGGATTCAATACGGCGATGGAGGCCACCAATACGCTCGAGTTCTGCGTATCGTGCCATGAAATGCGCGATACGGTCTATGTAGAATACAAGGAATCCATTCACTACAAGAACGCGTCGGGCGTACGTGCAAGTTGCCCTGATTGCCATGTACCTCACGAGTGGATTCCAAAGATCATTCGCAAGATTCAGGCTTCAAACGAGCTTTGGCACAAATTCCGGGGAACCATTGATACACCGGAAAAATTCGAGGCAAAGCGGCTGGAACTGGCAACCCATGTATGGGACTCGATGAAGAAAACGGACTCCCGTGAATGCCGTAATTGCCACAGTTTCGAAGCCATGAATTTCGAACACCAACGTGCGAGGTCGCGTGAAAAAATGCAGCCTGTGGCTCTTGGGACAGACTTGTCGGGTGGCTCAACCTGCATCGATTGCCACAAGGGTATTGCGCACAAACTGCCGAAAGTCGAACGGGATGACTGAAGCTCTTGGAGAGTTAACATGAATTCGCGGGGAACAACGTTATTCAATTCAACACTGAAAATCTTATCCCCGTCCAGAATTTCCCTCCTATCATCGTCCCACTGTTTTCATGCAAGCGCCGGATTTGATATCGCCGTCGGATTTGGAGAGGGCAGCAGCGGAGCGGTATGCCGAGAGGGTTCAAATCTCAGGGGGCTTACCTTGAGGGTTTGGCAGGACCGTGTACTGAAGAGCCTCCAGATACCAAAAATCTTCGCGCGCGGCCTGAAGGCCCGTACACAATGGTCAGACGAAAGGCGCTCAGGTCGCGTGTTTGCATCTGCTCTTTGACAAAACACTGGTGGAATCCGCCGAGTGAACATATTCACGCGCCGTCATCGTCGGACTTGATCTGACGATCCATACCCTGATCCATCCACCAAATGTGAGTTGGGAAACATCACGGAATGGGTCCTCGGGTCTCTCGACATTTGCTGCGCAAAGTGTCTGCCGACCATCGACGGCGCTTCGCTTGTCTTGGTCAAGCCCGAGGATGACAGACCAATACATCTACGCACTGGGTCCTCGGTTCGGACGCCGGCCCTCTCGGCATTTGCCCAAAAAAATGGGCAAAGTGTCTGCCGCCTGCGACGGCGCTGCGCTTGTCTTGGTCAATCCCGGGGATGCCAATACGAAAGCCTCAATGTGCATTTCCTGCGTCATTCATACGTGCGCCAAAATCACTTTTTGCATTTTGCCGCTGACTGCGCCAATAAGGGCGCGTTGATACTACCTGACGGGAACAAACATGAAAGCCAGCAATTCAGCCGAAACAAGCGGCAGCGGCAATTCAACCAATACGGCGCGTGTTGCCCGGCTGGCATTCTGGTCGATATTGGTTGCCTTTGTCGTGATGGGCATCAAGTTTGCCGCATGGTGGATCACCGGGTCTGTGGCGCTGTTTTCAGATGCGCTCGAATCCATCGTCAATGTCATCGCCTCGCTGATTGCCTGGTTTGCCATCCGCATCAGCCACAAGCCGGCGGACGACAACCACCGGTACGGCCACCAGAAAGCGGAATATTTTTCTGCTGTTATGGAAGGTGTTCTTGTGGTGCTTGCCGCGCTGGCTATCTTCTACAGTGCAGGCCTGGCGCTGATGGCGAGCACTGCCATTGTCCAACCGGTTGAGGGCATGGTCATCAATGGCGTCGCGGCAGCGATCAATGCCTGGTGGGCCTGGCTGCTGATCAAGGCCGGACGCGAGGAAAGGTCGCCCGCGCTGCAGGCGGACGGCCAGCACATTCGCGCCGATGTCGTGACCTCGATTGGTGTTCTAGCCGGTCTTGGCCTTGCGATTGCCACCGGATGGTATTTTCTCGATGCTGTGCTGGCGATCATTGTCGGCATCAATGTTCTTTACGAAGGCTGGAAGGTTATTTCCGCTTCGGTCGGCGGGCTGATGGACACATCGCTTGATCTTAACGAAGCCGAACTGATCGAAAAGACCATCCTTGCCCATGCGGGCGGCGCAATTGAAGTCCACGACATCAAGACGCGGGTGGCGGGGCCTGTTTCCTATGTGGAGTTTCACATGGTGGTGGACGGCAAAATGAGCGTCAAGGATGCGCATGACATCTGCGACCGGATTGAACTTGAAATCAATTCGGTTGTCAGCGGCGCCAAGACCACCATCCATGTCGAACCCGATCACAAGAAGAAAAATGTCGGTTTGATCATTCCCTGATTTGCAGCAATTGGTCCGCAAAAGGTGAACGCAGCGTTCGTTATACTTTGGTAGAATTGAACAAACGGGCGGGATAAAAGGCCCTTTCAATCCATCAAGGGAAAACAAATGAACAACAATGTCACTCTGCTTATCGGCCGTATTCTGCTTTCAGCCATGTTTATCATGGCTGGCGTTACAAAACTGCCGGACATTTCACAAACTGCAGGCATGATTGCCAATGCCGGTCTTCCTGCATCTGCAATCCTCGCTTACCTCGCCGCAGCATTCGAAATCATCGCCGGGCTTTGCATCCTTATCGGCTTCCAGACAAAAATCACAGCCTATTTGCTGGCGCTGTTTTGCCTGTTTACCGCCTTCATGTTCCACAGTGGCGCGATCAACATTCCTGATTTTCCTGAACAGGCAAATGGAATGCTCTCCATGTTCAATTTGCTGATGATGTTGAAAAACATCACCATTGCAGGCGGATTTCTTGTTCTGGCTGCCTCGGGCCCCGGCGCAATTTCCGTGGATGGCCGCAGGAAATAATTCCCAACTGCACTGGCGAACCCACTTCGTTGGACAAAAGAACCACCGGTTCGCATGTGCGTTCCGGTGGTTTTATTTTTGAGTTGAGGACATCGAAAGAGCTGTGCAGATTTCTTTCGACAAGGCGCGGTCAGCTTTTGAAAGTTTTATCATGCGCGAGGCAATCAGATTGGCCTCGGATCTCAGGATCACGCCGTCTGACAGGATTTTCAGATGGTTGGCTGTGAGGGTTGAGCCGGTCGAGGTGATATCGACGATGATATCTGCGGTTCCGGCGGAAGGCGCAGCTTCGGTCGCGCCGAGGCTCTCGACGATGCGATACATCGCGATGCCGTGGTCGGCAAACCAGTTTTGCGTCAACTGCCAGTATTTGGTGGCAATGCGCAACTGGCGGTGATGACGCTGGCGGAAATCTGCCGCCACATCGTCAAGATCGGCCATGGTGTCGACATCCGCCCAGGCCTCGGGGACAGCGACCACAACATTTGCACCGCCAAAACCCAGCTTTGCCTTGAAGTCCAGAAATGCGTCCGCATTTGCAACGCTTTCACGTGCAAGGTCTTCTCCGGTCACACCAAGGGCAATCTTTCCGGCGATGAGTTCGCGGGCAATCTCAGAGGCAGACAGAAAATGAATATCAATTTCGGGACGGCCTTCAACCGTGCCGCGGTAAGAGCGGCTGTCCTCGGGCAAGATAATATTCAGCCCTGCCCTCGCGAAAACTTCGATCGTTTGTTCCTTCAATCGGCCTTTTGAAGGCAAGGCAATGGAAAGGGTCATGCAGCCGCTCCTTTTGCCTTCAGCCCGCCAGCTTTTGCAGTCGGCAATACGCGGTCCACATAGACCGCAAAGCCGATGGCTGGCACGGTCTCGCCTGAACCCAACACGGTCAAAAGGCGGTCATAACGGCCACCGCCCGCGAGCGGCTTGACCATTTGGCCGCCTCCGCGCACCTCAAAAACAAAGCCGGTATAATAATCGAGCCTGCGGCCAAAAGCGGCCTGATAGCGGATCTGGACATTTTCAAGACCGAGAGACTGGATCGCCAATGTCCGGCGGTGAAAGTCCTCCAGCGCCTCGCCGAGCGGGATGCCTGTTTTGCGCGAAAATGACCACAGCTGCGCATTGGCCTTTGCAAGCGGCAGATCGAGACCCAGAAACATTTCGAGAATTTCGCGGTTTTCATGGGTCAGGCGCGTTGTTGCCAGTTCGGCCTTTTCCATCATGCGGGCAGCAATTTCTTCGGCGCTTCTGCCGGTCTGGGATGAAAGCCCCGCCTTTTTCATTTCACCTGCAATATAGTGAGTAACGGCATCGCGATCGGCAGCATCGAGCGCCTTTTGCAGCTTTGGCGGCAATTCGCCGTTGGCGCGTTCGCCCTTGCCCTCGAGGCGGTCAAGATCGGCCATCAACCGCGCCTTGTCACCGAAAGCGCGCACCAGCCGCTGGCGCCAGGCACCCGGCAGGCCAAGCGATTTCAACACGGCTTCAAAGACAGCCTGATCGCCGATGGATACGGTAAGCCGGCTCTTGCCGAGCAGGCGAAGGAGACCCAGGGCGTCACTCAGAGAACGGGCATCGGCCTTGAACGGGTTTCTTGCCCCGATATCCTCAATGCCCGCCTGCACAAATTCAGTCGGCTCATCAGCGCGGTGGCGAAAAACCTTGCCGACATATCCGTAGCGGGTTTTCGCCTTGCCGGTCTTGAGATGTTCGAGACACACGGGAATGGTGAACTCCGGCCGCAGGCAAAGGTCCTTGCCGTGCTGGTCGGCGGTAATGAAAATGCGGCGGCGTATATCCTCGCCCGAGGCATTGAGGATCGGGTCTGCCGGTTGCAGCAGGCCGATTTCAGCCAGCACGCATTTGTTCTGCTTCAGAAATGTTTCGATACGGGCGGTCAGTGTTGTCATTGAAGTAGCTTACCTCCTCCTTGTGTGGAGGGGCTGAATGTTGGAAAATCATGCGGGTTATACCCCCCTCTGTCACTTCGTGACATCTCCCCCCAAGGGTGGAGATACCCGGACGCAGGATTTCGGTTTAACCAAAACTCAGACCAAGTATAGTTTTCACTTGGGGCAAAATGGAGCGCCTTGCGAATCTCCACCCTTGGGGGGAGATGTCCGACAGGACAGAGGGGGGTTGGATTACCCATCCTGCTCGACCTTTTGGGCATGGAGCAGGCGCTGGACTTCGACGACCAGATCCTCTTCAGAGATTTCGAACTGGCCAGGGCGGCTTTCACGCCATTCCTCGTTCGATTCAATCGCGGCAGCCTGTTTGCGGCCCTCGATCATGTCCTTGATCTGGAGCTTCGGTGTCGCGTTGCCCTTTTCATCAACCGCGTTTCTTTCATCCGCTCCCTGGATGATCACAATCGGGCAATCGCGGCGGTCGGCATATTTCAGCTGATTGCCGAATTTCTTCCAGTTGCCCTGATACATTTCGGCGCGGATGCCGGCTTGGCGCAACTGCTGAACATAGGACTGGTATCTGCCCATGGCTTCGATATCGCCGTCCATCACGGTGACAAGAACCGGCGCAATCACGTCGGCACCCTGAAGCTTACCGAGGTTTTTAAGCGCGGTCATGAGCCGTGAAACGCCGATGGAAAATCCGGTGGCGGGAACATCCTGACCCGTAAAACGCTTGACGAGACCGTCATAACGCCCGCCGCCGCCAACGGAGCCGAACTGGACCTTTTCGCCCTTTTCATTGGTGACCGGGAAAGTCAACTCAGCTTCGTAGACCATGCCGGTGTAGTATTCGAGACCGCGGACGCAGGAGATATCCACCTTGATACGATCTACTGCGTAACCGGCCTTTTCAACTAAGCCCGCTAAATTTGACAGTTCGATTACGCCATCTCTAAATTTCTTATTGATTGTGACGTTATGCGTTCGAAGTTGATTTACAAAATTTGAAGATGATTTAGGATTTTGTACTTCACTTTCCCATATTGAACGGATCATTTCATACAGGTCTTCTACAGTTATCGAAACTTCTAAATCTTCCGGATCATCTCTATCCATTTCGTCATAATTTTTCTTGAATTCATTGTAATCGCCTGGTGGTTTTGCGAAGAGGTATGACATCCACTGCGTTTCATAAATTTTAGTCACTACTGAAATTTGCTCTTTATCAAGCTTAGCTCCAAGCGTGAAATCTCCACTCTCATCTATTCTACCGTCTCCGAGAAGGCGTTCAACGCCCCGAGTCCCCAGCCGGTCTAGCTTATCAATAGCTCGCAGTACCATGAGTCGCCGCTCGGAATTTTCATCACCGCCAAGGCCGATGGCCTCCATCACGCCGTCGAGCACCTTGCGGTTGTTCACCCGGATCACATAGTCGCCGCGCGCAATGCCAAGGGCTTCCATGACATCGGCCATCATCATGCACATTTCAGCATCCGCCTGTACGCCGGGAGCGCCGACGGTATCTGCATCAAACTGCATGAACTGGCGGAAACGGCCCGGGCCTGGCTTTTCATTCCTGAACACCCAACCATTGCGGTAGGTGCGGTATGGCAGTTGAATTTCGTTGATATTCTCGGCGACATGGCGGGCGAGCGGCGCGGTGAGGTCGTAGCGCAGGCTCATCCACTGGTCGTCGTCATCGGTGAGTGAAAACACGCCCTCATTGGGACGGTCGGCATCGGGCAGGAACTTTCCGAGCGCGTCGGTATATTCAAACATCGGCGTTTCGACCGGATCAAAACCATAACGCTCATAGACCTCGCGGATTTTGGCAACCATCATATCGGTGGCGCGAATATCGTCGGGTGAACGGTCGACAAAACCGCGTGGCAGGCGGGCGCGCAGCTTTTGCGGTTTGCTGGTTTTTTTGGACATAATACCGACCCATGAAAGAGGATGTGCAATTGGCCCCGTTCCTAGACAATCTAAACGTTTGCGGCAAGCTATTTGCGCCATATCACCACACTTGCACCTGAACGCGGCGGCTCCTATATTCAACAAATGAGATGTCTGAAGCCGATCCTTTTTGTTCTTGCCCTTGCCGGCTTGCTGTTCGTGCCGCAGATGCGGGTCGGGCATACTGAAACAAGCGGCCAGAGCCACGCGTCTCACCAGCCACCATGCGAAATGAAAAACTTGTCTGCGCCGGAAAATGCTTCGCCGTGTAACGGCGGGATGCATGATCATCATGGCGGAAACGCTGCGTCAGATTTCCACTGCCAGTCTTGTTTCATGATATTTGTTGCAAGTATCAGTTCGGACGGCGCAGCAGCCCATCAAAAACATGAACCGGTCCAACATCCGCTATTCGTTGCGACGCACCTTCCACCGCAACTTCGCCCGCCCAGCGCCTGAATTTCCCTTTTATTGAACGAATAATCCGGAGAGCAATCTGTCCGGCGATTTGAACTCATGAAAACAGGAAATTCAATCATGAAAAAAACTTCAATCTTAACTGCCTCAAGCCTTGCGGGAGCCATTGCTCTTGCTGCCTTTACCCTTTCGGGAAACAACGCCTCCGGCCAGAAGATGCCCATGAACCATCAGGGAATGGCTGGAATGGGAACACCCAAGGGAGACCAGAGCCCATCGAGCGCTGCCTATGCCGAGGCGAACGCCAAGATGCATGCCGGTATGGATATCGAGTTTACCGGTGATGCCGATGTCGATTTTGCCGCAGGCATGATTCCCCATCACGAAGGAGCTGTGGCAATGGCCAAAATAGTCCTTGAACACGGAGACGACCCGGAAATTCGCAAGCTGGCGGAAGCAGTTGTTGCCGCGCAGGAGAGCGAAATCGTCTTCATGCGGGAATGGCTTGCCAAGAACGCCAAATAGGCGAGGCAAAATGATGCTGTCCAAAGGGCAGCCATAAAAGAGGCGATTGCAACCAAGTCTGTTGCAGTCGCCGCTTAATTCTTGTCAGCGAAAAAGGGCGAAAAGCACGTGGCCCGGTTTCCGAAAAACGTCACGAACGAATTATCTGAAATGCGGTAGCTGCCATACTGGTGGGCGCACCAGGCGTAGTGTCTTGACGAAATGCCTCCGCGCTCCTGCCCCTCAAGATCAAGCGACTTTGCCCCTCCCAGCATTTGGCTGACAATGCCGGTATTGGGATTGTACTTGTCCCTCGCATCGCGCTGCTGTTCGTTTAAATGCCGACCACCCGCCAATGTGAGTTGTGCATCAGCGGACAAACTGCCTGAAATCACGGGAGCAGGCATCAGGGCGGCAGCGTGGGAAACTGCCGCGCTACCAGTCATGAGTATTGCAGCGGTTAGAAAGCCTACTGCCATTTTTCTCATTTTCATCATCGTGCGCTCCAATTTTGCCATGGCAATTTTTTGTTTCACATTTAAAGTAAGAACTTGATTGAAAAATTCAATCCGAAAATGCCCATATTGCCCTACATTCCGGAATGATGAAGTGAACCTGCCGCAACTGCATCTGTTTGACACGCCACTTGGCCGCTGTGGCATCGCCTGGGGTGAAAACGGAATTCTGTCCGTCACTTTTCCAGAGGCGAGCGACGCATTGAGTCGCGAACGCTTGAGACGGCGTGCGTCCGATGCCATAGACTGCGCCGATGTGCCGGAAGAAATCCAGCCTGTAATTTCAGGCATAAGACGGTTGATGCAGGGTGAAAACGAGACATTTTCCGAGGCAAGACTGGACTATCGAGGTATAGGAGCCTTTGAATTGCAGGTCTATCAACTCTCGCAGGCTATCCCGCCCGGGCAAACCCGCACTTACGGCGATCTGGCAAAGGAAATGGGCGATGTTGCCTATTCCCAGCGTGTCGGTCAGAGCCTTGGACGCAATCCGTTCCCGATTATCGTCCCTTGCCACCGGATTGTCGGGGCAGGAAACAAGATGACCGGATTTTCAGCGCCGGGCGGAATTGAAACAAAGCGCGCCCTTTTGAAAATCGAAGGTGCAATCGGACCGGATCTTTTTGATCTGGCTGCCAAAGAGAAGTAGTCATGGCTGCAACCACCACGCAAACTCTGCCAGCACAGACATCGACGGCAAATGGGGCCATTCTGGTTTTTGCAGCGGCAATAGTCTGGAGCCTTGGCGGGTTGCTGGCGCGTCTTGCGGCGGTTGATGATCCATGGATTTTAGTGTTCTGGCGAACGGCGACTGCAAGTCTCTTCCTTCTTGGCATCATGCTATGGCAGGAAGGCCCGCGCGGCACGTGGAAGATGATCGACGAAATGGGTTGGCCGGGGCTTGCCGTGGGCGCCTGTTTTGCAATCGCTTCAACCTGTTTTGTCGTGGCACTTCAATATACCACAGTTGCAAACATTCTGCTGATGCAGGCTGGTGTGCCACTCCTCGCTGCCGCGATGGCATTCATTCTTTTCCGTGAACCGATACGCCTTGTGACCTGGATTGCGATTGTTTGTGTAATTTGTGGTGTGGCGATCATGGTGTCGGATTCTTTCACCGGCAAGGTTTCACCGATCGGCGACGGGTTGTCCCTGCTGATTGCGCGCTCCTTTGCGACAGCGACCATTATCACACGCCGCTTTTCACATTTGCGGATGACACCTGCGGTGTTTTTCGGTGCCGCCATGGGATGGCTTGCATCCGTCTTCATGGTTCAGGATATTGTGCCGCAACTGGCGCTGCCACCTGCAACGCTGGCGATCATCTTTGTTTTCGGCATTTCGCTCGGGCTTGGCATGTTGCTGTTTTCACTCGGGGCAAAACGCATTCCATCTTCCTATGCGGCATTGCTGGGAACCGCAGAAACCGTGGCAGGACCGATATGGGTCTGGGTATTTCTTGATGAAACACCAGCAACAAGAACCCTGATCGGCGGCGGGTTCATCCTCGCCTCGATCATCGGGTATCTCGTCTGGCAAATTGCTGACAACCGTAAAATCCAGCGCATTGCCCCAACACCGAACTGAGTGCCACCATCAAACCGATTGGTTATCGGAAATAGGGCGAAATGCATTGCCTGCGATTACCGACATATGGCTGGAATGTATTGTCATAGGCACGATAGGACCGGTACCTACGAACACACCAGCGATAGTGGGAGCTCGGCATCACATATCTGTCGCGCCTTAACTCGTTGGCAATGATGCCGCCGATGATCAGGCCGGGAACAATATATCTGCCCCTGTCACGATAATGGCGGCGCTGATTGTGATGACGAAAATGCCTGTTGTGATGGCGGATGCCGCCATGCCTGATGATGCGGTATCGCCTTGGAGCCACTTCCTGGCCAACCATCTGGCTGCTGATCTGTGTTTGCAGCAAGGTTGCCGGGTTAATTGCCCGCAGGGATTCGGCATTGGCTGTGGCGGGCATACCGCATGCAATTGCTGTTGCGGCCACAAGGCCTCTTACCAGTTTTTCTGTAAACATTTGCTGTTCCTCTTGTTTTTGCTCTGATTACAATGAAGGGCTGTCGCCACTTCAAATGCAGTCTTCTTGGACAAGGGAATGCTTGCCAGGCCAACAAGGTTCCATAAATTCTGCTTTGTTTGGTATAAAACCGATCAGTCCTTTTTGACCGGTCGCACCAATGCCATTCGCTTTGCCTCTGTGACCTGGCGGCAATAGCAACCGTCCATATGGTCATTGACCAACCCCATGGCCTGCATGAAAGCGTACACGGTCGTCGGCCCGACAAAGGACCAGCCGCGCTTTTTCAGATCCTTTGAAATTGCCTTGGAAATTTCGCTCATGGTATTGGCATAAGCCCATTCGATTGTCATTTTTTCAGGGCGCTGGGCAGGCTTCGGCTCATGGCCCCAAAAATAGGCTGCAAGGGAGCCAAACTCTTTTTGCAATTCCATCGCCCGCTTGGCATTGTTGATCGAGGAAACAATCTTTCCCCGGTGGCGCACAATTCCAGCATCCTGAACAAGTCGTTCAATGTCCTTCTCGCCAAAGGAGGCGACCGTTGGAATATCAAAACCAGCAAATGCCTTGCGGAAATTTTCGCGCTTGCGAAGTATGGTCAGCCAGGAAAGTCCCGATTGAAAACCCTCAAGGCAAATCTTTTCGAACAATCGGGTATCATCGGTTACCGGATGGCCCCATTCATTGTCGTGATATTCAAGATACCCTTCAATATTGCCATGCCACCAGCAACGGGTTTTTCCATCTTCCCCAAGGAGCAGTCCGGTTTTTTCTATCATCTTGCCACTTCCGTTCGGTACCCTTTTTTGTTTATGCCGTGAATCAGGCAAGAAAACCATATTCGCGGATTCGATAGAAGCATGAAAAAAATCTTTTCCGAATTGCAACAGTCTGGCATAGCATCATGCTACCCTGAATCGGAAAACCGAATGCAAATTTCCAGTCCCAATTCATTTAAGCAGCTGTTTGTTACATTGCTCCTTTTGCTGGTTTTTTCCGGCTGCCCCTCCAAAAGCTTTGCAGCCTCTGACAGTGAAATAATACGCGGTTTCAATTTGACTGTGTTTGGAGCCGAGTTTGCGCCATTTGGTATTCAGTCGCGATATATCCGCAAGTTTAGTGGCCCGGTCCGCTTCAAAATCCACAACTACGCCAAGGTAAACCGCGAAGGCAAAGTTTCGAATTTTATCAGATCGTTGAATGGAAAAATCAGGGGGCTTAATGCTGTCACCACACAAAATGCCACGTCAGCAAACTTCAATATCTATGTGGTGGATCGCGCCGACTATATAAAAATTGCACGGGAAAAGATTTACCGCCGCAATACAGCGACAATTCCCGGTAAATGCTTGGTACGGTCCGTTTTTTCGCGTGCCGGAATTGTTCGCTCTGATGCGATCATCGTTTCAGACGGCGGTGAAGCCTTGTTTCAGCGGTGTCTGGTTGAGGAAATATTGCAGGGGCTTGGGCCTCTGAATGAAGACCAGAGCCTAAGCGAAAGCATGTTCAATGACAGATCGCGACACATAAACCTGACAAGTTTCGACCGAACAATACTCAGCATGCTTTACGATACCCGCATCAAGAACGGTGCTTCAATCGAGGCCGTACAGAAAATTCTGCCCAATGTTCTTGCAGATGTGAAGAAGCGTTTTCGTTAGAAAACAACCCGATTAACAATCTGTTAACCGTGAGGGTAAACCCGGCGGTTACCATAAATCATTCAAATTTTACAAATCCTGTTCAGATTCATACTTCAGTTGCTCATTGGCTCCAAGATGACATCTGGCATTGCGGCAACCTTACTTTTTTCCGGCCGTACCATGCTTTGTGCAATCAATGTAGTGAGTATTCCATGCGCAAACTTCTCATCACGGTATCAGCATGCGCGCTGATTTCATCGACTTTCCCATCAAATGCATTTTCAGAAACGCGGTATTCAACGCCGCCATCAACTGTGCTTTCCGGCGATCTGGCATCACCTTGGATATTGCAGCTCAAAAACAACCGCCGCTATCAATTGCAGCCGCAAATCAAAACAGCAAATCGACAAAAAATGATCTTGCCCGGTTATGGTACCAAGCCGCAAAAGGTTGCCTTTGTTCGCCCGTCGGTTGAACCGGCCGCGCCGGCAGTTGATAAATCGAATGCGCCGGATAATGGTCTGGATCAGAAATTTCTGCCGCAGGTGGTTGCCTATTCAGGCGGCCAGGCTCCCGGCACCATTGTGATCGATACGTCCAAGCGTTTCCTTTACCTCGTGGAAGAAAATGGCCAAGCCAGGCGCTACGGAGTTGGCGTCGGCAAAGAGGGGTTTGAATGGTCTGGCACCGAAAAAATATCGCGGCGGGCAGAGTGGCCTGATTGGCGTCCGCCAGAGGAAATGCGCCAAAGAGAACGGGCTAAAGGCCGCGAATTGCCGGTTGTCATGGCAGGCGGGCCGGAAAACCCACTTGGCGCACGCGCTCTTTATCTGGGAAGCACCCTTTATCGAATCCACGGAACCAACAGGCCGGATACAATCGGAAAGGCAATGTCATCAGGCTGCATACGTATGCGCAATGAAGATGTGTCTGATCTGTATGAACGCGTAGGCGTCGGCACTAAGGTGGTTGTGCAATAAAACGGCCCGAAACTCGGCTATCTCGACTAATTTCATGACACCCCCGCCCAAAGCGGGGGCTGTTGCTTTTTTCCAACAGAGTTTGTTTTTCTTACATAAAGTTGATGCTCGTCGAAATGGATGCGCCGCTGATCTTGCAATTCCGACCTTTTTAAGGCACTTTTGATTCACACTGACAGTACGCCCGCTGCCAGAAGAATTTTATGGGATTTGAGATGCTTTCGAAATTAGGAATGTCCATGGTCATTGCTTTCAGCACTTTTGTTGGAGCCATGAATTATACTGCCACCGCGCAGGCCAAGTATTTTGATATCAACAGTGGAACCTGGAAAGAGGGTGAACCGGTTAAACGCCGTGTTGACCAAAGAACAGTTCCTGCAAAATTCAAACGACGCAATGTCGCACTTCAAACCAGCGAAGCCCCGGGAACAGTTATCATCCACACCGATGAAAAGTTCCTCTATCTGGTAACAGGGCCCAATCGCGCGATACGCTACGGCGTCGGCGTAGGGCGTGAAGGATTCGGATGGAATGGCGAAGTAACCATAAAACGCAAACAGGAATGGCCTGTTTGGACTCCCCCGGCCGAGATGCGCGTACGTGAGCGCGCGAATGGCCGTGAACTTCCTGCCCAAATGGAAGGCGGGATTGAAAACCCACTTGGTGCGCGCGCCATGTATCTCTTCAAAGGCAATCAGGACACCTTGTACCGGATCCACGGCACCAACCAGCCTTGGTCAATCGGCCTCAATCTTTCATCAGGCTGCATTCGCATGGAAAACAAGGATGTCGAACATCTTTACGAACAGGTAAATATCGGCACCAAGGTAGTTGTCATTGGGCCAGGAGAAAATCCTTCCAAATACTTCCGTGAGCGAAGCAATCCTTTTGCCGCCCTGTTCAACTAGGCAATGCACTAAGAATAAAAAGAAACCCGCCAATCAGGCGGGTTTTTTTATGCCTGTTGATCCAGGAAACTGCCCAAATCTATTTTGCAGCGATCGCGGCGGCAGGTTGGTTCTTCGCAATGCCAAATTGATACCCGGTGAGCTTTTCCGGCTTTGATCCACCATATGCCCAATTGAGCAATTCGATCGTGTGAATGATCGGAATGCCGGTTCCGCTGGCAATCTGGGTAATACAGCCAATATTGCCGGCCGCAATCAAGTCAGGTTTTACCCGTTCGATATTGGCGACCTTGCGGGATTTCAATTTACCTGAAATTTCCGGCTGGAGAATATTGTAGGTTCCGGCAGATCCGCAGCACAAGTGACCCTCAGGAATATCGACAACACTAAAGCCTGCCGCCGCAAGCAGGTTTTTAGGCTGGGCGGTAATTTTCTGTCCATGCTGCATCGAGCAGGCCGAATGATAGGCAAGGCGTATACCTGCGCCAATTTCAGACCTTGGCAATTCGAGCGTTGCCAAATATTCGGTAATGTCCTTTGCTAGAGCAGAAACGGTCGCCGCCTTTTGTGCGTATTGCAGGTCTTCACGCAACATGTGACCGTAGTCCTTGACGGTGGTACCGCAGCCAGATGTCGTGATAATAATCGCGTCAAGTCCACCCTTTTCGATCTCACCCATCCAAGCATCAATATTTTGTTTTGCTGCAGCATGGGCTTCGCTTTCACGCCCCATGTGATGCACCAGAGCGCCGCAGCATCCTTCTGCCTTCGGCGTTACAACCTCAACACCAATGCGGTTCAGCAACTGGATTGTGGCCGCATTGATCTGCGGGTCCAGCACTTTCTGCGCACAACCGGACAACATTGTTACC
The DNA here is from genome assembly GCA_041736675.1 of Salaquimonas sp. Lineage (GTDB taxonomy): Bacteria > Pseudomonadota > Alphaproteobacteria > Rhizobiales > Rhizobiaceae > Salaquimonas. Next base: position 142,821 of record JBGSTD010000047.1, read on the forward strand.
CTGCCCCGCTTTTGCGCCTCCGCCGGATAATCCTGCCGGTTCAAAAACGGCAAGGACTTCGGCAATTTCGAGGGTGCCAAGGCCAACATTGCCGCCATAGGTCCCCCGCCCGGAAATTTGCCAATCAGGCCGGCAAACGGTTTACCCAGCCGTGCCGCGGTCAACGCCAGCCTGAATCTGCCAGGATACGGAAGAACAGCGGCAAGCACTGCACGGTATAGACGGTCTACCAGCGGACGCTTGTAGGTTTTCTGAATGTGGGCACGGGCATGATCGACCAGATGCATATAGTGGACACCTGACGGACAGGTCGTCATACAGGCAAGACAAGAGAGGCAACGGTCGATATGCTTGACCACTTTTTCATCAGCCGGCTTGTTGTTTTCCAGCATGTCCTTAATGAGGTAGATGCGTCCGCGCGGGCTGTCCAGTTCATCGCCAAGGGTCAGATAGGTTGGGCAGGTTGCCGTGCAGAAACCACAATGCACGCATTTGCGAAGAATTTTCTCAGAGTGGGAAACATCAGGATCGGCAAGCTGGGCAAGGGAAAAATTGGTTTGCATGAATTACACCTTCGCCGGAATGCCAGCCATCAGACCGGGATTTAGAATGCCCTTTGGGTCGAACTGACGCCGCAGATTTGCCGAGATCGACGCCAGACGCGCCTGTTCGGGATGGAATGCCTCAACGACACCGCTGGCATCTGCTGAGCTACGGATCAGGGTCGCGTGTCCTCCCAGTCTGTTGACTTGTGAGCGGATCAGCGTTGCTGCGTTGGTGCGGGGTTCGGGAAGCAACAACCAAACAAGACCGCCGCCCCAATCATAGATGGCCTCGATATCCAGTTCTGCCTTGAGAGCATTGACAATCTTCGGGCCGTCAACCGGTTTCACTGACAATCGCCAAACATCGCCGTTGCGATCATGGAAGGGTTCGACATCCCTGATCTGCTTCCAAAGCTCAGCGTTCTTGTTCTCGCCAAGTTCAATCGCCAACTCTGCTGATGGCGGCAAAAGCGGCGCAAGCAATTTTTTCAGTTCACCTGTGCGGTATTTGATGGATTCGGTAAATCCTTCAACGCGAATAACCGTCAGGGGCTTTGCGTCTTCCCCGTTTTGCAGGTGTGCAGTGCCCGAAACATCAAACGGAGATGACATGGCTTTGGCCAGAACTGAAATTGCCAAGGCATCTTCGAGGCCGGAAATCCTGACTACACCGGTCATTTCGGGTTTTGGCAAAACCTTGAATGCGACTTCCGTCAAGACACCGAGCGTGCCGTAACTGCCTGCCATCAGTTTTACCAGATCATAGCCGGTGACATTTTTCATGACACGGCCGCCATTCTTGAGGATTGTGCCCTCGCCATTGACAAAGCGCACGCCAATAAGGCTGTCACGGCAGGCTCCGGCCTGTATGCGCCGTGGCCCAGATACCGCGGCGGCAACGACACCACCAATGGTAGATTTGCCCTTTATCGCAAACAGGCCTGAGTAGTCCGCCGGCTCAAAAGGAAGATGCTGGCCTTCTAGAGAAAGTGTTTTGTTGATTTTTTCCAGCGTGGTCCCACTGCTGGCAACAATCGTCAAAGCACCCGGCTCGTAAATCGATATTCCATTGATACCGGATGTTTCAACCACATCAGCAGCTTCAACGCGATTGCCGATCGGACGTGTGCCACCGCCGCGAATGCGCAAAGGCGCAGATTTGCGCGATGCTGCAGCGATGATTTCACCCAGTTCGGCTTCATTTGCTGGTTTGAAAACAGTCATCTTCAAGCTGCCTTGCTGGTATTGCCGGAACGACGCGAATGACTTGAATGCATCGGGAAAACCTTGGCCGGATTGAGCAGCCATTTCGGATCGAACACATCTTTGACCCGCATCTGGATTTCCAGATCATCGTCATTGAACTGGAAAGTCATGAGATCGCGCTTTTCAATGCCGACACCATGTTCGCCAGTAAGACAACCTCCAACTTCCACACACAATTTCAATATATCAGCACCGAAGGCCTCACATTTTTCGAGATCTCCCTCCTTGTTGGCATCAAAGAGAATAAGCGGATGCAAATTACCGTCGCCGGCATGGAAAACATTTGCAACGCCAAGGCCGTAGTCAAGCGACATTTCCTGCATGCGGCGAAGCACAAACGGTAATTGCGACGTCGGGATCGTGCCATCCATGCACATATAGTCGGCCATCTGGCCCATCGCGCCAAAAGCCGCCTTGCGGCCTTTCCAAATCAGATCAGACTGCAGCGCCGAGGTGCTTTCCCGCATGACTTTCGGATTATGCCTGCTGGCGATAGTCTTGATCTTTTCCAATTGTTCGGCGATCTCGGTTTGTGAACCTTCCACTTCGACGATCAAAAGGGCCTCGACATCCATTGGATAACCCGCTTTGGCGAAATTTTCACATGCAATGATTGCCGGCTTGTCCATGAACTCCATCGCAACCGGCAAAACACCAGCCTTGATGATGTCAGAAACGCAAGCCCCTGCAACTTCGTTCTGATCGAAACCCAACAAGATGGGCCGCGCACCTTCAGGCTTGCGCAAAATCTTCAGTGTCGCTTCGGTGACAATTCCGAACTGCCCTTCAGAGCCGCAAATCACGCCCAGCAGGTCAAGGCCGCCGCTGTCGAGGTGTGCGCCGCCCACATCTACGATCTCGCCATCCATCATGACCATGCGCACGCCCATGAGATTATTGGTTGTCACGCCGTATTTGAGGCAGTGAGCACCGCCTGAATTCATCGCGATGTTACCAGCGATGGCACAGGCTAGCTGTGATGAAGGATCGGGTGCATAGAAGAAGTCGCCTTCCAGCACCATGCCACTGACACCCAGATTGGTGATACCCGTCTGAACCTTGATAAAGCGGTTGTCATAGTCGATTTCGAGAATCTGGTTGAGTCTGGCAACGCCAATGACAATTGCATCTGCAGTTGGCAGCGCTCCCCCGGCAAGCGATGTTCCTGATCCACGCGGAATAACCGGCAGGCCATGGGATGTACAAATCTTCAAGATCGCCGAGACCTCTTCGCTTGAGGCCGGCAGGCAGACGGCAAGCGGCGGACAGCGGTATGCGGTCAGGGCATCGCACTCATAGGCGATGGTTTCCTCCGGCTCATGGATCACAGCATCCTTGCCAATTGCGCCAATCAACTCCATGACGATTTCCGCCTTGCGGGAGATCAGCCGCTGGTCCGGCTTCGGCATTTCGATCGTAGACATGGCGCTTCCCTTTTCGCAAATTTATAGCAAGTAAATATTGGTAAACTAATTTTACCATTATTGCAACATGCGAAGAAAACCGGCAAGACTGCCTCTCTGGAAGGAGGCGTTTCTTTCCCGCAGCATTTCGGACGCAGGCTTATTCCGAATGCTTGCGGTGAATCCGGCGCACGATAAACCAAACCGAAATGATGGCAGCCGGTACAAAGCATCCTGTTGCGATCTTTGGCGATATTCCAAATGGCAACACGTTCTCGAGCGCCTGGGCCAGATAGTAGAAAAGACCCACCATGTAATAGGATACGGCAGCAACTGACAATCCTTCAACAGTTTGTTGCAGGCGAAGTTGCATCTGGGTGCGCTTGTTCATTGAAGCCAGAAGATTTCGGTTCTGGTTTTCAATTTCGATCTCAACGCGTGTTCGCAGAAGATTGGCAATACGTGCCAGCTTGCGTGAAAGTGTAGCCTGCCGGTTTTCAACCGAAGCACAGGTGCGCAGCGCCGGAGGAATGCTTCGATTGAGATAGGACCCAATTGAAATGTTTCCCACTTCGTGGTTATTTCCCAGCGTGGCAAGGCGGTCTGAAACTATGCCCCCATATGCCTGGCTCGCGCCAAACCTGAACAGGCTGGCGGCGGCATCAGTTTCCAACTCGGCTGCAATCTGATTGATTTTTGAAAGCAGTTCCTCACTCTCGTCGGCTGATGCATCCTTCATGGCCGAGGTCAAACGAGACAACTCGACTTCCATCTGGCTCAATTTATGCGACAGGGATCTCGCCAACGGAAGACCCAACATTGTCAAAACTCTATAAGTATCTAATTCAATTGCTGTTTTAGTATATGAACCAATGCGTGATTTTCCGATTCCAGCTTCAAGCAGCAAGAATACAGTCATCCCGTTGGTGTCTTGGCGAAAGTCGGTTGCCAGCAATGACTTTCCGTCCTCCAGAACATTTACAGTCAAACTTTCAGGGTCAAATGCATTTAAAAATTTCCTGTTTGCCGTGTTCAATGGTCTGATCTCAATGCGGGTTGCGGAGATCATCGAGCCTGGAGGCGCAAAACCGTTTCCAAAGGGATGATTGGCAACTTCGCCGAGGAACTCTTTCGGAGCCTTGGCGTCAAATGTGAAAGTGGAAAACTCGCTATGGCTTTCCCATCTCAACTGACCGTCATTCCACGGAATTTGATGGTACCGCATTTCAGGCATCGGAATTGCCTCACCGCGCAACCGGCAGAGTTGAGCCAATATGGCATTGGCAACTGAACTGCCTCCATCGGACATGAAGGCATAATGATATACGACCCGGTTTGTGGCAATTTCGGGAAACGGGCGTGAATGTATTTCGCCAATCGAAATGGCATGCTGGTGATGGCGAGGAAAATCCGGAAACTGGTTTATCCTTGCCTCTGCCAGTTTTGCACCCGCATTCTTGATTTGCTTGCTCATGATACCCCAACCAGTAAGGACTGCACCTCAATCCCGTTGCCTAAAGTTATTGATCATAGCCTGTCGCGAGATCCACTTAAACAGGCACAATGACGCGTTGAATTGTTTTGAACTACCGTAACAGATCCTCTGGCTGGTAAATTTTATTGACCATTTTATGATTTATGCCTATGAATATTTCAAATCGGAAAAACGCAATGACGGTATTTACACAAATCAAACAAGGCAAATCGTCTGATGAGGTTGCTCACCAGATCGAAGGTCTTGTGCTTGAGGGTGTGCTGCGTTCCGGCGATCAATTGCCGTCAGAGCGTGACCTTGCGGTTGAAATGGGTGTTTCGCGTCCTGTGCTGCGCGATGCTATAGAACTGCTCGAGAACCGCAAGATACTTCAACGCAGACAAGGTGACGGAACTTTTGTTTGCGAAATCATCGGGCAAATTTTTTCTGACCCGATCGCAACCCTCCTCCCAAATCACCAAAAGGCAACCATCGACTATCTTGAATACCGGCGGGAAGTAGAAGGCATCGCATCTGCCTTTGCGGCCAAGAGAGCCACGCGGTACGATCGGGAAATGCTGGAGCAATGCGTTGAGCGGATGCGCAATGCCCATGACAGTATGGACTTTGAAAAGGAAGCCCTTGTCGATGTCGAGTTTCACAGCCTGATCGGTGAAATGACCCACAATCTCGTTCTGATGCACACATTGCGCTCTTGCTATCGCCTTCTTTCCGAGGGCGTGTTTCAAAACAGGAGCCGACTTTATGAAACTGCAGGCGGGCGGCAAAGCCTGTTTGATCAGCATATAGCCATTGCTGAAGCTGTTTTGGCGGGCGATGATATTGCCGCTCAAAAGGCATCGCGAGACCATATGAGTTATGTCATAGAACGAAGCCTGGCATTGCAAAATGAATTGGAACGCGAACGCATTTCAAGTTTGCGTTTTCGTCACCGTGAAAAAGAATAAACTGTATTTGGAGTCTTAGTCCCAATGAAAGAATCCCTTCGTGTCGGATTGTTTGTAACCTGTCTGGTCGATCTTTTCAGGCCGAGTGTCGGCTTTGCTGCAGTCAAATTGCTCGAAGACGCAGGCTGCGAAGTTTTCGTGCCTGTTTCCCAGACTTGCTGTGGCCAGCCGGCTTATAACTCAGGTGACAAGGCGGACACTGCAGACATTGCCCAACAGGTCATCAAGGCATTTGAAGAGTTTGATTATATTGTTGCCCCTTCGGGTTCGTGTGCCGGAATGCTGTCAAAACACTATCCCGAGCTTTTTGCGAAGGACCCCGCCTGGGACCAGCGCAGCAGAAAATTCGCCGTTAAGGTATTTGAGCTTGTCAGTTTTCTGACGGATGTGCTGAAAATTGAAAAAGTGGATGCTGCCCTTGATGCCAGGATCACCTATCACGATTCCTGTTCGGGCTTGCGCGAACTCGATATCAAAAACCAGCCGCGCAAACTGCTCGCATCAATGAACGGCGTCACTTTGACGGAGATGAAGAATCCCGATGTGTGTTGCGGGTTCGGTGGAACCTTCGCAGTCAAATACAGTGATATCTCAAATTCCATTGTGTCAGAAAAGATTACCAATGTGGAAAATGCGGAAGCAGACCTTTTGCTGGCCGGAGATCTTGGCTGCCTGTTGAATATGGCCGGAAAGTTGCGGCGAACGGGCGCGAAAACCGAAGTGCGCCATGTTGCCGAGGTTCTGGCGGGCATGACTGATACCCCGCCGATTGGCGGAAAGGCATAAATCATGCAGATCACCAGCCCCACGTTCAAGAACAACGCCCGTGATGCGCTCAAGGATGAACAACTCCAAAAAGCCCTCGGGCATGTCAAACATAATTTCATCGACAAGCGGGCCAAGGCGGTGGCAGATCTGCCGGAATTCGATGCCTTGCGCGATTCTGCCATCGAAATCAAAAATCATGTTCTGGCCAATCTTGATGTTTATCTGGAAACGTTTGAAGCCAATGTTCTGAAAAACGGCGGCCAGGTCCACTGGGCAGCGACTGCCAGCGATGCGCGCGGGCAAATTCTCGATATTTGCCGACGCGTTGGTGCAAAGACCGTCACCAAGGGCAAGTCGATGATTTCCGAGGAGATTGGCCTCAACGAGTTTCTTGAGGCCAGTGATGTTCAGCCGATTGAAACGGATCTGGGCGAATATATCATCCAGCTGCGCGGTGAGCATCCGAGCCATATCATTGCACCGGCGGTACACCTCAATATCGGGCAAGTGCGTGAGGAGTTCCAAAAGCAGCACACCCATCTGCCGGCAGACAGGGAACTTGAAGCCCCCGAAAGCCTGCTCTTGGAAGCGCGCGGCATTTTGAGGGAGAAGTTCCAGAAAGCCGATGTGGGAATTACCGGGGCAAATTTCCTTGTTGCGGAAACAGGAACAACCATCATCGTCACCAATGAGGGCAATGGCGATCTCACGCAGACCCTGCCGAGGGTGCACATTGTCATCGCCTCGATTGAAAAAATCGTGCCGACACTTGAGGACATGAGCCAGATCATCCGTATTCTGGCACGCTCGGCAACCGGCCAGGAAATGTCTGTCTATACCACGCTTTCGACCGGCCCTCGCCGCAAGGGAGATTTGGACGGCCCGGAAGAGTTTCATGTCATACTGCTTGACAATGGCCGCTCTGACATGATTGGCACGGAGTTCCAGGACATGTTGCGCTGTATCAGGTGCGGCGCGTGCATGAACCATTGTCCGGTTTATCATGCGGTTGGCGGCCATGCCTACGGCTGGGTTTATCCTGGCCCGATGGGCTCTGTCCTGACACCCAAATTCATTGGTGTCGACAAGGCAGGACATTTGCCGAATGCATCGACATTCTGCGGGCGATGCGAAGCGGTTTGCCCGATGAAAATTCCGCTCCCAAAGATGATGCGTCACTGGCGCGAACAGGAATTTGAAAAACACCTCTCTCCTCCCAGCCATCGGCGAAATCTGGCGATGTGGGCATGGACCGCAAAACGTCCTGCCCTCTACAGGTTTGCCACCAGATTGGCAGCACGTGCGCTCTGGATTCTGGGCGGAACCAAAAAGAGGACCGGATTTCTGCCGCTTTCGGGAGAATGGACAAAATACCGCGACATGCCAACGCCCGAAGGATCGACGTTTATGGCTCAGTGGAAATCAGGCGTGCGCCCGGCAAAATCAGGCGGGAAAAGCGGAGCTGCATCATGAGCAAATCTTTTATCCTCGGTAAAATAAAGACGCAGATCGCGTCGGGTATATCGGAAGAAAAACGGCTTGTAGCGATCAGGCAGCGCCTTGATGTGCATCAAACCGGTGTATTGCCTGACATGCCAACGACACGGATAAAGCAGGTCAACCGCTTTATTGAAAAGGTGTTCGCCTCGCAGGCAAGCCTTGAAAGAATTTCCAGGCGCAACGCGATTGCAGCAATCGGTGATTTTTTGCGCGCGCACAATCTGCCTGCCGAAATCCGGATGGGCAGCGATCCCAGACTTGACGCTATTCGCAAGAGCGCCGGTAAAATGCTTGTCATCAAGGATGGCAGGAGCGACGGGCTGGACCTGGTTAGTCTGAGCCATGCAGAAGCAGGCATTGTCGAAACAGGAACACTGGCGCTGTTTTCGGGTCCTGAAAACCCGACGACCCTTAATTTTCTGCCGGAAAATCACATTGTGATGATCAATGAAAAGGATATTGTCCGGCATTATGAAGACATTTGGACGATTATCCGCACCCGATACGGGCAAGGCAATATGCCAAGGACCATGAATTTCATTACCGGTCCGTCGCGTTCGGCGGATATTGAACAGACATTGCTACTGGGCGCGCACGGGCCAATCCGGTTGCATGTGTTGTTATTGCGGGACTGATCATGACGCTGCAGAACCGTGTCTGTCCTGACGGTTCGTTGCATGCAAACACCGCGCGTGGCTTTTTCACCGGCAATCGGGGAATTATCCACGATCCTGTCAAAAAGCAACTTGTTGGAAGACGCTGGACGACGCCTGCGTGGATTTGCTGTTCGCTGGAGTGGAAGGGAAAAAGGCGTGAGGTCTGGGGCCGGAACGGTCCGAACCGTTCTGCCGGATGGAGCGAATTGTTTTTTCTTGACGAGGTTACTGCCCTTGCAGCCGGACATCGCCCCTGCCATTTGTGCCGAAGACAAGCCGCGATACAATTTCATTTTGCTTATTGTTCAGCCAATGGCGAAATGGATGCTGCGGCGAAGAATGCGCTCCTGCACCGCGAGCGCTGGCAATCGTCCAAACAAAAGCCGGAACCTCTTACCGGCGACGCACTACGAAGTTTGCCGGACGGTGTCATGATCAAATCAGGATTTGGTTTTCTTGCGATCAGGAACAAAAAACTGTTGCGCTGGGATTTTGGCGGATATGGCGAACCACACGAAATTGCCAGCTTGCACAAGCAGCCAATACAACTGGTGACACCGGCTTCTGTCATCGGTGCTTTTGCTATGGGATATCAACCTGTTTGGCATTCATCGGCATCTTGAAAACTCAAGCCGATTGGGCCAATGCTGCCGTGATGGAAAGATATGATTTCAAAACGCAGCGCCTGTATGTCAACCATGCCCTGAAAGAAGGCGGCACGGTTGAAGCGGACCGCTCACAGGCCAATTATCTGCTGAATGTACTTAGGCTCAAGGAAGGCGCGAATGTGCTGCTTTTTAACGGCATGGACGGCGAATGGCTGGCCAAAATTCAACCTTCAGGCAGAAAGGCCTGTATCCTGAAATTGGTTCGCCGCACCCGCCCCCAGCCGGCGGCATATTCGCTGCGCTATTGCTTTGCACCGCTCAAACAGGCCCGGCTTGACTACATGATCCAGAAGGCAGTTGAAATGGGAGCCGGAATATTACAGCCGGTCTTGACGCATCACACTCAAATATCCAAGTTGAACACGGAACGGATGCGCGCCAATGCGCTCGAAGCTGCTGAGCAATGCGGCATTCTTTCCATTCCAAAATGCGAGGAACCCATGAAATTGGCATTACTGCTTGATCATTGGGATGAAGGTCAAACACTTATCTTTGCAGATGAAAGCGCCGATGGCAAAAACCCCTTGCAAACACTGGCAGACCTTCGCGGGCAAAGTTCCCTTTCGATCCTGATTGGACCGGAAGGCGGGTTTTCCGAAGAGGAACGGGCAATGCTACTCAAACGTCCATTTGTACGGGCAATTTCCCTTGGCCCACGCATTTTACGCGCTGACACAGCTGCAGTAGCAGCCCTCGCGGCTGTGCAAGCCTCTTGCGGAGACTGGTGAAGCAAACACAAAACATCAAACTTACCAATGGGAAACAAGGATCACAAAAAACGAAAGACTGAAAGTTTTCCTTGCGGATTTGATGGATGGTTTCTAGAGCTTCTGTCGGACAGGATTTCCTTTTTATTGAAGACGAAAGCGGACCACTAGAATGGCAAGAGACACTGTAGACGAACGGCCTCTCGAAAATTTCGGGCAAATGGTTGAATGGTTCGCAATTGGATGCAAGCCCAAGGATCAATGGCGGATTGGCACCGAACACGAGAAGTTTGCCTTTTACAATGAGGACTTCTCACCGGTTCCCTACGAAGGTGAGCGTGGCATAGAAGCGCTTTTGAACGGCATGAAAGCGGAATTGGGCTGGGAAGCGATTACCGACGAAGGCCGCATTATCGGTCTCGCCGGAGGCAAGGGCGAAGGAGCGATTTCCATCGAGCCAGGCGGCCAGTTTGAACTTTCCGGTGCTCCGCTGGAAACCATTCACCAGACCTGCCGCGAATCGAACCAGCATTTGAGTGCGGTTAAACGGGTTGCAAAAGATCTTGGTATCGGATTTTTGGGAACCGGCTCCAGCCCGCTCTGGAGTTTGGCGGAAACTCCAAAAATGCCAAAAAGCCGTTACAAGATAATGACCGAATACATGCCAAAGGTCGGGTCTCGCGGTCTCGACATGATGTACCGTACTGCGACCATTCAAGTTAATCTCGATTTTTCCGATGAGCGCGACATGCGTCGAAAGCTGCAGACATCGCTCAAGCTGCAGCCTTTGGCATCTGCCCTCTTTGCCAATTCACCGTTTACCGAAGGCAAGCCCAATGGCGAATTGTCCTGGCGTTCCGGGGTCTGGCATGATGTCGACAACGCACGTGGAGGATATCACGCAGACATGCTCAACGCAGGTTACGGCTTTGAAGACTATGCGAAATGGTGCTTCGAACTACCGATGTATTTCATCATCCGCAATGGCAAGTATATCGACATGACGCACATGACCTTCAAGCAGTTTTTCAATGGCGCTGCATCGAAAGACATGCCGGGCGTGAGCGCAACCATGGGCGACTGGTCTAACCATGTAAGCACGGTTTTCCCTGATGTTCGGCTGAAACAGTTCCTTGAAATGCGCGGCGCTGACGGTGGCCGCTGGCGCGGTATCTGCGCACTGCCTGCCCTTTGGGTGGGTCTTCTCTATGATGATGCGGCTCTTGATGCAGCAGAAGCGCTGGTGAAAGACTGGACAGCTGAAGAGGTCGGTCAGTTGCGCAATGATGTGCCATCAAAGGGGCTGAACGCTGAAATCAGCGGCCGCTCAATGCTCGATATCGGCAAAGAGATATTGCGCATTTCGAAACAAGGTCTCAAGCAACGTGCGTTCCTCAATAGTGAAGGCTTTGACGAGCGCTTATTCCTTGTTCCACTTGATGAGGTAATAGCCGCCAAGCGCACCATGGCTGAACATTTGCTATGGCTGTACAACGGACCTTGGGAACAGGATGTCACCCGCGTATTTGAGGAAATGGCATTTTAGGACTGCGATCGCAGCCCCGCTATTCGAGGAAATTGCACAAAATCAGCTAGCAGACGCAGCAATACGAGCCTGCTGCCTGAACTGGCGAAACGAAATCATCTTGCGATTTGCCTCATCCCACAATGCAAGTGGAACGCATCTGATGCTTTCGCGAATGGTCAGATGTCCGATTTCACGCAGTTCTGGATAATCCTTGATGATTTTGGGCAGTTTGTGAAAAGGAATCGCCGCTGACAGGTGATGCACATGGTGGACGCCAATGTTCCCGGTAAGCCACATCAGCGGTTTTGGCAGATCATAAAATGAACTGCCGTAAAGTGCGGCGTGTTCACGCTTCCAGTCTTTCTGGCGGTCCCATCTTGTATCTTCAAACTGGTGCTGGACATAAAAGAGCCAGACGCCCGCCGATGCAGCAACCAGAACAACCGGAATGTGGATTGCCAAAAAATTGCCCCAACCGATGAAATAGATAAAAAGTCCGAATACGATGGCAACGGCAATATTCGTTCCCTGGGTGCTGACCCATGGTTTGATGCCCTTGTTCATCATTTGGAAAGGCAGCCGCTGCTTGAGAAAGAAAACAAAGGCAGGGCCAATGCCGAATAGCACAACGGGATTGCGATAAAGCCGGTATTTCAATTTTCCGAGGGATGAAAGCGACCTGTATTCATCTACCGTGATTGTATCGATATCGCCGAAACCGCGCCGGTCCAGATTACCGGAACTGGCGTGGTGCAGAGCATGGGCATGGCGCCAGTATTCATAAGGAGTAAGGGTTAAAACTCCCAGTGTTCTTCCAATCCAGTCGTTAACCGTCTTCTTGGAGAAAAGCGCGCCGTGGCCGCAATCATGCTGAATTGCAAAAATCCTGATGAGAAGGCCGCCTGTCGGAATTGTCAACAACAGGGCAAGTAAAACCGAGTATTGCAAAACCAGCCAGCACAAGGCCCAAGCGCCTGCAAACAAGACAATTGTCAGCCCAGTTTCAAGTAAACCGCGTTTGTCATCCGCTGATTTATAGGCAGATAGCCTAGCCAACCAATTGATCGGCTCGTTCGGTTGCAAGTTTTCCGTACCACCGTGGGCAAGGCCCATCGGTCTGCTCATGTGCATATTCATTGCAAGCTATTTGCCCCTCAGGCCGCATTGATTCTTGAAATGTGTATCAGTTGTTGAGTGAAATGGGAAAAGCAAATTGTCACAGTAGAGGAAAAATTTGACGCTCTTGTGAATAAAAATTCCGTGATAGTTTCCAAATACTTAGCGCGCGCGCCTATCAGCGGCGAGGATTGAGGTCGCGAAAGCGCATGTTTTCCTGGCGATCTGTAAATCTGACCTGCACAGAGTTGCCCTTTCTGAGGGTAACCTGACAACCAAATTTTATGCTGTCCGGTTCAACATATAGTGAGAAATGGTCAGGAATACCCATAAGGCCGGATACTGTGAGATGTGCGCCCTCTGAAGAAAACTCACGAAGCGAACAATGAAATCCCTGTGATTGACCATCCACAACCAGCCAGGCCAACCTGTTCAGCCTGCGGTTCTCAAACTTTTTAGGGTCAGGCCGTAATCGCTTTGGCTGCGGGGCAATACCTGCACGGTCAATTTTTGCAATTTCAGTTCTTGTTGTCGCATTGTTGAGCAATTACTTGTTCCACAGAATTATGTTTCTGAAATCAAGCTAGTGCAGTATGGTTAATGGCAACTTAAGCTGATGAAAAAACATGGGCTTTGATAAAATATCGGCCAGATTTGGCGAAAACGGGAGAAAACCATGAACCCTTTGTTTGAAATGCTCACCAATTTGCAGGCTCCCGGTCAGCAGAACTCGATTCAAGAGCAAATGGCCCGACAATTTGGTCTCCAACAGGATCAGGCTGCCAAGGCTATTGAAGCTTTGATGCCTGCCTTTTCACAAGGATTAAAACGCAACGCGGCTGCAACGCCTTCCGGACTTGCAGCGTTCATGCAGGCGCTGGCAACCGGAAATCATGCCAATTACCTTCAAAATCCAACGCAGGCTTTTACACCCAAAGGCATGAATGAAGGGAAAGCAATTTTGGGCCACTTGTTTGGTAACAAGGAAATCAGCCGTGCAGTTGCAGCCCAGGCTGAGGCCACAAGCGGTGTTTCACAGGCAATCCTGAAACAGATGTTGCCAGCTCTTGCCCCCTTGGTAATGGGGGGATTGTTCAAGCAAATGACAGGCCAAACACAGGCTGCGGCCCAAACACAGGCTCAAAGCGCCATGGGCGGCGGCGGTATTCTCGGGCAAATCCTCGAGGAAATGATGAAGGGCGGTCTTGGCGGAGGTATGGGTGGCGGCCAGCCGCGTTCGCCTCAAAGCCAGCCGCGGGCCAGAAATCCGCTTGAAGAGATACTGGAGCAAATGACAGGCGGAAGAACTGCACCAGGTGGCGGACAGACGACAAATTCCGGTGGCGGGTCACTGGGTGATATTTTCAATGACATGCTGAAAGGTGGCACTGGTGTCGGCAACCAGCGCCCGGTCGATCCCTATGAACCCCCCGCACAGGAACGCAATTCTCCCTACGGCCAGGAAGCTGCGCCAGAACCGGATGAACCGGAGCCGAGCGGATATCCGAAAGGTACCGGGCTTGAAGACCTGTTTGGCGATTTGTTCAAGCCTACGAGGCAGGGCGCACCTAAATATGACAAGGCAATTGAATCGATCTTTGACCAGTTCATGAAGCCGCGTTCCTGAAAAATTCCGTCGGGCTGGATTTTAACACTTCTGTTTACGGGTCCTAAACCCCTGTTGATTTATGATTTTCCTTTCTGAACCAGATCTCCATCTTAGAGATCTTTTCTTTCGAGGACATCAATGGCAGATCAGTTTTTCAAACCCGTCTCCGGAATGGACCTGCCGCGTTTTGCAGGCGTAGCAACTTTCATGCGCCTGCCGCAGGTTGGCCTTGATGATGAACGCATCAAGGATGTCGATATCGGTCTGATCGGAGCTCCCTGGGATGGAGGGACGACCAACCGCCCCGGGCCGCGCCATGCTCCCCGCCAGATTCGTGATTATTCAACCATGATACGGGCAGGAAACGGCCATACCGGCGTTCGCCCATTTGAGTTGGTCAACTGTGCCGATCTTGGTGATGTCGGACCCAACCCTGCCAGTGTTGATGACAGTCTTCTGCGTTTCGAGACATACTATAGCAGTGTAAAAGCGGCAGGCATACTACCACTGACAGTGGGTGGGGATCATCTCTGCTCTTTGCCGATATTGCGGGCGCTGGCCAAGGATGAACCACTTGGAATGATCCATTTTGACAGCCATACCGATCTCTTCCACTCCTATTTCGGCGGGTTCAAATATACCCACGGTACGCCCTTTCGACGCGCCGTCGAAGAAGGACTGCTCGACCCGAAGCGCGTTTGCATGATCGGTATCAGGGGATCTGCCTATGACACTGAAGATCGTGACTTCGCCAAAAGCGTTGGCATTCGTGTCATCGCCATTGAAGAATTTTTCGAGCGCGGTGTTGCCGATGTCATGAAAGAGGCACGTGCGATTGCCGGCGATCAGAAAACCTATGTTTCCTATGACATTGATTTTGTTGATCCGACTTTCGCACCCGGCACCGGCACACCGGAAATTGGCGGGCCGAACTCGTTTCAGGCAATCGAGGTCATTCGTCATCTGGAGGGTCTGAATTTTGCGGGCGCGGACCTTGTCGAGGTTTCGCCTCCCTTTGACCAGGCGGGAGGTACCGCCTTTTTGGCCGCCACGCTGATCTTTGAACTGCTGTGTGTCATGGCAAACGGTGTTGCCGACAGTCGCAAGAAATAAAACCAGGAGCGAAACTTGACGCATTCAGCACTAACAATTTCCAATCTTTGCAAAACCTATACACGCCCCGCCGTGAACAATCTTTCGCTCAATATAAAGGCTGGCGAGTTCTACGCCCTGCTCGGGCCAAACGGAGCAGGCAAGACGACAACTCTCAAGATGGTGGCAGGACTTTTGCAACCGGATTCAGGTCGGATCAATATCTTTGGCCATGACGCCAAAATGGATCCCCTCGGCGCCAAACGAGTCACAGCCTGGGTACCTGACGAGCCGATGATCTATGACCGCTTGACACCGCTTGAATATCTGGAATTTGTTGCCGGACTCTGGGAAGTGGAAAATCATAGAGCCTTGAAAAATGCCGGAGAACTGCTTGATGTTCTTGGGCTTGAGCCACACGCCCATGAGCGATGTGAAGGCTTTTCCAAGGGCATGCGCCAGAAGGTGGCGCTCGCAGGCGCTCTCATACACGATCCACGCCTGATTATCCTCGACGAGCCGTTAACAGGACTTGATGCCGGCTCGGCACGGCTGGTAAAGGATGTCCTGCTTGCCCGTGTTGCCGAGGGCTGCACTGTCATTTTGACAACCCACATTCTGGAAGTCGCAGAGCGGATGGCACAACGTATTGGGGTCATAGCCGAAGGACGTCTGGTTTGTGAGGGAACATTGGCTGAATTGCGTGCTGCCAATAATACTGACAACAGCCATGAGCAGAGCCTTGAAGAAATCTTTCTGGCAGTGGTTGCAAAAAGCGGGCAAAAACCCGAAAGCCTCGAACTCGGGGAGCAAGCTGCTTGAGCCACTCCGCCTCTTACAAATGGTTCGCCCGGCACGAATTTCTGCTTTCCTGGCGTGACCTCTATGCCATGCTCTCTGGCAACCGACCCGGCCGCGGCATGCGCATATTTACGGTATTTGCAATCATCAGTCTTGGAATGCATTTACTTGCTGCGACTGCACTTCGAAAATCCGTCGAAGCGGGCATTTTCCCAGATGTTCCAACCTTGCTGATGGTCAGCGGATTTTTGCTGCTTCCGGTTTCCTTGATGGCTTCCCAGGCAATGGAATCCATTACACGGGCGTTTTATACTCGTTCTGATCTCGAATTGATCCTTTCCTCGCCAGCACCCGCCACGAGGCTTTTTGCAGTGCGTATGCTGGCAATTGCCATTTCCACAACCTGCCTGACTTTGCTTGTCACGGCTCCTGCAATCAACATGCTGGCGCTTATGGACAATCCCGGCTGGCTTTTCGCCTATCCGGTCATTTTTGCCTTTGGCCTCTTGGCAACCAGTTTTGCCATTGTTCTGACCATGGGACTTTTCAGGTTGATCGGCCCTGCAAAGACGCGGCTGGTTGCCCAGATTGTCGCTGCCGTGGTTGGCGCAGGTTTCGTGATCGGAATTCAGCTTGTCGCCATCATTTCAATTGGTTCCATGTCTCGAATCCAGTTTTTGCAATCGGAATTTCTGGTTTCCCAAGCGCCGGACGCAGGGAGTATATTGTGGACGCCTGCAATCGGCGCAATGGGTAATGGTGCTGCCTCTTTGACGCTCTTTGGCCTCGGCATCGCCATCTTTGCCCTTACTTTAATGGTCTGCGCCCGACAATATGGCGAAATTGTCCTGAGGGCTGCTTCCATCGACATGGCTGCCGGTCCGGTTAAACAGGCCAAGGTGACATTTCGCAAAATGAGCGCATCTGCCATGTTGCGGCGCAAGGAATGGAAATTGCTGCTGCGCGACAAATGGCTGATGTCGCAAACGCTGATGCAGCTCATGTATCTTATTCCTCCGGCATTCATGCTGTGGCACAATTTTGCGGAAGGCACTTCAATGGCAATTGTCATTGTTCCGGTAATTGTCATGGCGTCGGGCCAACTGGCGGGGGGGCTGTCCTGGCTGGCAATATCAGGCGAAGATGCTCCTGAACTGGTAACGACCGCTCCCGTCTCCGCATCGCAGGTTATCCGTGCGAAAATTGAGGCCATCCTAATTGGCGTTGGCGTTGTTGTTGCACCGCTTGTCTTGGCGACGAGCATAATCTCGCTTGAAACAGCACTGGTTGCGGCTGTGTGTGTTTGTGCGTCGGTTGTTTCGGCTACCGCGATCCAGTTGTGGTTCAGGGCGCAGGCAAAGCGAAGCAATTTCCGCCGCCGCCAGACTTCATCGCGAATGGCAACCCTTGCGGAAGCATTTTCCTCGATCCTGTGGGCAGGTATTGCCGGCATCTGGTTGGCAGGTTCATGGCTGGCACTGGTGGTCCTCGTTCTGGTTCTCGCAATTCTTGGAATTACCTGGTGGATGAGCCCGGCACGGCAGGAAAACAGACGTTTACAAACTGCACTTGCATTATCGCAACCCGCGCTGATCAATAAAGCGGTTTTCCTACCCGACCAGAATCTGCTATGACACCACTTAGGATTTTGGCAGAAGCAACCGGCAGGAATAATCCGTGAGCGATCAATTTTTCGACGAGGATGGCGAGGCTTCGCCTGTTACCTCGAATGTGATGGAACTTACTGTCACCGAGATTTCAGGCAAGCTGAAGCGGATGGTCGAGGACACTTTCGGCCTTGTACGCGTGCGCGGCGAGATTGCCGGTTATCGTGGTCCCCATTCGTCCGGTCACATGTATTTTGCACTCAAGGATGACAAGGCTAGGATCGAAGCAGTCATCTGGCGAGGGGTTGCGGGCAAGCTGAAGCACCTTCCAGAAGAGGGTATGGAGGTCATTGCGACCGGGAAATTGACTACTTATCCCGGGACTTCGAAATACCAGATTGTCATCGAGCAGATTGAACCGGCTGGGGCCGGCGCCCTGATGGCACTTCTTGAGGCGCGTAAAAAGAAACTGAATGCGGAAGGCCTTTTTTCGCCTGATCGAAAACAGCTTTTACCCTACATGCCGATGGTGATTGGAGTTGTCACTTCGCCAACGGGCGCCGTTATCCGCGATATTCTCCACCGGATTTCAGACCGTTTCCCATTGCACGTAATCGTCTGGCCGGTTCGCGTTCAGGGCGAAACTTGCGGACAGGAGGTGGCGGCAGCGATCAACGGCTTCAACGACCTTGCTGAAGGTGGACCTGTAGCAAGACCGGATGTGCTTATTGTTGCACGCGGCGGCGGATCGGTTGAAGACCTTTGGGGCTTCAATGACGAGATCGCCGTCCGGGCCGCTGCAAATTCAATGATACCGGTGATTTCCGCCGTTGGTCATGAAACCGACTGGACCCTGATTGATCTGGCCGCTGATGTAAGAGCACCAACCCCGACCGGCGCTGCTGAAATGGTAGTCCCGGTCAAGGCTGATCTTGAAGCGCAGATCGCCCGGCTTGGAGCTCGATTGCGGGCGGGACTGGTCCGCACCCTCGACAGCGCAAGAACAAGCCTTCGTGCGGCGAGCCGCGGCCTGCCTTCACCCGATACGCTGTTTGCGTTTCACAGCCAGCGCTTTGACAATTTGGCAAGCAGCCTTGCAAAGGGGTTGGTTTCGGCTGTCCAGCTCAAACGCATCGAGTTTCAAAAGACATCGGGAAAGCTGGGTTTTGCCCTGCTGAACGCTCCTATAGAGCGTAAAAAACAAAAACTTGAATATACAGGATCGCGCCTGACTACCGCGGGGCAGGCCAACATTGAAAGCTATCGAAACCGGCTCGAAAGACTGAAACTTTCGCCATCAATGTTGACCCCTCAAATTACCGATGTGAGACGCAGAATTGATTTTGCGCGGCGCTCGATTGCGATCGCCCAGACAAACCGGATGGAGCGGGTTGGTAAACGTCTGGAACAGGCATCGCGATTGCTTGTTTCATTCAGCCATGAAAAAACGCTCGAACGCGGCTTTGTGCTTTTGCGCGATGCAAATGGCAAACTGGTTACCCGGGCAAGTCAAACTGCCAACGGCGCACCCTATGAAGTACAGTTTGCCGACGACCGCATAGATGTGACCCGAAATGACGGTTCCAAGCGTTCCATGAAAGCAGCCGCAAAATCCGGTAACAAAACAGACAAGGATGAAAAGCCGGCACCACAGGGCAGTTTGTTTTGAAAATCCCCACCAATTACGAAAATATGATCTGTTAACAGGCGGTTGGAAACGTTTTCTGTCAAATTCGCTTGAATTCATCAATAATCTGCATAGATGTTGTTGTATTACCGGACCCGTGGAAACGCTTCGAAATCACCGTTAACCCGTTGTTAACCAAACAAGGACAACACTTCCGGCAAACCGGAAAACATCATGGCAATTGCAACCTTTCAATCATCGATACTACGGAAAATAGGCCAGTTCCTTGAACTGCTGTTGCGTCGCCCTCCGCGCATGCAACTTGCTGCGCTATGTTATCGTGAAGGCGGGCATGAGCCTGAAGTTTTGCTGGTGACAAGCCGGAATACCAAACGCCTGATCATCCCTAAAGGCTGGCCGATGGCAAACCATTCATCCCGCAAGACGGCCAAAAAGGAAGCGTTTGAAGAAGCGGGGGTTATTGGCAAGGTAGGAAAAGAACCGCTTGGTGAATTTCTCTCCTATAAAGGCATGGGCAATGGCTTCAAGGTCAGAACCAATATTATTGTCTACCCATTGAAGTTTGAAGAGCAGGTTGCCGAATTTCCGGAAGCAGGACAGCGCGAACTACTATGGTTACCCCTGTCAGCCGCTGCAGATGCCTGTCAGGAAGATGGATTGCGCGATTTGTTGCAGTCGCCAAAAGTCAAAAGCCTGTTGATCAAACAAAAATAGGTCCTCCAATCCTTTTCTGTTGAACCCAATACCTGCTATTGCAGTCGCACCCTATTTTTCCGTGCGAAAGCATATCAGGAGTGTTCCGTGCCTTTGGAAACCAAAAAACCGACCCTCGACAAAGATCTCGACAAACTTTCCTACGTTGAGGAAGCAACGGGAAGTCTGGCAAAAACCTATGCTGCACCCGGCCTCGCCCTGCTCTTCATCATTTTGGTGGCGGTAATCGCGACAGCGTTTGTGGCAGGTCAAACAGGCGCCTGGATCATCGTCGCTGCGGCCGCAATAGGCGGCTACATGGCGCTGAACATCGGCGCCAACGACGTTGCAAACAATGTCGGGCCAGCGGTTGGATCCAATGCCATGACCATGGGCACGGCTCTCGTTGTTGCAGCAGTATTTGAGAGTGCAGGCGCCTTGATTGCCGGCGGCGATGTTGTTGGTACCATCTCAAAAGGCATTATTGATGTTGATGCAATCGCCAACAAGGAAATATTCATCGCCGTCATGATGGCAGCACTGGTTTCGTCCGCCCTTTGGATAAATCTTGCCACCTGGATCGGTGCTCCGGTCTCCACAACTCACTCTATAGTGGGCGGCGTAATGGGATCTGGTATTGCCGCGGCAGGATTCGCTGCGGTCAATTGGCCAACCATGGGCGGCATCGCTGCCAGTTGGGTAATTTCTCCCATAATGGGCGGTATCATAGCTGCGGCTTTTCTTTATTTCATCAAGGAAAAGATTATCTACCAGGATGACAAAATCACCGCTTCCAAAAAGTGGGTACCTGTTCTCATTGCAGTCATGGCAGGTACGTTTTGTGCCTATCTCGCTCTCAAGGGCGTCAGCAAACTCGTCAAGATCAGTCTTCCAAATGCCCTGATGATAGGGCTTGTGGTCGGAATTGTTTCCTGGGTCATTACAAAACCGCTGATCGCCAAACAGGCAGAAGGCCTTGAAAACCGCAACCAGTCGATCAGAAAACTGTTTGCCATCCCACTGGTGGCATCTGCCGCGCTTTTGTCGTTTGCCCATGGTGCCAATGATGTGGCCAATGCGGTGGGACCGCTGGCTGCGATCGTGCATACAGTTGAACTGGGTGATGTCGCAGCGAAAGTGAGTATCCCGCTTTGGGTGATGGCTGTCGGCGCAATCGGCATTTCCATCGGGTTGTTGCTGTTTGGACCCAAACTCATCCGCATGGTTGGCCAGCAAATCACCAAGCTTAATCCGATGCGCGCCTATTGTGTGGCCCTTTCAGCAGCTATTACTGTTATCATCGCCTCATGGCTTGGCTTGCCGGTAAGTTCAACACACATTGCGGTCGGCGCCGTGTTTGGGGTTGGTTTCTTCCGGGAATGGTATACGGGCAGTTCAAAGAAGCGGCTTTCTTATGTCCAGTCACATGAAGCACGCAACACCAAAAGCGAGACAGTGACCAAGGACCGGGCCGAGATTGCCCGGCGCAAGCTGGTTCGCCGTTCACACTTCATGACGATTGTATCTGCATGGATCATCACCGTACCGGCAACAGCGGGTTTGGCAGCGGTTTTGTACTATATTCTCTCAGCGGCATTGGTATAAATTCTAAAAAGGGAATATCCGTAGCCTGTGCTTACATGCAGTCTGCATAGTGCTGCTCCAGGCAGGTTACCGCCAGTTTGATTGCATTGGAAATATCATCGCTGTTCATTTCTGACTGTAGTTTCGAGATTTTGATTTCCGCTGGCTGATAGCCGGCTTTCGCGGCAATCATGTACCATGCATAGGCCAGTGTAAGGTTTTTTGCTTCAACCAGTCCACGCTCGTGAATATCGCCGAGAGAGAATTGGGATTGGGCAACGCCCTGAACGGCGGCGGATTCATAGAGTTTCTTAGCCTGCCTTATGGACGCAATATCATTGGTGTTTCTGATATAAAGCGCAGCGAGATTGTTTTGGCTGAAAGCATCCCCCGACTTTGCAGCCCATTCATACCAATATATGGCTTTCTCCAGATTTCTGGAAATGCCCTCACCGCTAGAATTCATGTAGCCCAATTTGCTTTGAGCTTGCGTCACCCCAAGATTGCCCGCCCGCTCCAGCCAGGAAATTGCCTCATCCAAGCTGCCTGATGCGGACTTGTCCTTTAAAAAAATTTCACCAAGATAATAAGCCGCAAGCGGATTTCCCTGTTCGGCGGATTTTCTGTACCAGCCAGAAGCCTCAGCCATGTTCAACTCGACACCTATTCCATCCTGATATAGCTGCCCGAGGGTTCTTTGCGCATTTGCGTGGCCTTTTGCTGCGGCAGTCTTCAACCAATCTACTGCAACTGCTATGTTTCGGTCGACCAAACTCCCCTCAAGGTTGATCATTGCAATCTTGTACTGGGCTTCCACAAAATTGTTCTTTGCCGCTTCGTGATACCAGAACAGGGCCTTCCCGATATCCCTTTCCACACCGCTCCCCTCAAGATAAAGAGCAGCCAGATTGAACTGGGCAAAGTCATGGCCCTGCAGCGCCGCCAACTCGAACCATTTTGCTGCTTCTGCGTGGTTGACAGCTACCCCTTCGCCGTTCAGATATACAATGCCCAAATTGGTCTGGGCAAAAGTCAGCCCCTGCAGCGCCGCCTTCAGATACCAGTCGTGGGCTTTGACAAGATCCTTCTCAATGCCCTCGCCAAGCGAATATGCATTGCCCAATTTCTTTTGCGCATAAGCATCACCCTGAAGTGCCGCCTTGAGAAACCAGCCGGCGGCTTCGGTCAGGTTTTTCTCAACGCCCTTACCTTCATGGTAAAGGGAACCGAGATCGCTTTGGGCAATCGGATTTCCCTCTTCAGCAGCAATCTTCAGATGTTTGAATGCGGCAGACAAGTCTCCCGATACAAGCGCTTCCCTGCCAATAATAAAATCAGATTGTGGTTTGGATAAATTCCCGGTTTGCGACATGGCAAATTGGGTTGTTCCAAGCAAAAGAGCAACCGGAAGTAAAGTAGACGAAATACACTTCCTCAGTCCAAATGAAAAACCCTGAGAGAATTGCCGAATCATGGCCGGAACCTCTTTTTTCCACTTGGATATAATAAGTTGTTTGAATGTTCAAACGCTGCGTTGACTGTCTGCCAAGCGGAATCTAGCCTCACGTAATGCTTACAGAAGAATCAATTGATTCGCTGTCGGGGGAGTGACCATGAGCAACAAACTGGTTTCAACAATCAAACGGGTTTTCGGGCGGACTGACAACGACGCTGCACTTGCCATTGCAAGCAGCCGCAACAAAAGCGCCTTTGTCGACGGCCATGGAAAACCTTATGCGCCGGTTGATGACGGGACTCTCGAACGTTTCTCGCCAAAGCAGAAAATAAGGCAGGAAGTGCTCAACGATATCCGCAACAACATGGCTGAACTGGATAAATCATTTCGTTCAGCTGCGGACCTTTCACAGTTTTCGGCAAACGGACTGTCCAACACAAAATCCATTCTTGCAAAGATGGAGAATGATGTATCCGACCAGCTTAGACTGGAACAAGAAAGCCTGGCATTCAGAAACCGTATCAGTGAACTTGAAAAAGAACTCAGCACCTCCTCACTGAGATTTGAAGAACAGGCCGCGATTGCCCATTCCGCAAAGGCAAGATTTGAAGACGCTCGCAATGAACTGGAAACAACCAGAAGCAGACTTCTTGAGCTGCAGATTGTTTCCGAGGAAAATGCTGCATCTAACCAGAATTTAAAGAAAAACCAGCTCTCGCTTGAAGCCGGGATTGCCCAGTTGGACAAGAAGCTGAAAGAGGCGGAAACAAACAATCTGGCTCTGGGCGAACGGTCGGCTGTCCAGCAGTCGGAAATTGGAACGTTGAGGGAGGCTTCCCTTGGCTTTGAACGGGAAGCCAACGAGTGGCAGCGCCAATACGACAACGCAAGTCACAGACTTGAATCGGCGCAAAAGGAACTGCGCGAATTGCGCGCCATAAGTACGGACTTCCAGCGTGAAAAAATTGAAATTGAATCCCAGTTACAAAACCTGAAAAGTGACCGGGCAGCTGAAAACCGCCGTTTTGCAGAACAAATCCTAAAGAAAGACAACCGGATATACCTGCTGGAAACCAAGGCAGAATCCCTTGAAGCAAATATTCGTATCCTTGAACAAAAGCTGGAACTGACCAAACAGGACAATAGTGACCTGATCAAGTCCAATAGCCAATTGGAAAAGCAGGCCGCAACGCTCAAAGTCAAAATTGATGAAACCAGAAGACTGCAGGAAATCGACAGAAGCCTGATCAACACCACCGGCGACAGGATTTCCGAAATGGACCTGAACATCTCCTCGACACTCGAAGAGCTAAACCAAGCCATTGCTGAAAAACAGGCTTATGCAAATCTTGCAGAAAGCCTGCAGCAGAAAAACAACGAATTGTCAGACAGGTTGATCAGACTTGCGACCATCGAGGAACGGCATGAACAGCTGATCAGGGCAATTCGCGAGAAAAGTGACACGGCTCCCACTGTCGATGCCGAAAGAATTTCAATCGATACCGAACGCAAGACACCAAGGAAGCGCAATTCCGCATAGTGGTCTGCCCCAAACAAACGGGTACCAACTGACGGGATCGCAGCAAGGGGGCTCCATTAGGTGACTTGGAATTTCGACACATGATCGCTCGATCAGTGAAATCAACAAGTAGTTTCTCCACCCACTTCCGGAAAACCGCTTGTCAAGTTTAGGCATTAAAATGATACGAGCAGTATCAGTTGTATTTCTTGGAATGATGTTTGCAGTACCACCTGCGACAGCTGGTACCTATCTAGACGGGCTATTGGCCTATGACAAGGGTGAGTATTCCGCGGCTGTTGTGCATTGGCGCGAAGCTGCGGATAACGGAAACTCTTCGGCCCAGCAGTTGCTGGGCGACGCTTACCGCGATGGTCGCGGCGTGGGTAAAGACGAGGCTGAAGCTGCAAAATGGTATCAACTTGCTGCAAAAAGCGGTAACTCGGTTGCACAATTCAGGCTCGGATATGCCTACCGGTTTGGTGCCGGAGTTTCAAAAAACAGCCAAGAAGCAATAAACTGGCTAACCCTTGCGGCAAAACAGAACAATCCAGGCGCCAAGTTTCTGCTTGGAAATATTGCGGAAGAAGAAAACCGCCCGCAGGATGCACTGACCTGGTATCGCTTATCGGCTGAGCAAGGATACGAAAAGGCAAAATTGCGCCTCGCACAACTCGCGGAGCGCTCGCAAAAAGTTCAAGGCGCAACACAAGTCACAGTTTCTGCGCCTGAAATGATACCTGCACAAAAACCTGCCAATGACCCAGTTGCCGCAATTATGCCAGTTCCTGATTACCCGTGGTCACAAATTGCCATCACTGCGCTTATGCTCGCCGGATTGGCAGGCCTGTTATTTTTGCTGAAATCGACTCTCACCCAAATTGGTGGGTTGCGCGCACCTAAATTTGAAATGTTCAAATCATCATGGCGCTCAATCTTTTCGTTAGGGCGGTTTGCTGCAAACGACGAAGATCTTTATTTGTCTGTTCCCTCTGCCTCTCTTCTTGCGGCTGCAAACCGTGGTGATGGCGATGCCCAATATCAACTGGCCGGTTTTCTTGGGAGCAATGCCTCCCAAACACCAAGCGCTGAAAGCCTCAAATGGCTTGTTCGGGCTGCAAAATCGGGCAGTACAAAGGCGCTGATGGAGCTTTCCAGATGTTACTATTCAGGGCGTGGAGTCGCCCAGGATTTCCGTTCCGGATATATCATGCTGCACAACGCTGCGCAAAAGGGTGACGTCGCAGCAATGACCACCCTAGGCACTGCGCTTGCCTTGGGGCGTGGCACTCTGCAAAGCTATGAAGATGCAATAAAATGGTACAAGAAGGCGGCGCGCGCGGGGAACAGCAATGCCCTTTACAATCTTGGCTTGATGTATGATCAGGGGATGGGGGCAGAAGTAAATCCGGCCAAGGCCATTTCAATGTATGAACAAGCGGCAAAGAACAACCATGTCGCCGCGCAACTGGAACTCGGATACCGTTATCTTGAAGGCAGGGACGTTACAAAGAACCTGATTAAATCGAGGAAATGGTTTGAACTCGCCTCAGTCAACGCGCATCCGGTTGCACAGTACAATTTGGGACTGACCTTTCTAAATGGAACCGGCATAGCCGCAGATCCTCAAAGGGCATTCAAATGGTTCGAATTGGCAGCACGCAACAAATGCTCGCAAGCGCAATTGATGATGGCCTATGCGCACAAGAACGGTCTTGGCTGTGAACCTGATTTTGATAAAGCGATCACATGGGCTCTCAAGGCAGCCGAAAGCGGGCTTTTGGATGCACAATTGGCGCTGGGATACTGGTTCTGTGAAGACACCCACATAGCCTACAATCCATCAAGAGCTGTCCACTGGTTCGAGCGGGCAGCAAAACAGGGGTCTGTGGAAGCGCAACTTTTTCTGGCCTCTGCTTACAAAACCGGAAGAGGTATAGCACGCTCTGAGCTTAAATCGTTGCAATGGTTCAAGGAAGCCGCAGCGCTGGGAAGTGCCGAGGCCCAGTTGGCAATCGGCCTCTTGTGCCTGACAAATCCAGACCGCGGTGAGGCCAAAGAGGCAATCGACTGGATTATGCTGGCTGCCGAGAAAGATCTTGCCGAGGCACAATTGCTCCTCGCCAATCTTTACCGAAGGGGTGAAGGGTGTGATGAAAATCTTGCCTTGGCCAGCCACTGGTATGAGAAAGCAGCCCTGGCAGGCAATTGCGAGGCGCAAACCTGGCTTGGTCTCGGATATCTCAATGGCGCCGGATTGCGCAAAGACCTGGTAGCCTCACACATCTGGTTGAACTCTGCCGCCGCGAGCGGAAACATATTGGCAATGCAATACCGAGATCAGGTCGCGGCGCTGCTCAGTTCGGCCGATCTTAAAAATGCGCAAAAAGGCGCACGCGATTTGCAAAGTCGGCTGGGACAGGCAAGTCTCGCCTAGGGTATTTTCGGTGCCTGGTACAGCCACATTGAACACCACCGTGTTGGGTGAGCAAAATTGCTGTTTTTCCCAGCAAAATGATT
The DNA here is from genome assembly GCA_041736675.1 of Salaquimonas sp. Taxonomy (GTDB): domain Bacteria; phylum Pseudomonadota; class Alphaproteobacteria; order Rhizobiales; family Rhizobiaceae; genus Salaquimonas. The sequence goes on from JBGSTD010000047.1 coordinate 169,949, forward strand.
TCAGGATTAAGCACAGTCTATCAAGGCCTGCATAGCCTTGAATGGTACGGTTGGGAGGGATCGAACCACCGGCCTCTAGAGCCACAATCTAGCGCTCTAACCAACTGAGCTACAACCGCACATCTCTGCAAGGTGCCGATTAACGACAGCTTTTGCCAGACGATGCTGGAATAAGGACAAGCGCCGCTTTTTGCAAGCCTCTTTTCGTTTTTTTAGAAATTGAATCTTTTCATCCAAGGGTGAATCTGCCTCACTGACAACCAATTAACGCGCTATGTGACCAAACAGACCTAAGGCAAATCCGCCTTGTTAACTGTCTTGATCGAATTAGCGCCCTCAGAGTGTACCTCTGCTGGACCAAAATGGCCAAAATCGCTATTAATACTCTGTTAACCGCTGTTCCAATGCCAGCCAAGATTGTCAGTATTGCGTATGACCCTATCAAACTACTCCTATCTTGATTTCACCGTGATGCCCTTTTTGCGCAAGAAGGTCATATCGGCGGACGCTGCGATATTGTTCAATTCAGGTCTTGAAAAGGTACTCTGGGCCAATGCCACCGGTGCGGACCTGTTTGGCGGAAATGGGATTTTCAGCCTGCTGGACATCGATCTGTCTGAAAATCATCCACTCGTCAAACAGCTGAAAAACGCATCCCGCCAGCTTGAGAGCGATGAACCGATTGTGCGGGGATTTCGTATTTCAAGAGGACTGACCTCTGACCAGATACAGGGTGAAATGAGCCAGCACACGCTGCCAAACGGCGAGCAGGTTATTCTTGCTGTCTTCAAACAGACTGGCAAAACCCAAAGATTGCGGGAATATGAACTGGCCCTCAAAGCGGTGAACGCTCTCGACGGATTTGCCGACGCGTCTGCCATTGTTGACGACTATGGACTTGTGCTTGCCTCTTCAAAAGGCTTCGACACTTTGGAAATCGATCCCGAAACGCTCGAGAGCCTTATTTCAATTGTGGCCAGGGAAGAAGACAGACTGGTCAAGCGCAAGGTGAAAACCGCCTCTGGAAGATTGGCCGCCGCTGGATTGGGACGCATTCGTGATGTTCCTGGAAGATTTCTGATTGTTGTGGCTGATGCCGATGATTTGCAGGAAACAAGCATCATCCCGGACAATCAGGACATTCAATCTGCGTTGATCCCGCAGGATGACGAAACATTTCAGGATGGGCCATTTGAGGATGAAGGGTCCATTTCAGTCGAGTTTCTCGAAACCGATCAGGATGCCGACGACCTGTTTGATCGTGACGATGAACCCGATGCATACCCCGATATAAACAAAGTTGAAGTTCACACTGACACCCCGCTGGAAAGTGCTGATCTTTTTGCCAACGAAAAGAATACAAAGGACAGCCTGACAGGAGGCCAAGTCCAAAAGGGTTCACTTCTTGACCGCTGGTATTTCACCAAGGAAGAAGACGAGATCACGAACAGTCCAAAACCAACGATTGTTGACAACCTCGAGCCTTCGACCAAAGCTTCCGAGAGTACTTTCGAGAATGATAGTCATGATGATTATGTCAATGATCATGATGATGACCAAAACACGGACCATGAGCTGAAGGAAATTCCAGTAGCAGCCGAAAAACGCCCTCTACAAGAAGGTCCAAAGCGTTTTGCCTTTGTGATTGATCATGACCATATCGTTCAATCGGTTTCAGGAGAATTGGTGCAAGCGGTCGGTGTTTTTTCAGGAGATATTACCGGCAAATCCTGGAAAACAATTTCCACAAATCGCAGATTTGACGAAAATGGCGTAATTCAGAAACTGCTTGAAAAGGCGGATACCTGGTCGGGAAAAAGTGTTTTGTGGCCTGTGGATGGAGCGGACATGGTGATCCCTGTCGATCTGGCGGCTTTGCCTGTTTATGATCGCGAACGAAATTTTGACGGCTTTCGCGGTTTTGGCATTATCCGCGTTGAAGATGCTATTGTCGATCCGCGAGCAATCGGTCTCAATTTCACCAACCAGAGTGATCAGGAATTACCTGGTGCTGACATATTTGACACCGCCGCCATGGATCTCCCAATCAACTCCCAACAACCTTTGGACGAGATGACAGACGATACATGGCCGGAAAGAAATTCGATCTGGCGGACAGATCTTGAGCGCGAGGATGCTACAGTCCCCGATACCACCGCCGATCTTGAAACGGAGGCGGTATCTGCTGCTGACAATATTTTCCACCTGCCGAAACGAACGAAAATAAATCCTGATCTGACTGAGGCCGCTGCGACGAGTGAGGAAACCTCTCGTTTGAGCGGCAAGGAAAAGCAGGCATTTTCAGAGATCAGCCGATCGCTTTCTTCAGATTTTGAAGGCGATCCCTCTCTTGGCACGAGTGATTTGACACAAAGTATCAATGTCGAAACAACCGCAGACTCTTCGGGACAAAATTTTCAGGATGTGGCTGGTGAAAGCAATTCGATCCTGGAGACACTCCCGGTTCCGCTTGTCATCTACCGTTCAGCCAAGACGCTTTTCGCCAATGATGCCTTTCTGGAATTGGCTGGTTACGCATCCCTTGAAGATCTCGACCAAGCTGGCGGGATTGACGCAATCTTCTCGCGAGACGGAAATGACGTCGGTGCTTCGGTGCGCCAGATCGAACTCAAACGCAAGGACGGATCAACCTTTCACGCCCAAACCAAATTGACGACGGTGGTCTGGAAAGGCGAAAAATCCCTGTGTCTTTCCTTTGACAACGCTGCCGGTATCAACGCTCAATCACTGGGCGAAGAAAAATCAGTGCTTGATATGGCGCGGGTAAGCGAGCTGGAAAACATTCTTGAAACAGCCGCAGACGGTATTTTGGTTCTCGATGAAAACGGCAAGATCGAATCGCTTAACGCTTCGGGCGAAGCTCTATTTGGACGCCTTCAAAGCGATGTTGCGGGGACGTCGTTCGGGAAACTTTTTGCTACCGAAAGTCGCCAAAGCCTCGAGGCTTATATCAGGGACATCAATACTCCAGGTGTTTCGGGGATTCTCAATCAGGGGTTGGAGGTCATCGGCCTTGAAGCCAATGGCGGATTGATCCCGCTTTTTGCAACAATAGGCCGTGTTGGCCAATCAAACCGCTACTGTGCGGTCCTGCGTGATTTGACCGAGTGGAAGCGCAATGAGGAAGAACTTGTCAAGGCAAAACACAATGCCGAGACTGCAAGTGAGCAAAAAAGCGAATTCCTGTCCCGCATGAGCCACGAAATTCGTGAACCGCTCAACGCCATCATCGGCTTTTCAGATGTGATGATCGAAGAGCGTTTCGGTCGCATTGAGAATGAGCGCTATCGCGAATATCTCAAAGACATCAACCGGTCCGGTATTCATGTGCTAGATCTGGTCAATGATCTTCTGGATATCTCGAAAATTGAAGCAGGAAAGCTCGAGCTTTCCTATGAGGCCGTTGACCTTAACCAACTGGCAGCTGAAACGATTGCCCTGTTGCAGCCCCAGGCAAACAACAAGCGCATCCTGATCCGGACATCGCTTTCGAGGGCGGTACCAAAAGTTGTCGCGGATGCAAGGAGCATTCGACAGATTATTCTCAACCTCGTTTCCAATGCCATCAACCATTCACCGCAAAACAGCCAGGTAATTGTCTCAACCACTTATGAAGAAAACAGCGAAGTGGGGCTGCGCATTCGCGATACCGGAAAGGGCATGAACAAGGATCAATTGGCCCGTGCGCTCGAACCGTTCAGCCAGGTTGGTGACGATCGGCAACATATCGGAGGAACCGGCCTTGGCCTGCCTTTGACAAAAGCGCTTGTGGAGGCAAACCGAGCATATTTCGAACTGGAAAGCACGCCGGGAGAAGGCACTATAGCACATATCCAGTTTCCATCGCAGCGGGTGCTGGCAGATTGAAAATGCCTGCAAAAGGCGTTCTGTTTCACTTGACCCGCCTGCGTGTTTCTGCACAAAACCTGTTATGACCATTCACTATGAAGATGCAAACTCGCTGGTAAACAAGGATGAGCAATTGCGCCGTTACGGTGCGATTGGCAAAGGCTGGTCAATCTTCGTTCTGGCAATACTGATATTATCGAGTTTGCCTTTGCTCGCCCTGGTTTACATAGCTGGCGGTGACAGCAGCGGGGTCTGGCCTCACCTTGTTGCCAATGTCCTTCCAAATTCAATTCTTGTCACTGCAGTGTTGCTGGCCGGTGTGGGTTGTGGCACCATGATCATTGGCACAGGGACAGCCTGGCTGGTCAGCCGACACGATTTTCCGCTTCGCAACCTGCTGCAGTGGGGACTCATTTTACCTCTTGCAATCCCGACTTATATTTCCGCTTACACCTGGACAGAGTTCTCTGGCTATACCGGTCCTTTACAAGAGTGGGTGAGAACCATTGGCGGTTTTGAAACTTCACGGGATTACTGGTTTCCCGATATCCGTTCGGTCGGTGGGGCAATTTTCCTGATCAGCCTTGTTTTGTTTCCTTATGTCTATCTCCCATCGCGCCTGTCGTTCAGTCTGCAAAGCGTCAATCTTTTTGATGTGGCAAAATTGCTTGGCGCTGGGCCGTTGAAGTTGTTTTTCAAGGTAGCGCTGCCTGCAGCGAGGCCGGCAATTGCTGTGGGTGTCATTCTTTCGCTGATGGAAACCCTCAACGACATCGGTGCTGTGGAACATCTGGGTGTGCGCACCCTCACCTTTTCGATATTTGATACCTGGCTTAACCGGTCCAGTCTCGCAGGAGCCGCGCAACTATCTTTGTTTCTGCTTGCATTCATTGCAGGGTTCATAGTGCTTGAAAAACACTTCCGCAGACAGCAAAGTTATTACGACCCAAGACAGGGCAGGAACACTGGAGAGCGGGTCAGATTGCAAGGGGTCAAGGCACTTTTGGCAAGCGCCGCTTGTTTTCTGCCGGTAGCACTGGGTTTTGCAGTCCCGTTGTTTCAACTCATAAGGTTTAGCATACAATCACCCGGGCAATTCCTTGATGCCTCGCTCTATCTGGCTGCATGGAACAGTGTTTACGTGGCAGTAGCCTGCGCAGTAATTTGCATGTTTGCGGGATTCATACTTGCCTACGCAAACCGGCGCGGCAGCCAGCGCAGGTTCAAGGTATCCAGCCAGATCGCGGCACTTGGCTATGCAGTTCCTGGAACGATTTTGGCGATTGGCATTGTTGTCGTCATGACCGGATTTGACAACTGGTTTGCGGGCGTGATGAGTGCCAATTTCGGACTGAGAACCGGATTGTTGATTTCAGGCTCGTCAGCCATCGTTATCTTTGCCTGCTCTGTCAGGTTCCTCGCAGTAGCAATTGGCAATATCGAGGCCGGTTATACCAAAATATCACCCAATCTTACTGAAGCGGCAAGAACGCTTGGCCACAGTGGAACCAGTGCGATGTGGTCGATTGAATTGCCACTGATCGGCAAATCAATGTTGGTAGCAGCCATCTTGGTTTTCGTTGAAACGATGAAAGAGTTATCAGCTACCCTTTTGTTGCGTCCTTTCAATTTCGATACACTTTCGACCTTTGTCTATACCAGGGCTTCGCGCGCTGTTTTTGAAGAGGCATCGTTTGCAGCGTTGCTGATTGTCCTCATCGGTCTGTTGCCGGTCTATTTATTAACAAGAATGTTCATTTCGGAACAAAAACGCTAACTGCAAAAAAAATGGCGGACCATTTAGATCCGCCAGTTGTTATCTTAGAAGGGCATTTAACTTGAAATTAGCGGCCAAACCGCTGAAATTGCTTGTGTTGATCTGATAATGCCTGTGATTTGTTAACACCACCTTAACAAGCGTTAATTTATTTTAACAAGTATTGATGCCAACTGGTTTACGGTTAATTTTCGCTTAAGCCTTTGTTAACCATGTTTGTTAGCAATCGGCACTATGTCAGGGAATTTGGACGGATATCGCTTTCGATACACTAAAATATTCATATCTTATTGTTTTTAAATATAAAATTTCTTACTTTTTGCCAAACCGAACCAAGGTCCAACCCTTTACGATGCAACTGTTCAGCGTCCATTCGGCACATGGCGGATTTTAAACCAGAGGCAGCAGTGGTCGCAGCCCGCGAATTGAGCACATTTGCTTCGACAACCGCTTCTTTCGTGTAAGTGGTGCATATATGGGTTAACCATTGGAGTTAAAATTGTTTGGAATGATTTTCTTATTGCCGCATTTGCCGATTACTCTGGATAAACCGCTCAATCCGCTTCTTGATCTCAATTTTGTTTGTGTCACCGTTCGTTATGTGAGAAATTTTCCCTGACTTTCGGGGGAGCTGGTGGGTGACAAACCCCAGGATGCAATGAAAAAACTATTGATTACAGGTGGAATACTACTCGCAACGCTGGCGCTCGGGGCAATAACCTTGCCATTCCTGATTTCCAGTGAAGCGGTCAGATCCAATTTATTGGAACGGGCCAGGGAAATCACCGGGCGCGAAATGCAATTTACCGGCGATCCGCGGGTATCTTTCAGCCCTTTTTTGGGAATTGAAATACAAGACGTTGTGTTTGGAAAATCCGGGTCAACCCCTGGAACCGAACCCATATTGACGATGCCGTATCTTCGGGCAAAATTGAGTTTCGCCTCTGCATTGCGGGGGCAGATCGTTATTGATGAGTTTCAATTTATCCAACCTAATTTCAACTTGAAACTCTATGCATCGGGAAACACCAGTTGGGCATTTTCCAATGGTGAAGTTTGGCGCACCTTGCAGGAGGCAAAGGATGTCCGTGCAGAAACCCCGACCGGAGCGCAGCCGGACCTTAAAAAACTCTCTGATGTCCGGCTCGGAAAATTCACGGTGTTATCGGGAACAGTTGAATATCAGAACGAGCGCTATGGCAGAACCGAGACTATTACCAATTTCAACGGTACCCTGATTTGGCCCAACATCCGCTCTGGCTGGATGTTCAAGGGGGACGGCATCTGGCGCGGTGATGGCGTGACGATCGCAACGACTGCCGAAACACCTATCATGTTGTTGGCAGGTGGCAGTTCAAAAACAACTGCGGAAATACGCTCTGAAACTGCCAATTTCAGTTTCAACGGTGAGGCAAACAGATTTTCGGACCTATTCATCAGCGGAAAACTTGAAACGAGTGCATCCTCGCTACGCAAGATGATCGGGATATTTGGCGGTAATGTCGGAGTTGGGTCAAATTTTTCCAACTTCAGGGCAAGTGGAAACATCTCCGGAACATTCAACGACCTGCAATTGGAGTCAGCGGTCGTTGAACTCGACGGCAACAAGTTCACTGGCGGCCTCCGTCTGTCAATTCTGCAAAACAAGACCAATCAACTCAACGGCACGCTTGCAAGCCCGCTTGTTGACCTCGCACCGTATTTTACCGGCCTTGAAGCCGGGGAAGGAATTGGTTCGGCCTTTGATATCCTTCATCAGACCGGAATTGACCTGCGAATGTCGGCCGCCAAAATGAAGCTGGCAGGCGTTGAAATCAGCGACTTTGCTGGCGGATTGATCGTCAAGGACGGCGTAGTCAAAATTGATGTCGGCAATTCGTCCATCGGCGAAGGTATTGTAGTTGGAAGTGTTGAAACCTCCAAGACGGACAACACTCTTTCTGTTGCCATTTCTGCCGACGGCGGAGCACTCAATCTGGAATCCCTAAAGATACTTGACTCTCAAAGCAGCATTCGTCCTGTTGGAAGATCGGATGTCAAACTTCGACTGGATATGAAGGGCAGCAATATTGACGAAATGATTGATAATCTGAACGGTGAATTTTCGCTCTCGATGAAACAAGGACAATTGATCGGACTGGACTTCGGAGGCATACGCTCGAGCCTTGCGGAAGACGAGAAAAAGCAGGAGAACATCCAAATTGGCAACTCTGCCTTGCAAACGACTGTGAGTGATTTTGAACTAAAGGCCATCATTAACCGCGGTGTCGGTTGGGTTCAGGGCAGCAAGTTCAAAATTGAAGAATACAATGCTGCCATGTCCGGAAAAGCAGATTTGCGATCCGGCAATCTTGCGCTATGGGGAATGTTGTCTGAGGAAAACGTGGCAAGTGCTCCGAAAAATACACAATTTTTTCTGGGTGGCACTATTCGGGAACCCCTGTTCGTGCCGAGTATCAACGGAGTTTTTGTCATTCCAGGGGTCGAAGACCGGATTAATGAAAACAATTCCACCGGAAAAGAAACAAAAGAACCCGGCAAGACAAACTGAGTTTCATTTCTCCGCAAGGCATTTAATGCCTGAGCATTTGTCTGATTATGAAAAAAGGCATATAAAATCGAATCAGCAAACCTGGCAAAACGTTTTGCCAGAATAAATACCAAGCGGGCATCAGGATCGATGTTGAGACTCTTTTCGACCATAGCCAAAATCACGATAGCTTCTATCCTGACTGGACTGGTCTTGGCCAAGCTGAACCTTTCTGCCGAACAAATTCTTGCCGAATTGGGAATGACCCCGGAAAACATCATCAAAATGGTGGAACAGGGCATGACTTGGGCTGTGCCACATCTGATTCTGGGCTCAATGGTAATTGTTCCTGTTTGGCTGGTGGTGTTCCTGTTCCGCCCTCCCCGCAGCTAATACCGATTATCTGAAGTCGAAAACACTCAAGCCGGAAACAAACTCATCGAGTCCCGCAGGACGGGTGATCGGTGCCTCTGCCCTTGAAAGGCAACCTTGTCTTTCGCAAAGACGGCATACTGGCCCAACTGGTGTTGGCTTCATGGCACTTCCCCGCAACACATCGCCATATACGGTCGCCTCGATGAGGCCGATCGGGCAACCAAGCATCAACGCCGTTCTTCGAACCCGCTCATCGAAAGCACCTTGCGGGCCTTCAAGTGTCCTGGCGATCACCATGAATTGGGTCCCATCCGGCATTTCAACATCTTCAACGAGAATTTTACCCGGCTGGGAAAACGCAGCATGAATGGGAAGCTTTGGACAGGAGCCACCAAATTGTGCCTGCGGATAGCCCTGGGATCCGGCCCGCCGGAACCTGTTTCCAGCATGGTCGATTTCCAACATGAAAAACGGCACGCCTGAGTTTCCAGGTTTCTGCAACATGGTCAGGCGATTGGCTGCCTGTTCAAAAGATACAGAAAACCGCGAGCGCAATACATCAATGTCATAACGGGTGCGAACAGCTGCAGCGAGGAAATCATCATAGGGCATCATCAAAGCATGGGCAGCATAGCGGGCCAGTTCAAAGCGGGCAATCCGGCTGGCTTCGTCATTGCCTAGTTTTAACTGATCCAGTTCCGCCTTTATCGCATCGGAAAGAAACAGGAGACATGACTCCATCGCAATTTCGCGCAATTGATCAAATGGCGACAGGCGTTCGGATAAAAACAGCCGCATTGAATGACGATCAAAACGACGGCGCCACAAAGGCATTGCATGAACCGGCAAGAGACGGACCGATATATTGTGTTCCTTGCGAAGCCAGTTTTTCAAACTGGTCGTCAATTCCGGACCGCCCTGCAACATGGCGGAAAAAGCCTCAGTCCGCTCTTCAATCAATGAAAAATAGTTAGGTCGCCCCTCCAGCTTTTCATGAACATCATCAATTGGCCGTTTTACCGAAAAGACGGATGTTTCTCGTCCCTCGCGCGCCAGCATGTCATTAAGATCAGACAGGCGCTCCTGGGACTCGCGATAGGCACGGTAAAGTTTCAGCACACCGCTGGCAGCATTGGGCGCCGCTTCTGCAATCTCCACCAGTTCCTGGTCCCCGGGTAACTCGTCCGACAAAAGGGGGTCGGAAAATACTTCCTTGAGTGCTGATTGTGATCCTGAGCCTTCTCCGCGCAGCTCATCCAGATTTAGCTGATATGTCGATGCCAGTTTCAACAGCAACTGGACGGTCAGCGGACGCTGGTTCCGCTCTATCAGATTGAGATAGCTGGGCGAAATACCCAATTCCTCGGCCATTGCCGTCTGGCTGAGGGACATTGAATTGCGGATTCTGCGAATGCGGGGTCCGGCGAAGATCTTCTGTTCGGCCATGTGTCAGGGCTCTACCTATTTTTACAATTAGGGGAATTGCTGTATATTTTACAATTTTTTACAAAATTACAGTTCTTGCTTGAAAAGTTCAAGACATGATGACACGAAATAAAATCGATGTTTTGCGATTGGTGTTGTCAAAATCAGTAAACCTGCAAGATTGTTTACAAGACCGGTTCCTGCCATCCAGCTTTGACGGTTCAAAAAAAATAGACCAGCCATGCGATTTGCATTAAGGATTGAATCAAACCAATTATCTCCAGCCAATTACCCCAGGAGTAGACAATGAGTACCAAGCCACCCGTTAAGGAAAGAACCGAAGAAATGGCGTCAGCCATGAATGCTGATGAACAATCAGCCATTCGGATGGTCGCCAATGATTTGCATCGACTGAATCAGTCGGTAATGAAAGCCGTTGAAGCCGGAGTTTCTGTTGAATTGATCCGCTCTGCTCGCCATCACGGCGGAAACGGTAATTGGGGTGATCTGTTGACACCCATTATCGTCAAACAAGACCGCTAAGCCAATTTCAGTCCATTTCGTGAGAAAAAATCTCAAAAGGCCGCACGTTGCGGCCTTTTCCATTTCAAGGGCACCTTGCAAATTCCCCGGATTGATTGCTGGCCACGAACCAGCCAAATGCTGCCAAAAGTGAGAAAATGATATTATCAGGCGTGGCAGCGACCAAAAGTCCATGCCTCAGACTTTTATTGTCTTGATAATTTAAATCGATTGAATTAAACGAAAAGCACGTATTTGACACATAAATGTTATACGTAGATCATCAATGATCGCTTTTTTCTTATCCCTTGCCTGAGGAATCAATTACCCATGACCAGTCAGATTATTCCTGTTGAAGCGTTTGATTATATCGTCTTCGGCGGCACGGGAGACCTGGCCGAGCGCAAACTGATCCCTGCCTTGTTCCGCCGTTTTGTCGATGGCCAAATTCCGCAGATCTCCCGAATCATTGGCGCGGCACGCGGCGAGATGGATACCAATGCCTACCGCGATTTTGCCAGACAGGCGCTTGAAACCCACGTGCATTCTAACGAATTGACGGCCGACAGCATCGCATCATTTACGCAAATGCTGCACTACGTATCTGTGGATGCCAAATCTGACAAAGGCTGGCATGAGCTGAAAACACTACTTGGTGACGAAGAACGCGTCAGGGCTTATTACCTCGCAGTCGGCCCTGCCATTTTCGGTGATATTGCCGACCGCCTGCACAGCAATGGCATGGTGCGGGCACGTTCCCGACTTGTTATCGAAAAGCCTATAGGCAAGGATTTGCAGAGTGCCCACCAGCTTAACGAGGATGTGGGACGCCATTTTCGTGAAGACCAGATTTTCAGGATTGATCACTATCTCGGCAAGGAGACTGTGCAAAATCTTTTGGCCTTGCGGTTTGCCAATACACTTTACCAGCCGGTCTGGAATGCCTCCTATGTTGACCACGTTCAGATAACCGTTGCGGAAGACCTTGGAGTGGAAGGCCGCGGCAACTACTATGACAATTCCGGTGCCATTCGTGACATGGTTCAAAACCACCTTTTGCAACTGCTTTGCCTTGTTGCCATGGAACCGCCTGCCTCGACTGATGCAAATGCTGTCCGCGATGAAAAGCTGAAGGTGCTGCGTTCGCTCAAACCCATTAATGCAGCCAATGTGAACCAGGTGACCGTGCGCGGGCAATACAAGGCAGGCGCAGCCAAAGGTATAGCTGTTCCGGCCTATCTTGACGAGGTTGACAACAAGCAATCCGACACCGAAACATTTGTCGCCATCAAAGCGGAAATTGAAAACTGGCGATGGGCGGGTGTACCTTTTTATCTGCGCACGGGAAAGCGTTTGTCTTCCCGTGTTTCCGAAATCATGGTGCAGTTCAAACCCGTGCCGCACAATATTTTCGAAGATGCCGCCAATACGATCAATGCTAACCGCTTGATCATTCGCCTGCAGCCGGATGAAGGTGTAAAACAAGGTATCACGATCAAGGATCCAGGCCCTGGCGGCATGCGTCTTCGTGATGTTGATCTCGACATGAGTTTTGCTGACAGCTTTTCCAGTCGGGCACCCGATGCCTATGAAAGACTTCTGCTTGACGTCATTCGTGGCAACCAGACGCTGTTCATGCGCCGAGATGAGGTGGAAGCAGCGTGGACCTGGATTGATCCGTTAATTGCCGGATGGGCTGAAACAGGACAGAAAACCTCGAAATACACTGCCGGCAGTTGGGGGCCTACATCTTCGATTGCCCTCATCGAACGTGACGGACGGACGTGGCATGAAGGAGAAGTGTAACCATGCACTTTACGGCATTTGATGACGGGGACAGTCTTGCCAAATGGCTGGCGGGACATGTCGCCAAAACTCTTTCTGCCGCTATCCAGCAAAAAGGCAAGGCCAGTCTTGCTGTTTCCGGCGGATCAACCCCAATCCGGTTTTTCAAGACCTTGTCGCATGAAGAACTGGACTGGAAAAATGTCAGTATAACCCTTGTTGATGATCGCTGTGTTCCAACGAGTTCGCTTCGCTCGAACCAGCGATTGGTGACGCTAGACCTTCTACAAGGTGCCGCTGCACAAGCCAGCTTCACTGGCCTATACCGTGACGGGAAAAATGCCGATCGGCTCGACAAGATCGAAGCCGGCCTTCGTCCCTTGCTGCCGATTGATGTGCTTGTCCTTGGCATGGGAACAGACGGGCACACTGCCTCATTGTTTCCAGGCGGCGACAATTTGCAGGAAGCAACAAATGCCGCGACAAAGAAAATTGTCATCCACATGAACGCGCCTGCTACCGAGGAAAAGCGCATAACCCTGACAGCACCGGTGCTATGGTCCGCCACAGAAATTGTCCTGCATATTGAAGGCGCAAAAAAGAGGGAAGTTCTCGATGCCGCTCTGGCTGCAGGTGATCCTGCTGTCATGCCAATTCGCTATATTCTCCAAAAAAGACCGGATTTGAGAGTCGTCTGGGCTCCCTGATTTTTCTCACATTCCAACACAAGAGAACCACAATGACAGCCAAGAAGAACGTTGAAGCAGTAACCAGCAGAATTATCGAACGCAGCAAAGCGACGCGAGAAACTTATCTGGCCCAGCTTGACGCCCATGCTTTGAAAGGTCCGCATCGCTCGGCGCTATCGTGCAGCAATCTTGCCCATGGCTTTGCTGCTTGCGGCGGAACTGAAAAAAACCTGCTTGCCGGTGATGTTGTGCCCAATCTCGGAATTATTACATCGTATAATGACATGCTTTCTGCTCACCAGCCTTACAAGGATTTTCCTGATTTGCTCAAACAGGCTGCACGTGAGGCTGGCGGCGTTGCACAGGTTGCCGGCGGTGTTCCGGCAATGTGCGACGGCGTGACCCAAGGGCAGACCAGTATGGAACTGTCACTCTTCTCGCGAGATGTAATCGCGATGGCTGCGGCGATCGGCTTGTCCCACAACATGTTTGATGCAGCAGTTTATCTCGGTATTTGCGACAAGATTGTTCCCGGCCTTGTGATTGCCGCCCTGACCTACGGCCATATTCCGGCTGTGTTCGTTCCAGCCGGACCCATGCCATCGGGCATGCCAAATGACGAGAAAGCCAGGACGCGCCAACTCTATGCCGAAGGCAAGGTTGATAGAAAGGCACTGTTGGCGGCAGAATCAGCTTCATACCACTCGCCGGGAACCTGCACGTTTTATGGAACTGCCAATTCAAACCAGATGCTGATGGAAGTCATGGGGCTGCATTTGCCAGGTTCCAGCTTCATCAATCCCGGCACTCCCCTGCGCGATGCGCTGACAAAAGAAGCTGCAAGAAGAGCCCTTTCGATTACCGCCCTTGGCAACGAATTTCTGCCGGCGGGTCAGGTGATCGACGAGCGGTCAATTGTCAACGGGGTTGTCGGACTGCATGCTACAGGTGGCTCGACCAATCACACCTTGCACCTGGTTGCTATGGCGAAGGCCGCTGGCATCATTCTCACTCTCGAGGATTTTTCAGATCTTTCAGACATCGTGCCCCTGCTTGCCCGCGTCTATCCGAACGGACTTGCAGATGTGAACCATTTTCATGCCGCCGGTGGCATGCCCTTTCTGATCCGCGAATTGATTGAGGGTGGCTTTTTGCATGACGATGTCAAGACCGTTATGGGACAGGGACTTGATGCCTATACCAAAGAGCCCAAACTGGAAAACGGTGATCTGGTCTTTGAAGACAGTCCGAATGAAAGCGGCAATCCAAAGGTTTTGACAAAATTCACTGCACCGTTTTCCGCAACGGGCGGATTGAAGATGATCAGGGGCAATCTTGGCAAGGCTGTTTCAAAGATTTCTGCTGTCAAGGAAGACCGCCGCACCATCGAGGCTCCGGCCATCGTTTTTGATGACCAGATGGAAATTCTCGAAGCGTTCAAGGAAGGCAAACTGAACAAGGATTTTGTTGCTGTCCTGCGTTTTCAGGGACCCAAGGCAAACGGTATGCCCGAACTTCACAAGATGGTTGCGCCACTCGGCGTCTTGCAGGACCGGGGCTTCAAAGTTGCACTCATCACCGACGGTCGCATGTCAGGCGCATCAGGCAAGATCCTGTCTGCAATCCACCTTACGCCTGAAGCATGCGAAGGCGGGATGATCGGTAAAATAAGAAACGGAGACATGATACGGATGGATGCAAATTCCGGCCTGCTTGATGTGTTGGTAGATGAAGGAATATTGACAAAGCGGCGCAAACCTAAGTTTGACACACTGAAAAATGAAAGCGGACTGGGCCGGGAATTGTTTGCCAATTTCCGGCGCAACGTTTCCAGTGCTGCTGAGGGAGCAAGCGCGCTCTAAGCTCGGCCTGCCGGTTTTATCCGGCGGGCGTCAGACGGATCAGCCTTCCGCCAGTGCCGTCTTCAAGTACAAGGACCGAGCCATCGGGAGCCTCTTCGACTTCACGCACCCTGTTGCCCCAGCTGTAGCGTTCGGTTTCAGCAGCCTCGTTCGCGGTGAGTTTGACAAGGATCATCGCTTCGCCGACAAGGCCGCCAATCAATGCATTGCCATTCCATTCGGGAAAGATGTCCCCGTTGTAAATCACCAGACTGGAAGGCGCGATCGAGGGAACCCAAAAAGTCTTCGGGGGCTCGAAAGCAGTATTGGTTTCATGGGAGGGAATCGCCTCGCCGGAATAGTGTTTTCCCTCCGACACCAGTGGCCAGCCATAATTGGCACCCTTCACGGATTTGTTCAGTTCATCGCCATGGCGCGGCCCCATCTCATTTTGCCACAACTGGCCCGAGGCATCAAAGGCGATCCCGAGCAGATTGCGATGCCCAAGTGACCAGAAGGTTTTGGCAAGGTCGCCCTGATCCTGAAAAGGGTTGTCAGACGGAACACTGCCATCGTCATTGAGGCGAATGATCTTTCCAAGAGAAGAAGCCATGTCCTGTGCCGGATCAAGTTTCTGCCGGTCACCCGAAGAGATGAACAATTTTCCATCAGGCGAAAACGCCATGCGGTGGCTGTAGTGTCCGCGCCCGGAAACCTTGGGAAACTGGCGCCAGATAATTTTAACTTCCTCCAATTTCGGGCTGTCGGCAGCTTGTACCAATTTTGCGCGAACAACCGCAGCTCCCCTCGTATTGGATTGCCCGGCCTCGGCAAAGCTCAGATAAATGATATTGTTTGCAGCAAAGTCCGGATGGAGCACGATATCTCCAAGACCGCCCTGCCCGCCATAATCCACATCAGGAACATTTGAGACTTCTGTTTTCCCGCTGCCATTTGAATCAAGCAACATAAGTTTTCCGGACTTTTCGGTGACAAGCAGTTTTCCATCGGGAAGAAAAGTCATTGCCCAAGGTTCGTTGAAATCCGACAGAACTTCGCCCTCAAGTCTTGTGCCGGCAGACCCTTCAATCACGAACGCGGATGCACTGACAGCCGGCATGCTCGCCAAGGCAAACAGGAGGGTGGAAAATCGGAAAATCATCGTTTCAACTCCTTTTTATGATGCAAGTCACGTTGCAACATATAGGGCCTGAATCAGGGAAATTCATGTCGATCAAGAAATTATGAAATATCGCTCCGATTGTCGGCTCACCCTGAAGCGAGCCTGCAGACAATACATTCATCAACCGGCAGATGGCATATTGCCATTAATTGCATAATATATAATATACAACCTATGATTTTAAATGATTCGATATGGCCCGCCCGGTCGCCCTGCAGACTGCTGGTTCTTCCAATTGTTCTGGTTCTTGCCTGCGGTTGCACCATAACCAATGGGGCAGTCGGATTCATCTCGCAGGATACAGCGCTTACCGGAGAATTTGACCAGGATGCCAATCCGCTGGTTCTTGCTTTCAACCAGATTTGCCTGACCGAAAGAACGATGCCCGAGGAAATCGCCCCTATCGCGGTAAGTCTGGGCTGGCACCTTGCAGGTGACGATGAATTGTCACAGGCCATGCTGCAGCCACTAAAGAAGACAGTTCTGAAAATGCCCGGTGGAGGAAGCCGGTTTGACGAAGAGCAATCGCTTTACGCTCATCTCTCCAAAGACAATATTGAGATTCTCAGCCTTGAAAAGCGCTATACATCGCAGAAGGTTTTGGCGACCCAATGCGAATTATACGGTTACCACGATTTTCTTAAAAGCTGCGAAGCCGTCGGGAAGCTTATCATGCGCGCTCCTGATCACAACAAAGCCTATCCTGAACATGATGCACAGTTTATTCAGTGGAATATCATCAAGAACGGCAAAGCCGCAATTGTCGGTTGTGAAAGAGCACCCAGAAGCCCTACCATGCCTTTTGCCGGTGTGAAGATCAGCCTGAAAACAGATTTGACCACCAAGGTCGCTGTCAGAACCAGCCGGCCTGCTTCTGTCGCTGACGGGCGATAAGCGCATTTCGCATCAAGATTGCGACTGTAACCGGACCTACCCCTCCAGGAACCGGGGTTACCCAGCTGGCAACTTCCAAGACAGCCGCAGTATCAACATCGCCAACGATTTTCACATTGCCGTCCGCATCGGTAATCTGGTTGATCCCGATATCAATAACCGCTGCGCCGGGTTTTACCATATCCGCCTTCAAAAAGCCCGGAATTCCTACCGCGACCAGAACCGCATCTGCCCTTCGTGAATGTGCCGCCACCGATCTTGTCATATGATGACAGACTGTGACGGTTGCACCTTCAGCCATAAGCATGAAGGCAGCAGGCTTTCCGACAATTTCAGAGTGGCCAATCATGACGACCTCTAGGCCTTTCAATTCGAGGCCGGTCGCCTTGATCAATTCCACTGAAGCTGCTGCTGTACAAGGCGCAAGGGCCGTATCATTATACACGATGTTGCCGATTGATGCCGGGTTCATGCCCTCCACATCCTTTAGCGGATGAATTGCGGACTGTAGTGAGCGTACTGCGATATGGGCGGGAACCGGCCGTTGCAGGATCACTCCGAGTATATCAGGATCATCGTTCATTTTAGAGATTCGTGCCTTGCATTCCTCCTGTGAAAGGTCTGCAGGCCAGTATTGATCCTCAAACGGGATGCCGACCTTTTCTGCCGCACGCTTCTGATTGCGGATATAAACTGCCACTTCGGATATATCACCGATTGAAATAGATACGAGTTTGCCGAGCAGTAATCCCAAATTCATTCGGGCGATTTCAAGCCGGACTTGTTCCATGATTGCAGATTGCAGCGCGCGGCCGTCAAGATAACGCGGGTCCATCATTCAGGTTGCCCTCTTGTTGAAATATGCAGGTTGGAAATTTTCGATCAGTATTCCGGCGGCATCACGCCAGCCTTGCGGCAGGCCGAAGCCAAAGTGTTTGCCATCAGCATGGCGATGGTCATAGGGCCCACGCCGCCTGGAACGGGAGTGATTGAGCCCGCCTTTTTTGCTGCAGTCTCAAATTCCACATCGCCAACAAGACGGGTCTTGCCAGCTTCTCCATCGACACGATTGATACCCACATCAATGACGCAGGCGCCCGGTTTCACCCAGTCGCCGGTGATCATTTCAGGGCGGCCAACGGCTGCTACGAGGATATCTGCGGTTCTTGCAAGGGCAGGCAGATCGCGGGTGCGCGAGTGGGCGATTGTGACCGTGGCGTTTGCCGCCAGCAAAAGGTTTGCCATTGGTTTTCCAACGATATTGGAGCGGCCGACGACAACCGCATTAAGACCAGACAAATCGGATCTTCCCAAGGCGCGGCGTATCAAAACCATCGATCCGGCAGGTGTGCAGGGAATGAATGCCTTATCCACCTCGCCTGTCCCCAGCATTCCGACATTGATAAAATGAAAACCATCAACGTCCTTTTCGGGTGCAATAGCCTGGATCACTTTTCCCTCGTCAATATGTTTGGGGAGCGGCAATTGAACCAGAATGCCATGTATTTTTGGATCCTTGTTGAGGGCGTCCACTTTGGCAAGCAGATCAGCCTCTGAAGTGCTTTCATCCAGTGTGTAAGTTTCGGAATGAAATCCGCAATCCTGTGCCTTTTTGCCTTTTGAGCGAACATAAACCTGACTTGCAGGGTCCTCGCCAACTATGACAACGGCAATACCCGGGACAACGCCTGTGTCATTCACCAATTTTTGTGTTGCAGTTTTGACGATCTCAACAACTTCTGAGGCAACAATTTTTCCGTCAATAACTTGCGCGGTCATTAGGCACTCCCGGATAAAAATTCTTTTGCCCTTCACTAACCTTTCGACGGTGACATGACCATCGGATACAAGCCAAATTGTTTCCGAATTACGCCATTTGCAGCTTTGGCTCGCATCAGTACGTTAATACTTTCTTCAAACTTACCAATTATCATTTTTGATGGAGACAACAGGTGTGGGGCCAGGCGTGTCTTCATTAGAAGGTGTGAGAAGCATCTTTCATTCGCTGGGGCAAATAGTGGAATGGGAGAATCTGGGCATATGCTTTTCACACCTTTTCCCACCCCCCCCTTTTTCGCAGAGTCCCAAACCTTCTTGATTAGCTCACCGATGCCATTTGGCCGTCTTTTCGTTGAATATTTCCGGCGATAGAAGCGAATTCACGGCATGCGCAATACCACATCCCCTGCTCCCGCGATAAACCACGGATTCCTGAAATCCGTCTTTGCATAACAAAGCGGGCTGCCATCCAGATTGTTCACAAACCCACCCGCTGCCAGCAAGACAGCATGGCCGGCTGCAGTGTCCCATTCCATCGTTGGACCAAAACGGGGATAAAGGTCTGCCTCACCTTTTGCCAGCAGGCAGAATTTCAACGATGAGCCCGCACTCTTCATGTCGACAACCTTGTTTGCGTTTATGAATGCCTGTGTTTCCGTGGAAAGGTGTGAACGGCTGGCTACCACGCGCAGCGCCGTGTTGTCAGGAACTGCAACGCTGATCTTTGAGGTCTTGCCTGTGCCGAGGTCAATTTCCATGGCGCCCTGACCGACCCTCCCAGCATAGCAACTGCCGAGTGCCGGCGCACACACAATACCTGCCAGGGGAACCCCATTTTGAAGAAGTGCTATATTTACGGTAAACTCGTCGCGCCTGTTGATGAACTCTTTCGTGCCGTCAATTGGATCCACCAGAAAGAAAAAACCCGTGGAGACATCAAGGTCATGCGAGGCAGCACGCTCCTCGGTTACCACCGGGATACCAGGAAACGTTTCCTGCAGGACACTACCAAGGAAAGCATCGACCTCAAGATCAGCCAAGGTAAGCGGACTGTCATCAGACTTGGACATGACTTCCAGCGATTTGCCGACTTTCTCGTAATGAGCAAGCGCAATCCGGCTCGCCTGCCTCATCCAGGGCAGTGCGTGGGACAGGAGGAGTTCTGCCGGATTTGACATTTTGTTTTCCATCACTCTCTTATTGAACTTTTCGTTGACCGGTTTACTGAATGCGGTACACGGATTTGACGGATTTTCCAATTGTGAAAACCAGAGAGACGGATTTCACCCCAATTTATGGGATTCTCAATGAACGAGACATCGGCGCACAACAACCATTCGAACCCATCACCGGCCAAGATTATTGCGATGTGGTCAGGACCACGGAACCTGTCGACAGCGATGATGCGCAGCTTTGGTTCGCGCGATGATTGTCATGCGATCGACGAACCCTTTTACGCTGCCTATCTCAAGGCAACAGGTCTGCAGCACCCTATGCGAGAGGAGATCATTGCCGATGGTGAAACCGATCCAGCCAAGATTGTCGAGGCCTGCCTCAAGGCTCCGGTTGCGCCGTATTCGCTTGTCTATCAAAAGCACATGACACATCACATGATAGACAGCTTTGACCTTTCGTGGATTTCAAAGGTCACCAATGTTTTTCTTATCCGTGAACCCAAACGGGTGCTGGCGAGTTATGCAGCCAAGTCGGAGAACGTTACCGGCGAAGATCTCGGTTTCAGGAAGCAGCGGGAAATATTCAATCTTGCGCGTGACGAATTTGGGGCAGCACCGGTTGTAGTCGATGCACATGCCATTCGTGAAAACCCCGAAGGAATGCTGCGTAAATTATGTGAAGTCATCCACATCAATTTTGATCCAGCCATGCTGAGATGGGAAAAGGGTCCGAAACCTGAAGATGGCATATGGGCCAGTCACTGGTATGATGCAGTCTGGAACTCGACCGGATTTTCCCCGCCTGAAAAAGCCCAGGAAGTCAGGCTATCAGCTTCCCTGCAAAGAATTGAGGAAGAGGTTTTACCTGACTACCGGCACATGCAACAATTTTGCCTTCAAGCCTGAACAGAACTACTTTTTCAAGAAAGGCTCAAATTTCGCATGCAGGGCATAAGCTGCTGAAACCATCAGGGACTGGTCGGATGCGACCGCCACAAATGTGTATCCCATCTTGATATATTCCATTGCCTGCGACTGGTTGAAGGAAAGTATTCCTCCCGGTTTTCCTGCCTTCGTTATGCGCTTGGCAGCCTCGGCAATTTTAGCCTGAACTTCCGGATGATTGAAATTTCCAAGATGGCCCATTGAAGCGGCAAGATCTGCCGGACCAACAAAGATCGCATCAACCCCGTCGATTTTTGCGATCTTTTCTATCTCATCCACCGCCTGTGCGGTTTCGACCTGCAGAATGACACAAAGTTCCTTGTGCGCATTGCGGTGATAATCCTCAACCAGACCAAAACGGGTTGCCCGCGAGCCACCCGCAACGCCTCGTACCCCTTCAGGTGGATAGCGTGTTGCAGCAACGGCGCGGCGGGCTTCTTCCTCATTCTGGATATAGGGAATGACCAGAGATTGAACACCCGCGTCAAGCAGCCTTTTGATCACTACCATATCATTCCAGGGCGGCCGCACGATCGGGGAAATCGAACTGCCATTGAGTGCCTGCAACTGGCTGACAACATCGGTCAACTCGTTGGGACCATGCTCCATGTCAAAAAGCAACCAGTCAAACGGTGTAAGCGATAGCGCCTCGGCCGCCATCGGGCTGACCAGATTGGACCAGATACCGATCTGCAGCTCTCCTTTTTTCAGAGCTGCCTTTAGTTTGTTTTTCGGCATTTTCATCAGTCTTCTCCTCCTCAGAGAGGCGCCCCAAAAGGTCAGCCTATCATGTCCCAATTGAGCGCAGTTCCCGCTTCAATATCTTGTTTAGCGGCTTTTCCAAGAACATTGTCCAGATGTTTTGGCGCCAACCCAAAGCCCGGGCGAATGCTTCGAACATTTTCAACATTGAAAGGTTGGCCCTTTTTGATGTTCGCAACAACATAAAGTGAGCGACGAAACTGGGCATTGCCCTTCTCGCTTTCGGTACGCTCGTAATTAACGTGCCCCAGTGCCTGCCAAGCGATCCTGGCATCGCGGCACAATTGGGCAAACTCTGCGGGTTCAAGCGAGAAGCTGTCATCGGGTCCGCCAGATGATCGGTCCATCGTGACGTGCTTTTCAATCAGGCATGCGCCCTGTGCGACAGCAGCAATGGCACTGACATTATCAATTGTGTGGTCAGAGAGCCCTGCAAGTACATCAAAACGGGCGGCCAGATCAGCGACGGTTTTAAGGTTGTATTCGCCGGGTGGAGCCGGATAACCGCTGACGCAATGCAAGACGATCAACTGGGTGCAACCGCCATCTTTCGCCGCTGCTATCGCTTCGGCAATTTCGTCCTTGTCGGCCATTCCGGTCGAGATGATCATCGGCTTGCGCGTTGCGGCAACATATCGGATCAGCGGCAGATCAACCGCTTCAAAGGAGGCAATCTTGTAAGCAGGCGCACCTAGATCTTCGAGCAGGTCCACCGCTGTCGGGTCGAAAGGGGAAGAGAAAATCGTGATATCAAGCGCGCGCGCCTTGTCAAAAAGCGGCTTGTGCCAGTCCCACGGCATGTGCGCCCATTCATAAAGCTCATAAAGACTTTTGCCGTCCCAAAGGCCACCCTTGATCTGAAATTCATCCTTGTCACTTTTAAAGGTTATTGTATCGGGATGGTAGGTCTGAAGCTTCAGCGCATCAGCACCTGCCTTTTTCGCCATTTCCATGATTTCGTAAGCACGCGAAATTTGCCCGTTATGGTTGGCGGAGAGTTCTGCAATTATATAGGGTGGAAAATCAGGCCCAATGCTTCTACCCGCTATTTGAATTGACTTCGTCATGATACGCCCCGCACATACTCTTTCAATGAAACCTGCTGATATCCCGCCTTGAGAAACAAGGTTGTTGAAGAAATGTTTTCAGGCAGCACTGTTGCGCAAATCGTTAGCTCCCTGTGCAGTTCTTCAATCCGTTTCAACGCCAGACCAGCAATACCAAGCTTTTGGAATTTTTCCGATATTAAAATGGAAATCAGGTAGCGTTTTTTTTCGAGGCGATCGAGGCGAACAAATCCTGCGGGTTTACCCTGATATTCAACAATGTGAAAATGGGTTGTTGTCCGCCTTATTCTGTCCTGCATCCAGCTTTCGTGCTCAGGCCAGGTTGGCGGCTCGGAATTGAGTGCAAAGCGGCGGGCATCAGGTTCGCATTGCCAATTATAGACCGTTTCAATGTCGCCCATCACCGCTTTACGCAAAATAACGGTCTGCCCATCCTTCGTGCGGTCCGATGAAAAATACTGGGCGATGCGACGCGCGCCAAGCCCGTCGACAAGTGCCAAAGCAGCGCGCTGCATTTCGAAATAATTTGTGTCTAGATTTTGCATTGCCATTGGCAATTGCGCCTCGACTTCATCGAGTGAACAGCGCTCGATTACACCGGCCTTCTCGAGTGCCGCAAGATTGTCTGTCTGATTATCTGCGATCTGGACAACGATGCTTGGAATACCAAGAACACAGCGCTCCCAGGCCATGCCACCCGGCGCGCCAATCGCGTGCGTGGTATCGGCAAGCATGGAAGGCATGTCGCCAACCCAATCATGAAACGCTGCTCCGGTCTTGTCGCAGAGTTTCCTTATCGCATCGAGGACGTCAGGTTCGCCTGGCAACCCAACATCAATTTGGTCGAAAGTGGCCAACCCGTTTTCTTCCAGCGTTGTCAATGTTCTTAAAGTGAGGTCACCTGCAAGGCTTCCGCCAAAGCAGATCAACAAATTTCTTTTCGATGCGCCGGTTCCACCGATCCGCTCTTCACGCAAATCATAGTAGCGTTTTCCCAACAAGGCATAGTCGCTGCCGCACAATGCCGTTACCGGATTGGAGGCGGCGTATTCGGCGGGTTTGCGGCCAAGGGTTGGATCAATTATCAAAATGCCATCCACATGGTTGCGGACAAGATCGTCTATGACAGCAAGTGTTGCGACCAATGGCAAAACGGTTGTTTCCCATTGGCCATGAAGTTCATAATGATCAACTACCAGTGCGGTGCACGCTTGCGCATCCAATATCTCAATTGTTTCGTGTGCGTTCTGATCTGAATCATCATTGATATGGAAAAATTCCATGCCGCTGTCTGATAGTTTTGCGCGGTGGGCAGGCATCAATTGTGAACAAACAAACAGGCAGTGATGGCCCTGATCCGTCAGGATATCAGCAAGCGAAAAACATCGCATGAAGTGCCCGGCGCCCATAACAGGCGATGAATCAACCCGGAACGCAATGTTCATTGTCGGTCCAATCCGATGGCGCGAAACATGGCTTCCGCCCTTGACCAGTCTTCGTGCGTGTCGATGTCCTGAACCCGGTAAGACGGCAATTTTACCATCGCGGAGTTGGAGGAGAAAATCGGTATTGCTGCAGAAAAGGCAGCAGGCGTTCCCCAGTAGAACTGGCCTGCATCGTGAAAGGCGGGCTCCAGATCCTGACTTCGGGTCAGTTCATGTTCGGGTTGAAACATCGAGACGCTGCCGTCGCTGTTTTCCTTCAAGGCGCGCTGTATCGGAAAGCCGAACTGGGTAGCGGAAAACACATAGTCGCGTTTGTCCTGGCGCAACAACTTTTCACCCAGAACAAGATCGTCTACCTGAATAAAAGGCGCGGTGGCGTAGATGCAGCAAAGCGGCTCATCTGACTTGAGAAAATCGGCAGCATGGCGCATCACATCTCGCGTTGTGGCAAAGTCATCAGACAGTTCGGGTGGGCGCACAAATGGTGTCTGCGCGCCGAGACTTCGCCCCAGATCAGCAATTTCCGCATTATCGGTTGAAAGAACGATACGCTCAAACAACCCGCTCGCGATGAGTGTTTCGAGCGTCCACTGCAGCATCGGCTTGCCGCAGAAGTCGCGGATGTTTTTCCGTGGAATGCGCTTGCTTCCACCGCGGGCGGGGATAACCGCGATGCTCACAACAATAAACTCCGTAATGTTTCAACAACCTTTTCCTGCTCCGGTTTTGTCAACGTTGGATACATGGGAAGGCTGATCGCTGTTTTGTAATATGCTTCCGCCAAAGGGAAATCGCCTTCCACAAATCCCATCTGTCGGTAATAGGGTTGGGTGTGGACGGGAATGTAATGAAGCTGAACGAGAATCCCCTGCTTGCGCAATCCTTCAAACAATTGGAGATGGCTGAGTTTGGCTTCTTCCGGTTTCAGACGGACGATATAAAGGTGAAAGGCCGAGTAACAATCAGACGGACGTTTGGGCAGCAATAGCGGCAGATTTTTAAGAGCCTTGTCGTAACGACCCGCAATTGTATGGCGTTTTGCTGTGATCTTTTCCAGCCGCTGCAACTGGCTGTTGCCTAGCGCTGCCTGCAACTCTGTCATCCGGTAATTGAGACCTAACTCCAATTGCTGGTAATACCATGGTCCATCGGGAGCATGGGTCATCAATTTTGGATCCCGGGTTATCCCGTGGCTGCGTAACATTACCATTTTTTTGGCGAGCGCAGGATCATTGGTCGTGTTCATGCCGCCTTCGGCAGTGGTGATGATTTTGACGGGATGAAACGAAAAGACACAGATATCGGAATACCGGCAATTGCCAATCGGCTCGCCCGTGTATTTTCCGCCGATGCAGTGCGAGGCGTCCTCGATCACCCTGAAACCGTATTCCTTTGCGAGACGGCTGATGCCTTCCATATCGCAGGAAAGGCCTGCCATGTGGACGGGAGTAACGACGTCTGGCAACTGCTGGCCCCTGGCTTTTGCTGCTGCGAGTTTTTCTTCCAGTTTTTTAACCGAAAGGTTGAATGTCTCAGGGTCGATATCGACAAAATCAACCATGGCGCCACAAAGCAGCGCAGCATTGGAGGTGGCTACAAACGTGATCGGCGATGTCCAGACCAGGGAGCCTTTGCCAACGCCAAGGGCAAGATAGGCAATGTGCAGGGATGATGTAGCGCTGTTGGTGGCAATGGCGAATTTGACATTGCAATGGGTGGCAATGTTCTTTTCAAATTTTTCAACAACCGGGCCGCCGGTAAGCGAGTCCGATTGCAAAACGGCAGTAACTGCCTTGATATCTTTTCGGGTTACATTGTGGCGGCCATAAGGGATCATGAATGTCGTCTTATAAATGGAGGTGGCAAGAGGTATCGCCAGAAAGCCATACGCTGTCAACCTGGATTGGAGGCACGCCTGTGATCACGACAGCGGCGGCGCACCACATTGTTTGATAGCTCAAACAGCAGCAAAAACACCGGCATGCTCCAGAGAACCAACTTGAAGTGTTCTATTATTCGTTTATGTCAGTGAAACAAACATTTTGCTCAACAATCCCATGGAAACCGGAACCTTGAAGCCTGCATCAAAAATAGCGCTTGTCGGATTCACAATCGCCCAGGCCAAGGTTTTCCGGGACTGCGGTCTTGATGTTTGCGGCCACATCTATACCGGGAAAGCCAGACCGGAAAATGAGGATGATCTGGCGACCCTCAGCTTCGAGCGGTTCAAAAAATTTGAATATCCGCATTTTCATAAGAATCAATTGAAAGACAGGAAACCGGAACTGCCTGATGCGGAAGCGCTTTCCTATTTCGTCCGCTGCGTTGAACGTTGGGACTGGTCGAAAGAGTTGGTCAACGACTGGACTGACTACCAGCACCTTTATTCGATTGCGTCTGACTTTTCTGATACCTGGCTAAATCATTGCCAACCGGACGTTCTCATTTTCTCGAATGTTCCCCATCAAGGGGCACTCATTTCCCTCTATTATCTTGCAAGAAAACGGGGCATCAAAACCATCCTCTTCATGCAAAGCCATGTTGCCACCCACTCCTATGCGGTAACCCATTGGGGGGAACTTGGCCGGGCTCCAGTCCTGCCGCGCAGCGATGGGTATGAATTTGACATTACGCCTCCCTCAAAGCCGCCTTTTTACATGGCAACCATTCGTACCGACATTGCGCGTGCCCTCTATTGCATTGGAAGTATCACAAGAGCGAAGCTGATAATTGGACTGGGACTTACCGGTTTCAGTGCGGATCGCAGGCGCCAAAGCTTCAACCGCAATCTTGGCCGGTTAAAAAAGGAGAAGGAAAACCTCTATTATTTCAATGCCACCAGCAAATTTTTTACCTGCAAACTTGATGAACTCAAAGACAAGGAGTTCATCTATTTTCCCCTGCACTTGCAACCCGAGATGACGACCGACATTTTGGGCAATGAATTTGCGGATCAGGCATTGGCGCTTGAAGTATTACGCGAACGCGTGCCGGCACACATCCCTATTGCAGTAAAAGAAAATCCAAAGCAGCGCAGCCAGATGCGCGGTCCTGCATTTTTTGAGCGGTTGAAACGAATTCCGAACCTCATTGGAATTGACCGGAACAC
Source organism: Salaquimonas sp. (assembly GCA_041736675.1). Taxonomy (GTDB): domain Bacteria; phylum Pseudomonadota; class Alphaproteobacteria; order Rhizobiales; family Rhizobiaceae; genus Salaquimonas. The sequence goes on from JBGSTD010000047.1 coordinate 197,122, forward strand.
GCCAAGTTTTGATTTGATCCGCCAATCAAAGGCGGTTGCAACGATCACGGGAACCGCGGGATGGGAATCTGTCTTGATGGGCAAACCGGTGATCGGTTTTGGGGATACCTATTGGAGCGCACTGCCTGGTGTTTTTCATATTCACGACAAGTGGACATGGAGCGAAGTTGCGGCATTTGGTTTTGACAAGGAGAAACTGAAAGAAGGCGCTGATCGGCTTGGCAAAACGATGTGGCCAGGCATGGTGGACATGGATTACATTCCTGAAATCGAGAATTTTGATGCTGACATGAATTCAGCCAAACTGGCCGGATCAATTTCAAATCTGCTTGAGCGGTGGCAATGAGCAATCAAGGCAAACCATGGCTGATCATCCCGGTCGAGGTGCAATCGCGCGAAATGCCGGGCAAATTGCTCTTGGCAAATCTTGCCGTTGAGCGCGGCTACCGCGTCATTCTGGGCAAGGACACCACCATCCGGCGGCTTGCGCCCTTTCTGCCCAAGGGAGTTATCTACGACAAGAGTCTCGGCCTTGCCCGGCACGGAAAACCGCAACGTTTCAAGCGTCTCGGCCACAAGGTCGTCGTGATGGATGAGGAGAGCACCGGATTTTACGGCTCTCCCGACCGCTTTCTGGGTGTCCGGTTGTCCGAAGAAACACTCAATTGCAGCGAGCGGTGGTTTTGCATTTCGAACCAACTGCGCGAACATGCAATCAGGGAATATCCCGGCCATGCCAGCCAGTTTGTTGTATCGGGCCTTGCCAGAACCGATATCTGGAGAAAAGCTTTTCAACCGCTTTTTCAAGACGAAGTTGATGCGATCCGAGCCGAACACGGCAGGTATATTCTCTTCTGCTCTAACTTTGGCGGCATCATTCATGCGCGCGGTGAACACTTTGTACGTCGCCAGCTCAGGACGCAATCCAAGGCCTATGCCAAGACCGAGGAGGAGTTCGAGCAGATATTTGTGCAGGGACGCAAAAACCTCGACGCGTTCATCGAGGTGTTGCCGAAAATCAAATCGTGGTTTCCCGGTCACAAACTGATTGTGCGGCCGCATCCCTCGGAGTCTGTCGAATTCTGGCAATCCAGCCTGGATGGAATTGAGAATTGCGCGGTCGTTTCCAACACCATTGCAACGCCGTGGATTCTCGGGTCGGATTGCCTTTTCCACCACGGATGCACAACCGGAATAGAAGCAGAGATAATGGGGAAAAGCCACGTTATGTATGCGCCTTTTCCTGATGATCATCATGATACGAGAGTCATGGAGGCATTCGCCCCAATCGTCAAAGATGAAAATGCATTGCGCGCATTGATGGAAGAACTTGTTAATGGCGGCAAGACCATCGGCAGGGATATTTCTGCCAAGGAGGAGTTCTACTCCAATCTTTCAGGAAGATTGGCAAGCGACTTGATCATGGACGAAGTTGACAAGATCGCACTGCCCGGCAAGGATTTTCCTGCGTGGTTTGGCCTTGTCCGCTTTTCACCCCGCATGGTGATGGCAGATTTCAAGCTGCGTACAAAAAGGGATCGGGCCTATTCCGGCCAGAAATGGAAGGGGACTTCGGTTAACGAGATTCGCTCGATCTCGGAAAAAATAAGACACGTGACCGGCGCAAAATGTGCGCTGGTGGTTTCGGAAAAAATCCCACATCTTTTTGTTCTGGACGCAAACTGACACCTATTCCTATCGGTTTTCGGTGTCAGACCAAGACCTTCCGTTTTTACATTGGACTCAAATAGCAGGCTGTAGTTTCAACCTCAGTTGAACTTTACTCAGGTTCCTCGCAGTTCCTGAAGCACGATTTTGCGCATTTTAAAAAAATTGACCATTTGATAAATTTTTCTTGCAATGTCCAAAAATCAAGACTCTAATATCCCAGCAGATTGCGAATGCTTCAGAAAATTGTGTTGGAGGAATTGGATGGACAGCAAGCAGTTGAAAGATGGTATAGAAGCGGGGCGGCTTGGCAAAAAAGAACTGGCCGCCAATTTTTCCGATCTCCATCCTGCTCTCGACCGACACGAAGCATTGGTTGCTTCGGACCGCTGCTACTTCTGCCATGATGCTCCCTGTGTGACCGCCTGCCCCAGCGACATTGATATTCCGATGTTCATCCGGCAAATCTCGACTGGCAATGCTCTTGGTGCCGCCAAGACAATCTTCGATCAGAATATAATGGGTGGCATGTGCGCGCGCGTCTGCCCCACGGAGACCTTGTGCGAGCAGGCCTGCGTGCGCGAACTGGCCGAAGGCAAGCCCGTTAAAATCGGCCAGTTGCAACGCTTTGCCACCGACGAGGCGATGATCCAGAACAAGCAGTTTTTTAAACGTGGAAAATCCACCGGCAAGAAAATTGCAATTGTTGGCGGCGGACCTGCGGGCCTATCCTGCGCGCACCGTCTCGCTGTTCATGGGCATGACGTTACCATTTTCGACAGCCGCAAAAAGCCTGGCGGTTTGAATGAATATGGCATTGCCGCTTATAAATCAGTTGATGATTTTGCACGGAAAGAAGTTGAATATATCACCGCGATTGGCGGCATTGAAATTATTACCAGCAAGAAGGTTGGCAAAGACCTGTCTCTGGAAAAACTTCAGAACGACTATGATGCCGTTTTTCTCGGCATGGGACTTTCAGGTGTCAATGATCTCGGTCTCAAGCACAAAAACGCTGACGGCATGGAAAGCGCTGTGGATTTCATCGCTGATTTGCGTCAGGCAAAATCGAAGGAGAAGCTGGCGGTTGGACGCAAGGTTGTCGTGATCGGCGGCGGCATGACAGCCATCGACTGCGCTGTCCAGGCCAAGCTTCTGGGCGCTGAAGAGGTAACGATCTGCTATCGCCGTGGACAGGAACACATGAATGCATCCCCCTTTGAGCAGGAACTTGCTGCGGCGAAAGGGGTCAGCATACGCCACTGGGTCATGCCTCACAAAATCAAGGCACCAAAAGGCAAGGTTTCGGGCATCGAACTTGAATATACCGAGTTGAAAAGTGGCAAGCTTGTTGGCACCGGAAAGAGACTAAAACTCGAAGCTGACCAGATTTTCAGCGCGATTGGTCAGACATTGATCGCAGACGATCTTGACGGTGCCGCAAAATCAATCCGGATGGACAACGGAAAAATCGCTGTCGACACTGAAGGTAAAACTTCACTTGCCGGAGTTTGGGCAGGCGGCGATTGCACCAATCAGGGTGAAGATTTGACAGTGACGGCCGTGGCGCAGGGACGGGATGCAGCAGAGAGCATTCATTTGGCGCTGAGCGGCACAGGAGAAAATCATGGCTGATATCCGAAACAATTTTGTTGGCATCAAATCACCCAATCCCTTTTGGCTTGCTTCGGCTCCTCCCACCGACAAGGCCTATAATGTTGAACGGGCATTCAAGGCGGGATGGGGCGGCGTTGTCTGGAAAACTCTTGGTGAAGCCGGCCCTCCTGTTGTCAATGTCAATGGCCCGCGCTACGGCGCAATCTGGGGAGCCGACCGGCGTCTGCTCGGCCTCAACAACATTGAACTGATTACCGACCGTGATCTGCAGACTAACCTGCGTGAAATAAAACAAGTCAAAAAGAACTGGCCGGACCGGGCGATGATTGTCTCAATCATGGTGCCCTGCGAAGAGGCTGCCTGGAAAGCGATCCTGCCGCTTGTTGAGGAAACCGAAGCTGACGGCATCGAGCTGAATTTTGGCTGCCCACACGGGATGAGCGAGCGCGGAATGGGTGCTGCAGTCGGGCAGGTGCCTGAATATATTGAAATGGTCGCGCGTTGGTGCAAGGCCAACAGCCGCATGCCGGTGATTGTGAAACTAACGCCAAACATTACGGATATCCGTTATCCTGCGCGGGCTGCCAAATCCGGCGGTGCGGATGCCGTGTCGCTCATCAACACCATTTCGTCGATCACAGGTGTCAATCTTGATACATTTTCGCCCGAACCATCGATTGACGGCAAGGGTTCGCATGGTGGTTATTGCGGGCCTGCCGTAAAGCCGATCGCTCTGAACATGGTTGCTGAAATAGCAAGGGACGAGCAAACGAGGGGCTTGCCCATATCCGGAATTGGCGGTGTAACAACCTGGCGAGACGCGGCCGAATTTCTGGCTCTTGGCGCAGGCAATGTTCAGGTCTGCACCGCTGCAATGACGTATGGTTTCAAGATTGTCGAGGAAATGATTCCCGGGCTTTCCAACTGGATGGATGAGAAAGGTCACAAGACACTTGATGACGTCATCGGAATGGCAACCCCCAATGTGACCGACTGGCAATATCTCAATCTCAATTATGTCACCAAGGCGAGGATCAATCAGGATGCCTGCATCAAATGCGGCCGTTGCCATATCGCCTGCGAGGACACCTCTCATCAGGCCATTACCTCGATGCTGGACGGAGTGCGCCATTTCGAGGTGATTGAAGAGGAATGTGTTGGCTGCAATCTGTGTGTCAATGTCTGCCCTGTCGAAAATTGTATAACGATGGAGCCTCTGGCTGCAGGAACCATGGACAAGCGCACAGGCAAAAACGTTGAGAAAAAATATGCAAACTGGACAGAGCATCCCAACAATCCGTCCCGCGTTGCGGCTGAATAGGTTTTCGGTTCCCTCCCGGACGGGGCGGGGTTGTGGTGAGTCTTCACCCTGCCCTGCCCCATTTTTTTCAGCAGGTTTTTCTTTGTCTTCACAACTGAAAACAAAAGTCGAAAGCCAATTGTAGATGCCAGCAACTTCATCTTTCAGAACCCACGCAATTGGCAAGGAGAAGCTGCTTGCTCACCTTGCCATGCTGCTCTTTGCTGCGCTGATTGCCGGATCATTTTCAATCGGTGATCTGGCTGTTCCGCACCTTGCCCCAGCAGCACTCAATTCACTCAGGTTTCTACTCGCCACACTCCTGATGGGTACCGTTGCCTACGTGGTAACTGGAAGTGTTCCGCATATTCCACCAGCGCCATGGCGGTTTGCGATACTGGGCGTGCTGATGGCGGCATATTTCGTTCTGATGTTTGTTGCCCTGAAACTTTCAACTCCGGTTTCCACCGGAGCGGTTTTCACCTTGATCCCCCTGATGAGTGCTGCATTTGGCTGGCTGTTATTGCGCCAGACTACGCCGCCGCTGGTGGTCCTCTCCCTCCTGGTCGCTGCCTGCGGAGCGATCTGGGTTATCTTTCGCGGGGATCTGAATGCCATACTCAATTTTGAAATTGGCAGAGGTGAAGCACTGTTTTTCATAGGCTGTGCCGGCCATGCAGCATATGCGGTGTTGGTAAAAAAATTTACGCGGGGCGAACCGACCAGTGTTTTTACCTTCTACTCCCTGGCGGCAACCTGGATATGGATCACGCTTGTTGCCATTCCGGACATTTTTGCCACCGACTGGACCAATCTTCCGCCCATCGTCTGGGTTGGAATTTCCTATCTGTTCATTTTCACCACCGCGACCACGTTTTATCTTCTGCGTTTTGCCGCTGTGCGCTTGCCCGCCTCAAAAGTGTTGTCCTACGGTTATCTGACACCAAGCTTCATCATCCTGATCGAAGGATTGATAGGGCATGGCTGGGTAAGCCTTTCAGTTATCACAGGAGCACTTGTAACTGCTCTCGCCCTCGTCGTTATCGCGTTTTTGCCGGACAGTTGAAAACAGCTACGGCTTCAAGCCACTGACGAACAACTGGTCAAGATAACGCGCGGCATCCTCAAACCGGCCTTCACCACTTTTTCTGCTTCCAAGCACTGCCTGCACCTGCACATCAAAATCTGCATAATGCTGGGTCGTTGCCCAAATCGAAAAAATCATGTGATAGGGATCAATGTTTCTCATTTTCCCCTGTTCAATCCATTTTGCAAATACCTTGACCTTTTCATCGACAAGGTTTTTCAAATCCTGCAACTCTTCCTGAATTCTGGGTGCACCTTGCAAAATCTCGTTGGCAAACAAGCGCGACTCGCGGGGAAAATCGCGTGCCATTTCGAGTTTTCTGCGGATATAACTCTTGATCTCAGAAAGCGGTTCACCCGTCTCGTCAATAGCGCGCAGGGGGTCGAGCCACGTGTCAAGAATGCGGTCAATCAGTACCCGATGAATGGCTTCCTTTGTTGGAAAATAATATAGAAGGTTTGGCTTGGACATGCCTGCCTGATCGGCGATTTGGTCTATCGTTGCACCGCGAAACCCATGGTTGGCAAATACTTCAAGAGCGGCCTCAAGGATCACCTCCTCCTTTTCTTCCTGAATGCGCGTACGGCGCTTGGTTTGGGCTGCTCTGGGAAGGGTCAAGGATCAGGCCTCCAATCGGAAGAAATCTGCCAACAGAATCAAAGTGCAATTGTCAGTTCAAATCTCACTTTTTTTCTTGAGAGTCTAACAGGAACCTGTAATCTTTACCAACCGGTCAATTTTTACAAGTTGTCTTTTTGAAAATATTTGACGCATTACCGAAGGAGTGTTCCATGGCCAAACAGCGCTCAACCCAGTTAAAGCAATCGGCAATTCCTACAGCCGGTGAAAACCTGCGGATCAATGGCGACAGGCTCTGGGATACAATACACGAAATTGCAAAGATCGGCCCCGGAATTGCGGGCGGTTCCAACCGCCAAACTGTCACGGATGAGGATGGCGAGGCACGCAAACTGTTCCAGAAATGGTGTGAAGACGCAGGCTGCACAATGGGCGTTGACGAAATGGGGACAATGTTTATGACCCGGCCTGGCACCGACACGAACGCCCTTCCTGTTTATGTCGGATCACACCTTGATACGCAGCCAACAGGCGGTCGATATGACGGGGTACTCGGGGTTCTCGCCGGCCTTGAAATTGTCCGCACGCTCAATGATCTTGACATCAAGACCAGGCATCCGATTGTGGTGACAAACTGGACCAATGAGGAAGGCACGAGATTTGCCCCGGCGATGATGGCATCGGGCGTCTTTGCCGGAATATTCTCCAAGGAGTTTGCCTATGAGAAAACCGATGCCAAGGGCATCAAATTTGGCGACGCGTTGAAGCGCATCGGCTGGCTTGGAGATGAAAAAGTCGGTGCACGCAAGATGCACGCCTTCTTTGAGTTACACATCGAGCAAGGTCCGATCCTTGAAGCAAAGAAAAAGGATATCGGGGTTGTGACCCACGGCCAGGGGCTGCGCTGGATCGAATGCACGGTTACCGGCAAAGAGAGCCATACCGGCTCAACGCCAATGCCAATGCGCAAAAATGCAGGACGGGGTCTGGCACAAATCACGGAACTGGTTCACGAAATTGCCATGGACAATGCGCCCAATGCAGTTGGTGCCATCGGCCATATCGATGTGTATCCCAATTCGCGCAACATCATTCCGGGCAAAGTGGTTTTCACGGTTGATTTTCGTTCCCATGAACTGAAGATCATCAACAAGATGCTGAAGCGGTTTGACAAGGAAGCGCCGAAACTCTGCAAGAAACTCGGCCTTGAATTTTCATCACAGATTGTCGGCCAGTTTGATCCGCCGGCCTTTGACAAGAAATTGCTGCAATCAATTCGCGATGCAGCAAATCGCCTCGGCTACTCGCACATGGACATCATTTCGGGAGCCGGACACGATGCCTGCTGGGTGAACCGCGTTGCGCCAACCGCCATGGTGATGTGCCCGTGTGTTGACGGACTATCACACAACGAGGCAGAGGATATTTCGAAGGAATGGTCGACCGCTGGAGCGGCGGTTTTGTTCCATGCGGTGGTGGAAACAGCGGAGATTGTGGGATAGCAATCGACCGCAACGAGATCAACGAAGGGGAAAGAATACCTTGGTGCGATCCGAATGAGCGGGCAATGGATGTAGAACTGTTACTGCAAGGCGTCATACGCCTTTCCAATTTCATGTCATCCCGGCTGATCGTATCGGGCGTATTTTTCTATGTGATTTCAGGATTTACTGAAATTGGAAGTGTAACGGAGGGGTTTTTGCCCAATCTTGAACTCGTCAATGAGGTGATACGCAATTATCAGGATATTTTCGATATTCTGGGCGTTTCCGAGTTCGCGTTGCTGCTGATTTTCTTTTTGTTTCTCACCGCTATCCACATCACTTATATCGGCTTTGACCGGGTTGGAGAATATGTGCCACCGGCAATCGTTCCGCTGGCAGGCTGGGAAGCTATCGAGGACATGACCAGCGAGGCACTAAAAATTCTTCATGATGCCAGGGGCGAGGAACATACGGATGAAGAAAACCAGCGGCTCTACGAATTCAAGAAGAAGCTTCAGGAAATCGACGAGCAAAATGAGAAAGTCTATGCAGACGAGCTTACAGGAACGTATGCGGCGTTTCGCATTTCAAAAAGCATGACGGTTTTCGTGGCGCTGGCATGGGTTTATGCATTGATCAGCGGCAAGTATACCGGAGATACAAACTTTTTGCTGCTGATCCTTGGCTTTACCCTTTCAGTTTTCCTGTTTTCCAGTATTTCAATCTTCCGGGCCCATCATTTTGGAATATCTGATCTGCGCAATAATGTGGTTTCACAATTCATAGGGTTTTCAAGCATCTGGACTCCGGCTGCTCACCAGGAACGGGTGGCTGCGGCATGCGCACCGTCGCAAGATCTATCCGCCGCCGCTTTCAGAATTCTGATGCCGGTTTACGGGACGCTCGACGTTTTCTTTCACGACCTGATACGGTTGCGCCGGAAGATACATGTTTGGTGGAACAGAAAGAAGCAGGGATGAACGCAATGTTTGCCAACCTACTCAAAAACGCGCGATGGATGGACGGATTTGTCTGGTTTGTTGTTACCGGATTTGCCTGGCTCACCTATGAGACCGTTTATCTCGGCGCGCCTCTGACGATCGAACTGCTTTTGAAGACTGCCCTGATCTGGGGGCTGGCCGCGATCGGCTATGCATTGTTGAGCGGCTATTTTGCGGAAAAAGCAAAAAAGGAAAAACAATAATCAACCTCGCCTCACAGCAGAGGGGAAAACTACTACTACGACAGCGGATGAAGAGTTCACTGATGGCTGAAATGAAGAGCAATATTGGAGGCAGGTTTCCTCTCCCCTCGGGGGAGAGGTCGAATGCGCAGCATTCGGGTGAGGGGGGCTATGCGCCAAAGCCCGCCCGGCATACGAAAACCTTTGCCCGGAACATGCCCACAAACCCCACTAAAGCAGAGCATCGGATCTGGTTTGAGTTGAGAAACAGAAAGCTGAACGGATATCGTTTTTCGAGGCAAGTTCGGATTGGAAATTACATAGCTGATTTTATTTGCCGCGAAGAAAAACTGGTAATTGAACTGGATGGCGGGCAACATTGCGAGAACACGGATGACGCGGAACGCACGGTTTGGTTAAATGGACAAGGATATGCTGTACTTCGTTTTTGGAATGATGAAGTCTATTTTCAACGAAAAACGGTGTTGGATACAATACTTGCCGTTTTGGAGAATCAAATAATTGCCCCCTCACCCGGCTTGCGCTTCGCGCCCGCCGGCCTCTCCCCCAAGGGAGAGGAAAAACACCGATAGAGCGGAGAAAATCAATGACCACTGTTATCAAGAACGGAACCATCGTCACCGCAGACCTCACCTATAAGGGAGATGTCAAAATCGACAAGGGTGTGATTGTCGAAATCGGGCCAGACCTTTCAGGCGACAAGACGCTGGATGCCACAGGCTGCTATATCATGCCCGGCGGAATTGATCCCCACACGCATCTCGAAATGCCGTTCATGGGCACTTATTCCTCGGACGATTTTGAAAGCGGAACAAGAGCCGCGCTATCGGGCGGCACCACAATGGTCGTCGACTTTGCCCTGCCCGCCCCCGGCCAGTCACTGCTCGAAGCGCTGCAAATGTGGGACAACAAATCGACACGCGCCAATTGTGACTACTCTTTCCATATGGCGATCACCTGGTGGAGCGAACAGGTTTTCAACGAAATGAAAACTGTAGTTCAGGAGCGCGGCATCAACACCTTCAAGCATTTCCTTGCCTACAAGGGCGCGCTGATGGTCAATGATGATGAACTTTATGCCTCGTTCTCGCGCTGCGCGGAACTCGGCGCCATTCCGATGGTCCATGCGGAAAACGGCGATGTGGTTGCCGAACTTTCCGCCAAACTGCTCGCGCAGGGTAATACAGGGCCTGAGGCCCATGCCTATTCGCGCCCGCCACAGGTGGAGGGCGAAGCCACCAACCGGGCGATCATGATTGCCGACATGACCGGCGCGCCGCTGTATGTGGTGCACACGTCCTGCGAAGACAGCCATGAGGCTATCCGCCGGGCGCGGGCCCAGGGCAAACGCGTCTGGGGCGAGCCGCTGATCCAGCACCTGACGCTCGATGAAAGCGAATATTTCAACAAGGACTGGGACCATGCGGCGCGGCGCGTGATGAGCCCGCCTTTCCGCAACAAGCAGCATCAGGATTCGCTTTGGGCAGGGCTTTCGTCCGGCTCGCTATCGGTTGTCGCAACGGACCATTGCGCCTTTACCACTGAGCAGAAGCGTTTTGGTGTTGGCGACTTCACCAAGATCCCCAATGGCACGGGCGGACTTGAAGACCGCATGCCGATGCTTTGGACCTACGGCGTTGCCACAGGCCGGATCACCATGAACGAATTTGTGGCGGTCACCTCCACCAACATCGCCAAGATCATGAACATGTATCCGAAAAAGGGTGCGGTGCTGGTCGGCTCGGACGCGGACCTCGTCGTTTGGGACCCGGAAAAACCCAAGACCATTACTGCCAAGAAACAACAGTCGGCGATTGACTACAACGTCTTTGAGGGCAAAAAGGTCAAGGGCCTGCCACGCTATGTCCTGTCGCGCGGACATGTCTCGATTGTCGACGGCAAGGTCAAGACCGAGGAAGGCCATGGCAAGTTCGTCAAGCGCTCGCCCAATGGCTCGGTTTCAAAAGCCCTGTCGACCTGGAAGGAATTGACCAATCCGATGCCGGTAAAACGCACGGGCATTCCGGCAAGTGGGGTGTGATGGACGGAGCAGAAATGGTTCAACGTGGATGGAGTATGGGAGACTGGGCCAATCTATTTTCGATTGTTGCATCGATAGCAGTGATTGTAACTGCGATATTTGTTTTCTTTCAAATATGGTTTCAAAAGAAAGGACTGCGAAACGAAGAAAGGTTGTTCGTAAGGCAGTCTATTGAGTTCATTGCTGAAAAAATGCAGGAAGAAATATTTAGAGAAAGGCGACGCGCTCTATTTTCCAGTGGACAACTGGCGGATTACCGGAATTTATCCGATGAGTCCAAAGAGAATGCTCGCGCTGTGTTGTCTACATATGGACCACTCTGCCAAATGATTCATCGTGGAGCTTTGGAAGAGCAAGCTTTCAAAGATTATTGGCAATCCGCATTTATTAGAGATTGGGATAGGTTGTCCTCCTTCGTTGAGGAAGAACGAAAGGTAATGCGGAAACAAACTCTTTTTGCCAAAACTGAGCAATTGGCAAGAAAATGGAAATCGGAGGACATCAACATATGACCGTCATTTCCGCCAAAAATCTTTCGCTTACTTTCGAGACCAATGATAGTTCTCCCGTGGGCAACCGCCTCCCCCTTGTGGGGAGGCAGGAGAAGCCAAACGCAGTGCTGGCTGATCCGGTAGGGGTAACCACGCCAAATGGAACACCAATGCTTTTCAAGGATCAATCCACTCACAACTCTGGCCCCGGATTTAAATTCCGCTCCGCTCACAACCCCCACCCTCAATCCCTCCCCACTAGGGGGAGGGAGGTTGCGATTTCCCGTACCGCAAATACTGGGGATAGACAGTATCTTACGCAGGCTCCTTCATGACCGTCATTTCCGCCAAAAATCTTTCCCTCACCTTCGAGACCAATGATGGTCCGGTTCATGCCTTGAAGGATGTCAACCTTGATATCGCCAAGGGCGAGTTCGTATCTTTCATCGGGCCATCTGGCTGCGGCAAGACAACGTTTTTGCGCGTGATTGCCGATCTTGAAAAACCGACAGACGGCACGATCACGGTCAATGGCATGACGCCGGAAGAGGCTCGGATGCAGCGCGCCTATGGCTATGTGTTTCAGGCTGCATCGCTGTTTCCCTGGCGTACGATTGAAAAGAACATCGCGCTGCCGCTGGAAATCATGGGCTATTCGAAAGCCGATCAGGCCGAACGCGTCAAACGCACGCTTGAACTGGTTGAGCTATCAAACTTCGGCAAGAAGTACCCGTGGCAATTATCGGGCGGAATGCAGCAGCGTGCCTCTATTGCCCGCGCGCTCGCCTTTGATGCCGACCTCCTGCTGATGGATGAACCGTTTGGTGCGCTCGATGAAATCGTCCGCGATCATTTGAATGAGCAATTGCTGAAGCTTTGGAAACGCACCGACAAAACGATCTGTTTTGTTACCCACTCCATCCCCGAGGCCGTGTATCTGTCGACCAAGATTGTGGTTATGAGCCCGCGGCCGGGGCGGGTTACGGATGTGATTGAATCGACGCTGCCGACTGAGCGTCCGCTGGAAATTCGTGAAAGTGCGGAGTTCCTCAAAATCGCCCACCGGGTTCGCGAGGGGTTGAGAGCGGGGCACAGCTATGAGGAATGATGGTGGCAAGATCATCCCCGTTTTGTCGATCCTCGCACTTTTGGTTGTTGCCTGGTATTTTGCCGCTTATGCCATGAACGCTCCTTTCCAGCGCGATTTGAACCGGCGCACGGGAACGGAAGTTACCACCAGCCAATTTGTTGCCCAGACCATGGCCCAGCCGAAACCGACGATGCCGGCACCTCATCAGGTGGCGGAGAATTTGTGGAAGAATGTCTTCACCGTCAAACCGACTTCCAGGCGCAGCCTTGTCTATCATGCCGGTGTGACGCTTTCGTCAACGGTTCTGGGCTTCCTGATGGGAACGCTTCTCGGCGTTGTGATCGCAGTCGGCATTGTCCATGTTCCGGCGCTCGACAAATCACTATTGCCATGGATCATCACCAGCCAGACAATCCCGATGCTGGCGGTCGCGCCGATGATCATTGTGATCCTGGCAGCCGTCAATGTTACGGGACTATTGCCTAAGGCGCTGATTTCGACCTATCTCAGTTTCTTTCCAGTCGTGGTCGGCATGGTCAAAGGGCTGCGCTCACCCGAAGTGACCCATCTCGACATGATGCGCACCTACAATTCGTCCGCTTGGAACACATTCTGGAAGCTGAGGGTTCCCGCCTCGGTCCCATTGTTCTTTACTTCCATGAAAGTTGCAGTCGCCGCCAGTCTGGTTGGTGCAATTGTTGGCGAATTGCCAACCGGAGCGGTTGCCGGTATTGGTTCCAAACTGCTTGCAGGTTCCTACTATTCACAGACCATCGACATCTGGGCAGCACTCATTGCAGGTTCTGTAGTGGCAATTCTGCTTGTCACACTAGTTGACTTCACCTCGCGGTTTGTCACCAGAAGCATGGGGGCGCAACCCCGATGAGCACTTTTAGATTGAAAGCCAATTGGCAGGCTCTTGCAGCCATCGCTTTATCGGTAATCTCCCTTTTCGCCATGCCGGATCAAGACCCGGGCAGGATCGCCATTATTGCAATTCTTGCCAATCTGCTGATCGCCATCATCGCTTCGCTGATCAATCCGGTGACGCGCCTGTCGATCTGGGCATTGGGTCTGGCAACACACGTAACCGCGTTTGCCTTGCTCATTGCCCTTTCCAGCTTCGAGGGTACGGCAGGATGGAGCTATTTTGCAGCCCTCGCCGCCTGCTGGCTCATGGCATGGCGGCTGGTAACCCTGCTTTCAAACGGGAGCGAACACAGTTCAGCATCCCGTCTCAATGGCCTTCTAATACCTGCGCTGTTCGGCCTATGGCTGCTGATCCTGTGGGAAGCAATCGTCAGGGGCGCGGGCATACCCTTTGTTTTGTTGCCGCCACCGTCGGCGATTGGCGCCAAGATTCTCACATCTGTTCCCCTGCTTGCCGCCGACTTCCGGCAGACCGTATTGAAAGCCGTGCTGTTCGGTTTTGTTGTTGGATCAGGTGCAGGGCTACTGGTTGCGATATTGGCCGACCGCTACAAATTTCTGGCCAATGGCCTTTTGCCCATCGGCAACATGGTTTCTGCGCTGCCCATCATCGGCATCGCGCCCATCATGGTGATCTGGTTCGGATTTGACTGGCAGTCAAAGGCGGCCGTTGTCATCGTCATGACGTTCTTCCCGATGCTGGTCAATACGATTGCGGGGTTGTCGGCTTCGGGAAACATGGAACGCGATCTGATGCGAACCTACGGATCCGGCTATTGGGCAAGCCTGTTCAAATTACGCTTGCCAGCAGCCATGCCATTTGTTTTCAATGCATTGAAGATCAATTCCACGCTGGCAATGATCGGGGCTATTGTATCCGAATTTTTCGGAACACCGGTTGTCGGCATGGGTTTTCGAATTTCGACCGAAGTGGGTCGAATGAATCTCGACATGGTTTGGGCCGAGATTGCCCTTGCCGCTGTTGTCGGGTCGTTGTTTTATGGTGCGCTTGCACTTCTCGAGCGCTTCACAACTTTCTGGCATCCCTCCTACAGACGACCGTAAGGATGGAGCCGCAACACAGGAGAACGTCAATGAAGAAGACACTGAAGATTACGATGGCATTAGCATTGTCGCTGATGGCAAGTTCAGCGATGGCTGCAGACAAACTGACCCTCCAACTTAAATGGGTGGCTCAGGCACAGTTCGCCGGATACTTTGTTGCCAAGGACAAAGGCTTTTATGAAGAAGCCGGCCTTGATGTTGAAATTAAACCGGGCGGACCGGACATTGCGCCTGAACAGGTCATTGCAGGTGGCGGCGCTGATGTGATTGTCGACTGGATGGGCGGGGCGCTTGCGGCCCGCGAAAAAGGTGTGGGGCTCGTCAACATCGCTCAGCCGTTTGAAAAAGCCGGCATGGAAATGGTTTGCCCAGCAGATGGACCGGTCAAATCCGAAGCAGATTTTAAAGGCAAGACCTTGGGCGTCTGGTTCTTCGGCAATGAATATCCATTCTATGCCTGGATGAACAAGCTCGGACTTTCCACAGAAGGCGGCGCTGATGGCGTGACTGTCCTCAAACAGTCATTCGATGTTCAGCCGCTGATTCAAAAGCAGGCGGACTGCATTTCCGTGATGACGTATAACGAGTACTGGCAGCTGATTGATGCCGGGTACAAGCCGGAGGACCTGATTGTTTTCAACTATTCGGAAATGGGCAATGATCTTTTGGAAGATGGCCTTTATGCCATGGAAGAAAATCTGAAAGATCCTGCATTCCAGGAGAAAATGGTCAAATTCGTTTCTGCTTCCATGAAGGGCTGGAAGTATGCTCTCGAAAACGTGGATGAAGCTGCAGGTATCGTCATGGAAAATGGCGGTCAGGACGAAAACCACCAGAAGCGTATGATGGGCGAAGTTGCCAAGCTGATTGGCTCTGGTTCAGGCAAACTCATTCCTGAAGCTTATCAGCGTACCGCTGATGCCCTGCTGGCCCAGAAAATCATCACCAAGGCCCCTGAAGGTGCCTGGACAACTGCCATCACTGACAAGGTTGAATAAGCCATTCTGTCAAAAGGCATAATTTGGGCGGCCTGAAACCATCAGGTCGCCCTTTTCTTTTGCGCGTTTTCTTATTAGCAAGGGTTCAGCTTATTGATGGGAGTAGCAAAATGGCAACTGAAACGGTTCGGGTTGATTTCATAAATGATCTGGCATTTGTGACGATCAACAATCCTCCAGTCAACGCCACTTCCAATGCTGTGCGGACCAAACTCGATGAGGCTGTCCGGCAGGTTGCCATTTCAGGAGCCAAAGCCGCCATCATCCGCTGCGAGGGCCGCACCTTTGTTGCAGGCGGCGATATCACCGAATTCGACAGACCTCCTATGGAACCGCAACTGCCGGATGTGTGCGATGCGATCGAGGCCTGCCCCGTTCCGTTTATTGCGGCGATGCACGGAACGGTGCTTGGCGGTGGTTTTGAAATCGCCCTTGCCTGCGCTTGGCGCGTTGCGCTGAAAGAAACCAAATTCGGTTTGCCGGAAGTCAATATCGGTCTCATTCCCGGCGCTGGCGGGACTCAGCGCCTGCCACGCCTGGTGGGTGTTGAGGAGGCTGTTAAAATTGCCTGTTCAGGTGCCATGTTTCCGGCAGCAAAAATGCTGGAAGCCGGCGTGCTGGATGCAATGGTAGACAATCTTTCGGACGCGGTGCTCGCCTTCGCAAAAAATCTGCCGCCACGGCCCACAGGTATCAGCCAGCGGGACATTAACTCGCCTGGCAAGGACTGGTTTGACGGCCAGCGTCTATCCCTCAAGAAATCCGCCAAGGGTCAACAATCGCCGCTGCATGCTCTGGAGGCGATCGAATGGGCGACACAAACCCCGTTTGCAGACGGACTGATGCGCGAGCGAGAACGTTTCATGTTGCTCAAGAACTCAGCGGAATCAAAGGCATTGCGCCATGCCTTTTTTGCTGAACGCAAGGCAGCCAAGCCTGATGCGATTGAGGCAGGAAAGCCGACCCCGATTGAAAAGATCGCTGTCATCGGCGGAGGACTGATGGGGGCGGGTATTTCCGTGGCAATGCTGGGGGCTGGTTATCAGGTGCTCATGATAGAGCGCGACGAGGCAGCGGCGCAAGGTGGCGCGGCCCGTGTAAGGGATATCATTGAGGGCTCCGTCGAACGCGGCAAATTGAGCGAAACAGCAATGCAAGAGCAACTAGCTAAATTTTCCGCGAGTGCCGACTATGGCGATTGTGCGGATGCAGACTTGGCAATCGAGGCTGTATTCGAGGATTTGGCCATCAAGCGCGAGGTGTTTCAAAAGCTCAACAAGGTCATGAGTCCGAAAGCCATTCTGGCGACCAATACGTCTTATCTTGATCCCGGGGCGATTTTTGCCGGGGTGAGCAATCCCGAAAGGTGCCTCGGCCTGCATTTCTTCTCGCCTGCCCATGTGATGAAGCTGCTGGAGATCGTGAAAACGGCGCAGACTTCGCCGGATACACTTGCAACAGGTTTTGAGATTGCCAAAAAGACCAGGAAAATTGCAGTCTTGTCAGGCATTTGTGACGGATTTATCGGTAACCGAATTCTTGCCGCCTATCGCCGCCAGGCAGACTACATGCTGGCTGATGGTGCCCTGCCCTACCAGATTGATGCGGCGATGCGAGATTTCGGCATGCCGATGGGTCCCTACGAATTGCAGGACCTGACAGGCCTGCAAATCGCCTGGGCTACCCGCAAGCGTCAGGCCAAGACCCGTGATCCCGCCCAGCGCTATGTCACCCTTGGCGACCAACTTTGCGAGATGGAACGTTTTGGACAGCGAAGTGCAAGGGGATGGTATCTTTACGAAAACGGCAAGCGCGAACCGATACGCGATGCCGAGGTGGAAGATCTGATCCAGAAATATTCAGCCGAACTTGGCATCGTCCGTCAGGATTTTTCAAAAGAGACCATTCAGAACCGCCTTATTGCAGCCATGGCCAATGAAGGGGCGCTGATAGCTGAAGAAGGTATTGCCGAGAGCCGTGATGATGTGGATGTCGTCAAGCTGCATGGCTACGGATTTCCACGCTGGCGCGGCGGGCCAATGCATTATGTGAAAATGACCGGCCTCGCCCAGTTTGGGAAGCACATGCAGGACGTCATGGCACAAAGCCCGAAATCATGGCAACTGTCGAAGTGGCTTGCATGATCCACTCAGAACCAGCTTCTTCTAACCATCCGCATCGAAAATGATCTTTGACAGACGGGCCGCTGCGGTAAAAAGAACTTGCTTTTTTTCAATAGCAGCATCAATCGTCAAACGCATTGTCGGGCCATGAAAAGCGATGGCGGCAACGAAGCGTCCCTTTTGATCGGGAACAGGTACGGCAATCGCCACCATACCATCCATGAATTCCTCATTGTCGATTGCAAAACCCTGGCGGGAAATATTTTTCAACTCAGCCAACAAGGCCTCCCTATCTGCGAGGGTATTATCGGTAAGTTTTTCCATTGGCAGCGCTTCGACAAGTTTCTCGCGATCACGCTTGGGCAGGCTGGCGAGAAAGCATTTTCCGCTCGCTGTACAATGAAAAGGAACACTTGAACCGATTGGCAACTGAACACGAAACGGCCAGTCGGTCTCAACGCGGTCCTTGTAGCTCATTCCATCTTGTTCGGGCATAACATAATTGACCGTC
Source organism: Salaquimonas sp. (assembly GCA_041736675.1). GTDB lineage: Bacteria > Pseudomonadota > Alphaproteobacteria > Rhizobiales > Rhizobiaceae > Salaquimonas. Next base: position 215,310 of record JBGSTD010000047.1, read on the forward strand.
TCGCCAACTTCCCTAGCCAAATCCAGCAGTATTTGATGGCGAGCGATGTGATGGCGTGAGTTCTGCATGATGCCGGCTGCCATTTCCCGCGAACGACGGGCAGGACGCAGCTTCTTGCCGGGGCTTTCACCAACAAGAAAACCCTCTCTAACCAATGTCGCGCAAAGCCGGTGAACCGTCTGTTTTGGCAGACCCATGGCTTTTGCAATTTCTGTAGGGGAACACGCAGAATTTGTCTGACCCAGGGTCTCCATGATCAGCAGCATTCTAAGATTCGTTGCAATTCTGTCGTCAGCCAATTTCGCACCTATTGGAATCACACTTTATTATAAAAAATCAATTTGTTTAAAATAACGACTTGCTAAAATTCGAATACAATTTTCTGAGCTGGTACCAGTTTTCCAAAAGCTTGAGACCTAGGCAGAAACTGCTTGAAGACTCATCATATACATGTTTTCATTGATTATCGAGAAAAAAAGTCTCAATAATTGATTTTTTTTAATATTTTGGAGATTTTATTGGAGTTTGACTTTGTCATAGTTGGAGCAGGTTCGGCGGGCTGTGCAATTGCAAACCGGCTGTCAGCAAACCCACATCACAAAGTCGCCCTCGTAGAAGCCGGCGGGCCTGACAGTTCACCCTGGATTCATATTCCGGTTGGCTATTTCAAAACCATCAAAGATCCGGCTCTGAACTGGATGTACAGAACCGAAGCTGATTTGGGTCTCAACGGCCGCGCTGTCAATTGGCCGCGCGGCAAGACGCTTGGCGGATCAAGTTCGATCAACGGCCTTTTATATGTGCGAGGGCAGGCGCAGGACTATGAAAACTGGCGCCAGATGGGAAATGTCGGCTGGGGATGGGATGATGTACTGCCGCTGTTCAAGCGGTCAGAAAGCTGGGAAGACGGTGAAAGCGAAATGCGTGGCGGTGATGGTCCCCTTTCTGTCTCGCATTCCAGAAAATCCTGGAAGATTGTTGATGCATGGGTAAAAGCTGCAGAAAATGCGGGCTACCCCTTCAATCCGGATTATAACGGCGCAACACAGGACGGTGTCGGCTATTTTCAGCTAACCGCCCGAAACGGACTTCGTTGCAGTGCGGCAAAGGCATATCTAATGCCGGTCCGCAATCGCGAAAATCTCACAGTCATTACCAACATGCTTACCGGCAAGGTGCTCTTTGCAGGCAGGAAAGCCATCGGTATCGAGGGGATGCGAAAAGGCGAAAAAGTCAGGATCAGGGCTCGCAAGGAAGTTATCCTTTCTGCCGGAGCAATTGGTTCTCCGCAAATTCTCATGTTATCGGGAATTGGTCCTGGAACTGAACTCGCACTGCATGGCATCAATATCGTCAGTGAAAATCGTAATGTCGGACAACACCTGCAGGATCACCTGCAAGCGCGGCCGGTTTACAAATGCAAAGTTCCAACCATCAATACGAAATCGCTAGGCTGGATCAACCAGATAAAAATCGGACTTGAGTATGCCCTGAAACGCTCTGGTCCGATGACAATGGCAGCGAGTCTTGGAACGGGATATCTCAAGACAAGGCCCGACCTTGAAACGCCCGATATCCAGTTTCACATTCAACCCTTCAGCGCTGAAAACCCGACAACCGGTGTAGATAAATTCGATGCTTTTACAGCTTCCGTTTTACAGTTGAGGCCCGAAAGCCGCGGATACCTGAAACTCAAAACTGCAAATCCATCAGATCACCCGCACATTCATCCCAATTATCTGTCAACTAAAATAGACCAGGATACGCTTGTTGAAGGCATCAGGATTGCCCGCAGAATTTGCAGTCAGGAGCCGGTCAACGGCCTGATCACCAGTGAGTACCGGCCGGGCGACCATGTAGGTGATAATGATTACCATGCAATTCTGAACTGGGCACGCGACACCGCAACGACCATCTATCACCCGACCGGCACCTGCAGGATGGGAACCGACAGCCTTGCTGTTGTTGACCCGCAGCTCCGGGTACACGGGGTGGAAGGCTTGAGGGTTGCCGATTGTTCGATAATGCCAATGATCGTATCAGGAAACACCAATGCCCCGGCGATCATGATTGGCGAAAAGGCATCAGACCTTATATTGAAGGATGCATCATGACCGACCTTCAATGGAGTAAACTACATGCTTGAGCAGATGATGGGATTTGGCCAGATTATCATAGCCGACCTGATCCTTTCAGGCGACAACGCGCTGATCATCGGAATGGTCGCGGCTGGGCTTGCACCTGAACTGCGCAAGAACGCCATCCTGTTCGGGATGATTATCGCGGCCTTGCTTCGCATCGTTTTTGCTGTAGTGGCAACAAAGATGCTAGGTCTGCCTGGGCTTCTATTCGTAGGTTCACTTTTGCTCTTCTGGGTTTGCTGGCGGCTGTATACTGAAATACGCGAAAATGTGGATGAACAGGCCGAACATGCGCTGGAAATGGCCGAGGATCCGCATCAGGGATATACCGGACCACCACGGCGGACCCTTTTTTCTGCGCTTGTTTCAATTACGATTGCAGATGTTTCCATGTCGCTCGATAATGTGCTGGCGGTGGCGGCGATTGCCAAGGGCGATGCTGAAATGCTGATATTCGGCCTCGGGCTTGCCATCCTTTTGATGGCATTTGCAGCCACGCTGATCATGAAATTGCTGACCCGCTATCCCTGGATTTCGTGGTTGGGACTTGCAGTTCTTTTGTATGTGGCCGGTGAGATGCTCTATCGGGGTATTACTGATCCGGTAACTGGAATTCTGGCTTTCATGGCGGGTACATCATGAGAGATTTTGACAACGTACCCAACAATCCGGTGATCAAGGCCAATGAGGAATTTTGGTCAACTTCGCCGAACCCTGTTTCCTTTTCAATTGTCCGGCCTGGTGCCTTCAAAACCGGATATTGGAAGCAGTCAATAGAAGGCATTCAACCGGGAAAGGGAGGAAAATAATGTCCATTCTCAAAAAACTTACGATGGGGGCGGCGGCTGTTGCTCTTGGTGTGGCGACTTTCGTTGCGCCGGATATGGCGTCAGCTGCCACAAAAATCCGAGTTCAATCGGTAATTCCAAACGGATCAGACGAAGTGATCATGCTGCAAAACTTTGCAGATGATGTTGCTGTTCTGACAAACAATGAGGTCACATTCGAAATTCTGCCTGCCGGCGCAGTTGTTGGCGTTCAGGAAGTTCTCGACGCGGTTGACAGTGGTCTGGTCGAGGGTGGTTTTGCCTGGACCCACTACTGGTCCGGCAAACATCCTGCAGCAATGCTGTTTGGTTCGCCTGTTGCAGGTGCCGGTGTTGGCATCGACAATTTTGCATTCATGTCCTGGTATCTCAATGCCGGCGGCAAGGAGCTTTACGACCAGCTCTGGACCGAAATGGGCGTGAACGTAAAAGGCTTTATGTTGCAGCCTGCTGGCCCAGAAGCTTTGGGCTGGTTCAAGGAACCGATCAATTCGATGGCAGATTTCCGCAAGTATCGCTTCCGGACACCTCCGGGTATTCCAGGTCAGACCTACAAGGATATCGGAATTGCCTCAGTTGCGATGGGTGGCGGTGACATTTTGCCAGCCCTTGAAAAGGGAACAATTGATGCTGCCGAATGGTGCTGCCCGAAACCGGACTCAGTGTTCGGTTTTCAGAAGGTTCTCAAGCACTATTACCTTCAGGGTTTGCATCAGGTGGTTGTGAATGCTGATATCTATATCAGCGGTGATGTTTATAAATCACTGACACCGTTCCAGCAAAAAGCAATCGAAGTTGCTGCCAATGCATCCTTGATGAAAACAGTTGCATACCGGATTCATGAAAACGGCCTTGCACTCGACAAACTCATCAACGAGGACGGCGTCATTCTGCATGATACCCCTGTGGACTATTTCCCAGAGTACATGGCAGCTGCCGGTGCCGCACTGGAGAAGGCATCATCTGAAAACGCGTTCTTCAAAACCGTTTGGGACAGCCAGAAGGAATTTGCCAGGACTGCAATTCCGTTCTGGGCCGGAGCGCAGACTTCGAACGCAAATCTTGGCCGCGCTTACGCCGAAACGCTTGCAAAAATGAAGAAGTAGCATTCTTCCACCCCGCCCCAACAGTGGGGCGGGTTTTCCTGCTTTGAGGCGGCAGGAAACATCATTTGAAATACGGGAGGAACGACCGTGAGTGAAGACATCCGCAAGGAAGCTGTTGCCATTGGCGATGAATTGCTGGCTGAGCGCAGGGGTGGCCCCGACGCTGAATTGCCGGAGGACATGCATCCTCTTGCAAAAATGCTGATCAAGGCAATAGACACCTTTTCTGACTGGACAGGCAAGCTGGCGGCACTTTTGGTGATCCCGATCATATTCGCCATGTTCTACGAGCTAATCTCACGCAAGTTCTTTGTTGCACCAACATTATGGGCTTTTGACATCTCGCGCATGCTTTACGGAATGTCGTTCATGCTGGGTGCGGGATATGCGCTGATGCGCGGCCTGCACATACGCGCCGACTTCCTGTATCGCGGGATGAGTGAGCGCACGCAGGGCAAAGTTGACCTTGCGCTCTACATTGTGTTCTTCATGCCCTCCATGTTGCTGCTACTTTATGCGAGCTATGCGTTCCTCGACAAATCAATGGGTGGTATTTTCACGGATGGAGGAACGTGGGAAACGGCAGGAGACAGCACCTGGGCACCCTATGTATGGCCGGTAAAAGCGGCCCTGATGTTTGGGATATTGTTTCTTCTCATCCAGGGAATTTCAGAAATCTGCAAGGCATACTACGCCGCAACCCGTGGAAAGTGGCCTGTGTGATGCTGGAAGTCCTTCAATACCTTTTTGATCTTTTGCCTGATTGGCCAGCGCAATATATCGGCATTGCCATGATAGCCGCCATGCTGTTTGCCATCTTTATCGGCTTTCCCATTTCCTTCACTCTCATTTTCCTTGGTGTTTTTTTTGGCGCATGGGGATTTGGCCTAAAGCTGACAATCTTTCTGATGAACCTGCAGATCTATGGCTCGATGATGGAACAAACGCTAGCCGCGGTTCCGCTGTTTGTTTTCATGGGCTTCATGATGGAACAGGCAGGACTTATGGAGCGGTTGTTCAGCGCTGTGCAGATGTTGCTGGCACGCATGAAGGGTTCGCTCTATATCGCTGTGCTTTTTGTCTCGGTAATCTTTGGCGCAGCAACAGGTATCGTTGGCGCCTCGGTGACCATTTTGGGCATCATGGCTGCAACGACAATGAACAGGTCGGGCTATGACGTTCGCCTTGCGGCCGGAACCATTACAGCCGGTGGTACGCTTGGAATTCTGATCCCGCCTTCGATCATGCTTGTGGTTATGGGGCCGGTATTGCAGGTGCCGGTGACGGATCTTTTTGCCGCAGCGATCATTCCGGGCATCATGATGGCAGTTCTTTATGCGGTTTATGCGGTGGGACGCTGCTGGATCAACCCTTCTCTGGGTGCGCCCTTGGCAGAGACTGAAATTCCCTACCCGAAAGGTGAACTGGCCCGAGAAGCACTGGTTATTATCCCCTGGTGCATTTTCATGATCCTCGCACCCATCTTTATCCTGAAAGCGCTGCCTGGTTTTTATACCATTGCGCCATTCAGTTTTCTGCAGGATCAACTTGCCTACCTGTTGGCATTCTTGTTGATTTTTGCCGGCTTACTGGCAATTTCCGCGTGGGTAAGAAGATCACTGGCTGGCGGTGTGGAAACCTATTTCAGTTTCCATGACATCTGGAAAGAACTCTTTCTTGGGATGGTCCCTCCCTCAATCCTGATTGCCTTTGCCATGGGCTCCATCCTGGCAGGATGGGCGACACCAACCGAAGGAGCAGGAATGGGTGCGTTCGGGTCAATTGTACTTTCAGCGATGTATCGAAAATTCTCGTGGAAGGGTACTTATGACGCTTTGGTGAAGACACTGGAAATATCCATGCTGATCCTGTTTCTGGTTGCCGCGTCAAACTTCTTTGGCGCTGTCTTTTCAAGACTGGGAACGCCGCAAATGATTACAGAGCTGTTGCTCGGTCTCGACATGTCGGCAAGCTGGGTCATTATCCTTGTTCTCGCGCTGGTGTTTGTTCTCGGTTGGCCGCTGGAATGGGTGCCGATTGTCCTGATCATTCTGCCGATCATGACACCGGTGCTTGAGGCGCTCAATGTTGACATGGTGTGGTTTGCCATTTTGGTGGCGGTCTGCCTGCAAACTGCCTGGCTAAGTCCGCCGGTAGCCCTTTCCGCCTATTTCCTCAAGGGCGTTGTGCCGGAATGGGATCTGAAGGATATTTATCTCGGTATGATGCAGTTCATGGTGATCCAGATCATCGGCCTCAGCATCGTATTTCTCGTGCCTGAAATAGCAACCTGGCTACCGAGATATCTCTATGGCAATTGACAAGGACGCATGATGAAAGCGCTTTTTTATACAGGAACGCAAAAGAGCGAGTTGAGAGAGACGAGAGAGCCTGCTGCTGACGATGGTTCAGTCGTGGTTGCCGTCAGCCATTGCGGGATTTGCGGCTCAGACATGCATGCCTGGCATGGCCATGATCCGCGCCGTGTACCGCCGCTTGTTCTTGGACATGAGGCAGTCGGCATTGCCCTGTCCGGCAAATATTCCGGGAGGCGGGTCGCAATAAACCCCTTGATGGAATGCGGCAAATGCGAGGCGTGCACCAGCGGGGCTGAGCATTTGTGCCCGGAGCGCGAGTTGATCGGCATGCGAGTTCCAGGCGCTTTTGCCGAAAAGGTCGCCATTGCTGAAAAGAACCTTTACCCAATCCCGGATGATCTCTCATTCGAGGATGCTGCACTGGCCGAGCCTTTGGCCGTTTGCGTTCATGCCGCCCATATAGGGTTGGAACGTGCACGAAAAACCCCTGCCCAATCCTCTGCGCTGATCCTCGGTGGCGGTGCTATTGGTCTATTGTGCGCGCTGGTATTGAAAAACGAGGGCTATGGAAAAATCTGGATAGCCGAAACCAATCCGGGACGCAGGTCCATGCTGGACACACTTGGAGGGCTTCATGCCTATGATCCATCAAATGTGCAGGATGGTCCCGCTGACGCATCGACCGATCTGATCCTTGATGCGGTTGGTATCGGCCCTACCCGCAAAATGGCTTCTGCAAAGGCGAAGCCCGGAAGCACGATTGTTCATATTGGTCTGCAAGACAATAGCGAAGGATTGGATACGCGCAGGATCACCCTGCAGGAAATAGCTTTCATCGGAACCTATTGCTACACCCGCAAAGATTTTCAATGTGCCCTTGATCTTCTGGCTGCTGGAAAGATTTCCGGCAAGGGCTGGGCGCAGATCAGGCCGCTTGATCAAGGGGCCGCATCCTTCGAAGATATCCACAACGGCAAGGCTCCGCCAAAGATAATCCTTGAAATCTAGGAGTTAAAGCGGCTTTTGCGCCAGAGCCCATGCGGAAACGGGGATGTTCTCTTCGTTTTCGAGGCTGTGAACCCCTTCCTCGAAACGAACCCACTTGTCGAGATTGGCGATCATTGCATCGCGGTTTCCCCACTGCCCGGTCTTTATTGCTGACGGATCAAATCCACAATCCTCGAGAAAATAACGAAGCCCGGTTGCGGTCCATCGGCTGCAATCCAATGGATGAGGGTGATAACGGATCAGCACAGGCACCGTTACGAGAAAATATCCACCCGGGCGAAGCGCCGAAAGCACATTTTTCGATGCACGGTAAGGGTATTTCAGATGCTCCCAAACCTGTTCGGCAAAAATGATATCATAGGTCTCTGTCGGTGCCGCCTCACAAATATCCAGTTCGGGGAAACTGGAATTGGCATAACTCCTGAAGGGAAAACGTTGCCATTTATGACCTGAGATTTCAAAGGCATCGAGCTTTTCCGGTTCCAAATCTCGGACCCATTGTTCGGTCTCGTGGTGCATGACAATGCGCACCCAGTCTGCCGGTTTTCCCATTTCAATTTTCCACCACAAATATTGAACACACCTGTTGGTGCTGGGATAGGAAATTATTGGCTGGTAGGCAACCGGAATCACAAGAGTCAAATTCACAACAACATGTTCAGCAGAATTTGCGGTTTTATTTCAACTCTCATAAATGATAACAATACCTAACCAGGAAGAGATATAACGGAAGACATGAGCAAGATATTTTACTACATGCAGCATCTCATGGGTGTTGGCCATGTCTTCCGTTCGATGCGAATAGCAAGAGCACTCGTTCGGCAGGGACATGAGCTGGATTTCGTCTATGGCGGCGAACCGATCCCGAACTTCAGCCTCGAAGGCGGACAGGTGCATTATCTGCCGCCCCTGCGCGGCGGAACGCTCGTCTTCAAGGACATGGAAATGCCGGACGGCCGCGTCGCAGATGATGCCTACCTCGCCATGCGAACGGCGATGATCCTCGAGATTTATGCAACCTCAAAACCCGACCTTGTCCTGACCGAAACATTTCCGCTTGGTCGCCGGCAAATGCGTTTTGAACTGATGCCCCTGCTTGAAGCCATAAAAGCAGAAACCCGACCGATCAAGGTTTTGTCATCGATCAGGGATATACTTCAGGAAAACTGGAAACCGAGCCGCTATGATGAGGCATGCGATATTATCAACGAATTTTACGATGGCATACTTGTGCATGGCGACCGGAGTTTCATCGGCCTTGAAGCCTCATTTCCTCCTTATGAAAGAATAAAGTCCAAACTTGCCTATACCGGAATCGTCGCGCCTGGAGACGACGATGGTGAAGTGGAGAACCCATGCGATGTGGTTGTTTCCGTTGGCGGGGGTGTCATGGGCAAAGACCTACTTCTAGCCGCGGTCGAGGCAAAAACCTTGAGTTGTCTTAGAGATGCAAATTGGCTGGTTTCCCATGGTGTCAACATGGACAAGGCGACGATTGATCATCTCAGCGCGAGTATTGATGAAAGAACGCAGCTTGTTCCCTTTGTCAAAAATCTGCGCGGTGTCATGGCACAGGCCAAACTGTCAATTTCCAGAGGTGGCTATAATACAGTGGCCGATATATTCCGTTCCGGTTCGAGGGCCATAGTTGTGCCGCTGTCAGATGGAACAGAGACGGAGCAATTGCGGCGGGGAGATGTCTTGAAAGCCAAAGGATTGACCGGAGCGGTTCACCCAGATGTCCTGACCCCGCAAAATCTTGCCAATGAAATTGACCGCGTGATGGCGCTGCCTATACCTCGGCGCGACAGTTTCGATCTTGATGGTGCAGAAAATTCAGCGCGCATTGTTGGCCTGTTTGCAAACGGAAGCAAACTGCCGGACGAGGTGCGCGCGCCATGACGAGGATCGCCTTTTATGCTCCGGTAAAGCCTCCCGATCATCCTATACCTTCTGGAGACAGGGAAATTTCCAAGTTGCTGATGAAAGCAATGGAACATGCCGGACATGAAGTTGAACTGGCCTCGCGTTATATTGCCTATCAGAAGCGGCCGGGCGATGAACTGTTTGCAACCCGCAAGGCTGGCGGGCAAGCGGAGGCAGAAAAACTGCTTGAACGTTATCGTTCCATGTCCCCTGATGAACGTCCGCAAGTCTGGTTCACCTATCACACTTATTGCAAGGCACCCGATCACCTTGGTCCCGCAATCAGCGAGGAACTCGGTATTCCTTATGTCACAGCCGAGGCATGTCGTACCCGCCAGAACAGTGATGCGGATTGGCAAAAAGGCCGGGACATTGTTCAAGATGCAATAAGACATGCCAGGTTGAACTTTTGCCTGAAGCCGTCTGACAAGGACTATTTGTCGAGTCTTCTCAGTACTTTGGAGACGATTGTTGATCTGCCGCCCTTTGTTGATGAGAGTCTCATCCTTTCAGGCAACAGGAGCCCGGGAGCCAGTTTTTTTGCCAATGATGACCCGGTGATCATCACTGTGGGTATGATGCGCGAAGGCAAGAAATTCGAATGTTACGAAATCCTGTCAAATGCACTTCGAGGTCTTGGGCATTTCAACTGGAATTTGACAGTGGTTGGAGAAGGGCCTGAACGGGCTGCTGTCGAGAGGCTGTTCTCGTTTGTTCCCAGCGGACATATCCACTGGGCAGGACTGGTAGACCCGCAAGAAGTTCATCGCCTTATGGCTGGTTCCGACATTTTCGCCTGGCCGGGGTACAGGGAACCTATCGGCATGGTATATCTTGAAGCGCAGACAGTCGGCCTGCCGGTCGCGGCAATGGCAAGTCTGGGAGTGCCGACAGTCGTTAAGGACCGTCTGACAGGATTGCTCTCGGAGGAATTGGATATTAACGCCTATGGCAGGAATATCGAACGGCTGCTAAATGATGCAGATCTGCGCTCAAGGTTGGGAAAGGCCGGGAAAGAACATGTCCAACAGCATCATGGTATTGATGCAGCGGCCCGGCTGATAAGCACAAGTTTAAGCCAACTATGAGCAGGGAAGCGGTCGATAAACTGGCACGGGAACTGGAGCTCTGGCAGGCTCAGGAACAACGCCCACAGATTTGGTGGCGCGATGACGATGCGGTAAAAGCCGGAGCAGAACTTGCCCGTCTCGAGAAACTTGCCGGTCAATATTCATTTCCCGTGACGCTGGCGGTCATCCCACAATTTGCAGATCAAAATCTCTCAGATTTTGTGAGGCAAAGCAGTTTCCTGAATGTTGCCACCCATGGTTACGGGCATCACAATCACGCTGCCGCAATGCAGAAAAAAACCGAACTCACTGAAAACTTGCCCCATAGGGATGTAAGCCATGTCTGGCAGGAGCTGATACAGGCAAGGAACATTATAAGAAATCTGTTTGATGAAGATGCTGGCGCAATCCTCGTTCCACCGTGGAACAGGATTTCGTTACCTGTGCTTGGCGGATTGGATCAATGCGGCTTCAAGCTGCTTTCAACATTTGGCGAAAGAAAACTGCCGAGCAGCATGCCGCAGATCAACTGCCATGTTGACCTGATGGACTGGAAACCTCTCCGCCGCGGCAAGCCGGTCGAGTATGTGCTTGCAGAGCTGGTCGACGCTCTTGAAAAGGCCCGCTTCGGTGATTTTTGGCCTGTCGGCATTTTGAGCCATCATCTTGTCCATGATGACACTGCGTGGATGAGCGCTGAGTTTTTGATGAAAACGATATCGAGCTTCACACAGTTTGAAATTGTTTCGCTTCGCAAATTCCTCGAAAACTGATCTCCAATGACTGCTACATGTCATCGTAACTCGATGCGCCACTCTTGCCTTTGCCGGGGAGGACCTCATCATCATCAACAACATTGCGCACTGCGCCGGCAATTGCCTTTTTCTGCGCAGCGGTCAATCGCCGTGGCTTTTCATCCTCGGCAATTCTGACGGTCACTTCACGGTGGGCAAATTTTATCCCTTCTTTCTCGAACAATTCACGGATTGCGGCATAAATCGCTTTCCTGGTGATGAACTGATCTCCGGGTCTGGTCATGTATTTGACCCGGACAATCATCGCCGAATCTTCCATCTTGTAAACGCCCTGCGACTTTAGAGGCTGCAGGAAAAGGCTACCAATTGTAGGATCCTTCAATAGCTCCTGGCCAAGATTCTTAACCATCTTGCGTACTTTCTCTACGTCGGTGTTGTAGGGCAAGCGAAGCGGCAGCTTCATCATTACCCAGTCACGCGAATAGTTGGTGATGCGTTTTATCTCACCGAAAGGAATAGTGTGAACCGCTCCCAAATGATGGCGTAACTGAAACGAGCGCATAGAAATTTTTTCAACAATTCCGCGGATGTCTTCAATCTCGATATACTCGCCTTTGCGGAAAGCATCATCAATGAGAAAAAATGTGCCTGAAAACATATCCCGGATAAGCGTCTGTGCGCCAAAGCCGATGGCAATACCTACAACACCGGCACCGGCAAACAGAGGACCAACATCAACACCAATTCCGGCAAGCACTACAACAATTGAAATTGCCACTATGATTGAAACGAGAACGTTGCGGAATATCGGCAGCAGAGTAGCGAGACGCGATTGCCCCTTGCCGCCCTCAATGTCTTCAAGAAGTGCTTGCCCTGGTTCACGATCGAGAGTGCCGCCCTCTTCAATGATCTTGAAATCGATATATTGGTTGAACGCCTTGTAGGCGCCGTATGCAATTACCAAAACGAGAACGGTATCAAGGAAGGACGCGAGCGGATGACCACCGTCCCTGCCTATGTCCACGCCCCAGAGCCTTGCCAGTTCGCCAACTGATACAGTCAGCACACCTGCCTGAATGACGCTGTTGAAGAAAGGTTTGAACGCCGGAAAATATTTTCGATGGGTCGTATCAGGCCGATGCTGCAAATGCAGCGTCATTTCCTCACCGTCGCGGATATCATCATCACGGTCATCTTCGAGTCGACTAGCCATGGATTGAGCTGCCTGGCTGGCATTCCACTGGCGTACTTCCTGTAACGCCTTTTCACGGCGCATCTTGTAAAATTTCAACTCGCGATTCTGATAGATGTACTCAAGCAGGAAGACTGCGATGCCATAAACAAAGATCGCGACAATAAAAACGATAATCGGTGCGGCCATGAGCAGAAAACCGCCTGGAGCGCCAAGAACCAGACGCAAGGAAGTCGCGACCCAGGCCATCACGATGTAAGTGAGCATCAGGGATGTGGCGATCCGGCTGACAAAATGCCGTACTGCGGATTTGGATTCAGGCACACCTTTTCCCAAGGTCAACAGGCGGGTATCTTCACGATGCTTCAGTGTAAGGCCAACCAACATAATTCCACACAACAGCATTCCAAAAATAAATGTGATGCGAAAAACGTCATTGGAAATTTCCAGATCTTCAACCAGTCGGCAGAACAGGATAATCACACTGCTGACCGTCAGCACCCGAACCCAATCCTTGAAAATGGATTTGGCCCGTGTGTCCGAAAGATTGACGAGACGATGGCTGGGTGTATCGGGCATGAAGAAATTCCAGAACACCACACCGCGCACAATCCGGTATACCGCATAGGTCGAGACCACATCAAATATGATCCTGCGGGAAGGTTCGTGATCGCTGTCAAAAATGACGGCAATCAAAATGGCCGTCACAAAACCAACTACAATACCCAGCGCCATCCAGCTGGCGCGAAACAGGACAAAACCCAGCTTGCCGCCGAGGCGCTTTTCATTTGGTCTGTAAAAATTCTCCGCCAAATGGTCCCGCCCCCATCCGGTTACCATTCTGAAAACAATATGTCCTGCCAGCACCCCGCCAAATGCGGTGGCAAAGGCTCTGGCAATCCACCAGAGCGTACGGTCGGGATGCATGCCTTCAAGGATTGATGGCAAGTCCTTGTAAATCTCTACTGTATGGGAAAGCATGAACACAAAACGGTTGCGAGCCCTGATCAGATTTTCGCTTGCAAATATCGACGTCATTGTCATCGGTTCGTTTGCGGGCGCTGCAGCCTCTTCCTGCGGGGCAATGACGATAATGCGCGCGCCTTTGGACTTGGCATCATCCAGAATATTCTGAAGGACATCGCCTTCGGCCGTTGCGGCAGTTTCAGCCTTCTTCTCAGTGCTGGTTAAACCCGGAAAGCTTTGGGCTTGGGCTGATGAAAGTCCATCGTTTAATAGGAGCATGGCTGTCAGGAAAACGAGACATCCGAGATACTTGAGAAGCTGCATGAACTGGCCTTGAGTTTTGAATCCGACCAAAGGCTATGTCGCCGATATGTCATGAAAAGATGCGATTCATTTTATCGTGTGCCGATAACATAATCCCTATTTTCCCAAGTTCCAATCATAACCTGTCAAATTCAGGTTACCTCAGATTTTCAGACGGAAGGCAGCTATCTGAGTGACATTTTGGGATACAATTGGCCGACGAAGTGGAAGTTTCCATTTGCTTTTTGTTTCACGCCCGTTACCTTGCCTGAAGGTCTTGGGAGAGTACGGTGATGTTGAAATTCGCCCGAAAATAAGTTCTGGATGTAACATGTCTGTGATGCACGTTGATAAACCTGAAGCAGTGTCACAAGATGTTGCGTCTGGTGGGCAAGATCTCCTGAGAATCGAAAACCTTGCGATTACCATCAAAACCCAGCGTATATCGCTGGATGTTGTAAAAGGTGTCAGTTTCCGCATTCCGATTGGCAAGACTGTCGCTTTGGTCGGAGAATCGGGTTCTGGCAAATCCATTATTGCGCAGGCAATACTCGGTATTTTGCCGCAAGTGGCAAGAATTACAGGCGGTCATATATATTTTCGTGATCCTGCACAAAATGGCGAACAGCATGACCATGCAACGGAAGATGCCGACGGAACCTACATGCAGTCAATGCGCGGCGGCCGGATATCAATCATTTTTCAGGAGCCCATGACGTCACTTTCGCCTATTCATACAATCGGCGACCAAGTCGAAGAAGCCTTGATACTGCATCGCAACATTTCCAAAGACGACGCCAAATCGACAACAACAGACATGTTGAAGCTGGTTGGCTTTCCCGATCCTGAACGTGCCTATGATATGTATTCGATGGAGCTGTCGGGTGGGTTGAGGCAGCGTGCAATGATTGCGATGGCGCTGATCTGCAATCCGGCCCTTTTGATTGCGGATGAGCCTACCACCGCGCTTGACGTTACGGTTCAGGCAAATGTGCTTGCTCTGCTGAAAGACATGCAAAGGCGGCTTAACATGTCTTTGCTGCTGATTACCCATGATCTGGGTGTCGTTGCCAACATGGCCGATGAAGTGGTGATCATATATCATGGCGAGGTTCTGGAGGCGGGGCCGCTTGAGAAAATTTTTACCAATCCCGGTCACGCCTATACGAAAGCACTGATGCGCGCAGTCCCCAGCCTGACGATGAAAAAAGGGGAAGTGCTTCAAGCTGTTCGTGAGGCAAGTAACGTTATTCCAACCATGCTGGCGAAGGATCGTGATCGCCGTCTGAATGGCGTTGGGCCACTTTTGTCTGCGCGCAATATAACCAAGAGTTTCGGTGAACGGGAAAGTTCCTGGTTTAAAAAGCAAAAGAACCGTTTTCTTGCGGTTGACAATGTAAGCTTCGATATCATGCGGGGCGAATGCTTCGGCATTGTTGGTGAAAGTGGCTGTGGAAAATCGACACTGAGTAAACTGATCATGCGCGCCTTGACGCTCGATGCCGGCGAGATCACCTTTTCAACAGGCGAAGAGATGTTCAATGTTTCCACATTGAAAGGACAGGCACTGAAAGATTACCGCCGTCACGCGCAAATCGTCTTTCAGGACCCGTTCAGTTCATTAACGCCGCGGTCAACAGTCCTGAACACCCTCCTCGAACCAATGGAAATCCACAATCTGGGCACTCGTGAGGAGCGGCGCCAATATGCGACGGAACTGATGGAGATGGTGGGATTGCGGCCAACTTTCCTCAATCGGTATCCCCACAGTTTTTCAGGTGGACAACGCCAGCGGATCGGAATTGCACGAGCCCTGGCACTGGCGCCTGAACTGCTGATTTGTGACGAGCCCGTTTCAGCGCTGGATGTCTCTGTCCAGGCGCGGGTTCTCAACCTGTTGCGCAAACTGCAGGCTGACCTCGGACTGACAATGTTGTTTATTTCCCACAACCTTGCTGTTGTAAAATATATCGCTGACAGAATTGCCGTAATGCGCAAGGGCAAAATCGTGGAAATTGCGAGCACGGAAGAATTGTTCAAAAATCCGGTGCATCCCTATACCAGGACGCTGCTTTCGGCTGTACCGAGCGTTGATCTTGAACTGAAACTGGATTTTGCTGCCCTGGGAGGGGAAAGCGAAAACGTCGAGGATGACTGGGAAGAAAGATTCCATTGTTGGAACGATCTTAAATACCCGTCACAATTGCGCGATATCGGAAACAATCATATGGTTCTGACAAACCGGGACTTTCAGGATTGAACAGAATAGGCATTGCAGCAGAACGTGAGGCAGGGAAGAGAAAAGAATGTTGATATTGAATAGATTTTGCCTTGCCATAGCGATGATGCTGTTTTTTGCCGGGAACTTGCCAAAAGTCTGGGCTGCCGAATTGGGTGAGCCGCCTGTTCTTGAAGCCAGGATTGCCGCCGGCGAACTACCTCCCATGGCACAGCGCCTGCCCGATAACCCGTTTGTGGTTGATATGCCTTCGCTTGGCAAAACCCACGGCAAATATGGCGGAACCATTCGAACCCTGATGGCAAGTTCCAAAGACATCCGGATGATGACTGTGTACGGCTATTCTAGGCTTGTCGGTTTTGACGGTGAACTTAATCTTGTTGCTGACATACTTGAGAGTTTTGAGGTCAGCGAAGGCCGGATCTTCACGTTCAAGCTGCGCAAGAACCACAAATGGTCTGACGGGCACCCGTTTACCGCTGAAGATTTCAAGTTCTATTGGGAAGATGTTGCTCTACATCCTGAATTGAGCCGCAGCGATGACAGCACGGAAATGCTGGTCGAAGGCAAATTGCCGACTTTTGAAATGATCGATGATCTGACAGTACGCTATACCTGGGAAAAGCCCAATCCGCTGTTTCTGGGTTCATTAGCCGCGCCGCGTCCCAACATGATCTTTGCGCCCGCACACTACATGAAACAGTTTCATGAAAAATATCAGGACAAAGCAGCGCTCGACAAAATGGTAACCGAAAGCGGAGAGCGCAACTGGGTTTCGCTCTTTATCAACAAAGGGCGACACTACCGTCCGGAAAATCCTGATTTGCCGAGGCTGGACCCTTGGATCAACCTTACAGCGCCGCCTGCGGAACAGTTCACCTTCACCAGAAATCCCTATTTCCACCGGGTCGATGATCAAGGACTGCAACTGCCATATGTTGACGCTGTGGTTGTCGGGATCAGTTCGGCAGAAATCATACCTGCCAAAACCGGTAGCGGGGAAGCCGATCTGCAGGCACGCTATCTGAGGTTTTCTGACTATACATTCCTCAAGGCTTCTGCAAAAGCCCATGACATGAATGTGGCTCTCTGGCAGGAAGGAAAAGGTTCACAACTGGCAATTTTTCCAAACCTGAACACCTCGGACGAGGTCTGGCGCGGTATATTCCGTGATGTCAGATTTCGCCGTGCCCTATCGCTCTCCATCGACAGGGAAGAATTGAACCAGCAGTTTTTCTTTGGACTCGGCAACGTTTCAGCCAACACAGTCATGCCGTCCTCACCTCTGTATGAAGATGAATTCGCCAATGCCTGGATTGAATATGACGTAGATGATGCCAATGAAATGCTCGACGAAATGGGTCTCAAAATGGGCCCGGACGGGGTGCGTATTCTCCCTGATGGGCGACCTGCAGAGATTGTCATGGAAGGCGCAGGCAACAGCGAGGAAACTGATATCGCAGAATTGCTGAAAGGCTATTGGAAGGAAATCGGCATCAGGATATTCAACAGGAATATTCCAATCGAGAACCTGCGGCGGCGCAACCTTTCTGGTGAAACCCTGCTCACGCTTGGTGTAGGACTTGACCTTGGTCTGGCGGTTGCTGATCTTGCTCCCAATGAACTGGCGCCAACTTCACAAGCGCAGGCCAACTGGCCGAAATGGGGAAACTATTTCGACAGCAACAAGGTTTCGGGCGAAGCTCCCGATCTTCCCGAAGTAACGCAGTTGATGGACCTGTTTGCTCAATGGTCAGTTTCAAGTTCGACCGAAGAGCGTGAGGAAATCTGGGGAACCATGCTTGGCATTTACACGGACCAGGTCTTTACAATCGGCATCGTCAACGGTGTCATGCAACCGATTGTCTATCGCAGTAAACTCAAGAACATTCCTTCGGAAGGTGTGTTTACCTTTGCTCCTACCGCCTATTTCGGAACCTATTATATGGATTCCTTCTACTTCGCAGACGAATAAGGCGCTCAATGATCAACTATCTCTTCTATCGTTTGCTGGCGGCTATTCCAACGCTGATACTGATCAGTATGTTGATCTTTGCGGTTATCGAACTTCCTCCCGGAGACTATTTTGAGACGTTTCTGGCGGAGCAGGAAGCGCTGGGAGAATCGGTTGACCCGAAGAAAATTGAGTATCTCAAAGAAACCTACGGCTTCGACCAACCCTTGCCTGTTCGTTATGTCAGTTGGGTCGCAGGCATGTTGCAGGGCGACTTCGGCTATTCGTTCGAGTATGAACTGCCCGTAAACGAAGTGATCGGCAGCAGGGTTTACATGACAATGCTTGTCTCATTCATCACCATCATTTTCACTTGGCTCATCGCATTTCCAATCGGCATTTATTCAGCTACCCACAAATACTCCTGGAGTGATTACGGCCTCACGTTCATCGGACTTTTGGGTCTTGCAACACCCAATTTTCTTCTAGCCCTGATCCTGATGTATTTTGCAAATGTGTGGTTTGGAACTTCTATTGGACATTTGATGGATGCGCGCTTTATTGACCAGCCGATAAGTTGGGAAAAGTTCAAATCCATTGTTGAACATCTGGTCATACCTGTGATCGTGATTGGAACTGCGGGTACTGCGGCTATGATCCGAAGATTGCGGGCCAACCTTCTGGACGAGCTGCAAAAACAATATGTAACCACAGCGCGGGCGAAAGGGGTTCCGCCCTTCAAGGCGCTGGTAAAATATCCGTTGCGCATGTCCCTCAATTTTTTCATTTCAGATATCGGCAGCATTCTACCTTCGGTTATTTCGGGAGCCGAGGTTGTTGCAATTGTTCTTTCACTGGAGACAACCGGTCCGCTGCTTATCAGTGCCCTTAAAAGTCAGGACATGTACCTGGCAGGCTCATTCCTGATGATGCTCGCTGTTCTTACTGTAATCGGCGTGCTGATTTCCGACATTGCACTTGCCCTGCTGGACCCTCGAATTCGGCTAAAGGGAGGGCGACACAGATGAAAACCTCCCTGCCCCGTGATGGAGGCGAAATAGGTCATTTTGTTTCCGATGCGCCTTTCGATCCCAACTCCATCGAGCAATTGACAGATGAGCAAAAGGAATTCTATCTCGCATCACAAAAAAAGCTGATGTGGTGGAAATTCAAGTTGCACCGCCTTGCTGTGGCTTCCGGCATTTTTCTTCTTGTGGTTTATGTTTCCATTCTGTTTTCAGAATTTCTGGCACCTTACGAACTTAATCACAGGTTCACCAAAAACATCTATCAGCCGCCACAATCAGTTCATTTGTTTCACGAAGGCAGTTTTGTCGGTCCTTTTGTCTATGGCACAAAATATGCACTCAACATGGAGACATTGGCGCGCGAATATACGCCTGACACCAGCAAGATCTATAAAGTGAATTTCTTCTGCGAAGGAGACAAATACAAGTTCTGGGGCCTGTTTGAGGCAAGAGCCCATTTGATTTGCGTGGAAAAAGGCGGCACGCTGTTTATCTTTGGAACCGACCGCCTTGGCCGGGATGTTCTTTCTCGCATCATATATGGAACCCGCATATCCATGACCATCGGCCTCATCGGGATTGCCATAAGTTTCATTCTTGGCATCACTATCGGTGGACTTGCCGGTTATTATGGCGGCTGGGTAGATAACATTGTTCAGCGTATTATCGAGGTGATCCAAAGTATTCCAAGCATTCCGTTATGGCTTGCGATTGCTGCAATCATACCTGTGAGCTGGAGCCCGATTCTTGTCTACTTTGCGATTTCGATTGTGCTTGCCTTGCTCGATTGGACTGGCCTTGCAAGGGCTGTCCGCTCGAAACTGCTGTCGCTGCGCGAGGAGGATTATGTTCTTGCAGCAGAGCTGCAGGGGGCTCGCTCCCAGAGGATCATCCTGCGCCATCTGGTTCCTGGATTCATGAGCCATTTGATTGCATCGGCAACACTAACAATTCCAAGCATGATTTTGGGCGAGACTGCCCTCAGTTTCCTCGGGCTTGGCCTGAGGCCGCCGGTTACCAGTTGGGGCGTATTGCTCAATGAGGCACAAAACATCAATGTCGTCGTCTTGTATCCATGGCTCATCATCCCGGTCGTGCCGGTTGTGCTGGTCATTCTGGCATTCAATTTCCTCGGCGACGGACTGCGCGATGCGGCGGACCCATATGCCTGAGGCGTAATTACGCACGGTCCGCGTTCGGGAATTTGCCGAGGCTTGCGCGCAGGTATTCCGCCAAGGGTTCCATCGAGGCGTTATGCTCAAATTTGCTATGAACTATTTCAGCACCTGCCCCGCCCATGCTGCGGCGCAGGAGTGGATTTTTGATCGCATGTTCAAGAGCTGCAGCGAGCGCGTCAACATCATCCGGAGGAACCAGCATTCCGTTGATACCGTCGGTGATCAACTCAGGCACTCCAGAAATCGGCGTCGAAATTACCATTACACCCTGGCTCTGCGCTTCTACAATTACATTGGGCAGTCCGTCCCGATCCCCCGATTTTGCAATCCGGCAGGGAAGAACAAAGAGGTCTGATGCCTGATATTGTTGAATGACACCGGACTGGGCCATCGATCCAAGAAAGCTGATTTTTGGTGTCATGCCGGTGGCTTCAGCCAATTGTCTGATTTCTTCGGATTGTTCGCCCGTACCAATCTGTGTCCAATGCCAATTCAGCTCCTTGGGCAATCGGGCCAGCGCCCGAACCAGAACATCAAGCCCTTTCTTTTCAACCGGCCTGGCAACAGTCAGCAGTTGAACGGGGTTTTGCGGATTACTGCCATCGGGGCCGATGGGAATATCCCCGCGACGCGAAAACCTTGACAGATCAAGTCCATGGTAAACCAGATGAACCTTTGACGGATCATCAGACAATTTTTGCAGGTGCGCATGTCCGTTGCGGGTACAGGTCACCAGCCAATCCATGCTGGCGAGCTTGTCCTTCAATTCCCAGTCTTCCGATGTCCAGATGTCCTTTGCATGAGCCGATGCTGCCCAATTCATGTCCAGCATTTCGGCGGCATATTTCGCCACTGAAGACGGCGTATGAATGAAATGGCTGTAGATCATCGCACCATCGGAGGGGAATTCTGCAGCCAGAACCAGCGCCTGACCAAATCGGCGAAAGCGGTTGGGTGTAAAATCCCTTGGCAGATCCTGCAGGAAAGAAGCATACGCCTTTTTGTAACCGCTGAGCCGGCGCGCCATCCACCAGCTTTGCAATACACGCAAAGGTTCACGGTAAAGATATTCCGGCAAATAAAGCAAAGGTGCCTTGATTGCCTCATGGACAGGATGCTTCTTGCTGCTGGTGGGATGTCGCAGCGATACGATTGTAATTACAAATCCCAACTTCTCAAGTGAGCGTATTTCCTCGGCTATAAAGGTTTCAGACAGACGCGGATAACCTTTCAGGACCAGTACAATTCTCTTGGGATTTTCCATGATCAAACCAGACGGATGATATTGTTCATTCCGGTTTGTCCGTCCACCAGTATTTCCACACGCTCACAAATCCGTGTCAGGCCCTCCATGTCCGGTTTGACAGGCGCTTCAGACGGCAAGCGGCGGCGGCGAATGGATTTGACGGCTTGATAGAATATTTCCGGATTTGCAGCCTCGGAAATTTCAATGACCGAGGACCACCCCATCGAAGCAGAGCGATAAGCTCGGATGCGTTGCTCGAGGCGAGGCACGGAGCGAGGAACATAAACAGCATGCTTGTCGAACGTCAGCACCTCGCAAAAGGTGTTGTAGCCGCACATACCGATCACAAATTCGGAGTCGGCAATGTATTTTTCCAGGTCGGGATCAAAATCAATCACAGCGATATTGGGAATGGATGACGCTGCCTGACGAATCTCCTCACCCTCTTTGGTGCCCATGAAAGGACCCAGCACCATGAGAAAATTATCCCCGCTATCGGGATGCTGTCGCACCATCGCTATCGTTGACATCATCAATTCATAACCGTCGCCGCCGCCGCCGGCCGTCACAAGAATATAGGTGTCGAAGCCGAGCTTCGCCATTTCCACTTCTCCACCATCGCCTTGGGCGCGGTTCAAAAATCCGGTATAATACACTTTTGATGTAACCGATTGCGGCAACCCCAGATCCTGAAGCGGATCGTAAAAAGATTCAGGCCCGTATATCCAAATTTCGTCATACAGGGGTTCGATATCCTCGAATATTCCCTTTCGTTCCCACTCCGCCTTCAAGATGTCCGGTGCATCAAGCACATCCCGCAGTCCGAGAACCGTCTTGGTGCCGCGTTCCTTGGCGAGTTGAAGCGCATTCATCAACTCTTTCCGGAAGCCGAAAGGCTCCTTGTCGACGATCAGCATGTCCGGATTCCACTCATTCATGAAATCTTCAATCGCTTTTGATCGGGCATTTACCGTGTAGTCAAGATCAATTCCATCTTCCAAAGACGTATACGATCCGTCCGATCTCTTCGTGACGGGAGGAATTTGCAAATAAATGATCTGGTCAAGAAAATTGAATGTTCCGGCAAAAGGTGATCCGGTAATAATCGCAATTTCGGCATTTTTGAAACGATGCGCCAAAGCATGGGCAATGGTTCTCGAACGGCGCAAATGGCCGAGCCCAAAGGTATCATGGCTGTAAAGAAGAATTCTCATGAGTCTATGTTTTACAGCCGCTATTGATACAATAAGGTAAGATGCGAGAAAGCTTTGCATGCAATCTGTTGTTAATCCAGCGGAAATAGCGGGTCTTGATCATTTTTTCAATTCACGATTTTCCACGATCTTGTCAGCAGATTGAACCCAATTGGCTTGCTATCTGAATTTGATGACAAAATGAAGAAGCTCGCAGGTTTCAGCTCAAGGCCACCAACTTGCGCCAAGTATCCTGAAAATCGGTCACGTTTGTCACCTGATGGAATTCGCCTTCTCCAGCCAGCGCTTCCGCCAGTGGCAGGTCGTTGCCACCCTTGCATATACGGTCACCGAAAAAACACAGCCTGGCACCCGGGTTTCGGATCAATATTTCCTCTTTTGCGGCAGATTTGTTCCAACCGGCCGGAACAATATCAATGCTGATTTGGCCACCCGCCGACGCCTCATATGGAAGCGGCAACCGATACAGCATTTCGACAAACCGGTTGCGCTCACCAGTCTTTTTATCCCATTGATAATATTCATTTCTTTGCGCCAAATCTGCCCCACGGCCGACCACTGACACATTCAGCATTCCCGGCCGCAACTCGATATGAGTTCCGGTGCGGACCGGGTATTTGCTCAATTCTACAAATCTCTCACACACCAGTCTTAGCGTTTCGGGAAACACATGATCCTTGCAAAAGACTGCCAAACCCTTCTCAAAATACTCGGATCCTGAGCATCCAAAAACACCCTTGCAGTTTTCAAGTATATCAATTGGCATTTGGGTTTGCAGCTTGGCATAATCGCTGCCGGATATCAGATAAACACAATGTTTAGCGACAAAGTGACGGAAAAATTGCGCGAACTCCGCCTCCATGGGCTGACTGGAAGGCGTCAGGGTTCCATCAACATCAAAAATGAATACTGTCTTCATATGCCATCCTGGTATGATATTCTGGTCCGCTTGGGAAATCTTACCACCCAGTTCTTAATCATCCCTATGAATCAGCCGGTTTTTCTATCCAGCATGAGAGAGCCTGCCTTTCGGCATATTTTCAGGACATTTATCTCTGACCTGCTCCCCTGAAACGTCCTTGTTTATAAGCTAGCCCTGTCCACGTGGCGGTCCATTTTTGTCCGGGTGGCAAATTCAAAAGGTGCCAACCCTTCAAGGCTCGCAGGCGGCAGGTATTGTTTGAAGCGTTGCACGGCACCGGTATCATCGAGGTGCTGGTCCGGATGGCTGGAACGTGACATCTTCCGGCAAGCTTTCTTTACGTCGTCTGCAGTTGCTGACATCGTCAGGCGCAGAACGTCACAAGTATCGTTCAACATAAAAAAGAACATTCCAGTTGCAAACAAATTGAACATGAAGAGGGCGATGTCAGTGACCGCCGCGTTTGATCCCCCTCAAATATTTGGCGAACACAAACGCTGCAGTGAACGCAATGACAGGAATACTGTTGTGGGTGCCTTCATTCAGTGTTTCTGTTCGAGTTGCCGATATCAATTAGAGGTTGGGTTTTGAAGCAATTTTAGCTGCTACAAGAAAAATGCCTGTCGATAGAAAAATGAATCCGGGACCGATGAACAGTGAGGCCATTCTCGGTTCTACTTCAATGCTAAGCGTCATAAAAAACCAGGCTGTAACAAATCCTATGCCCACCAGGGCGATTTTCCAACTCATGTCACTCAATGCAATGGCTAAC
>JBGSTD010000059.1:0-10465 GCA_041736675.1 Salaquimonas sp.
GTATCCGGCCAATGAATTTGATACGCTCATCCATAACGTTACACTCCTTCCACGGCACCTCGCGTTCCTCCCGCAAAGGCCAAAAGTGTAACCTATGTCTCCGGAATAAAGTGTGACCCATCTCTCGGGAAGGTCAATCCCTGATCTCCAGTTCTGTGACGCGAGCGCGACCAGCTTTGTAAATTGTATAGCAAGCTTTTCACTGGACCAGTGAAAGTTCGCTGAAAAGAACGCCGTCCTCATCACAGTAGACAAAATCACCCGGTTTAATATGAACCCCGCCAAAGTGGATTTTGACACCAGCGGCACCTGCTCCTTCCTTGCTGCTTTTGACCGGGGAGGTGGCAAGGCATCGCACACCAACATCCATTTTATCAATATCAGCTGAGTCTCGTATGGCGCCATTGATGATAATACCTGCCCAATTGCTTGAGCGCATGATTTCGGCAATCATGTCACCCAATACTGCTATCCGGGTTGAGCCACCTGCATCGACCACCAGCACACGACCTTCTCCGGGTTTTTGCAGCTCCGATTTTAATATCACATTGTCCTCGAAACATTTCACCGTTTGTACCATTCCGAAAAAGGCGGTTCGTCTGCCAAATTTCAGGAATGGGAGATGGCAAAACTGCAGCTTTTCCGCGTGGTTATCTATTAGGTCTGCTGTTTTCATGCGTCGTCTCCTGAGTGATTTTCGGACGTATCATGGATAAACTGTATGTCATTTGGTTGCGTGAATGCAGCCAGACGCGATTTCAAAGATGCACCAATGTGATTGCGCATCAATTTCTCTGCACCGTCCAGATCATGTTCTTCAATAGCGCCGATGATTGCCTCGTGCTCGCTACAGGCTTCCTGCGCCCTTGTCATATCTGCCAGGGTTGTTGGTCCAAGAATAAGTAGTGTTCTGGTCAGGACACTCATCGACTTGACAAGGTATCGATTGCGAGCCGTTGCCAGCATTCTAATATGAAACAGTTTGTTGGACTGTGCCAAAACCTCACTGTCATAGGCTGCCTTGCGCATCTCGTCGTTGATCCGTTTTAATTCGGCAATTTCCACTTCCGAGGCATGGCGCGCTGCCAGCCTTGCGGCCGTACCTTCAAGCACAGATCGTATTTCGTACAGTTCGATTATCTCGGAATAATCGAGGGAGCGTATTACCGCGCCGCTATGCGGGACATGTACAACAATTCCGTCTGATTCAAGCATGCGTATCGCTTCGCGCACAGGCGTGCGGCTGGTGGATAGCCGATCCGAGATTTCGGTTTCCCGAAGCCGGGCACCGGGCATCAGGACCCCGCAACGTATCTCTTCCAGCAATTGACTATAAACAATTTGGCCTTGGGATTGCCCGGTCATTAAATTCGTCTTTTCAAAAATTTATGTTGCATCCAATTGTATGCAAATGTATACAAAAATCAAGAGCAATCAGTAGCAGGTTTTAAAATGACTGGAAAAATTTGGGATGTCGTTGTGGTAGGTTCAGGAAATGCCGCGCTTTGCGCCGCTCTCGCCGCCAAGGAAAAGGGTAGTTCTGTTCTTGTCATTGAAAAGGCGGATGAAAAAATGGCCGGCGGCAACACGCAATATACAGCCGGGGCCATGCGTTTTGCCTATTCATCCAATGATGACATTTTACCGTTGTTGCTTGACCCAAATGATGCGCGGCTTCCTGATACGGATTTTGGAAGCTATACGGAGCAGAAATTTTCTGACGATCTGCTCTACTTCAATGATGGTCGGCCGCTCAGCAATGAACAAAAACGCCTCGTGTCAAGCAGCCTTGAAACCATGCACTGGCTCGCCTCACATGATGTGAAATTTGAACCGATCTATTCCCGCCAGTCGTTCCTTAAAGATGGCAAGCATGTTTTCTGGGGTGGGCTTACGCTCGCGGCTGAACACGAGGGCGTCGGTCTGTTCGAAACAGAGCGAAAGGCTTTTTTGAAGGCCGGCGGTGAAATCCGCTACAATTGCGCGGCACGCGGTCTTTTCGAGCAAAACGGCAAGGTTGCAGGCGTCGAAACGATTTCCTCGGACGGACAAGAGGGCCGGATTGAGTGCAAATCCGTTGTTCTGGCATCGGGTGGTTTTGAGTCGAGCGACGCTTTGCGTCAAAAATATCTGGGATCAGACTGGAGCAAGGCAAAGGTTCGTGGAACACCGCATAACACCGGAGACGGCTTGTTGATGGCGCTTGAGCTCGGTGCAGTAGAGCACGGATTTTATGAAGGATGCCACGCTACTCCGATGGATTTGCACATGAAGGAATTTGGCAATCTGGAAATCCCCCACGGCGAGCGGAAAAATTACCGCAAGATTTGCTACTTCCTTGGTGTCATGGTGAATGCAGAGGGCAAAAGGTTTGTTGATGAAGGCATGAACTTCCGCAACTACACCTATGCCCAGTTTGGTCGGGCAATCTTGGAGCAACCCGGTCATTTTGCCTGGCAGATTTTTGACTCAAAAGTCTTTGAGCTGCTTTATGGTGAATATTCCTTCCATGATGCGCATTTCGTTGAAGCAGATACGCTGGATGAACTGATCGGGAAACTGGAGGGTGTGGACAAAAATGCCACCCGTTTGACACTCGATGAATTCAACAAAGCTGTAGATGAGAATGTGCGTTTCGATCCGACCATTCTTGATGGCAAGGCCGCAATCGGATTGACACCGGCACGTTCCAACTGGGCACAAAAACTGGACAAGGGGCCATTCCGTGCGTTTCCGGTCACTTGCGGTATCACCTTTACCTATGGTGGTTTGAAAGTCTCCGAAAAGGGTGAAGTCTTGCGAACGGACGATACCGCGATATCGGGGCTGTATGCCTGTGGTGAACTCGTCGGGGGCGTTTTCTTTAATGGCTATCCAGGTGGTTCCGGATTGACATCCGGCGCTGTGTTCGGCCGCATGGCAGGATATGGAGCGGCAGACCATGCGATACTTCACAAAAGCTAGGTTGCTGACATTTGCAATTGCAGCGGCAGGCGTTGTTGTATTCTGGCTACTCAATCTGCCTCTGCCGTTTCTGCTTGGTCCAATGGCAGCCTGTCTTGTTGCTGCGCTTGGCAAAGTGAAGTTAGCCGGGTCCGGACAATTTGGCGTTTTCATGCGTACCATTCTGGGGGTGGCCGTGGGTACTGCCGTGACGCCCCAATTGATGGAGCGCCTGCCGGAGATGGCCTATTCCGTTGCTCTGGTGCCCTTGCTGGTTATTCTCATTGGTCTGATCGGCTATCCGTTCTTTCGCAAGTATTGCGGTTTTGATCCCGCGACTTCGTATTATGCAGCAATGCCTGGCGGGTTTCAGGACATGGTGATTTTTGGTGAGGCGGCTGGCGGTGATGTTCGCGCCCTGTCACTCATTCATGCCACCCGTGTGCTCATTATTGTCTCGCTGGCTCCGCTGGTAATGTCCGGAATTTATGGAATCAGCCTTTCTGGAAATATGGGAGCGTCCGCAGCATCCCTTCCATTGCATGAAATGGCGCTTATGGTAGTTGCTGGAATTGTTGGCTGGAAAGGCGGAGAAAAAATCGGTCTTTTCGGTGCCTCAATCCTTGGTCCGCTCATTTTATCCGCAATATTCAGCCTTACCGGCCTGATACAGCACCGCCCGCCCGCAGAAGCCATCGTTGCAGCCCAATATTTCATCGGCATGTCAATCGGCGCCCATTATGTCGGCGTCACTGTGAAAGAATTGAGAAAGGACGTTTGGGCAGGCATTGTATTTTGCTTCATCCTCGCAGGCCTTGCCATAGCTTTTACAGAGACAGTGGTTTTGCTGGGTTTCGCACCACCTGTAGAGGCATTTCTTTCGTTTGCCCCGGGTGGTCAGGCCGAAATGGCAGTTCTGGCAATTATTGTCGGAGCTGACTTGCCCTTTGTTGTGACCCATCACATTGTCAGGGTTCTTGTTGTAATCGCGGGAGCGCCTCTTGTTGCGCGTTTCACCAAAGTCAAATCGCCTCAATCAAAGGAGAAACCGAATTGAAGGTGACCATTCTCGATGACTATTTTGATACGTTGAAAACACTTCCCTGTTTTTCAAAACTGGACGGTCATGATGTAACGATCTGGAATGATCATTTACAGGAAACAGGCGCTCTTGCTGACCGCCTGAAAGAAACAGAAGCACTGGTGCTTTTCCGCGAGCGAACCAGAATTTCGGCAGATCTGTTGGACAGATTGCCGAACCTGAAACTGATAAGCCAACGCAGCGTCTACCCCCATGTGAATGTGGAGGCCTGCACCCGCAACGGTGTTCTACTGTGTTCCAACATGCATGCGGACACGCCGTCATATGCAGCGGCCGAATTGACATTCGGTCTGATCATCGCGGCAATGCGGCAAATTCCTCAACAGGCAGCTGCCCTGAAATCCGGTATCTGGCAGATCGGTGTGGGTCATACTTTGCAGGGAAAAACGCTCGGTATCTGGAGTTATGGACGAATAGGCAAGGCGGTTGCAGGATACGGAAAAGCCTTTGGGATGAAGGTTCAAGTGTGGGGAGGAAAGGAATCCTGCGCTGCTGCTGAGCAGGACGGATATACCGTTGCATCAAGCCGCAAGAGCTTTTTCGAAACAAGCGATGTGGTCAACCTACACATACGTGAAAAACCGTCAACCAAGGGCCTGATCAATCTGGAAGATCTTCAAGCAATGAAGCCATCATCTTTGCTTGTGAATACGAGCCGGGCAGGGATCATTGAAAAGGGTGCTCTCGTTGCGGCATTGGAAACCGGGGCGCCGGGAATGGCCGCTGTAGATGTATATGAAAACGAGCCGGTGCTAAACGGCGATCATCCGCTGTTGGATATGCCCAATGTCATTTGCACTCCACATATCGGATTTGTAACCCGTGACGAATTCGAACTGCAATTCTCCGATATTTTCGACCAGGTCGTGGCTTTCGCCAACGGCACTCCAATCAATGTGATCAATCCGGAAGCGACTGCTTGATCAGCGTTGCCAGACAGATCCGGGGATCATCAACTCACCTTTCGCAAGCAGGCGTGCGGTACGCAAAAGTCCGGCTGAATTGAGCGAAAAGCCGTTGGAACTGTTTTCATAGTCCACGGTGACCACGATCTTGCCACTGGGATGTTCGATCTCCATGACGGCAGGATTTCCGTTTGGTATTTTACCAAGGCCGTTCGCAACAGTACCCGGTGTCAGGACACAGGAAGCGATGCACTGCGAGCCGGTGACAGCCATCGACGGATGCGTTGTCCAGGGCATGAAATACCGCGCGCAAATCGAACCACCTTCACGAGGCTTTGCCAGCAAGCCAAATTTCGGCATGACGGATTTTGTCACATCGCCGAGACCCATGCGTTTCCCGGCTTCAATGCGAATGGGTTCCATGCGTTCAAAAAATGCACGGTTCGCATCCAGATCCTCGCGGCTTTCATAGCCAGTCAGGCCAAATACATCAGCGCGTGCGATGACCATGGGCATGGCGACATCAATACAAGTGACTTCAATGCCATCAATGTCGTCAACCGGATTACCGGTTGGCAAAAGGCTACCCGTACTGGAACCGACAACATCCATGAAATTGAGAAGAACCGGAGCTGCGGTTCCAGGTACGCCGTCAATGGCGGCGTCGCCTTCATACTCGACATGTCCATTTGGCGTTGCAACAATCGCCTCGACTTTTGCTTCAGTATTAACCGCGCGGATACGCACCCGTGTTGTCTCGCCGCTAACCGGTATCAAACCCATCTCGATCGCCGCGGGGCCGACACCTGAAAGTATGTTCCCGCAGGTTGGCTTGAAGTCTACAAGCTTGTCTTCAACTGAAACCTGCGCAAAGAAATAGTCGACATCAGCCCAGTCATCGTCAGACTTTGACAGGATTGCAACTTTGGTCGTTACTGCTGCGCCGCCACCAATACCATCAATGTTGAGGGGATGACCTGAGCCGAGGGCCGCTACCAGAACCTCTGCCAGTTTCTCCCTGTCTTCCGGAAGGTCCTCATGACGAATATAAGGGCCACGCGATGTGCCGCCGCGCATAAACAAAAATGGAATTGAGGTTTGTTTCATGGTGTTACCGGATTGGCCAAGGCAGGTCGAAGTTGTTTTGCAACCAGCCGTAAGGGAAGTTTAGAGAAAGCATGTAGGCAAGTCCTAGAATGAACAGGGATGCGCATGCGGTTATGATGATGGTATTCAACCAGGAGGATTTGGCACGAATCCTGAGGAACGCAATAAAAAATCCGATCATGGACAGATAAAAGCCAATAAGTGAAGTGGCAAGAACCAATCCGCCCAACCAGGCCGGACCTGACCAGAACCAGCCAATCCCTTCTTTTCCGACATGATCCCCCACGACTTCGTAGTCGTAAAAAGCAGGATGGTCGCTATGCCCGCGCCATAGATGCAACAACAGGATAACACTGAAGACCAAGCCTATTACAGAGGCGCCCATCGGGAATATCGATCCAAGGAACGAGTGTTGGATCGAATCGTACAAGGCGACGAGGAAGAACGCCAGAACAACAAGCACGAATGCAATCTGAAGTGAGCGGCTTGTGCTTGAAGCCTTTACGTCCTCACCTTCCGCGCCCTTGTCATCAATCCGGTTTTTGAGGCCGAAATAGACGGAAGCCAGGGTGAGAGCCGCAATGATAAGAACGCCGGGGCGAATCAGAAACTCCCAGCCATTGAATTGCAAAGCCTGATAGAAGAATGTCTCCGCCTGCGGAGCAAGGACATACCCAATCAGCAGGGCAGGGCGTGGCCAGCCAAACCGTTTCATTGTTATCCCAACAAGACCGAGCGCCAGAAGGGCAACGAGGTCAGCCAGGTCACGGGTCGCCTGAAAAGCCGCAAAGCAGATGAGTGCAATCATGCAGGGGGCGAGATAGTGAAACGGGATACGGGTCAATTTTGAGATAGGTTGGGCAAGTCCGATGCAAATGCCGGCACCCATGATGTTTGCGATGGCCAGTGACCAAATGATGGAATAGGTAACATTGAGGTCCGCTCCGACCATTGAAGGGCCAGGCTCAATACCGATCAAAACCATGCCACCGAGGAATACGGCCATGGAACCCGAGCCCGGAATGCCGAACAATACAGTTGGCAGCAACGCACCGCCTTGCATGGCATTGTTGGCACTTTCTGGTGCGATTACTCCACGTATGTCGCCTTTGCCGAAATTAGGGTCCTTCTTTGTTGTCTGGACTGCGTGTCCGTAGGCAATCCAGTCGACAACCGAACCGCCAAGACCGGGAATGGCACCGATCATGCAACCAATGCCTGCACAACGAATGGAAAGGAACAAATTTTTCCACCAGTCGCGGACACCTTGAAACCAACCCGAACCGAGGGCATTGCCTTCTGCAATTGAACTGTTTTTGCGCAGAAGATCAGATATTTCTGGGACTGCGAAAAGTCCAAGGCCGATAATAACCAGAGGAATTCCGTCATAGAGGTATTCAAATCCCCAAATCATCCGAAATTCGCCGGTTGCCGGTGCGCCACCGATCGACCCTATCAGCAAACCAACCGCACATGCTGCCAGACCCTTGGGTAGGCTGCGCCCTGCCAAAACAGCCACCATGGAGAGCCCGAACAATGCCAGCATGAATAGCTCTGCTGATCCAAAAGCCAGGATGAGAGGACGGGCGATCAGGACAAACCCGGTCAGAATGACCGCACCTACCACCCCGCCAAATAGTGAAGATATGAAGGCGGCGGAAAGTGCTCGGGCAGCCTGCCCCTGTCTTGCCAGAGGGAAGCCGTCGAGAACCGTTGCCTGACTGGCACTGGAACCTGGGATACCCATCAAAACAGAAGAGAAAGTATCTGATGTCGGAATGACAGCAACCAGCCCGATCAACATTCCCAGTGCCGAAATCGGGTCCATGCCATAGATGAAAGGCATCAACAGCGACAGACCGGCAATTCCGCCCAGACCGGGTATGACACCAATTACCAGTCCAACGGTAACGCCCAACAACATGAAGCCAAGGTGTTCAGCCGTCGCCAAAGTTGCCAAAGCCGATAACAAGGTGTCTATCATCAGTCCCTCTCCCGTCCTTCAGTTCTGGAAAATTGCCGATGAGGTATGTCTGCGCAGCAAATTTCTGGAAACGAAGATATGGGTACAAAAGGGCGAACGGCCCTTTCTCAAGGCCGTTCGCATGCTTTTGAATAGGCTGAATTATTCGCCGAGCTTTACGCTGTAGTCTTTTTCCAGAAGTTCAACGACCATCTTGCGTGTTTCAGGCGCAATGGTTGTTCCTTTTTCAAAAAGAGCCTGCGCCGAAGCGCCAATTACCTGCTCATATGTACCGAGGACAGATTCCTTTGTAGCCTGATAGTCAGGATCTTCCTTCATTTTGGAAACGGCATCCTGATAGGCAGCTACGATGTCATCCGGTGTGTCTTTTGGCAGGAATACCATTTTCTGAGCCGGAAAGCCTGCAGTGAAAAATGCGAAATAGGCTTCATATTCGGGGCCTGAAGGCGCATTGCCTGTCAGTTTTGTGTATGCCTCATCGAAGTTTGGCAAATCAGGGAAGGTTGCATCGCGTACCGGCTTGCCATTGTCATCCAAGGCGCCCCACGAGAACAAAGGAACTGCTGTTCCCGCTTCCACAAGCGGTTTGACGTTTTTGATGTAAGCTGAAGATGTCTGATAGTCGATATTGGTTTCACCACGTTCGAATGCCAGACGGCCATCCCCGCGACCTTTAAAACCAAAGACATGCTTTACATCCAGGCCCATCAGTTTGAACCCAAGCAACGGAACCAGATCAAGGGAAGTTGCGCCCTGGCTGGCGTAAACCAGCGGCTTGTCTTTCAGCATCGCAATATCATCGGCCGATTTCAAACCGAGGCTAGGTGTTGTATAAACCACTCCGCCTGTCGGCGAGGCAAAAGCAATTTTCCAGTCCTTGTACTCATATTTTACCCGGGGATCGCCAAGCAAATATGGAAACTGGGTGGAGCCGGAGGTGCCAAAAATTGTAAGGCCATCTGGTTTGGCTCGGGCTGCAAAAAGATTCGCGCCCTTCGTCGAGCCGCCGCCTGGCTCGTTGACAACCACGACAGTCGGGTTGCCCGGGAGATACTTTGAAAGGAAAGGAGCGTTGAAGCGCGCCCAGGTGTCTGAACCGCCACCTGCAGAAAATGGAATGATCCATTCAATGGTTTTACCGGCAAAGTCTGCAGCAAGAGATGTGCCTGTCATGGCCAATGCCATGGAACCCGCCAGGATACCGAGGGTAGCGCGGCGCGTGATTGTGCTCAATTTGATCATATTTTCCTCCCAGAAAATCTTTTTGACATTAACTCGGGAAAAATCCCGTCCACAACTTGTACATTGCAGCAGGACCTAATTCTCCGTAAGCTCTTCTACGCACCAATTCTGTCGGAAACCTGTCGAGCCTATGCGCGTTTTGATAATAGAAGATAGTGAAACACTTGCACAGGGGATTCGCAAGTCTCTTCGGGATGCCGGCCACGCTGTTGATCTGATCAATGATGGAACAGATGGAGATTTGTTTTTGCGCAAAGAAAAGGTTGATGTCGCGATCATCGATTTGAACCTGCCACGCTTGGAAGGAACTGAAATCATCAAAGCCATGCGCGCGCGCGGGGATTCGACGCCTGTTCTCATTCTAACGGCGCAATCGCAAACTGCCGACCGCGTCAAGGGGCTCGATTCGGGTGCTGATGATTACCTGACCAAACCATTTGACATGGCGGAATTATTGGCAAGGATTCGTGCATTGGGACGCCGCCGCGAGGCAGTCAGGGAGGAAATTCAACACTTGGGCGCGCTCACTTTCAATCGCGGAAGCATGCGGTTGGAAGGCCCGAAGGGAGTGATTGATTTACCAAGGCGGGAAATGGCCTTGTTTGAAATACTCCTCAATCAACTTGGCCGGTTGGCAACACGTGACTTCCTTCTGGATCAATTATATGGAGCAGGTGCTGACACCGAACCTAATGCAATCGAATTGCTTGTCTCGCGCTTGCGCAGAAAGCTTGAAGATACCGGTGTGGTTATTCGAACGGTTCGCGGCCTCGGCTACATGCTGGACAGGGATATCAAGGCATGAACAACGTCATGTCGCTGCGATCACGGCTTTTTCTTTTGATTGTCATACCGCTAGTTTTGATTGCAGCCCTGGCGGCCGTTGCAAGGCATTGGTTTGCCACACAAACTTCCCATAAAATATATGATGAGACCTTGTCTGTGGTGGCATTGACGATTTCTCGCGATGTAGTTCTGAGCGGCGGCGATATACTGGCGGACGAATTGCTGGAAAAACTACGCCTGTCATTGGGAGATCCCATTTTTTACCGGGTCAGCGGACCATCAGGGCGGTTTGTGACTGGATATTCGGAAGCGCCCGCAGGCGTTGACGTGGATGCGCTGGAAACCGGCAAACCGATCTTCTACGACAGCACTTATCTTGGAGACCAGGTCCGTGCG
>JBGSTD010000032.1:0-32676 GCA_041736675.1 Salaquimonas sp.
TGAGGCCGCGCCTGCATTGTCCGGGTTTTTCATGCCGTTCTGCATCAGCCACAATGTCGATGCCTCCAAAGCCTTGACCCCGTCACGAAGTGGTTTAGCATAGGGTTTCATGGCTTCATTTTCGCGGTGCTTGCCGGTGAAGGTGTTGACCTCCTCGATGAACAGTCGCATCGCGCGTCCGCCATCTTTCGGCAGTTTTCTTCCGACAAGATCAAGCGCCTGAATACCGTTGGCACCTTCATAAATCTGGGCAATACGGGCATCGCGGACAAACTGTTCCATGCCCCATTCCTGGATGTAGCCATGGCCACCAAAAACCTGCTGGGCTGCAACTGTATTGTCAAAGCCCTTGTCGGTGAGAACGCCTTTGACGATCGGTGTCAACAGCCCCATCAGGTCATCGGCGGATTCGCGTTCCTTTTCATCGCGTGAGCGATGGGAAATATCGCCCTTGAGGGCAGCCCACAACATGAAGGCGCGGCCGGCTTCGTTGATTGCCTTGATATTCATGAGCATGCGGCGCACGTCGGGATGCACGATAATCGGATCAGCCTTCTTGTCGGGTGCCTTTGGTCCGGTGAGCGAACGGCCTTGTATGCGTTCCTTTGCATAGAGGACAGCATTCTGGTAGGCGACCTCGGAAATGGCGAGACCCTGAAGGCCGACGCCAAGGCGCGCTTCGTTCATCATGACAAACATGGCGTTGAGGCCGCGGTTTTCCTGACCAATCAGATAACCGGTGGCTTCGTCATAGTTCATCACGCAGGTGGAATTCGCATGTATTCCCATTTTCTCTTCAATGGAGCCGCAGGTTGCGCCGTTGCGCTTACCGGGATTGCCTTCATCGTCAAGGACAAATTTCGGGACGATGAATAGCGAAATCCCCTTTGTGCCCTCGGGCGCGCCTTCAATCCTCGCCAGCACCAGATGGATGATATTGTCAGAAAGGTCGTGTTCCCCTGCGGAGATGAAAATTTTCTGGCCCGAAATCCTGTAGGAGCCGTCGTCTGCCGGAACTGCCTTGGTTCGCAGCATGCCAAGATCGGTGCCGCAATGGGGCTCTGTAAGGTTCATGGTTCCTGTCCATGCGCCCTCTATCA
This sequence comes from Salaquimonas sp., assembly GCA_041736675.1. Taxonomy (GTDB): domain Bacteria; phylum Pseudomonadota; class Alphaproteobacteria; order Rhizobiales; family Rhizobiaceae; genus Salaquimonas. The sequence continues at coordinate 1,101 of JBGSTD010000032.1, forward strand.
TTTTTGGCAGGAATGTCTGCTTTTGTTCGTCTGATCCATGTTCCTGGATGGCAGCGATGGCTCCCTGGGTAAGACCAGGATACATGGCGAATGCCATGTTTGCGGAGGAAAGCATTTCGCCGACAGCCGAGTGCAGCACATAGGGAAGTCCCTGGCCGCCATATTCAGGATTTGCGGCAAGTCCCATCCATCCGCCTTCTACGTAGGCCTTGTAGGCTTCCTTGAACCCCTTTGGTGTGGTTACCGTCCCGTCCGCGTGGCGGGTACATCCCTCTTTGTCTCCTGAATGATTGATGGGTTGAAGAACTTCTTCGCAAAGGCGCGCCGCTTCGCCGAGGATGGCCTCGATCATGTCCGGGGTTGCTTCTTCAAAGCCGGGGAGATTGTTGTAGCGCTCAATGTTCAGAACATCTTTGAGCAGATACAGGGTGTCTTCTACTGGCGCTTTATAAATCGGCATTTAATCCTCCTAAATGCATCAGGCAAAAATGAGCCGCTCATCAACCATTGCTCCCGGTCCCCTTCACGGTGGAATATTGCTAATGGTATGCTTCCATACTTGGCTTAATGGCTTTCAATTTCAAATACCAAATTTTTACGTTTCCGTAAACGTCAAAATTTGAAAATTTATTGGCGGTAGGTGTGAGCACTCTGTTGCAGGTCACAACTTCCTGTGCAGCTCTGTTGCATGTTTAGTGTGTGTTGCTCGCGCATCAACGTAATTCGCCTCAATGGGCTGGCATTCAGGATCTTGCCCGCGTGTTGCCGCGCCTTCACCGGATGCGGTCAGTTTGCCTGAAATCGTGTTTTGCTGACTGTGGTATTTACGATAGTTGGAATTATGGTTGGAAGAGGGGCGAACAAACGGGAGTGTCCTGCAAGCGCCGACACTCCCGCCCGTTATGACCCAGAAAATGCAATCGCATTTTTTCGCCCCGGAGTCATAAACACCGAAAAATTTAGAGGCCTTTACGGGTCAATATGCACTCAAAGAAGCGCGTTTAAACCGTATTAGGCTACTTAAGCTGAAAATATTTTTTTGGATGCGGCCGGATGAAAAATGCTTCATCCTCATGTCGTCAAGACAATTGCGACTCCAGAAACGTAACCGTTTCATCAACGTCCTTTAATGCCTGCTCAATTTCGAGTTTCTGTTCATTGAGTATCACTACCTGCCCTTTAAACTTGTCGATAAGTTTGCGTAGTGCATCGGGGGACAGATTTTGTTGATCATTCACTTTGAGAATTTCTTCAGTCTCGGTCAGGCTGAACCCGACCCGTTTTGCCAGCAGTATCAATTTCAATCGTTCACGGTGTTCGCTGGAGTAAAGTCTGGTCGAGCCGGACCTTGCCGGAATCAGCAATTTGCGGTCTTCGTAAAACCTCAGCGCCCGAAGGGTAAGTCCAAACTCACGAGCCAGATCACCAATGCGAAACACCGTCTCGATGTTATTGTCATCAGAATCACGAACCAGTTCTTCCAGTCCGGCGGAAGTCATTCCATGTTGCATAACTCGATCCTTGTCCCTTTAGCTATTCCAAGCGCTTCTTTTCATTGGGAGGTAATTTCAAGACGAACTCTAATGGCTCTGATTATCCAATACAATATGAACGACTAAGTCCCGCATGGGTCACTTATTTGTATTCTGGTCCATATTTCAAGGAGCATTACGTCCTTAATGCTGAAAATGGATAATTTTTTTTAAATTACCAGCATTTTTCTTCGCATTTCATATTTTTCTCGGCTTCCTGCAAAATTTCTTTCGCAAAAGAAAATTCAATCTATCGAACTTTTTATGGGGAAAAGCCAATCTAATCAAATACTTTTGATATCTTACCCATGAAAATTCAATCCATGAATGCAATGTTTGTAGTGGCTAACCTTAAAATACATCAAGAATCAAGGTGACACCAATCATTTGCACTGAGTGCTCGGCTTCAGCCGGTATCGAAATTAGCGCTCCCCGAATCTGGCCTGCCAGGTATTGGAAGTGAACATCCGCACTCAGGTTTTTAACACTTGCTACCCCAATGTTAACGCCTTGTTTACCCTGTTTTGTGAAAGGTAGGTCATAGATTCGTTCTTTTTGCCCGAAGATTCGTCGCTTTTTGCTCCGAACATCGGTCACAAATGAGATGACAATGCAGAATACAATGGAAATGGCGGCCTTCGAATGAGCAATATTCGTTCCAAACTGGACTCAATCCTGGCCGGTAACGCAGCTCCAGGCATGGCGCAACAGGCGCCAACCCCGCCACGCCGCGCATATTCTCCGCCGGTTCAGCCCCAACCTGCTCCTTACAGACCGCGGAATCTTCTAGATGGCCATGACTACCGTGAATCAGCTCCGGTTCATTCATATGCCAACCAGGGAATGGAAAGAACAAGTCCGGCGACGTCAAACAACGATCTGGCGATCCTTCAAAAAAGCCTGGACCAGTTGGCACAGCGTATCAATTCGCTTCCAAAGCAGCAGGCGCAGGCTGTCGATCAGACTGCCATCGCGATGAAAAGTTCGCAATCGGCTCTTCTGGATGAAATCCGGAATGGATATCGCCAGATAAGCAATGAGCTTGCAGCAGTACAAAACAAATCAAGCCAGCATATGAATGCAGACCTGAAACGCATCGCTGACGGAATCGCGATGATGCAGAACAGCCACAATTCAAATCCGGCCTATATCAGCCAAATGCAGGATGAACTGGCCAATTTGCACGCCGGATTGAACCAGTTGATCGAGGCACCGTCAGTTTCGCTGGACGGAATTGAGAATGAACTTTCAAGGTTCCACGATCTTCTCGACGAGCTCTCTCGCCGTCAGCCGACACATGTGGATCTTTCGGGAGTTTCCCGCTCCATCGAGACCGGCTATTCGCAGATTGTCACAAAACTGGATGAGGTGCTTTCATCGCGTGGCACTGAATTATCCACATATGACATGCCGGACTACACAAACCAGTTCAAAACTCTGAATACCCGTATCGAAGAAATCACCCGTGCAATTGTCTCTTTGAGTGTATCTCCCAACAACACTCAGGACATTGATCTTCTCGAGCGAATTGAAGCGCGCCTTGCCGGCCTGTCGAAAACAGTCGCCGAAATTGGTGAATCCTCACCGGTCTCCGCCGTCAATAACAGCATGGTTGAAGATATTAGTGCGCAGCTTTCCCATTTGTCGGAAAAGCTCGACAATGTCCATGCATTTGCAAACATTGATACATCCGGTAACAACTCAAGTGAGGATATTGCAACCAGATTGTCTCAGATTCTGGACCGACTGGATAGCTTTGGTGGCTTCGCGCAGTCAACAGAACCGAATGCTGATTTCAATTCGACGATAGCAGCGCAATTGGCCAAATTGTCCGAGAAGTTGGACAATGCCAATTCGATGGAGGAAATCGGCGGACATATATTCAGCGATGTTCAGGGAATTGCCACGAGGCTGGATGCGCTGCAGAACGAACTGGGTGTGCTCGCGACATCGCTGGATCGCGCCGGTATCGAAGAGGGCAGATTTGCTTCCTCTGGCCAACATGAAAATTTCAGTGAAATTGAAAGTCGTCTGGCAGAACTTGCCAACCGTTTCGAAACCCTGATCGAGCATTCGGCAAACCCCACAGCCTTTCAAAGCAATTCCTCAAGTGAGGAAGTCTTGAGTGTACTGCGTGAACTGGTTGAACGGGTGGAGGGGATTGAGCGCAGCGCAGGACCGTCACTCGATGCAACATCTGTGGCGCCGCAATTGAATGCGCTGGAAAACCAGTTGACTGCCATTACTGCCCAATTGGGTACAATCGGGACAGGCAGCGAAATGCCAACTGATTTGTCATCCGTCAATGAACGCCTTGATCACATCGAAGGCCAGATTGCAGCAAGCCGCGATATAATAATTGACCTTGCTTCCGAGGCCGCCCAAAAAGTTGCAGTTAATAGCGGCGGCTCGCTGGATGAGGATGCCTATTCCGTCATCAAAGAAGAATTGCGGTTGCTTCGTGAAGGCCAGAATGAAGTTCGTCAATCTGCTGGGACGGAAAATCAACTTGACCAGATCAGCCAGTCTATCAATTCGATCGCAGAGCGTTTGGCAAGATTTGAAGAACCGGAACAGTCTTATTACGAGCCTGTAAACGAGACGATGGCTTCCCAACAGAGCCATTCGGCAGGCAGCGCGCGTACTGTCTCCGATGCTGCCGCAAAGCCGCGGGACATTTATCGCACTCCATCGGAATATGCGCAGGAATCAAAACTGGATCTGTCTTTTGCCAGCGATACCGGATCAAACTATCAATCGTCCGCTCCGATGGTTGAACCTGAATTGGCCGGCGCTAACATGCACCAGGTCGATCGTGCTCCCTCGCTGGACATGGGCTTTGGAAATTCTGACTATGAAAATTCCGCTTATGACCGGGAACCGGCCGATCTTTCCTTTTCGTCGGAAACAGAGCCGGAAGCAAAGTTGACTGAAGGAGACGAGGTTCCGCTTGCGCCTGGTTCGGGGATGCCTGATCTTGAGGATCTGGTTCGAAAGGCAACCCAGCGAAAAAAAGGCAAGGCTGCTGAAACGCATGAAGTCAGCGAAGAGGACGCGTCCACATCCGAATTGATGGCAGCTGCGCGCCGTGCTGCCAAAATGGCTTCGCTTGAGGCCAGCAACATGAAGGAAAATGCCGCTGTAAAACCTTCCAAGCGAGCCAAGATACCTTCTGTCAAACTTCCTGGATTCCTTTCCAGAAAGACCCTGGTGATGTCTGTGGCTGCAATCGCCTTGTTGGCAGGCAGTGCCGTGGTAGCATCAAGGTTCATGTCAGGAAGCGAAGATATATCGATGGTATCGCAGGTCAATGAACAGGCCGCAGCGACCGAGGAAAAAATCGCGGCAGATCTACCTGCCGTCGCAGAACCGGTTGAAGATACGGCATCGCAGGTTCGCACGATTGAGGAAGATACATCAACTGCTGATGGCTCATCGCTGTTGGCGCCGGGCCGCGTTGCCGAGCAGGCTCCATCCGGCTTTGAATCTGCGCCCGTAGCGCAGACTGGTGAGAGTGCACCGGCATCAGAGCCTGAAGTGGTAACCGCACCACTTGATGGCGGGATTTCAGCTCCCAAAGACCTTGGAAACGCAGCATTTCTGGCGGCCATAAACAGCGGCGACGGCGATGCGCTGTTTGAGGCAGGACGCAGATATACCGATGGCGACGGCGTTGAGCGCAGTCTGGAAGAGGCTGTCAAATGGTACCGCCTCGGCGCTGATCGCGGACATGTTCCATCGCAATATCGTTTGGGTAATTTCTACGAAAAAGGCCACGGTTTGGCTGCTGACCAGGTTGTTGCCTCCGAATGGTATTCCAGAGCCGCTGCCAAGGGCAATGCACTGGCAATGCACAACCTCGCGGTTCTCAATGCGATGGGCGTCATCAATGGTGAACCCGATATGACGACTGCAATCGGCTGGTTTGAAAAAGCTGCCAATATGGGCGTCAAGGACAGTCAGGTTAACCTAGGAATTTTGTATACCAAGGGAATGGGGGTCGAAGAGGATCTCGAGCAGGCATACAAATGGTTTGCCATTGCCGCAAAGGGCGGCGACACGGACGCGGTCAAAAAGCGTGACACGGTCGCACAGGCAATGAGACCTGAACAATTGGAAAAAGCCCGCGGTGCCGCAGAATTGTGGAAACCCGATACTCTTGATTCGGCTGCCAATATCGCTCTGGTTCGTGACGAATGGAAATCAGGTTCAGGTGCCGCCAAGGCAACATTGTCAAAAGGCGAAATTGTCAGGCAAACCCAGATGATGTTGTCAAAGGCCGGTTTTGATGTCGGTTCACCCGACGGCAAGTTCGGCCTGAAGACGAAGAATGCGATCCTCTCTTTCCAGAAGAAAATGGGGCTACCAGAGGATGGCGAAATTTCCCAGAAGCTTCTCGAGGAGTTGGCTAAGACTTCAATCTAGGGACAGCGTACCAATATTGCCGGTGCTGGCCGGAATGGATACAATTCGTGCAAAAACGCTGATGCCTGGAAAACCTGATGTCTGAAAGCCTGTTTTATGAAGAGACTGACGATCCCCGGCGCATTGTTCAACTTGACAGGTTGAAAAAACTGGCCTGGCTACTCGGGCTTTTCGGACTTGTCCCTTTTGTTATCTGTGCTTTGATGGCGCTGGTATTGGGCACCAACTCTCCGCTTGTAGAACCCCTCATTACAATTTTCAGAAATTACTCTGTCGTCATTCTGTCATTTCTCGGCGGAATAAGGTGGGGGCATGCATTGTTGAGGAAACATGACGACCAATCGCTTGTCGATAATCGCGTCATATTTTTCTCGGTTGTTCCAGCGCTCACTGCCTGGGCAACGATGTTTTTTCAGACAACCCCCGCAATAGCTATCCTTTTGCTTGCATTTTGTGCACAGGGCGCCTGGGACAGCATAGCCGCGCATTCAGGGGGATTGCCAAAATGGATGGCCCCGTTGCGAATTGTGCTGACTGTTGTGGTTGCCCTGTGTCACATGATTATCTTTATCGTCAGTGCCTGAAAAAAATCAGGATATCAGGCCACTGTCGCCGTGTTTAGCGGCACCGTGCAATATAGTAGCGGCCGCGACGATCGCGGTAGCGGCATTGGTCACTGTTAAGCAAACGTCCGATCAGGACACCCGCTCCGGCTCCGATAGCAGTGCCGACTGCAGCGCCTCCTAGAGTACCTGTTGATGCGCCGCCAATTACCGCGCCTGTGGCACCACCAACAACGGCACTGTTTTGATCGGTGGTAGAACACCCTGTCAGTGCTGCCACGAACGCCAATGAAATAAACAATCGAGATTTGGTGTTAAGCATTTTTTCTCCGAACTTTTTTGAAGGACAAGTCAAGTTGAGCAGACTTAACGTGCCAAAATGCGGCAGGTTCCATTGTTGGCGATAAAGTTTTATTTCATGTCGATTTTGTCCTGTTACCTGCCTATTCTTTGACCATGTCTCAATCATCGATTCCCCTGTCCGACCTGTTTGAAGCGCCTGTCCTTTTGCCAGGCCGTTTTGCCGACTGGTTTGCCCGCAACAAATGGCAACCCAGGCCTCACCAGTTGCAATTGCTCTCAAAGGTGAAGCAGAGCAAATCTGTCCTTCTCATTGCACCTACAGGCGCAGGAAAAACGCTCGCCGGATTTTTGCCATCGCTGGTAGATCTGGGAATGCGCGGAAAACTCACGCCGGATGAAATTGCCAGAGGCGTAAAGCGTGGCGTGCACACGCTTTATATATCTCCGCTCAAGGCGCTTGCAGTTGATATCAAGCGAAACCTGCAAAAGCCGGTGGAGGAAATCGGACTTTCAATTTCTCTTGAAACAAGAACAGGCGATACACCGCAACATCGCCGCCAGCGACAGAAGCTCGCCCCACCCGATATCTTGTTGACAACCCCCGAGCAGTTGTCACTCCTGATTGCTTCCAAGGACGCGGCTCGGTTTTTTGAAGACTTGCGATACGTGATTTTTGATGAGCTGCATTCGCTTGTGACCTCCAAAAGGGGTCATCTGCTTTCTTTGGCACTTGCCAGACTTCGGATATACTGTCCAAAATTGCAGACGATTGGACTTTCGGCAACGGTTTCATCGCCGCCCGATTTACAGCGTTGGCTGGTTTCTCAGGGCCCTTTTGGTGAGGTGCATCTTTCCGAGTTGATCGAAGTTTCAGGTGGTGCAAAGCCGAACATAAGCGTTCTTGATTCTGCAGAACGGGTTCCCTGGGCGGGGCACTCGGCACGTTATTCGATGAGCAATGTCTACGATGCCATCAAGAGCCACAAGACAACCCTTCTTTTTGTCAACACGCGCAGCCAGGCAGAAATTGTCTTTCAGGAACTATGGAAGATCAATGATGATTCATTGCCGATCGCTCTGCATCACGGATCGCTGGATGTTGGTCAGCGTCGAAGGGTCGAGGCTGCGATGGCCCAAAATTCCCTTCGCGCGGTGGTGGCGACTTCGACCCTTGATCTCGGTATTGATTGGGGCGATGTTGATTTGGTGATCCATATAGGCGCTCCAAAGGGAGCCAGTCGACTTGCCCAGCGTATCGGCAGGTCCAATCACCGGATGGACGAACCCTCAAAAGCCCTGCTTGTTCCCGCAAACCGCTTTGAGGTCCTTGAATGCCAGGCTGCGCTGGAGGCAAATTACATTGGTGCTCAGGATACTGAACCGCTTCGCGAGGGCGCGCTTGATGTTCTTGCGCAACATATTTTGGGAATGGCAGTTGCCGGACCGTTTTTTGCTGATGAGCTCTACCGCGAGGTGACCACTTCCGCGCCCTATGCCGCGCTTGCTCGTGAAACGTTTGAGCGGGCACTCGCATTTGTTGCAACCGGCGGTTATGCGCTTAAAAGCTACGAGCGCTATGCCAAAATTCGTCAATCGGCAGATGGTTCCTGGCGTGTAAGCAATCCGCGCATTGCTCAGCAATACAGAATGAACGCTGGAACAATCATTGAAGCGGCGATGCTGGAAGTGCGCATTACCCGCGCCAGCGGCAAGTCGGTTCGCACATCGGGCAATTTTCGCGGCGGCAAAAGCCTTGGAAAAATCGAGGAGGGGTTCATCGAAGCGCTCATGCACGGCGACACTTTCATGTTTTCCGGACGTATTTTGCGTTTTGAAGGCATTCGTGAAAATGCCTGCTATGTAAGTGATGCCGAAGGCAGTGATCCAAAGGTACCGGCCTATATGGGGGGCAAGTTTCCACTGTCCACTTACCTCGCTCAAGGGGTCCGAAATATTATATCGGATCCGCAACGATGGCCTTCATTGCCGGAACAGGTTTCGCAGTGGCTGCGTATACAGCAATTGGCTTCAGTTCTCCCGGGAAAGGATGATCTTCTGATCGAAACCTTTCCGCGTGGTGAACGCTATTACATGATCATGTACCCGTTTGAAGGCCGCACGGCGCACCAGACCCTCGGCATGCTGCTAACCCGGCGCCTTGAGCGTGCAAGGGCGCGCCCGCTCGGGTTTGTTGCGACCGAATATGCCCTTGGCATTTGGGGCCTCAGGGATTTTGGCCGGATGATCGCCACGGGTGAGTTACCACTTGATGGTCTGTTTGACGAGGACATGCTCGGCGATGATCTTGAAGCCTGGCTGGACGAATCATTTCTGCTCAAGCGCACCTTTCGCCAGTGCGCGACAATTGCGGGATTGATTGAAAAGCACCATCCGGGCCAGGAAAAGTCCGGCCGCCAGATGACAGTTTCTTCTGATCTTGTTTATGACGTATTGCGCAGTCATGAACCGGATCACCTGATCATGCAGGCGACCCGTCAGGAAGCTGCCTACGGGTTGCTGGATGTGCGGCGCCTCGGAGAAATGCTCCGAAGGATTTCAGGTAAATTGAGGCACAAGCGTCTTGACCGGATATCGCCTCTGGCCGTACCGATCATGCTTGAGGTTGGCAGGGAATCAATCCCCGGTGAGGCAAGTGATGTCCTGCTTGGTGAAGCGGCAGATGAATTGATGAACGAATTTGGAAAGCATTTTCAGTGACGGGACAATCAGCAAAAATTATTGCGCTTGAAGATCGTGACACATGCACTGATCTTGCGGTTGCCGGTGAACGATTGACCTGCGACTGGGCAGGATGCCTTTTCTGGCCTGATGAGGAAACCCTGATAGTTTCTGACCTTCATCTTGAAAAGGGTGCATCATTCGCCCGCAGGGGTTCGCTGATCCCGCCCTATGACACCGCCACAACTTTGCACCGTCTCGCCCAACGTATTGCAGTCTGGCAGCCCAAACGTGTCATTTCGCTTGGTGACAGCTTTCATGATGAAACTGCCGCCGATAATCTGCCTGCAGACTATGCGACGATTTTGCTTTCTCTGATGAAGGATCGTGATTGGATATGGATTTCAGGAAATCATGATCCACAACCTCCTGCAAGATTGGGCGGTAAAAGTGCCCGCGAAATATGGATCAGAAATCTCGTCTTTCGTCATGAACCTTTGTCAGGCAACCAGGGCGGTGAAATTGCTGGACATCTGCATCCCACGGGAAAGATTTTCCGGCGCAACAGATCGGTTCGCCGTCCCTGTTTCGTCAGCGATGGTGAGCGCATGATTATGCCATCCTTTGGCGCCTACACGGGCGGCCTCAATATTCGTCATCAGGCGTTTTCCGGATTGTTCTCCGAAGATAAGCTGAGTGCGGTATTGCTGGGCAATGGCCGCGTATTCCATATTGCCGGACGGAACCTGGTGCCATGAAAATTCATCAATGGATTGGGCGGATCTTCTGGCCGCTGGCAATTCTTGCAATGTTGGTCTCATGCTCGGACGGTGGTGAAAACGCTCGTATCAAATCCGGCAATCCGGCAGCACAATATGTTCTTGCCTTCTCATGGCAACCCGCCTTTTGTGAAGGCGCGCCGAAAAAGCCCGAATGCCGAAGTCAGCATCCCGGAAGCTACGAAGCGGATCACTTCTCACTGCATGGCCTTTGGCCGCAACCGGGAACAAACATTTATTGCGGTGTCGAGCAGTCAGAAATCGAAAAGGACAAGAACGGCCGCTGGAATGATCTGAAAACTGCACGCATTGCGGAAGACATCTGGCGTCAGTTGCAACGTCTGATGCCGGGAACCAGATCAGCCCTGCACAAGCACGAATGGATAAAGCACGGCACCTGCACGTCGGTTGATATCGACGAATATTTCAGTAGATCGATTGACCTGCTGGAGAACATCAATGGTTCGACCCTTCAGGCACTGTTCCAGTCCGGCAAAGGCAAGCAGGTGACGGGGGTAGCGATCAGGAAAGCTTTCGACCAGACCTATGGAGATGGCGCTGGTGACCGGCTCAGAATTTCCTGCAAGAAGGATCAGGACAGTTCACGTCTGCTGATCACCGAAATTACGCTCGGCCTCGCCAATCCTTTTGAAAGTGACGCTGATCTGAGCGAACTTGTTGCTGAAGCTCCCCAAACCGATCCCGGATGCCCGTCTGGTATTGTTGATCCCGCCGGATTTCAATAGTTGGCTGCGGTATATTTTGCAAATTACATACTGAAATGAAACCTTGATTTGCATCAACCAAGTCCTTACCTGATAGCAAGTGTTCAATTTCGAGATGGTGCCCATGTCTGACAATCTAACCCGATTTCTTGGCGATACCCCCGGGCGCACAGCTGTCAAGCTGCTGGTGATTTCGCTTGTCGTAGGCATTATCATGAGCGCAACCGGTTTTACCCCGATTGATGTGTGGTATGCTTTCACCGGATTTATTGAGCGGATCTATCTCCTGGGATTTGAGGCATTTGGCCGTTTCGGCGAGTATCTGCTTTATGGCGCCATGATCGTGGTTCCGGTATTTCTCCTCATGCGCTTTTTGAAGTTCCGTCCCTGAATTGTTTGAAGACTTAATAAAAGTTGTCAGCAAAATTCGGCTACCACATGATGGATGATCGTGTGGCGCTTTGCGAGCGCCTCGATATCGTTTGAATATCCGCCGCCCTGAACCGTTGCGAGCGGTATTTTCCGTTCCCTGAAATGGCGGATGATCATGCGGTCCCTTTTAGCAAGACCCTGATCAGACAGGGCCAGCCGGCCCAACCTGTCATCACGGTGCGGATCAACGCCGGCATTGTAAAATACCAGATCGGGAACAACCAGTTGTTTCACCTGCTCAAGAGTAGCGGCGAGAGTTTCAAGGTACTTCTCGTCTCCCATAGCTTCGGTTAAACCTACATCAAGATCAGACGGAATCTTGCGAAACGGATAGTTCTGCTCATTATGCATCGACACCGTTATGATCCGCGGATCACTGGTAAAAATATCCGCGGTACCATCCCCCTGATGTACATCGCAATCAAGAACGAGAATTCGTTTGGCATCCGCCTGTGCAATCAGGTTTGCAGCCGCAATTGCGACATCGTTGAATACACAAAAGCCTGCACCCTGCGATCGTCTCGCATGATGCGATCCCCCGGCTGTCGAAGTGGCGATACCCTTTTCGAGAGCAATCCTCCCCGCAGCAAGGGTGGCGCCCGACGACAGGCGCGCTCGCAGACTTACGCTTTCATTCACCGCAAATCCGATATCTCTTGTGATTTGCGGGTTAACATCGGCCTGGAATACCTGCCGAACATAAGCCGCATTGTGGGCACGCGCAGCTTCATCAAACTCGATAGGGGCAGGGATCACAAATTCGCCTTCCTGCAACAGACCCGCTGAAACCAGGTACCTGGCAATCAAGCCGTATTTGCTCATTGGAAAGCGATGGCCGGGGGTGAGGTCGGCCTGAAAGGCGGGATGATGTAAAATAGGCAAAGACATGAAGAATGATTAAACCCGATATGCCAAAGCGCAACACAAGATTTGGTGCCCATATGCAAAGTTCCATTTACGATTTGCAAAAGTCCTGATAGCGCATTTCCATGAACGATATCCTGACAAAAAATATATCTGCAGAGCCACGTCCGTTTGTCGTCGACAACAAGATGGTCGTCGCTTTGGCTGTTCCAATGACGCTTGCTTATCTGACGACACCTCTGCTGGGTCTTGTTGATACCGCTGTCGTTGGCCGGCTCGGCAACGCTGCGTTGATTGGCGGTCTCGCGGTAGGCGCAATCATTGTGGATATTTTGTTTTCCACTTTCAATTTCCTGCGCTCCGGCACAACAGGGCTGACCGCGCAGGCAGTTGGCCGCGGGGACGAAAAGGAAAAGCAGGCAATCCTTGCCCGGGCGTTATTGATTGCCTGTGGATCCGGACTTCTAATGCTCGCCTTTACACCTTTTGTCTTGTGGGCCGGTCTTTATCTCATGGCACCGGGCGAGACAATCAGTGAAGCGACGTCGCGCTATTTCCCGATCAGGATGTGGGGCGCTCCGGCGGCTTTGGCAAACTATGCGATATTGGGCTGGCTGATCGGGCTCGGCCGCTCAGGTCTTGGCCTGATGGTTCAGATCGTCCTGAACGGTAGCAACATGGCGTTGTCAGTCCTGTTCGCTCTGGTGCTGGGGTATGGCATTGAAGGTATAGCGATTGCGACGGTGCTGAGCGAAATCATCGCGCTTTTGCTTGGCGCGGTCATTTGCTGGCGTTTGCTTGATCCTGCATTGCGTCCGTCACGCCAGCGGATATTTGACAGGCAGTCAATGTGGCGCTTTGCCAATTTGAATGCAGACATCATGTTGCGTTCTTTCGTATTATTGTTCGCCTTTGCTTATTTCACCTCCCAATCGTCCGGCTTTGGAGAAACAACGCTCGCGGCAAATGCAATCCTGATGAACTTTTTCCTGATTTCAGGATATTTTCTGGACGGCCTCGCAACCGCCGCCGAACAGATTGTCGGGCGTGCTATTGGTGCCAATTACCGCCCTGCTTTCTGGAAAGGTGTGCGCCTCACCCTGTTTTGGAACGTGGTTCTGGCGTCCATCCTGTTTTTGCTGTTGTGGTTGGCTGGTCACTATCTGATAGACACCATAACGACCCTTGAGGTCGTTCGCATTGAGGCGCGTCAGTTCTTGTTTTTCGCTGCACTGACAGCGCTTAGCGGCGTTCTGGCTTTCCAGATGGATGGTATTTTCATCGGAGCAACATGGTCGCGGGAAATGAGTCTCATGATGGTTCTTTCCCTCGTTGTTTATCTACTCGCATGGCAATTGTTGCAACCCTTGGGCAATACCGGCCTTTGGTTATCCCTGCATGTATTCCTCATTGCGCGGGGCATTTCGCTGTCGGTCCGTTTGCCCATCAGGGCGCGAGCGCAATTTCCTGGCGGATGGTCATTTCAGAAGGTTCAACACATTTTCGGGTGGCCGCCCAATTGCCGCCCGGCCACCGTGAAAAACGAGAGGCCGCTCGATCAGGACCGGATTTGCAACCATCGCCGCGACAAGCGTTTCATCATTTGAATTTGTGCTCAGCCCAAGGGATTTGAAAACGCTTTCGCCCTTTCGCATCAATTCGATTGGCGTGATTCCCAAAAGTTCAAGCGCGCTGGCAATTTCAGCCTCACTGCGCCGATCCTTTAAATAATCAACAATCGTCGGGGAAATCCCGTTCTCTTTGAGCAAGGCAAGGGTTTGTCTTGATTTGCTGCAGCGCGGATTGTGCCAGAGTATTGTTTCACCCATATTTTTCAATCCCATTCATGCGTCGAACGCTTTGTTCGCCCAATGGTCGGTCCTTCGACCGCTCACCTGGCTGATCGAACCAATTCCTTCGACGGACAGTTTTGCCTGAAGGTCGCGGCATATGTCGGCTGCTATATTTGGCCCTTCGTAAACCATGCAGGAATACAACTGAATGAGTGACGCCCCGGCCTCCAATTTTGCAAAGGCAGTGTCGCCATTTTCAATGCCGCCAATGCCGATCAGCGGAAGTTCCATTGGTAACCTTTGGCGAAAGCGCGCCAGCATGATTGTCGAGCGTTCAAACAGCGGCCTGCCGGAAAGCCCGCCACTCTCACTGCGGTTTTCTGTGTCTCGAAGGCCGTGGCGGGAAAGGGTCGTGTTCGAAATCATAACACCATCCAGCGGGGATTTTGAAATGACCGCTGCAATTTCGTCTACTTCATCCATAGTCAAATCGGGAGCGAGTTTCAGAAAGACCGGTGGTTGGCGCATCGCTCTTGCGCGTGCTTCAAACACCCGGTCAATCAGCTTCTTCAGGGCATTACCCGCCTGCAGATTGCGCAATCCCGGAGTGTTCGGTGAAGATACATTCACGGTGAAATAGTCTGCCAGATGTGCAAAGGTCGAAATTCCCAATTCATAGTCGGCGACAAAATCCACTGAATCCTTGTTGGCTCCGATGTTCACTCCAACAATGCCTGGTTTGGATTTGCGTGCTTCCAGCCGCGCCAACACTGCCTGATGGCCCTGATTGTTGAAGCCGAGGCGGTTGATCACACCGTGATCGTCGACGAGGCGGAAAACCCGGGGTTTGGGATTCCCCGATTGTGGGCGCGGCGTTACTGTTCCGATTTCTGTAAAGCCGAAACCAAGACGCAAAATGGCATCGGGCACTTCCGCGTTCTTGTCATAACCGGCCGCAAGCCCTAGCGGGTTTGAAAAATTCAATCCGGCAATTGTCTGTTGCAAACGCGGGTCAACAACTGGTGCAACCGGTGGCACCAGACCTGTTTTGAGTGCCTTGATGGACAGGCCATGTGCCGTTTCAGCGTCAAAGGCAAAGAGAGCCTTTTTGCCGATTTTCTGGAATAGCTGCATGCGTTTCAAACCTTGGTGGCGAGGGGAGGGATATCATCTGGGAAACAGTGAACGCCATCATCCCCAAGGGGCAGCTCCTGCCATTCAACCGCGCTGGAAACAGGCAGATTTGCGTAGAGATGAGGAAAAAGCGCACCGCCGCGCGAAACCTCCATCTTGTAGTGCCTTGCCATCGGCTCTGTCGCCACCTTGATCAGCATCAGATCGTCACGTTTGGCAAAGTGCTTTGCCGCAGTTTCGCGTAGCTGATCTGCAGTGGAAAAATGGATGAACCCGTCGGCAAGATCAATCGGCGCTCCCTCATATATTCCTTTTTCAAGGGCAGCGTCCCACTCTTCAGCACTGGCGATCTTGTAGATAAAGTCTGGTAACATGGTATAGTGTCCAAATCTGTACCGTATCTGATATGACAGCATGTCAGATGTCGGTAGTTCGTGTTGCAGCATTGGTCTTGCAACATGGAATATGAGGAAAATGCGAAGGGAACAAGTGAAATGAAACCAATTGTTTTTCGCCCGCTGGTCTTTGTACTGACATTGGCATTCTTGAGCGGACCTTTTCATCCGGTTTCGATTTTTGGACCTGTGGCGGCACGGGCTCAATCCGAAATGCCATTGGACGGCGACAATGAGCGGTATCAGATGCGTCGGGATGGCGATTATTTCGTTCGTCTCGACAGGAAGTCCGGCGAAATGTCCCTTTGCCTGCGAAGTCAGGAAAAACTGGTATGCCGCGTCTCTGCAGATGAACGCGCTGCGCTGGAACAGGAACTGTCCGATCTTCAGGAAAGACTTGCTGCTTTGGAAAACGGCAATGCTGAAAGGCAGGAAAAGCCCAAGCAGCAACGCGAAAAAAAGCCCGATAAAAAGACGTTCTCCGAACTCGACAGGGAACTTGACCAATTCATGGACTATTCGTCAAAAGTGTTGCGCAAATTCTTTACGGTTATGAAAGACATGAAAGAGGAGTTCAGCCGACAGGAGTGAGCCGCTTCGGATCAACCGTAAGGATTTTCGTTACGCTCTCAGGCAGAGACACGGCTTTGCGGGTGGTAAGGTTCATCACCAGGCAACGTACATTGCCGGCTGCAATGACTTGCCGGTCGCCAATGCGTTCGATCTGATGGTCGATCTGCATGGTACGTCCCTCGATTTCGCTGATGCGCGAAACCAGTCTTAGGGCATCCCCTGCGGCTGGTTTGACAAACGGACATACTTTCATTTCAACGGCTACCCGTCCATTGCCTGTCTGGTTCAGCCATTGGGTCGTCACACCTCCGGCCTCCCAGATATGAGGCGCGCCATCGGTGAACATGGAAACAACTCGGCTTGTGAGAAAATTGCCTCCTGCATCAAGATCATGATCACGGACAATATTGTACTGGCTCACCATGGCTCTGTTGGCTTCAAGCAACTGGGTCGAATTGAACTGTTTAGCCAATCCTTCGGTCAGCCCCCTTGGCGCAGCGTTGTTTCTTTCGCGCTCGGATAATGGCTCTGCTGTTTGCGGGATATTCAGTTCAGTGTTAACGGCAAAACTATCAACAGCGGTTGCGCAAAGTGCATTTGTAGTAGCGTTGAAAAGGAAATGTGCCAGTGAGCCTGGAAATTTCCCCGCGTCAACAGCAGCGCTCTTTACATAAAGGCTGTCGCCCGCATGCACTTCCTTGTGATAACGGACATGCCTCGATAAGAGCAAATCGCCTCCCCGGATCGAATTGCCGCATAGTGCCAGGTAGACATCGCACGCCTCCTCAAAACGTTTGAGATAAAACTGGACATTGATATGGGCGTTTTCATCGCATTCCCAGGTATTGGCAAATGAACGGTGGGTTTCAATCATTGAAGTTCCAAAAGGGTTTTTGTTTGGGGTTTAGCCGCGCTCGAATGGTGCGCCGGATTTGCCGGAGGTTGAAAAGTCGCCGGACAGGATGCCGATAAACAGGATGAACAATGCAAGAGGCAAGGCATAGATCGCAGACAATTCGGGAATGACCGGACTGTCCATGCCCGGCAGAATGATCCTGATCTCGTCATTTGTTCCTGCAATCAGATCCACCCCGTATTTGGCCAGAACGAAGTACAGCACCGAAACAGCAAACCCTGCCGCGATCGCCGAGAGGCACCAAACAGAATTGAGCTTCGTCAACCGCAGGGAGGCAATCATGGCAGGCGCTATGGTTGAAGCCAATATCGACATTGTCAGAACAAAGATTGAGACACTGTCAAAATGCCTGTTGTAGGCCAGTGCCATTACGCCGCCCCCGCCAACAAGAATGATGAAACGATTGAGAAATATCCGCGCGCTGGCGACTTTCTCCGGCTGTTTGGCATAGATCGCACTTGACAGGTTGTTGGCGCCGCTCAGCAGGACCGTTGAACTGAAACTGATCATCAACAAGATTATAGAAGAGGAAAGAAGGGCAGTAAACGAAAAGGGCAGGGCTGCAATGTCGGGCGAGGCTGCGAGTACCAAGGCCCCGTTGAGCGTGAAGTCCTGAACACTGATGACATGGTCAGCCTTGTCGATGCAGGCGGAAAGCAATTGCCTGTCGTTCTCGAGTGCCTGTCCGCAAAAGGTGACCAGATCGATGGCTCGACTGCCCCAGGAATACATGAAAGGTACGGATAACCGTGCTTCTGAAACCGGCAGGCCTAGGCTTAATTCGTAAAACTCGAACTGCGTGTAACTGAGCAGCGCGATCAATGACAGGCCGGCAAAGGCGCTGAAGACGATTGCCTTGCCTGCAGAACGCGAGGCAAAATCCTGCGAAGGGGTTACATTGTATTGCTGGACAAGGGCAGGATAAAAGGTGACGCCTGCCGCAATCACCAATCCTGCACAGACGGCCTGGCCGCCAGACAGTGATAGCAGGGGAGAGGCTGGCATCAAAACCTCGCCAAGCGTTGGAATGCCAAGGCTGGTTAATTGTGCTTCCAACTCCCAGTTGTCACTGAGTGCCCCGCGGCCAAAGGTAATTTGTCCTATGGGAAATCCAACAGTGGAAATTGAATGATACACCAGGGGAAGAGTGAGCGAAACGATTATCAGCGTTGCGGCAATTGCCGCGAGCCGAAGGTTGGAACTGGCACCACCCAACATGCCAGTCGCCATGATCGCAACACCGCAGGTGATGGTTGATGCAAAAAGGCTGATATTGAAAAACCAGCTGGTTGTTTGCGCAGCAGCGGCGAGTCCGCACAGTGACAGCAAAATTGCCGCCCCCATAACAATGGCGGCAATAGTGCGCCCGATTACCGAACTCGCGTAACTTTCAATCAGAAATTGGGTGATGTCGCCTGCACCGGTATTTTGAAAATGGCGCGAGATCAGCAGACCCGATCCGGCAAGTCCAAGGCTGATACCGATGATCAGCACGACCAAAAGAGTAGGATTTGAAAAGTAAAGTCCGCCGCCCTCGCTCAAAATCAGGGGGAATCCAACACAGGCAGTCATTGCGAGCGCATTGATTGTCGAGCGGGCCGAATTGTCTGCAAAGAAAAACTTAGAAGGGGAAGTCGTACTTCCCTTGAAGACACAATAGGCCCAAAGCACGACACCGCAAACGGCGGACAGGGCAATGCTGTAAATCCTCGGGACACCCGTTTTTTCAAGCGTGAAAAGTACCAGTTCAAATAGCGATACCGCAACAAAAAGGGAAAAACCGTTTCGATAGATATGGTTGAGGCTGGTCATTTTCTCAATCGATCCCGTTTGGCCCAATAGTATCGGTTCAGGCCATAAAGCAGGACCGGCATTACCACCAACCCAAAGAACCAGAGGCTGGGAATTGAAAACCAGGTTTCGGAATTCTGTTCCTGATAGGCTGCGCCAAGACTTAAAACGCCAAAAAAAACCAAAACTGCCATGCAGCTCCAGAACAGTATTTTTCCAGGATTGCTGAAGATAGTCGGGAACCGCATTTTCTTTACCTGCATGATTTCGGTTTCAGCTCTTAACACATGTATATTTGCGCGAAAAGGCGCTTGAATGCTTGCAATTGTACAGGGAATTGGCATGCTGCGGCAAATAGTGGGAGGTTTAAAATAGTGTCTGATAAAACGTGCATTCTGGTTGCCGATGATCACCCCCTATATCGCGATGCACTTGTCAGCGCAATTCAAAGTCTGGGGGATCAAACCGAGGTAACAGTATGTGGCACTTTTGATGAGGCCATGGCTTGTCTTGGTGAACTGGCAGACATGGATCTGGTTCTGCTCGATCTTAATATGCCCGGTTCAAAAGGGCTCTCCGGTCTTTCGCAAATGCGGGCCCAGTTTGCCTCGGTGCCTGTCATCGTTGTTTCTGCAACAGAAGACGCGTCTATCATAAGAAAGTCAATTGCAATGGGAGCGGCGGGCTATGTCCGCAAATCCTCAAGCATTGATGAAATGCGCAATGCAGTGCAACAGGTTCTCAATGGTGAGATCTATGCGCCGGATGATGTTGACCTCGATGCCAAGGATGAAGGGGTTGATGCCAAGCTGATCGAGCGGTTGAAAAGTTTGACGCCGCAACAGACCAGGGTTCTTGGCATGCTTGGAAAGGGCCTCTTGAACAAGCAGATTGCCTATGAACTGAATGTGTCCGAAGCAACTGTAAAAGCCCATGTATCAGCTATTTTGTTGAAATTGCGAGTTGATAGCCGCACACAGGCCGTCATAATGATGTCCAGACTGACTGACATTGATG
This sequence comes from Salaquimonas sp., assembly GCA_041736675.1. GTDB lineage: Bacteria > Pseudomonadota > Alphaproteobacteria > Rhizobiales > Rhizobiaceae > Salaquimonas. The sequence continues at coordinate 21,022 of JBGSTD010000032.1, forward strand.
GGCTCAATGATCAGGGCAGCGCGTCGTAGAACGTTTTTATTCGGCTGCCTTGCGATGTATCTGCATTTGTGACAGCAACGCGCGCAACGCCGCCGGTCTTACGGGCTTGTTCAGTACGCCAACTCCAAAAGCTTCGGCCTGCTTTTTCAACTCGGTCGATCTGTCTGCTGTTACAAGAAAGCAGGAAAGATCTCGGCGCATACTGTCGCGAAGTTTTGCGATGACATCGAGCCCTGTTTCACCATCAAGATGAAAGTCGACCAATGCAATCTGCGGGATTGCCTCATTGGTTTGGGTGAGATGTCTTACAGCATCTATGGCGCTTTGGCTGCCGGTCGCCGTTGTCACCTTGCAATCCCATTTGGAAAGCAGACCTGTCATTCCCTCTAGAATATTCATGTCATTGTCGATGCAAAGAACACTTAGACCGTTCATGCTCTTTGAAGGGATGAATGTTTTGTCAGAACCGGTTTTGATTTTCTTGAACTCGGCCATTGTTCGCGGCACCGTTACAATAAAGTGGGTGCCTTTGCCGGGCTCGGATTCAAATCTGACCGGATGATCCAGAAGTTTGGAAATACGTTCTACAATCGAAAGGCCAAGCCCAAGGCCGGGAGCAAGCTTTGCACCATCCTCAAGCCTTTCAAATTCGGTGAATATTGTCTCCCTGTCCTTTAACGAGATGCCAAGCCCGGTATCAATTACCGATATTTCTATTGAAGCCCCGCGACGCCTGCATCCAAGCAACACCTTACCCTTACTGGTATAATTGATGGCATTGGAGACCAGATTCTGTATCAGCCGGCGAAGATAGGCAGGGTCCGTTCGCACCCAAAGAGAAGTGGGAAGAATGCGCAGATCGAGTTTCTTTTCCTTTGCCGCCGGGCGCAACTCAAGTTCAACCTGCTCGAAAATCCGTTGCAGTGAATAGTTTGCAAAACTGATTTTATGAGAAGAGCTGTCGAGGCGGGAAATCGCAAGCACAGAACCCAATATTTCCTCAACAGATTCAAGGGACCTTGAAATATTGTTGGTTAGTTTCAGGTTGGGTGCATCGAGCGATGATTCCAGGAGGGTTGACGCATAAAGTTTGGCTGCATTGAGCGGCTGCAGCAGGTCATGCCCGGCTGCAGCCAAAAACCGTGTCTTGCTCTGATAGGCGAGATCTGCATCCTTGGTAGCCTGTTCAAGTTTGGCATTGGCACGAACCAGTTCGCTGGTCCGTTCTTCGACGCGTTTTTCAAGACTTTCATTGGCCTCATGCAGTGCCTCGGCTACCATCATGCGCTCGGTAACATCTGTCCATGAAATCACTATGCCTCCATCAGGCATCGGGCTTGTGCGGATCTCCACAATCCGCTCGATCCCGGGCAAGGCCAGCCCCCATGTCTTGTCATGCCTTAACAACCGTTCCTTGATGTCTTCAAAAGAGGCATCGCTGGTCTGGATTTTATGGATTGTAATAATTTGCTTTATTATTTCTGAAATCGGAGTTCCCGCCTGGCCCACACTTTGCGGCAGTGTCAGCAGTTTGCGGAATTTCTTGTTCCAGAAAGAGAGGTTGTGGCTGGAATCGAAAACCGTGATGCCCTGATCCAACTGGTCAAGTGCAGTTCGCAACACACTTTGATTGTATTGAATCGCCTCGGATGCCTCGTCCAGCAATTGCAGATTGGTTGTCGACGTTTCTTGAAAGCGCTGCAACAAGAGTGAGTGTACAAGGCGGGATGACGACGAACCGATAGCACTTGCCAGCGTCTGCTCTGAAAATCTTATGTAGTCACCGCTGGCAGGGTCCGAGGAATCCGGCTCATATCCGGTTTCCTGCCAATAGCGGCTTACCGCACGTCTTGCCCTGTCTTTGCCGAGATAGCTGACGAGATTTGAGTTTATTTGTTCTATACTCAAGATTCCCGCACTCTGGTTTGAGTGCAATTGGTCGTCCGGCCTATGGGAAACAAATACCATTGCCTGGTGCGATTCAAGTGAACTGGCTTTGGTGAGTTTTGATGCAACAACCAGCGCAAGCGAATTGGCAAAAAGGCTCAAAAGAAAACCGCCGGCAAGCACGGATACGCCGAATTTCGCATAATAGGCTTCGTTGATGAGGGGGATACCAAACGCGGTTCCGTCAACTGCCAGCGTTGGCAAAAACAACATGTAGGCCCAGATCAGAAAGCCTGTAACCATGGCAACGATTGCACCCGTGGCATTTGCACCACGCCATACAAGCCCACCAAACATTGCCGGGGCAAGTTGTGCGGCAGCTGCAAAGGAGACCATTCCGATAGAGGCGAGAGCCTGGGTGTTGTCGGATGACTTGTAGTAGAGATAAGACATCAAGAGGATCAGCGAAATTGCACTTCGGCGAATGACCAAAATGCGCTTTTCCATGGTCGTTGAATTGCCAGGCATGTCATTTGTGTTTCCCCGCAGGTAGAACGGGAGCACAATATGGTTGGAAATCATGATGGCCAGTGCAACACAGGCAACAATAACCATCGCGGTTCCAGCTGACAAACCACCAATAAATGCGATCAAGGATATATATTGGTTTCCCGCCGCCGCCGGTAATGCGAGCACAAAGCCGTCGCCGTTTCCTCCGTTGCCAAATGTCAGGATACCCGCAGCAGCTATTGGCAATACGAAGAGATTTATCAGGATAAGGTATAGAGGAAAAAGCCACCTGGCACGATTCAATTCGTGGTCTGAATGATTTTCCACAATCGCAACATGAAACTGTCTGGGCAATAAAAGGAATGCCAGAAAGCTCAAAAGTGTCAGGATGGCCATGTTTCCATAATCAACCCCCTTGGAGATAATCTGTTTGACACCATCGCTTTCCAGCGACCTCGACAAAAGATCACCCATGCCGTCGAACATGAAGTAGGTGACGTAAATCCCCACCATTAGAAAGGCCATCAACTTGATCGCCGATTCCACCGCAATTGCCAGCATCAAGCCATACTGGTGTTCTGTTGCATCTGCATGACGTGTTCCGAACAAGATTGTAAACACTGCAAGCCCGACGACGATGATCAGTGAAATATCGCCAAAGAAAGGAAGACTGTTTACGACTGCCAGACCGGGCTCCGCGATCAACTGTGAGAGGGAAAGTGCGACTGCCTTCAATTGCAACGAGATATACGGCACCGCTCCGATAACCGAAATACAGGTGGCAACCCCGGCCACCCAGACGCTTTTGCCGTAACGCGCGCCAAGAAAATCGGCAACCGATGTAGAGCGCTGGCGCTTTGAAAGGCTGACGATACGTTTGAGCACCGGAAACCCCAGTGTCATCATCAGGATCGGGCCAAGATATATTGCAAGGAAACTGATGCCGCTGTTGGCTGCCAGTCCGACTGAACCGAAAAATGTCCAAGTTGTGCAGTATATCGCCAGGGAGAGGGGATAGATAGTAGTGCGGGCACGGATCCCGCTTCTGCGGGTGTCGCCGAACCGGGCGACAGCAAACAGCATCAAAAGATACAGAAAGGCTACGACTCCAAGCAGGAACGGAGACATCATGGTAGGTTTGCCACTGAAAAAGCTTTCAAGACCGCAGCCTGCAATAGGATATCATCGCTTGGCCGATGCGTTGCCACATTATTCTCCCAAAATGCAACATTTCTTCCGAAGTGTTGACTTTATGCTGTGGAATTGACTTGCACAAGCGAGCAGAAATGAAACTTTTGGCTCGTTGTGAATTCGAGCGTATTCATCAGTGCACCAATCGATGGCGTAAATGCGCGAAATTTCACTTAACCTTTGGTTAACTTGTCTGTATGTTGCGCCCGGAAACACTGTTACTGACAGATATTCCTGTTCGTTTTAGTTGTCGAAAACAAATGCAGATCCGACAATAGTGCCGGGTCAAGTATTAGGGGAAATATAAATGCTTAAAGAATTCAAGGAATTTGCCATGAAGGGCAACATGGTAGATCTGGCCGTCGGTGTGATCATCGGTGGTGCGTTTGGCGGGCTCGTTGCCTCTGTCGTGAACGACATTTTGATGCCAATTGTTGCCTTGATTACGGGCGGTGCTGATTTCAGCAACAAATTCGTCCAGTTGACCGATGTTCCAGCAGCAACCACTTTAGCCGCTGCCCAGGAAGCCGGTCCTGTTTTGGCATATGGCAATTTCATCACGCTGTTGATCAATTTCATCATTGTGGCATTTGTCCTGTTCATGGTTATCAAGGCAATGAACAAAATGAAAAAAGCCGAAGAGGCCGCTCCTGCACCCGGTCCTACACGCGATCAGGAATTGCTCGCCGAAATCCGTGATGCACTGGCAAAAAAGAAGTAAGCTTCAAGCACACACGATCAATGTTGAAACCCTGCAGCAATGCAGGGTTTTTTTATGCCCTTTTTCTTAACCCGCAAGTGCTATCAACCCTGTGGTGACGTGGTCCTTGAAGCCGGTTTTTACTTTGCTTACACAAGGTTCAATGAATACTGGCTGATTCGGTCCGGATTTCAGGCATTGCCTGACAGACTTTCCAACCGGATCCGGGTTGTTTTGCCGAATGTGCGGGGACAAATGGAAAGACTTCAAGGCGCAGTTTCAGATTTCAAACGCTTGCTCTGGGTGATTGGTTTCTTTTCGTTGTTTACCAACCTTTTGATGTTGGCGATCCCGCTCTACATGCTGCAGATTTATGACCGGGTTTTGCCGTCCCAAAGTTCGGCAACCCTGACTTTTCTTTCGATTATAGCGGTGCTTGCCCTGATGGTATTAGGAGGCATGGAAGCTGTGCGCAGCCTGCTCGCAAACCGCACTGCGGCGCGCATTGATGCCGATCTGAGCGATACGGTGCTTCAGCAGGTTATCAGGTCGGGAAGTGTCAGCGGAGGCAGTTCGCAGCCAATGCGAGATTTGACCGCGGTTCGCACGCTTGTCAGTTCAAGGCAGGCTTTTGCTCTTCTGGATCTTCCGTTCGCCTCAATCTTTGTTGCTCTGCTTTACCTCGTTCATCCCCATTTGTTCTGGATCACGCTGGCTGGTGCATTGCTTTTGGCCTGTGTTGCCATCCTCAACCAATGGCTCAGTGCAAAAGCTGCGCACAAGCAGTCCGCCACCGCGATCATGTCGGCCTTGCAGACCGAATATCTCGCCAGAAACGCCGACAGCCTTGTCGCGATGGGAATGGTCAATAATGTTGTCAATCACTGGGGTCGCGCCCATAGTGCATCCATGCAGGCAGGAGATGAAACCGGAAAGATCAACTCAATCTTTACCGGTGTTTCAAAGTTTCTGCGTCTGTTGCTGCAGATTGTCATCTTGGGATATGGCGCGGTTCTGGTTCTTGAGGGGGAAATGACCCCGGGCATGATTTTTGCCTCCTCGATTTTATCGGGGCGCGCGCTTCAGCCGATCGACCAGGTCATTGGTTCATGGCGTCAACTTGTGTCAGGGATGGAAAGCTGGAAGCGCCTTCAGGAGTTTCTCAAAAAGAGCAAGACGCGGGAGAATTACATGGCGCTACCGCGCCCGCAAGGTCAGCTCGAAGTCCGGGATATTCTGCATGTAAATTCAGCCGATGCCGCTGCGCGCCCCATTCTGGCGAGGGTTTCCTTTCGCCTTGAACCGGGCGAATCTGTAGCAGTAATTGGCCCGTCGGGCTCAGGCAAATCGACGCTGGCGCGTATCATCATCGGTGCAGTTTCGCCAAGATCGGGCACTGTCAGGATAGACGGGCATGACATCAGCAATTGGGATCCGGAAGAAATCGGAAAATATATTGGATATCTGGCACAGGATGTTGAATTGCTGCCTGGCACCATCGCACAAAACATTTCAAGATTCGAGCCAAGGCCGTCACCTGAAAAAATCATCGAAGCTGCCCAATTGGCGCACGTGGAGGATTTGATCAAAACAATGGCGAACGGTTATGACACTCCCATTGGTCCTGGCGGGGTTCAAATATCAGGCGGTGAGAAGCAACGCATCGGACTTGCCCGAGCATTTTATGGTGACCCGCAGTTTCTTGTCCTTGACGAGCCCAATTCCAGTCTCGACCGACATGGCGAAATAGCCCTTAACCGGGCGTTGGCTTCGGCGAAAAAGAAGGGGATTACGGTCTTTATAATCACCCAGCGTGAAACAGCACTCAATCTGGTTGACAAGATCATGCGTATCCAGGCTGGCCAGATTGTTGATTTCGGTGACAGGGTTGAGATTATCAAGAAGTACAGCGCAAACACTCCACAACCCAAACCAGACGGTCAGTTTGGCCTCGGAAACAAACCCGGAGGACAAATCCAGTGAACCCGGACAAGTCGAAAAACAAGCCTGACACGCTCCGTCAAGCGCCAGTTGGCGAAAGCGCTGACAACTGGAAAGCCAGTTTGCCGACGTCCGTCAAAGGCCCGATCCTGCTTGGAATGGGTATCATCGTTTTTTTCATTGGCGGTTTCGGCATTTGGGGCGCCACCGTGCCGATTTCAGGCGCTGCGGTCGCCAGCGGAATTGTTGCCGCCAGTGGTCTCAATCAGATGGTTGATCATCTCGAAGGCGGGATCATCGAGGAAATACTGGTTTCTGAAGGCGAAAGGATAAAACAAAATCAGCCTATGATCGGGCTTGATGCAACAAGGGTCAAATCCGAGCGTGATCGCGTTCAATCCCAATTGGTTGGTCTCAAAGCGAAGTTGCTGCGAACTCGCGCCGAACGTGAGGGAGTTGAAAAACTGGTCTATCCCGATGACCTGCTTGAAGAGGCCCGGACGCTTGGCCAGATGGAGGATCTTGATCAACAGACAGTTGAATTCAGAAGCCGCCTTGATCGCCATTTGGCTGAACTCAGTGTGCTGGATCAGCGTTCCCAGGCAACAAGGGACGAGATTGAAGGATTGCAAATTCAAAAGGATTCCGAAAACACAAAGATTTCGGTGATCCGTGACGAGTTGAAACAGAAGGAATTGCTGTTGAAGAGGGGGCTGACGCCACGCAGCCAGTTTAATGCGCTTCAACGCGCCGAAGCAGACTCTGAAGGACGCATCGGTTCCCTGACTGCTTCGATAGCGCAGCGAAAGACCTCCCTGCTGGAATTGGAAAAGCAGGCGATCAGCATGACGGCAACGCGCACTGAGGAGGCTGCAATTGCGATCAACCAAACCCAGTTGCAGGTCAATGACCTTCAAGAGCAATTGCTTGCAAGGGAAGATGTTTTATCCCGCATCGTTATCCGCTCGCCTGTCGACGGGATTGTCGTAAAGCTGATAAAGAACACTGTCGGCAGTGTTGTCAGACCTGGGGAGACGGTTGTTGAGATATTGCCGACCTCAGCCGACTTTGTCATCGAGGCACGGGTCCCGCCTCAGGATATCGACGTCGTTAGACCAGGACAATCGGCCAATATCCGTTTTGTTGCCCTCAATACCCGCACGACTCCGGAATTGCCTGCCACTGTAACTTATGTATCGGCAGACCGGTTGGTCGATCCCGATACGAGAATTCCCTACTATTTGGCAAGACTGAAATTATTGGGTGATCTACCCCCGCCACTGACGCCGGATCAGATTTATCCGGGAATGCCGGTTGATGCATTTATAGGTACGGGAGAGCGCACATTCTTCGAGTATCTGGCAAGACCAATAGCAGACAGTTTCAACCGGGCCTTCCGCGAGCAATAGTAAAAACCATATATATTTTCAACCTGACGCTTGGCAAACACAAGTTGAAGGCATTTAATGGCGAGTTGCAACCCTTTCCGGTGTCAATTGCCCATGAGCCAAACTGAATCCATCGATGAAATCTTGCGACTTGTGTCGGAAGTCTATGCTTCAATTCTCAATCCAGAGCGGTTTGTGGATGTCCTTGAACTTTGGGATAAAAATGTGACGGGCCAAAACCAGCAGTCGGATGAGAACCTGAATATGCTTGAGCGGCAATTGATCAACGCAATACCGCTGCTCGAGACCTCACTGCGCCAGGTGATAAACAAGGATGAACTTGCAAACCGGGTAGCTGACTATGATCGTCCGTCGCTGCTGATTGCCTCCCACCATGTTGTCGTTGGGTCCAATGCGAAGGGCCGTGCACTATTCAATCTTTATGACGGGGACCGTATCAGTCAGGATCTCATTTCGAAAGAATTTGCGAAGAAACTCAATTTGCTTATGCACCGTGCAGAAGAAGATATTCCCGCAAATCGAGATACATTTGTAACCGGCCATTTGACTACACTTTCACACACAGGTGAGGTGGAAGATCATCTGGTTGCAATGCGTATTGCAAGGGTCTCCAATTCGGATGCGAGATATATTCTCATCAGCAGTATGGAAATGATTTTTCAGCAGGACGGTTTGGCTGCCTTTCAAAATGCATTTGCACTAACCGATGGTGAAATGAAAATCCTCGTCTCACTGGTTTCGGGCATGCGCCAGATCGACATCGCGGCGCAACACGATATCAGGGAGGATACAGTAAAAAAGCATTTGAAAACCATTCGTGAAAAGACCAAGACCTCAAACACGACTGCGCTGGTATGTTTGGCGGCAAGTTTTGCACAGCTTTCATCGGAGCGCCGTGAGACAAGCCTGACCGACAACAAATTGCGTCCGGTGATTACCAACAGCTCCAACCAAACCTATGTCATGCCGAGCCAGCATAAACTGGCAACTGTAAATGGGTACAGGATGGAGTATGCGGAGTTTGGACAACGCGACGCGTCGCCAGTGCTGATCCTGCATTCATCCATGGTAGGTTTTGTGCTTCCGCCCGAATTCATCAATGAACTGATCCGACATGGATACCGCGTCATTGTTCCGTTTCGGCCCGGGACCGGCGTCTCAGACCACCTTTCTGAAACCTTTTCCCTTGAAGCCGTCTCCCGTCATTTGCTGGATTTTGCATCCTCAATAGGCCTGAAATCTTTTGCTCTGGTCGGCGGGACCGTAGGGTTTGCCTATGCCGCAAAAATGGCTGCGCTTGCACCTGAACGCATAACCGCGCTGATTGGCATAGCGGGGTATGTTCCGGTCGAGCAGGCTGAACTCGGCAAGGCCATGGCACCCTATCAAAGGGGCGTGATGTTTACGCTAAAGAAAAGTCGGCCATTGGCCAAGATCCTCGTTCTGGGCGGCTACAAGATGTTTTTGCAACTTGGTGCACACGGGTTCTTTACCCAGATGATGCGTCACTCAAAGGCGGATTTGAAGGTTGTCAACAATTCGAGTTCTTTGGGATTGCTGAGCATAGGATTGCGTATAGCTGGCGCCCAGGGAGTGGATGCGCTGCTGAACGATATGGTCGTCGTAATGTCTGACTGGTCTGACGTCCTTGATGATCTTGAGATCGCTCCGCACCTCATTCACGGAACCGACGATTCGGTTTTCGATCAAAAGATCATCGAGGATTTCTGCCGGGAAAATCCGAAATTTGAACTGACAATTCTGAAAAATCATGGCCAGTTGATGATCTGTGAAAGCCCGATCAGAATCGCCGGGATCATCGTTGAAAAATTGAAAACGTCGAGGGGAGCAGCTATCTCAAGAGATGCCGGCAAGCGCCCGACAGTAAGAGTGAATATTACGCCATGAACATGACAGAACATCTTACTACCCACGATGCCGAGGAAGACGCGCGAAATGCGGATATACTGATTTATATGGACGGAAAACTTGTGCCGCGTGACGATGCGAAGGTTTCGGTCTATGATTCAGGTTTTCTGCTTGGAGACGGCATGTGGGAGGGGATGCGCCTTTACAACGGCAAATGGGCGTTTTTCGGCGAGCACATGGACAGGCTGTTCTCTTCCTTGAAGGCGGTTTCCATCGATCTTGATATGACGCGCGATGACATTCTTGAAGCGCTTACACGGACTCGCAAGGCCAATGGGATGGAAAACGATGCTCACTGCCGCCTGATGGTGACGCGGGGCAGGAAACGAAAACCATTCCAGCACCCGTCACTGTCTGTATACGGGCCGACAATCGTTATAATCATCGAGCACTCAAAACCACGACAGGACCTGATTGACAAAGGTGTTCGACTTGCAACCGTACCACAGGTTCGCGGATTGCCGATGAGCCAGGATGCCAAATACAATTCACATTCAAAGCTCAATTGTGTTCTGGCCTGTTTGCAGGCCGTGCAGGCTGGGGCTGATGAAGGACTGATGCTCGATCCGCATGGCTTTGTGAATACAACAAATGCCTGCAATTTTTTCATAGTCAAAAAGCACTCGGTTTGGACTTCTACAGGCGATTATTGCATGAATGGGGTTACCCGCCAGAAGATCATTGATCTGTGCAAGGCCAATCGCATTGATGTATTTGAACGTAATTTCTCGCTGTTTGATACCTATTCTGCTGACGAGGCGTTTCTCACCGGAACATTCGGAGCATTGACGAGAGTATCTCACATAGATGGCAGACAAATTGGCGAACCAACCGGAAATAATCCGGTAACCCGTCAATTGCGTCAATTGTACAAGGATCTGGTGGCGCAAAATACCGCCAGCGGTTAAAACCCATCAGGTTCGGCCAGCATTTCAGGCAAGATATTGTTGGCAATGGATATTAACTCCTGCCTTGGCGCGCCGGATTAACGGTAAAGTCAAGGTGATGTCATAGCCTATTGGGCTTTCGGTATTATTGCGCTATAATGTTGACTGTTGTTCAGAGCCCCTGTTCAGCAATCGTTCAGGTCCATTTTGATAATTTGCGGACAATACGGATCAAAAATTGATTTGTTCGAAGATTTTAGCAGTTATTTCGCGCCCAGCTAAACAACGGAGAGTTGAAATGAAATCATATACGAAAACAATCATTGCCATTGCAGCAATCACAACAATGGCCGTAGCAGCGGCTTCGCCTGTTCAGGCAAAAAGCAAGTGGAAAAAAGGTCTTGCTACCGGTATCGGCGTAGGTGTGGGTCTGGGCGTTGTTGGCGCACTGATCAATAACAACCATCGCCAGCGTGACCGGGTGGTTTACGTTGAGCGTCCTCGTTGCTACATCGATGAGGAGCCACTTTATGACAGATATGGCCGTGTCGTTGCCTACCGCGATGTGAAAGTTTGCAACTAGTTCGCTTTTGACGCACACAAGATCTTTGAAGGGCCGCGTTCACTGGCAAGCGCGGTCTTTTGCTTTTTAATAAATACTTCTGATACGCCCCGTGCACCCGCCAGAAACTAAAGGCGCCACTAGGCACAGCGATATCAGCATAGCGCTGCACAACCCTATGAAATCTGCGGCCATCAGCTTGTTTTGTCCTTGTGTCACAATTGCTCGTAAAAGCCTTGATGACCTTTATCAGAGCTTGCGTTGTGTCTACTGCAGGATTTCTCCCCTCAATATGAGGGGATTGTCGCCCGATTGATTTGTTGAAAATATGCCTATTGCAGATGGTCTTTCAATCAGCCCAACCAACGCCATTTGTGACGACCGGCTTTATCCCCAAAACCGGTCGTCTTTTTATACCTGATGATGGTCGGCACTTCAGTATACATTTGAATGAAGCGGGAATGCCGGGCGTATAGCCCGCGCCATTGCTGGCACTGAACATAGCGAAAAAGCAGTGAGATTGACCTTCCCGAGAGATGGGTCACACTTTATTCCGGAGACATAGGTTACACTTTTGGCCTTTGCGGGAGGAACGCGAGGTGCCGTGGAAGGAGTGTAACGTTATGGATGAGCGTATCA
>JBGSTD010000007.1:0-76439 GCA_041736675.1 Salaquimonas sp.
GCTGCTCCCTCTTCCAATTCGTCGTCATCATCGCCGCGAACGGCCTTGGGTTGCTCGGGCTCAGGCTTCCTGATTTCTGCTCCATCAGCCGGGCGCTGAATCGTCGGCGCCTGTTTCGCCTCGGGTCCGGCATAAGTCGCCTCAAGGTCGATAATGTCACGAAGAAGAATATTGCCTTCGTTGAGTTCATCGCGCCAGATGATGATTGCCTGGAAGGAAAGCGGGCTCTCGCAAAGACCCGCGATCATTGTTTCGCGACCGGCCTCAATGCGTTTTGCAATTGAAATTTCGCCTTCGCGCGAAAGCAGTTCAACAGCACCCATCTCACGCAGATACATCCGCACGGGGTCATCGGTACGATCAGATGCGTCGCGCTTCTTTGTTGTTGCAACCGCCGTTCCACCCGTAGTGGCGATATCGGTTGACTCAGCCTCTTCGTCAACCTCTTCCTCTTCAACGACATTGATGCCCATGTCAGACAGCATAGACATCGTGTCTTCGATCTGTTCAGAAGTTACTTCGTCCGAGGGCAGGACATTGTTCAACTCGTCCATGGTCACATAGCCGCGCTTTTTAGCAGCCTTGATCATTTTCTTGACAGCGTCAGCCGATAGGTCAAGCAATGAATTCTCATTACTTTCACCGTCTTCTTTGACGTCGGCATTTTCGCCGGGCTTGTTGGCTGATGCCTTGACAGGTGCCTTCTTCAGCTCAGCCGCTTTGGGGGCCTTGCCTTTTGCAACTGCAACAATTTCTTCCACTGGCTCAGAAGTCTTTTTAGCCTTGGCAGATTCTTTATTTTTGGATGCCATCTATTCGATATTCCCATTGCTGGTTCGATAAGTGATGAAAAACGAAATGCCCTCAAAAGCATTTATTTTTCATCAAAAAACTTGTTTGGTTACCGCCGGAATCAGTCTGGTGTCATTTTCTGAATAGCACCAGCGTTGAAAAAAACCGAATCAATAACCTCTTTTTCCCATGGTTAGCTATCTCAATTGGAGTTAATACCAAATTAACCCTTTGAATCCAAATAGCTTTTAAAAGGATATCTCTCTTGGAAAACAGCAGGGCTGCCTTCCATCAAAATTCCGGCCTTTAAGTACTTTTTCGTCAGAATGGTGATTCCCGTTCACCAGCCTCTCGTCAAGCGTAAAATTTATACTGAAATGGTGTAAATTGCACAAATATCAAGGCGTAATCGCAAAATTGCACCGTTTAATAACTTCGCGAAGGCCTTCCAGAAGACAATCCGAAGCCATCAATCAATGCCTCCATCCCCTCATCCTTTGCCAGCTCCGCCTGAATATGCAAAAAACGCTCCAGGTTTTCGTCATTGCCATCTGAAGCCAGAGCCATTTCAGCGGCCTTCAATTCGCGTTGCAAAGTATGATTGCGAACATGCAGCAAATAGGCCTGTCGCCAGCCGTCAGCAGCATCTTCAAATGCTGCCGAAACACCCGTTTGCCAGACGCGGTTCTGGGCAAGTTGTTCATCCATCCTCTGAAGCACATCTCCGCCGCCCACCTCAATCAGGTTCTCCCGCAGTTGCTCAACAGACAAACCCTGATCCAGGCTGGCAAAACGGGCAAATATATCAATCACCATCTGCCGCAAATCATTGGCAAGTTGGGAAGAAAAATGCAGTGCCGCAAATTCGTCAAAAAACCGGGTAAGCAATGCCGGGTGATTGACAACACCCATCACCAATGCTGCCTCCCTTAAGGGAATGCGGGCCTTGCCCTTCTTGATCAGCGAACTGTTGAGCAATGTTGTTGAGACTCCAATCCCGGTCTTTCGTGCACTGCCAACCGTCTGAAACGGCCTGTTGGTGTTTGCTGCGCCTCTGCCTGCGCGGGCATGGCTGGTGTATCCCTGACCGTCCTGAAACTGTTTTCTGTTCTGAAAGAAGTTGAACAACCGGTCTCTCATGTCCTGCTCATAGTGGCGCCTGACACTCTCGTTCTTGACCAGATTGGTCACGGCACGGATACGCGCCTCCAACTCAGCTTTGCGTTCAGGTGTCTCAAAAACACCATTTGCCGTTTCCCGCATCCATATCATTTCGGCAAGCGGCAGTGAGGCATCCAGCACTTCCCGCATGGCATCGGGACCCTCCTGTTTGATCAGATCATCAGGATCGAGCCCGTCAGGCAAAAGAGCAAACCGCGCCGAACGCCCTGGCTCAAGACCTGGCAGCAACATGTCTATTGAGCGAAAGGCCGCCTTGAGCCCCGCATCATCTCCATCAAAGCACAGCACGGGTTCACCCTGGACACGCCAGAGCAGCAACATCTGGCGCTCGGTCAATGCCGTTCCCAGTGGCGCGACAGCATTGGTAAAACCCGCCATGTGCAGGGCAATCACATCCATATAACCTTCACAGGCAATCACCTGACCTTTTTCATGGACCGATTTGCGGGCCTTGGCATAATTGTAAAGTACATTGGATTTATGAAACAGTTCGGTTTCCGGCGAATTTAGATATTTGGCGGGAACATCACTGCTCAAGGCCCTACCGCCAAAGGCAATAATGCGTTCGCGGGAATCGGGTATTGGAAACATCAGCCTGTCGCGGAAGCGGTCGTAGGAAACAGCGATTTCTTCACCGTGCACAACCAGTCCACAGGCTTCAATCTGGTCAGCCTTTACACCTTTTCCTGATAAATATTCTTTGAGAGCGTTCCTGCTTTCAGGCGAATAACCAATGCGGAATTCACGCTGGACAGTTGCACTCAGTCCCCTTTCGCGAAGATATGCACGCGCCTTTGCCCCACCAGGCGCTTGCAACTGATCTTCGAAAAATCGTGTCGCCATCTCCATCACTTCATAGAGCGAGGACCGCTTGTCCTCCCGCTCTTGCTGTTGGCGATCTATAACAGGCATCGCAATGCCTGCCCTGTCTGCCAGCCTTTCGACGGCTTCGGGAAAACTCAAGCCGTCCAATTCAACCAGAAATCTGAAATGGTCGCCTGACACCCCGCATCCAAAGCAATGATAGCGTCCCTTTCGATCCTCACAATGAAAGCTCGGGCTTTTTTCACCATGGAACGGACAGCAGGCCCAAAAATCTCCCCGTGCGGGATTGGACTTCTTTTTGTCGAAGGAAACCCTGCTCCCGACCACCTCCGAAATAGGCAATCGGTCACGAATGTCATCAAGGAAACTATCCGGAAAGCGCATTATCAACAATCAGGTTAATGGGAGATCACATATTGGGCCCATGGCTGGCCAAATGCAACTGCCCGGGAAAGATGAAGAAAGTGGAATTCTGCAATGCGTTGCAATCTGCAGACGCAAATTGTGTTTCATGGACGATGAGACCTATCTCTTGAATGATCTTGACCCACAAACTTTGTAAAGTTTTTGATTTTTTTTTGCTACTCGCACGAATTGCTGTTAATGTCCTTACAAGGTTATCCGAAGTGGGTTTTTTGGATCACCGGCTGTGGGGCAGCCTTTGCACACCAGAAAAAAGCAAAACTGACATGCTTCGCTTGTCAGCATGATTTTGTATTGTGCTATAGTGGGATGGCTAAATAAATAGATGACGGTGCATAAAAAAATTTCCAAGGCTGATCTGATTTTAAAGGTGATCGACGAGCAGGATATCAAAACTGCTTTGGAAATCGTATGCGATATCGGCCAGTATCAAAATGTGGTCTATCATTTGGCTTTTCGAACCAATTCCCCTTTTGACATGCCATTTCTGAAATCGACCTACCCCTTTTCCTGGCTCGGGCGTTATCTCGAAAAACAATACCATGAAATCGATCCGGTGGTGAACCAGGGCTTCCAGCGGGAAGAACCTTTTTTCTGGTCAGAACTTAAAATCGAGAGTGAAGCGCACAAGGAATTTTTCAAGGATGCCTACGAGCACGGCGCCGGTCGTTCAGGATTTTCAATTCCTCTTGTCGACAAGTCACAACGCAAGGCCATGTTTACGGTAACTTCAAATCTGACCGACAAATATTGGCGCGCCAAAATCGAAACTGAACGGGCCAACCTCGCGCAAATAGGCGATATCCTGCACCGCAAAGCGATTCTGCATGTTTACGGAAGCTCAGATGGTCCCAGCCTGGCGCCGCGCGAAATCGAATGTTTGTACTGGACAGCGCAAGGCAAGGACGTTTTGACTGTAGCGGAAATTCTCCATATCTCGGAGCATACCGTTCGTGACTATCTCAAGACCGCCCGCCTCAAACTGGGTTGCAACACCATCGCCCAGGCGATCCACGAGGCAACCAAAAGGCGAATGATCAATTTCTAGACCCATGGTCTGTTCCCCAAATATTCCCGACGTCAGTTTTGCAGCAACAGATTGATTTCGCGGGGCAAAAAACCTCACACCTGTCCAAAACCAAAATAGCTCTACACCACTGAAACTCACCGATGGCTTGTACCAACGGCAGCGTAGTATTTGCCTGCAAACTGTTTCCCCAAAAGAACTCATCAAAGTTACTGTATAAAATGGCGAATTCCATTTGAAACACAACCACAGTTTGAGCAAAGACCATCAATACCCCCCTATCTGGGGGGATTGCAAGAACTCCCAATTAAAGGCTGAATAGAGGGGTGAAGCATGCTGATGGTCTCGAAGTGGGTTCGAATTTCAGTGCTTTGCAAGACCGTTCAATCTGAGTGGGTCAGATTGAACGGTCTACTTTTTCCAGTTTAAGATAAGACGGACAACCTGGCCCAGCTTAGAAACCGGAACGAGGGCAGTCGGCTATTATGCAACAATGTAAATGTCATTTCAGCCGTTTAGTGCGGCCTTGATCATGCCTCCGGCAACACCCATGTCAATCTGTCCGCGATAACGCTCTTTCAGCAAACCCATTACCTTTCCCATGTCGCGCAGGGAAGTTGCGCCTGTTTCAGCAATTGTTTCGCCGACAATCACTTTCAATTCCTCATCGGAAAGCTGCTCAGGCAGAAACTCCCTGATTATCGAAATTTCGACTATCTCCTCATCAGCCAGTTCCTGCCTTCCGCCTTCAATATATATTCTGCTGGACTCTTCGCGCTGTTTTACCATTTTGCCGAGAATATCAAGCACTTCCTCGTCGTCTGCCTTGTCTTTGCCTTTACCACGCAAAGCTATGTCCCTATCGATAATGGCAGCATTGATCAGTCGTAACGTGGAAACCCTTTTACGTTCCTGGGCTTTTTGGGAAACCTTGAGTGCTTCTGCCAATTTGTCTCTTAACATGCTCTGAAATCCTCCATTACTTCGGTAATCTTGTAAGAACTTCGTAAAGTCCTTTTGGCTAAAACCACTGTTTAGCCGCCTGTATCATTCGCCTTGCCTCCCGAACATACTTGTTGATGGAGCAAATTTGTAAAAGAGAGTTGGCATTCACAGGTTGACCTGTCAGGCTTGTCGCACTATCAGTCCCTTTCAGCCATAGCAAATTCATTTCAAACGATGTTTCCGGCATTTTAGACCGGGCATCCCGCTCGCCCGACCCAATTTTGGAGCTGACGCCCATGACCTCCCCCGCCACAGATATGCCCCCAGTGAATTCACTTGTGAACTCCCGTGAGAATTCCCCGGTAACAAAAACACCCGCTTGGGGAGTAGAACGCCCGACTGCGGTTTTGGTTCTTGCTGACGGAACCGTGATAACCGGAAAAGGCAATGGCGCAGAAGGTGTTTGTGAAGCTGAAGTCTGCTTCAACACCGCGATTACGGGATATCAGGAAATTCTCACCGACCCGTCCTACGCAGGACAGATCGTTACTTTCACCTTTCCTCATATCGGCAATACCGGCACTAACGAAGAGGATTTCGAAACCTACAACATCCAGTCGCACGCCGGAGTTGTTGGTGCCATATTCAAGGCGGATATTACGCAGCCTTCCAACTACCGCTCAACAAACCATTTCAATGACTGGTTGAAATCCCGCGGCATCATCGCAATAAGCGGCGTGGATACACGTGCGCTGACTGCCCTTATCCGCGAAAAGGGTCTGGCCAATGCAGTGATTGCTCATAACAGCGATGGCGATTTTGATCTTCCTGCCCTGAAGAAAAAGGCTGCCGCCTGGCATGGACTGGAAAATCTGGATCTTGCCAAGGAAGTCTCAGGGCCAGTTCCGGCAAACTGGAACCAGATGGAGTGGGACTGGGAGAACGGATATCAGGAACTGGAAAATCCCCAGTTCAATGTTGTTGTTGTCGACTACGGCATCAAGCGCAATATTCTGCGCCTTTTGGCTGGACTTGGTTGCAAATTGACGGTGCTTCCGGCTACAGCAACCGCAGATGAAATATTGGCTCACAAGCCCGATGGCGTTTTTCTGTCAAATGGTCCCGGAGACCCGGCAGCAACAGGCATCTATTCAGTACACACCATCAAAGGTGTCCTCAAGACAGATGTTCCGGTTTTCGGCATTTGCCTTGGCCACCAGATGCTGGCATTGGCGCTGGGCGCGCAAACCGTCAAAATGCACCAGGGACATCATGGAGCCAACCACCCTGTAAAAGATCACACAACCGGCAAGGTTGAGATTGTATCCATGAACCATGGATTTGCGGTCGACGGAAAAAGTCTGCCTGAGGGAGTTGTCGAAACACATACTTCCCTTTTTGACGACACGAATTGCGGACTGACGGTTACAGGAAAACCAGTCTTCTCGGTGCAGCACCATCCCGAAGCCTCTCCTGGTCCCCAGGACAGCCATTATCTGTTCCGCCGCTTCGTCAACATGATGCGTAAAAACAAGGGTCTGGAACAAATCGCAGAGAGCAATTGATCCGGCGACATCATTGGCGGCGTTTAGCATCCATGATTAACAGTGGTATTTTGATACGGTTTTAGCTACATCTACAGTACTTTCATGTACTCTTGGAGCCTCCGTTACCTCCCTGTTTTTCCCTGAAATTGTCACATCTCCAACCGTATTATGCCACATTTGCTCCCTACTTCTGGTAGGCAGTGGAGAGGTGATCAATCATCAATAGCGTATTTGTCTTGCGTTTCGCTGCCAAAAGGATTGGAGCGCATAATGTATCATGACCGTGAAATTACCCATGTGCCTGTTTGCAGTCGATCCGCAGGCAATGAGCCATCGTCAGCCAACCTACCATCAACGAATAGGAACAGACGGGCGGACAAAGATTGCTCAATAGTCTTGCCCGACAAGGGTGTGACCGGCAGGTTTGAACCGCCATCGCGATTTTCAGCGACCCGCCGCGTGGACATGAAACAGACATTGTTCTTTTCACCCTGGCGGCCAAAATCAAAATTCAATTGAACATCAGACAATAAAAAACCGGAGCGATAACTCCGGTTTTTTACGTCTATGGCTGTCAGCCCTGTTAATTACAGGTCGCGGGCATTGAAAGTGTCACATGCCTCAATACGGCCAGCTTCAAAACCGCGCGAGAACCATTTGCGGCGCTGTTCGGAAGTTCCGTGGTTGAATGCTTCGGGTACAACATAACCTTGTGTGCGCTTTTGGATGGCATCATCGCCAATCTGATTTGCAGCCACGAGAGCTTCTTCAAGATCGCCTCTTTCAAGCCATCCCTCCTGCGCAACGTAGTGCCCCCATACACCTGCAAAACAATCGGCCTGAAGTTCGACCTTTACCGAAGTCTTGTTGACCTCGATTTTCCCCATGTTCTGACGCATCCGGTTGAACTCCGGCAACACGCCGATAATGTTTTGAACATGATGGCCAACCTCATGTGCAAGGACATAAGCCTGGGCGAAATCGCCCTTGGCCCCAAATTGGCGGGACAGGGTATTGTAGAATGAGAGGTCAATGTAAACTTGGCTGTCACCTGGGCAGTAGAACGGTCCGGCAGCACTGTCTGCTATTCCACAGGCGGAGCGAACCTGCCCCTCGAAAAGGTTCAATTTGGGCAAAGGATAAGCCTTGCCATAACCTTTGAATATGTTGGTCCAGACTTCTTCTGTCGAGCCCATGATGACTTCCATGAATTCACGCATCTCGTCCTGCTTGCCATTGGTACCTGTCTGGCGGTTGACCTGTGGCGATTGTTGCGGGGAGATCGACTGGCCAAGACCACCTCCAAGACCACCTCCGGCCAAACCGCCGAGCAATGCAAGCGGGTTCAGACCCAGGGCCCACAAAACAACACCAATAATGATCAGCGTGCCGCAACCCATGCCGCCTGACTGTGCTGGCCGAGCACCGCCGCCTGTAGGTATCCTGAATGAGCCGCCGCCGCCCTGCGGCATGCGGAACATGCCGCCGCCACCGCTGGAACCCCGTCCATCATTGACGTTTTGACTACGTCTTCTGCCCTTCCAGTCCATTTGGCAACACTCCCGGTTTGCAACTCTCATGTTCATTTATCGGGATATATAGCTACTGCAAAAGCACAGACAATTGGTTTCCCGATTTCCCGTTAGGTAAACATAAACTTGGAGCGATGCAAATCCTTGCTTTGACTGAAAAACAGCAAATACTCATAAATTTTAATGGCGCAGCATTTTTATGGATCTTCCCATGAAGGTGCCCGAAGCAACCCCGATCAGAGCAAGAAACAGACAAAGGAAGAGCGGAGCATTTACAGTACCCGGCGAAACACTCTTGATCACGCCCAGAACAAAATTGGAGAGAAAAAGAACCATCATCATTGAAAGGGTCATCCATTCCCCGCGTACCTGCGCAAAATTTCCACTTTTATTGATGATCCAGCGCCGCTGAAGTCCATAACCGATTACCGATCCAGCGAGCCACGACATAACCCAGACCGGCCAGGAAAGCAGCGGAAAAGGCAGTCCACTTACTGTTACGGCAGACAGGATGCCAAGCAAAGGTAGAAAATAATACAACCAAATCGGCGATTTTCGGTCTTTTGCCGAGCGAAGTCCTACTGCGACCAGGACGATGAAGAGCGGCCAGACCCACAATGGCGTATTTGAAATGAAATTCTGCATTTGGTGATTACCTTGAGCCCGAATTGAGTTTTGCCCGTCTTTATTGATCAAGCCATTTGATGATTTCATCAGACGTCCTTGCGTCCGAGGTGAGGCCGATGTGACTTGCGCCTTCAATAAGCTGATACTGACCGGAGAGGGTATGCGCTGAGATTACCGATTGATACTTATCGGCAAAAAACGCTTCGTCACCGATTCCCGCCAAAAGAAGAAAAGGACGGGTGAGTTTTTTCAGGTCAGCCTCATAATTGAAACGAGGCGCCATGCTTGTGTTGAGCGCATACGAATACTGCAGCGTTGCGGTTTTACCCAATGCGCCATCAAGAACCTGCTTCGGCATATTGAAGGCAATAACCGGAAGATGATTGAAAACAGTGACACCAACAGCGTTCAGCATCGACAAACCAATCAGACGCCGCGTTGCTGGAAATGCCCAGTTGCCTGAGTTTTGCCGAGTGGTCGGTGCGTCATATTTCAGGAACGGCGCCATCAGAATGGCTCTGTCAACCAGCGATCCATATTTCCCGCCCATGAAACGGACAACAAAACCACCACCCGATGAATGTCCGCCAAGTACGATTTCCCTCTTGTCTTGGGAGACACTACCTTTTTGATTTTGCAGATGCTCAATCAAATCCGCGATGTCATCCTCATACTGCCCGACATAATCAATATCGCCGCGGATTTTGGGCGAAATGCCATGACCGCGCAAATCTGGCACGACTACGTCGCCTGTGCCCGAGGCGGCGATTTGTGATGCCATCATGTGAAACTGCATGCCGTGCCAGGCTGATCCGTGGATCAGGATGATCGTTCTGTTGGCAGGCTTTGACGCCGGGTAAATGCGAATGGGCAAACGGGTTTTGTCCCTCGCCAGGTAACTGACTGGCTCTGGCATGGAAGAATAATCAGCACGGATAGCCTCATCAAAGTTCAACGATTTGGCATCATCACCATCGCCAGCTATTTTTGGACTTTGCGAAAAGGTAAGCGCGATCGCAATCAGGGTATAAATAACTGCTGAAACACCAATAAAAAAAAGAAACTTGATCATGTAAAAAAATTTCCAATGAAAGGAGTGGAGAAAGGAATTCAAACCTGTTTTTGCATGAGAACGCTGAGGTATGTCCAGGCAACTACAGCAAGAGCAAGCAAGACAGCCAATTGCCAGACGGCCAGGAATTCACCATTGGCACCGAAGAAAATTTCATGATTGAGCCGACCCGGCAAAAAGGTGAAGCCGCCGGCAATGATCATGCCCCCGAGATAGGTTCCCTTCATGATGCGCTGATGTTTGATGATATCACGCCTTCTGGCTTCCATCACGGAAGCAAAAAGTCCGAATGGAACCAGTGCAGAGATAATATGGATCGGGCTGTAGTCACCCCAAAGTTTTATCTCGTGAATGAAAAATCCGCTCAGCGCCGTCACAAGCATCAAGCCGACCCAGACCCTGCCATTGATCTTGTGCCATTTTCCGCCCTTGCGCCGCCACAAAACGATGGCTCCAAGGACAAATGCCCCGACAGCTGCAAGCATGTGCAATTGAATTGCAGGGCTGGCGATTAACAAGGGTTCGATGTTCATTTGTGTGCTCCGTCAATTCGCATGGGTCCAAAGACCGCCGCATTTTCGTATTTGATATTTCGATGAAGCAAAGGCATAAACGGGCAATGGAAACGAACCAGCCAAACTACGTAAATTCAGCGGAAAACTTCGCCAATGAACCGCCGATGCAACTCACGCTTCGTGTAATGACGGCTGTTTATACAAATGCGCGGTTTTGGATTGGTGCTGTTGCAGTCATTGCTATCCTGACTGTGGCAGGCCCGTTCGATACGCTGAACGATATGGAATTTGCTCCGCGCCTGGTTTATTGGGCAACCATTGCTCTCGTCACCTGGCCGCTAGGCATGGCCTGTTCAATCTACTTCGGTATCCTTACCCATCAAAAAGGACTGCCTGAAATTGCGTCAAGAATTCTCGGCGGATTTATCGGCGGGTTGCCAATCGGCCTTTTTGTCTGGCTGTTGAACAAACTGTATTTCGGCACCGAAGTTGAATCATACGAAGATCTGGTTCGCCTGACTGGATATACGACTATCATTTCAGCTGCAGTCTCCCTGATCTATTTTCTCATCGCTGACAGCCCGCAACGTAACGCTATAAGTTCGCAACAATTTACAGGCAGCGCAGACTCAAGTCCGGAGGATGCTGTAATCATTCTGCCTGCTGCAGTTCCGTTTTTTGCCCGCTTGCCCTTGCAACTCGGCAAGGACCTGATCTCCCTTCAGGCACAGGATCATTATATCAGGGCCACCACAACAAGGGGCAGCGAGATGATCCTTATGCGCCTTGCAGACGCGGAAACGGAACTGGAAACGGTTCCAGGTGTACGAACACATCGTTCCTGGTGGGTATCAAAAAAACACATTGCCGAATTGAAGCGGGAGAATGAAAAACCGTTTCTCGTTCTGTCAGATGGCTCAAAAGTTCCCGTCAGCCGAAGCTACCTCAAGGAAGTCAGGAAAATTCTTGGAGACTAGTCCGGTACCAGATTTTATCCCGCTGGATTTGCCCGAAATTTATACTGGCAAAAAATTTCGCCGATCAAATGGATAACTGGTGGAAACCATACTTATTACCAATTTTCGGGGTTACATCGTTTCATGTCTTACCCTATAAGGCAGACTTAGCCATACAACTTTTAACGCTCTGCCGGACAGTTTTTGCTGCCCGGTTTTTCATGCAGGCCGCCTGCCAGATACGGATAAAACCATGCCCAAACGTCAAGACATCGATTCCATTCTGATTATAGGCGCGGGCCCTATCATCATTGGCCAGGCATGTGAATTCGATTATTCCGGCACCCAGGCCTGCAAGGCGTTGAAAGCCGAAGGCTACCGGATCGTGCTGGTAAACTCCAACCCCGCAACGATCATGACCGATCCTGATCTTGCCCACGCAACCTATATAGAGCCGATCACACCGGCCGTTGTTGCCAAGATCATCGAAAAGGAATGCACTGAGCGGCCGAATGACAAGCTTGTTCTGCTGCCAACCATGGGCGGACAAACGGCGCTAAACTGTGCCTTGTCGCTGAAACAGATGGGCATTCTCGATAAGTTCAATATTGAAATGATCGGCGCTGATGCAACAGCAATTGACAAGGCC
This sequence comes from Salaquimonas sp., assembly GCA_041736675.1. Classification (GTDB taxonomy): domain Bacteria; phylum Pseudomonadota; class Alphaproteobacteria; order Rhizobiales; family Rhizobiaceae; genus Salaquimonas. Next base: position 12,093 of record JBGSTD010000007.1, read on the forward strand.
GAGGACCGCAAGCTGTTTCGCGAGGCGATGCAGAAAATCGGCCTAGAAACGCCAAAATCAAAATTGGCAAATGCTACGGAAGTTAAAACCAAGGACAAGTTGATCCATTCCGAGGAAATCGCAAAAATTTCGGCGCAGCATTCCAATCCAAAGGATCGCGAGGATGCCATCGAAGCTTTCGAGCGCGAATGGTCACAGGGTGAACTCGACCGCAAGGAGCGTTACAAGGCCCATGCGCTCGCGATTGCTTCTGATGCCATGGCCGAAGTCGGCCTTCCTGCAATCATTCGCCCTTCCTTCACTCTTGGCGGCACAGGCGGCGGCATTGCCTACAACAAATCCGAGTTTTTCGAAATCGTCGAGAGCGGCCTTGATGCATCGCCAACCACCGAAGTGCTGATCGAGGAATCCGTTCTTGGCTGGAAAGAATATGAGATGGAAGTTGTCCGAGACCGCGCTGACAATTGCATCATCATCTGTTCGATTGAAAACATTGACCCGATGGGCGTTCACACGGGCGATTCGATCACTGTTGCCCCTGCCCTCACCCTGACCGACAAAGAGTACCAGATCATGCGCGATGCATCGATTGCGGTATTGCGTGAAATCGGCGTTGAAACTGGCGGCTCAAACGTCCAGTTTGCTGTCAATCCAAAAGACGGGCGTCTCGTCGTCATCGAAATGAACCCGCGCGTGTCGCGCTCGTCAGCCCTTGCCTCAAAAGCGACCGGCTTTCCGATTGCCAAGGTCGCGGCGCGTCTTGCAGTTGGCTACACGCTTGATGAACTCGACAACGATATCACCGGTGGCGCGACCCCGGCATCTTTCGAACCATCAATCGACTATGTTGTGACCAAAATCCCCCGCTTCACCTTCGAAAAGTTTCCGGGCGCTGAAACAACCCTGACAACCGCGATGAAATCCGTCGGCGAAGTGATGGCGATCGGTCGCACCTTTTCCGAGTCGCTGCAAAAGGCGCTTCGTGGCCTTGAGACCGGCCTTACCGGCCTTGATGAAATCGAAATTCCTGGCCTTGGCAGCGGCGACGACAAGAACGCCATTTCCGCCGCACTTGGCACCCCAACTCCTGACCGGTTGCGCATGGTCGCCCAGGCATTCCGCGAAGGCTGGACCATCGACATGGTGCATCAGGCCTGCCGCATTGATCCATGGTTCCTGGAGCAGATCGAGGCGATCATCCACATGGAAGAACGCATCCGCGAACACGGCCTGCCACAGGATGCTGAAAACCTGCGCATGCTCAAGGGGATGGGCTTTTCCGACGCCCGCCTTGGCTCGCTTACCCGCAGCGACGCGAAGAAGGTTTCAAAACTGCGTCATGACCTGAATGTTCATCCGGTTTACAAACGCATCGACACCTGTGCGGCAGAGTTTGCCTCACCCACCGCCTACATGTACTCGACCTATGAAGTGCCTTTTGCGGGTGAACTGCGCTCGGAAGCAGAAATCTCGGACCGCAAGAAAGTCGTCATTCTCGGCGGCGGACCCAACCGTATTGGCCAGGGCATCGAGTTCGATTATTGCTGTTGCCATGCCGCATTCGCGCTCGCTGACGCGGGCTATGAATCGATCATGATCAACTGCAACCCGGAAACGGTTTCCACCGATTATGATACTTCCGACCGTCTCTATTTTGAGCCGCTCACGGTTGAGGATGTTCTCGAAATCCTGACGCTTGAGCAATCCAATGGCACACTCCATGGCGTCATTGTCCAGTTTGGCGGCCAGACACCGCTCAAACTTGCAAATGCCATCGAAGAGGCGGGAATTCCAATCCTCGGCACTTCACCCGACGCCATTGATCTTGCCGAAGACCGTGACCGTTTCCAGAAACTGCTGCACAGGCTCGATTTGCGCCAGCCGAAAAACGGCATTGCCTATTCGGTTGAGCAGGCGCGCCTCGTCGCCGGAGAACTCGGCTTCCCGCTGGTGGTCCGCCCGTCTTATGTTCTGGGTGGCCGCGCCATGCAGATTATTCACGATGAACAGGGATTGCAATCTTACCTGCTCGATACGGTTCCCGGCCTCGTGCCGGAAGAAATCAAGGCCCGCTATCCCAACGACAAGACAGGCCAGATCAACACCCTGCTGGGCAAAAACCCGCTTTTGTTTGACGGTTATCTGCCGAACGCCATCGAACTCGACGTTGACTGCCTGTCAGACGGCGTAAACTCGTTTGTTCCAGGCATCATGGAGCACATCGAGGAAGCGGGCATCCACTCCGGCGACAGCGCCTGCTCGCTGCCTGTTCACACGCTCAGCAATGAAACCCTCGATGAACTCGAACGCCAGACCAAGCTGCTCGCAAAAGAGCTGAAAATCGGCGGTCTGATGAACGTTCAATACGCCATCATGGACGGCGATATCTACATCATCGAGGTCAATCCGCGCGCCTCTCGAACCGTGCCGTTTGTCGCCAAGACGCTTGGCAGCCCTATTGCCAAGGTTGCCGCGCGCATCATGGCGGGCGAAACCATTGACGAAGCCTTCGCCCATTACGGCGGTAAGCCGAATGCCCGAAACCTCAAGCATATCGCGGTCAAGGAATCGGTCTTCCCGTTTGCCCGCTTCCCGGGTGTTGACACCCTGCTCGGGCCGGAAATGCGCTCGACCGGCGAAGTCATGGGCCTCGACACAACCTATGCCATGGCCTTTGCCAAAGCGCAGCTTGGAGCGGGAACCGAACTGCCGAAAAAAGGCACGGTGTTCTTCTCCATGAAGGGCGATGACAAGGGCCGCGTATTGCAATCAGCCATGGACCTGCAGGAAGCCGGGTTCACCATCCTCGCCACCGGTGGCACCCAGCGCTATTTTGCCGAACACGGCGTTGCCTGCGAGCGCATCAACAAGGTGCTTCAGGGCCGCCCGCATATCGAGGACGCTATCCGCAACCGTCAGGTTCAACTGGTGTTCAACACCACCGGCGGACAGAAAGCCGTGTCGGATTCAAAGTCCCTGCGCCGCGCCGCGCTGATGATGAAACTGCCCTATTTCACCACGGTCAGCGGCATCAACTCGGCCACCCAGGCCGTTCTCGCCCTCAAGGAAGGCAAGATGGAAGTGAGACCGTTGCAGAGCTATTTTGCGTGAGGCAGTGTAAATAGCTCCAAGAATGTTCACTCTGCAAACTCTGCAGCTCTGATAAGGGAAATTGCTGTGATATTTGTTCTTGTATTACCAAACGTGTTGCCAATTATTGCCGGTATTTGCCTAATCGGGGCTTTTAGACCCTCGAAGTTTTCTCGTTGGTTATTGGCAGCAACTGCAGCAGTGCTACTGGTGTTTTGGGTATGGTACCTTGGAACATTCATAGTGGGGGGGCTTTGGTGAGCAGCATCAGCGACAGCATCTGCCGCTAAGCCGACCTCAACTTTCAGCCCCCCTTACTCCGTCCCCACAAACTTCGCCAGTTTGCCCAGCGTCTGCAGCCCAAGTTCGATGGCGCCGAAGCCTTTTGCGCCCTGAAACTCGTCTGCCGTGGCAAAGACCATGCCGAGGGTCACTTGCGTGCCTTCGCCGGTTTCCTCGAACGAGGCCCAGGCATCGGCATGCTTGGGTCCGTTCTCACCCCATAAAAGCTCGTAGCTGATGCGGGTTTCGGGCTGCACATCGCCATATTTGTGGTGGTTGGGATAAACCGTGCCGTCCGGCCCGATCATGTCGAAAACCCATTCCCCGCCGGAGCGAAGGTCAATCCGCGTCGTGCGGCAGGAGAACCCGTCCGGCCCCCACCATTGCGGCAGGGCTTCCGCGTTTAGCCACGCACCCCAGACCACAGAGCGTGGGGCCTTGATATTCCTTTGCAAGATCATCGTCCGCTCGGCAACCCCAGCCAGATTTTCAAGTCCCGCACCAAAACCTTCGCGGTAGCCTGCCTCCATGTCTTCAGCCAACGAAGAAAGCTGTACCGTCACAAGAAGTCGGCTTTCATCAACTGCACCTGAAAATTCCGCTGTCACAAGCGCCGCCGATTGTGTAGCGCCTTCAGAGGAAATCACCTCATAATTGACGCTGCGCATTGCGGGCAGCAATTCCAGCCAGCCGATATCACAATGAAAATCAGCTTGCCCTTCCACCTTGCAGATCGAGACCTCGCGCCCGCCAACGCGCGTATCCGCTTCCAGAAACTCGACTGTCACATCAGAATTGGGCGCTGCCCAGATTGTACGGGCGGAAGGCGCCGTCCAGGCCTGCCACAAGGTTGCCACCGGAGCGGCAACCACCCGCTCAAAGGTCAGTGTTGCAAAACGCCCGCTCATTTCATCAGGCCTTTTGCATAGGCTTCAAGTTGGGTAACAACGGTGCCCCAGCCGTCATAAAAGCCCATGTCCTCGTGTGCCTTGCGCGAGTCGGGATTACGGTTGCGGGCAATCGCCGTGTAGATTGTGCCGCCGTCCGGTGCATCCGACAAAAGCAGGATCGCTGTCATGAACGGCTCTGCCGATGGCTTCCATCCTTCAGTATAAGTATCTGTGAATACCAGTTTTTCTTCCGGCACCACTTCGAGATAGACCCCCTTGTTGTCCATCTCGTTGCCTTCGACTTCAAACACCGTATTGAAGCGCCCGCCCACTTTGAGGTCAATTTCTACACCCGTCACCTTGTGCGGCGCGGGAATGAAAAAATGGGGAATGTGTTTTGGCGTTGTCCAGCATTCCCAGACCAGCTTTCGCGGCACGGCCAGCGTTCGGGTGAAATGCAGATCGGTTTCGGGATCAAGTTCGGGTTTCATTTTGTCCGCTCCTTCATCAATTTGGTAACATAGTCATCCAGCCGGTCGAGCCGTGCTTCCCAGATCGCCCGCTGTTCATCGAGCCAGGTCCGCATCGGCACCAGGGCTTCAGGCACAATCGCGCAGGTGCGCACCCGTCCGTCCTTCGTCGTGGCAATCAATCCTACCTCTTCCAGAACCGACAAATGCCGCATGACGGTCGGCAGGCGTAGCCCCGTTGGACCGGCAAGTTCTGTGACCTGCTTCGGGCCTTCTGCCAGACGCGTCAGGATCGCCCGCCGGGTCGGGTCCGCCAGCGCATGGAAAAGTTGCGAAAGATCAGGGTCATGCTTAGCCATATGACTAACTATCACAAATACCTTCTTGCGTCAATATAAGTTAGCGATATGGCTAAGTTTTGCATTTTGAAAGCAATGTAGTTTGTCTATATCGCAGGGCCCGGTCGCATTTTGCTGCCGTCGGTAAAGCGGGAAAACCGGAAACGCTGCATGTTATGACCAACAGGTTTTCCGGCCGCAATTTTGGCGATTGCCTTGCCGAAGCCCGGCCCTATGCCAAAACCGTGGCCACTCATACCGGTCGCCAGAATGAGACCTTCAACCTGCGGCACACGGTCAACAATCGGCACAATGTCCGGCATGGCGTCGATCATCCCTGCCCAGCTATGGGTGATCACGGGTTTGCCAAGATTGGGAAACCTTTTGGCAAATTCAGATCGCAATTCCTCGATCTTTTCAACCGCCGGTTCAGGCTCTAGCACACGAAGGCGCTCAAACGGGCTCTCCTCATCCTCGGCCCAATTGCGTCGTGTTTTCCACTGATCCGGATAGTCCTTGGGGGCGGATGGGCGCAGCCTTGTTTCGCGCCAGTGCTCGCTGGCAACAGGCAGCCACTTGAAAAAACTCCTGAAGGCATCAAGTCCAAGATACAGATCATGAAAATTGCTGAGAGAAATATTGTAGCCGCCATCGACACGCCGCCGAAAGGCGATGGTCTCATCAGCAGCATTTCCGCTAAAAACCTCTTTCATCGGGGCGGTGGCATTGACCGATGAGCGAACGCTTAACTGGGGAATGGAAACATTGTGCCGCTGAAGGAAAAGCGACGACCATGCACCTGCTGCAAGGATCACCTGCGAACATTTGATCGTGCCTTTTTCCGTGATCACGCCGGAAATCTTTCCTGACTTCAGGTCCAGCGCCCTTGCAGCGCACTCCTCGGTGACTGATATGCCGCGAGACTGCGCCAGTTCGCACAAGGCAGGCACTGCCTGCCATGCCTCGGCCCTTGCATCACTGGCGGTATAGGTTGCGCCGGCCCATTGATGGGCCTTGCCATCGCCGCCCTGGTCAATATGTTCCGCAACCTGCTTCTTGCTTAAAATTCGTGTGTCGAGCTGATGTTCCCTTGCAATTTCAACCCATTTCTCGCGCTGCTCCATTTTGTCATCGTCACTGGCAAGATACATGATCCCGCCGCGGGTAAAACCGGTTCTGCCGTTGACAGCTGTGTCAAGTTCCCCCCACAGGCGGTTCGCCTCCATCATGATCGGCAACTCATCTGCATCGCGTCCGTGCTGACGTATCCACCCCCAGTTTCGTGAGGACTGCTCGCCCGCCATTCTGCCCTTTTCGACAATCGCAACGCTCAGCCCTTCTTCAGCCAGATAAAACGCCGAGGTAACCCCGATAATTCCACCGCCGATCACAACGACATCCACTTCTGACGGCAAAAGGTCTGCAAACCGCACCGGAGTGGACATATTTATTGGACCGGATTGAACGTGCGTGCTCATTTGAATTTCCTGAAAAAACGTCGCTCGATGCGCCGAACTGGCGAATGATCATGCTGACCATAAAAAACAGGTGAAATCGAGAAAAAAACTGTTATATTAAAGAGGAAATCAAAATGAACGACCCTGAGATTTTTGATCTGGGGGTCGTTTTATTTTTGTCAAACCTTCAACACTCGAATGCATGTGCGCTCGAAACCAGAATAGAGAATGATGATGGAAAAAGTACCAATGACGCCCGAAGGCCATTTAATGCTGGAAGCGGAATTGAAACGTCGCCAGGGTGAAGAACGCCCGGCAATCGTCGCGGCTATTTCCGAAGCCCGCTCTCACGGTGATTTGTCCGAAAATGCTGAATATCATGCTGCCAAGGAAGCACAGAGCCACAATGAGGGCCGCATAGCCGAGTTGGAAGACATCCTGTCACGCGCCGAGGTGATTGATGTCACCAAGCTTGCCGGAGGCACAATCAAGTTTGGCGCAACTGTGACCTTGATCGACGAGGAAACCGAGCAGGAAAAGACCTACAAGATCGTCGGCGATCAGGAGGCTGATGTGAAAAGCGGTAAAATTTCCATTTCCTCGCCTATCGCCCGCGCCCTTATCGGCAAATCCGAAGGCGATTCGGTGGAAGTTGCGGCTCCAGGCGGTTCACGCGACTATGAGATCGTGAAAGTAAAATTCATCTGATCCAATCTGGCATCAAACAACATGAAGGCGGCTCCAGGCCGCCTTTTTCGTTTTTGGACTCAACTTGACGGGACCCAGTCCTTTTCGTCACGGTCGAGCCAAAGATCCCGAAGCCAGGGCGCAGGCCGCGTGCGGTAACGCAGCTTTGGGCAATCGCCCACCAGCGCTTCTTCCATTTTCGGCGTTCCATGAAAACACATGACGCGACAATTGTCCGGCAGATTGGGTTGCAATACAAAGTTCAGCGGAAACATGGGAATCGCCTGCCTTTTGAAGCTGCAAATCCAGCCGTCAGGAAAGTATTCGAGATCCTTGTGCTTTAACGCTGTCATGGATGTATATTTTTGCTCGCCCTTGTAGGCGATAGAGCCTTCAAGATCGGCAGCAAAATCCGAGTAAAGATAACTGTGCAAATCAACGTCCAGCCGGATTACCGAACCGTGACCGCCTGGCCGTCCCCTGCGCTTTTCAAGCCAGTCCCTGCCCATGCAGATTTTACCCGGCATATAGTCAAACAACGGCCCAAGCGGACCTGAAACAACCACATCGAGATCCATTTGCAGGCAAGGACCTGAAAGATTGCCTTCTCCAGGTTTGAAAATGGTCAATTTTCGCCAGGCTCCCCGACGCTTGCCGGTGGTCATGGCTGTCACCATTTTGTCTTCGAAAGGAACTACCGGTAGCGGAAAAATTTCCACTTCTCTGCGGATACCGCTGGCATCTTCAGTGAAGCAGACAAAGCGAAACGGCCGATCCATATGACGCTTCACTCCGGCATAAAGCCGGTTGACATAGTATGCAGGAAACTTGTCACCCCACTTGATGCAGGTTACGGTGACGGCAGCTTCGTTCGTGGAATTTGTCATAGGCTGGATAAGTTCCAAATTATTTCAGAAGACGGAAAGGTTCGCCAATCCAAGTTGCTCCGGCGCAAGCCGGATGATGGCTCCCGATACCATCGAAACGGCAATGTGCAAAGACTCGTAAATAAAAGCTTTTGCATTGTTGCCAAAAGCCCACAGGCAGCAACGGAGGAAAGACATTGCGGCAGGCAGCCAAATTGTTTGCGCTTTACCCCCAGCCAAATCACCGCAAAAGCTTGTAATTCCCCCTCCAGAATAGTTATCTATCTGCCAACCGATACAAAAAAGAGCGCCATCATGAGCAGCACCCCTCATCACTCTAAAGTCCTTATCATTGGTTCAGGTCCGGCAGGATATACAGCGGCCATTTATGCGGCCCGGGCCATGATGAAACCCACACTGATTGCCGGAATGGAACAAGGCGGCCAGTTGATGATTACAAGCGAGGTAGAAAACTATCCGGGATATGCAGATCCTGTGCAAGGTCCGTGGATGATGGAACAGATGCTGCAACAGGCTAAAAATGTTGGCGCTGAAATCATCAATGATCATATCAGCCAAGCCGATCTGTCAGCGCGTCCGTTTCGGCTGACCGGCGACGGCGGACAGGTTTATACAGCGGACACGGTTATCATCTGCACCGGCGCCAAGGCAAAATGGCTTGGCATTCCCAGCGAACAGAAATTCATGGGATTTGGCGTCTCTGCCTGCGCCACTTGCGACGGATTTTTCTATCGCGACAAGCATGTGATTGTTGTTGGCGGCGGCAATTCGGCAGTTGAAGAGGCGTTGTATCTTTCCAATATCGCATCCAAGGTGACCCTGGTTCATCGCCGCGACAGCCTTCGCTCCGAAAAGATCCTGCAGGAACGCCTGTTTGCCAAGAAAAATGTCGAAATCATCTGGAACCATCAGTTGGATGAAATCACCGGCAAAGAAGGCTTCCCGCCCGCAGTGACAGGCGCAAGACTGAAACACGCAACCACCGGAGAAATAAGTGAGATTACCGCTGATGGCGTGTTTGTCGCCATCGGTCATGCACCACAAACCGAGCTGTTCGAGGGGCAACTGAAGAAAAAGCCATCGGGCTATCTGTGGACGGCACCCGATTCCACTGCGACGGAGATTCCAGGCGTATTTGCAGCGGGTGACATTACCGATGATATCTACCGTCAGGCTATCACTGCGGCTGGAATGGGCTGCATGGCAGCGCTGGAAGCCGAAAAATTCATTGCTGCCAATGAATCCATGTCTGTTGCGGCAGAATAATTCCAGTGCTACCGCATAGTCAGCGGTTTGGCGAAGAGAGAACAGAATATGGATTGGGACAAGCTCCGGATTTTTCACAGCGTCGCTGATGCCGGCAGCTTCACCCATGCGGCTGAGTTGCTGAACCTCAGTCAATCGGCAATTTCGCGTCAGGTAAGCTCGCTGGAAAGCGATCTTGGCGTTCCGCTTTTTGCCCGCCATGCCCGCGGCCTTATCATGACAGAGCAAGGCGAAACCCTCTATCGCACGGTTCACGATGTTTTATTGAAGCTGGAATCGACCGTCAGTTCGCTGACTGAGTCGACCGAACGGCCGCAAGGCAAGCTTCGGGTGACAACCACTGTCGGTCTTGGAACCGGATGGTTGACCTCAAGGGTACACGAGTTTCTTGAGCTCTACCCCGATGTGCAACTCGAACTTAATCTGCTTGACGAGGAGCTTGATCTGGCAACCCGCCAGGCAGACTGCGCGATCCGGCTTCGTCAACCATTGCAGGCAGACATCATACAACGCAAACTGTTCACCGTGCATTTTCATATTTATGCAGCACCAAGCTATATCAGCCGCCATGGCCAGCCTAAAAACCTTGAAGAATTGGATGATCACAAAATTTTGGCGTTTGGCGAAAACACTCCCGCATACCTGTCTGATACCAACTGGCTCAAGACCGCCGGGCGTCCGGATAATAATCCGCGCATTCCCGTTGGCGAGGTCAACAACATGGTCGCCTTGCGCAAAATGACGGAAGGCGGCGCAGGTATCTGCGTCCTGCCCGACTATATTGTCGATCGCAGCCACGACCTCATTCCGCTGATGCAAAGCGCCGAAGTACCCAGTTTTGATACGTATTTCTGCTATCCCCAGTCCATGCGAGGCTCAGCCAAGCTGATGGCTTTTCGCGATTTCATGATCGCCAAAGCCCGTGAGTGGGAATTCTGATTTCAATACTCGTTGCATGAGATACAAAAAAGCCGGATACTCGACGTACCCGGCTTTGGTAACTTCATTCCAGTCGATTGCGACTATTTGAATTTGACCGGCGCTACTTTTGTGCCGCTGTTCAGCTTCACTTCAACAGCACCGTAATCGTTGAGATCATCCTGGCTACCGCAAATATTGCTGGTGCGTTCAGTCTCAAAACCGTTCCAGCTCTGGTGATAGTTTGCCGGATTTGGGATTTCACCGCAGCGGGTCAGGCTTGCAAGATTGCGCGGAATGCGGACAATCGGATCAGCTGTCCGGTCACGTTCGATAAGCGTTTTGGCAGTTGCCTGTCCGAAGGAATAACGCAATCCAACCCAGGCACCAGAATAATTGTCTTCGCCAGCCTCTGCTTCGCCATAGACGCTCCATCCGGCAACATTTTCCGGCATGAATTCAAATCCGACATTGGCAACATGGCCACGCGAGGTCAGACGATGCCCAACGGACCCCTTGAAATTGTCAGTGAAATAATAGCTGAGATCAACTTCATCGACAAATTCTGTCAAGAAGTGTTGTCCGAATTGGACACCGCCGAACGCATCGAGGCTCCAACGGCCGTTGTAAATTGCGCCTTCAACGCCCATACGTCCGCCATGCTCGTTGTCCACATATCCCCAGTCACCATAAATGCCGAGCATTCCGGTTCCTGGATCGCGGTAAAACAGGTGCAGTCCGGCTGCAGCAGTCGTATAATCAGAACGATACTGACCAATTCCCAAATCAAGTTGTGCGCCAAAGCTTGGAAAAAACGGCATCGGTGTTGCGACGGACGCAATAAACATGTGATTGGAGTAACCACCAAGAACACCAGAAACAGCACTGAATTTGAAATTTATTCCGTCAACGGCTGGCTTTTGTTCCGAAACCGGGGTCGGATCAATCATGTTGAGGCTTGGGTCAGCCGCAAATGCGGTACCCGACAATGCCCCTACTGATAAAAATGCTGCGAATGCCAAGTAAAAATTGGTTTTTTTCAAAACGCTCATCAAAACATGCCCAATTGCAACCCACGGCTGCCAGTTTCCAAATTACAATACCGACCTACTTGTACTTGATCCGAAACACATTATCAAAGGCAAAACGGTGATTTACCACCCTTGCGCACAATCGGATGAGAATTCAATACCGCCCTGTGACTGAATAGCAACTATTTCCTTGCTTCGCCATGACAGAGTTAACCAACAGTTAACCCTGTTGTGCATCTGAATCCGGGGAAATCGCAGCGAATCTGACCGCAGTTATTTCAGGGATGAGCAGAAACGCTGGATTCGCTTGCAGGCCTCTTCCAGATTTTCAGTCGAGGTCGCATAGGACACACGGAAGTTGGGGCCGAGGCCAAACGCAGAGCCATGAACCGTTGCAACTCCCTCGGAGGCCAGCAATTCCATCACAAAATCCTCGTCAGTCTCTATCTTCTTTCCGGAAGGTGCGGTTTTGCCCATCAATTTGGCACAGGAAGGATAGACATAAAATGCCCCTTCCGGTTTCGGGCATTGCAGTCCTGAAGCCTGATTGAGCATGGAAACAACAAGATCGCGCCGCTCTTCAAAAACCTTGCGGGCTTCTGCAATATAATCCTGCGGTCCGTTCAGCGCCTCGACAGCCGCCCACTGGGCAATTGTGCACGCGCCCGATGTCTGTTGGCCCTGTATCATGTCCATCGCCTTGATTAGTTCAACAGGACCAGCGGCATAGCCAATCCGCCAGCCAGTCATTGCATAAGCCTTGGAAACACCATTCATTGTCAGCGTGCGATCATACAATTTGGGCTCGACCTGTGCAGGCGAATAATATTTGAAATCGCCGTAGCAAAGATGCTCGTACATGTCGTCTGTCAACACCCAGACATGAGGATGTTTCACCAACACATCGGTCAGTGCTTTCAACTCATCATGCGAGTAGGCTGCACCCGACGGGTTAGATGGCGAGTTGAACATGAACCATTTGGTTTTAGGCGTGATGGCCTTTTCCAGCGCTTCAGCTGTCAGTTTGAAATCATTGTCGATGGTGGTTGGAACAAATACGGATGTACCGCCGCAAATCGCCACCATTTCCGGATAGCTGACCCAGTAAGGCGCGGGAATGATCACCTCATCGCCAGGATTTATCGTTGCCATAAACGCATTGAACAGGATCTGTTTGCCGCCAGTACCGACAATCGTCTGAGCAGCAGTATAGTCGAGACCATTTTCACGCTTGAACTTTTTTGCAATCGCTTCGCGTAATGGCTGAATACCGGAGACAGGCGGATATTTTGTCTCACCTCTGGCAATGGCAGCAACTGCCGCATCCTTGATATTCTGCGGCGTGTCAAAATCCGGTTCACCGACTGAAAGCGAAATCACATCCTTGCCCTTTGCCTTCAACTCGCGAGCCATCTGGGTAACGGCGATAGTGGCAGAAGGTTTTACGCGGGATAGAATATCGGCAAGAAAGGCCATCATGCGGCTCCGGATTGTTTAAAACATGGATTTGAAATTCCGCCGCACTGATAAGGCTGCTTCAAAATGAATGCAAGAACCAATGGTGTTTTCACCCCAAAATCAGGTCAATTTCTGACAGCAGAACAGTTAAACCCAAAGTGCCACCAACTCACTGGAATTTGGCATCAACCGGACGTTTCAGCCACCCTTGTCTTCGTGACCAACAGTTCCTATCTGCTGGTCTCCCGGCATAAGCTTTGCTCCAAAGCACCATGCATTGATCAAATCTTCCGCCATTGCAGCGAATATTCATCGAGCACGGTTGCTACTTTTCATTGAACCGCGTTTGAATAAAGCAATCGAAAGCAGTCAAAACATGAGAAAAATCAAAATCGTACTATGGCTTGCTGCTGCCATCATATTTGTGCCGGGGCTTTACTTTGCCGCGGACAGGGATGGCTTTTGGCTGAAGGTTGCCGGAGATCCTGACCTCGGACAGACAGACTTTTCCCGCCTTGCCCCAGCATCCGAACCAAACGAAGGGCTGGCCTGTCCGCCGCAATCTCTCACGGACTTTTGTCCCTTGCGAATTCCTGATATCGAAACAAGAGAAATTGTGTTGTCGCCCGACAAGGTGAGGGCTCGGCTGATTGAATATTTCGCCAATGATCCATTGGTCATCCGCGTGGATGATGACAGCTCCCCAATAAAACTGCGCTTTGTCAGGCGTACACCTATCATGCGTTATCCGGACACACTGTCGGTTGAAATCATTGAATTGGGTCCAAATCGCTCATCCCTGGCTGTCCACGCAAAAGCATTGGTGGGCAAATCCGATTTCGGAAACAATCTCGATTTGGTCCGCCAAACTCTGGAGAGCTTGGGAAGCGCACCCTGAAAATGATTGGACCGGACAATGCTTTTACAAATATTTGGAAATAAAGGGATTTCAATTCCCAATAACCATTCGCACGACATTGCAGGCATCACGCCACTTCTGTTTCCATGCTCCAAACATGATCGGTTAGCCAGTGCTGCAATGGCAATAATGCTTGAAATCTGGCATTAACATATTCAAGGCAATCCGGACTGAATATGGCATGGTCATAGTCCTCATTCCGGTTTCGAACCATGATCGCGGAATATTGAACGAATTTTTCCGCGCCCAGATCTGATTCCGGATACTTGTGCCTGTTGTGCGAAAGTGATTTTTCCAAAAAACATCCACCTTCCCGCGCATGCTCAATTGCATGTTCAAGGCTTTCACGAACAGATGTCCGCCCGATGGCCGACAAATAACGCTGTCGCTGCGCCGCATCAAATACAGACATCCCCGCCCCTATTCCAAATCCGCCAGAGCTCAAAACCAGATGCAAAGCTGGTGATCCTTCAATCCTGTCGCCAACCCAAAATGTTATTTGTACAAAAGGAACCTCAAGCTCTATGAACCCATTCGAATTTAACACTGCGTGACGCAGCGATTTCCCAGGCAAAGCGATACCTGTATGGGACGGATGATATTGACCCGCACGCACTTTGATCGCTTCGATAAACGCAAGTGCCGGAGCAATACATATACGTTCGATTCTTGATTGATCTGCCACTGATCCCAGCAGATTTTGCAGATTTTGACTGTAAGTTCCGGTTTTCAGTTCCCGCAGAAGCTCCGGCAGCTCATCAGAAAACCCGGCAAACCTGACACTGCCCATTCCGTACCCTCCTGAAATCTTAACAGTGGTTTTACCATAATAATCGTTTTTGGGCAGAACCTCATGTAAATTAACGAAAAAAACGGCCTTTGTAGAAATAGTGGATCGGATTGGGCAGTCATTTTCAAGAATGACAAACACTACATTGCATTGGGGGCGAAAGTGCGGATCAGATTTTGGTTATATTTAGTTTTTGGGTTGTTTTCCATAGTGCCATTGTTGTCATTGGGCCTGTGGTTTCAGCATTCTTCACTACAAAATGAACTTACCAGGGCCGGGAAATCGCAGCTGATGCTGGCGCAAACGCACGCTGCTTCAATTGAGCGGTATGTTGCTCACAACCTGAAGGCATTTAATTCACACGTATCCTCAATTGTTGCTGCAGGTACAGGGGAACCTGAATATGAAAATGGTTTCCAGGATGATCTGGGACCGGTCTTTGTAATAAATGCCGCGCCTGGTTCACAGGCAGATTTTCCTGAGCGTGCATTTGATCAAAACGGATCAAGGATTGTGGCGTCCCAGTCCGAAGGACTTCCAAGCGCTGCCAATATCAATGTGCTGATTGAAAAAGCCAAAACTCCCGGAAGTCACATTTCAAATATCATGAAACTGGCAAACGGTGGCAACACGTTCTATTTGTTCCGCAAGATTGGTAACGTTTTATACGCAGCACCAATGGCCACTACATTTTTAACGGAATTGGCTGGCAATACCCGTTTTGGATACAGTGGGCACGCTGCGATTTTTGATGGTGTTGGCAACCTGATTGCCCATCCTGACAAGGCTTGGCAAGAAACGGCCAGGAATATTGCCGAACTTGCACCGGTTTCACTTGCCACCACAGGTGGATACGGGGTTGTTGAATTTTATTCATCAAACTCAAACTCCCAGATGCTGGCAGGCGTTTCCGGCATTGGATTGACCCAGTGGGGCATCATGGTGCCGCGTAGCGTCGACGAAATTGCCGCCGAAGCTGGGATTGCTCGACAATCCATATCAATTTTGTTCACCCTGATTTTGGCCGCGATCCTTCTCGGCGTTATCATGGCATCGAACATCATTTCCAAGCCATTAGAAAAACTGACGAAAGTGCTACGCCGGGTCACTTCGAACGGCAATCTGGACGATATCGAATTCACCCAGAGCAAATTTGCTCCGCTTGAGAATGCGGAACTGGAAAGTTCTTTTTCCCAGATGGCAGAAAATCTGCGCTCAACACACAATCAAATGAAGTTGCAGGTCTATACCGATATTGTCACCAAACTGCCAAACCGTGAAGGGCTCGGAAAGATTCTCGAAAAATCCCTTGCCGACATGGCAAACCGAGAAAAGTGCGGATCGTTCCTGTTTATTGACATTCACAACTTCAAGGAAATCAATGACAACCATGGCCACAGTTTTGGCGATCAGATCTTGCGGTGCATTGGCGCCCGCATAAATTCAATTGTTGAAATAACCACAGGCAGCCAAACGCAAAAAGTCATTGAAGAAAGCAGCTTGAAAAAGGGGCAAATGCAACCGGTATTTGCCAGATTTGGCGGCTATGAATTTGTAGCCTTCATCCCTGACGATCTCGATCCGGTTGTCATCAATGAACTTGCCGCCAAAATACTGGAAGCAATCCGCCTGCCGGTCCCAGGTATGGACAGCAGCATCATACTGGAAGGCCATATCGGAATAGCCAGATTCCCCGAGCACGGTCTAACATTTGAGGAATTGCTCAAGAAAGCGGACATCGCCGTATTCCATGCCAAGAAAGAGGGCAAGAATTGCATCAAGCGTTATGGCGACGGCACGGGCGAAATGAGTTCAAGCGAAATCAGGCGCGATGTCCTTGCGGGTATCAAAAACAACCAGATGGAGCTGTACTATCAGCCAAAAGTCACCAGCCGTTCAGGCAAGGTGAACAGTGTCGAAGCCTTGATCCGCTGGTTTCATCCGGCACGCGGCATGATCAGTCCATCTGATTTTATTCCCGCTATAGAGGGCAGCGACATCACCAATGAATTGGGCGAATGGGTGATCCGCCGTGCCTGCCAGGACATGAAGGCGTGGGACAAGGCCGGCGTCACACTGGATATCTCGGTCAATATTGCTGCCCGCCAGTTTTCTTCAGTCGACTTCGTTGATCGCCTGCACGCGATCGTCATGGAAGAAAACTGCAAAGCTGAAAGACTGGAAATCGAGGTCACTGAGGAAACCGCTTTGTCGGGTGAGGATACTGCGACCGATGTTATCGGAAAACTGCATTCACTCGGCTACAAGGTATCACTTGATGATTACGGTCGGGGATACTCCAACCTCACCCGCTTATCAGACCTGCGGGTCAACACCTTGAAGATTGATGGTCCGTTGACTGCCCGCATCACAAGAGATGAGCGTACCAGGGTAATCTTCGAGGCCACAATCAACATGGCGAACGGCTTGAATTGCAAAACCGTTGCCGAGGGAGTTGAGACAGCCGAGGAAGTGGCGATCCTCAGTAAGCTTGGTTGCACCGAATTGCAGGGCTTTTACTTTGCAACACCCATGCCGCAAAAAAGCATCCTGAATTGGATACAGAACCGCAAGCGCAACCCGGTTCGGGAACTGCACGAACGGCTGAGATCTGCTGTCTGAACATCCAATGTTCCTCTAACCAGCCGAAAAGAATAACGTTTTTCGGCTGGTAATCGCAGAATAAAATAAATTTTAACGAAAAAATTGCCGCTTCATCCGGCCATCAAATACAAAAGTTTACGTTTCGGTAACTACGCTGGGATAAACTGGTTTCTGCAAGGGGTTGGCATAGTCCCCACATTATGTCGGTACTACCCCAATAGATAAATGCCGATGTGTTCTTTAGCGTTGAGACGCTGGTTTGAGAACATACCAGCCCCTTGCACCCTACCCTCAAACGCTGCCCTGCAACGATTGCTGTCTGCCAATCAACCCGGATTTATGTCAAATACGGATTGCTGCGTCTCTCCTGCCCGATTGTGCTGCCTGGTCCGTGTCCGCAAATAAATGACACATTGTCTCCGAGGGGAAAAAGCTTGTTCCTGATCGACGTCAGGAGCTGCTGGTGATTTCCCCCCGGCAGATCTGTCCTTCCAATCGAACCTTGAAAAAGGACATCCCCAACGTGGGCAAACTGGGCGGCTTTGTTGAAATATACAACATGCCCCGGCGCATGACCGGGACAATGATAAACTTCAAACGCATGGTCGCCAATCGAGACAACATCCCCGTCTTCGAGCCACTGATCCGGCATGGCGTTATGAAATGCGCCTGGAACGCCAAACATTTGTGATTGCTTTTCAATATTACTCAGCAACTCAAGGTCTGCTTTGTGCGGGCCTATGATTTTCACATCCAATTTCTTTTTCAGTTCCTCTGCGCCACCCGCATGATCAATGTGGCCGTGCGTGAGCCAAATCTGCCTGACGTTTACACCGGTTTCCCTGATTGCCTGCTCAATGCGCTCGACATCTCCGCCTGGATCGACAACGACCCCCTCCATGGTTTCATCATCCCAGATCAAGGTACAATTTTGCTGGAAAGGCGTTACATTGATGATTGCTGCCGACAGATTACCCACTACTTGCATTCTCCGGAATTGTTAAAGTGCTGATGCAGACCTAACAAACTTCAGCACCAAAGAAAACGGGCGGCACAAGGCCGCCCGAAAAATCTTGTCCTATGATGCAAAAATCACTTTTTCATCATGTTTGCGAGGATGCCGCCAATACCTGTCAAAGCACCACCGCCAACAGCACCGCCTGCGATCTGTCCCAGAATAGCGCCCATATCCATACCAGCAGCTGGCTCGCCTGTTGCGCCCATTCCAAGCAAACCGCCCAGAATACCGCCCAAAGGACCAGCACCCATTGCACCACCACCGATGAGGCCACCGGCACCGCCAAGCAGCATTTTTGAAACCATGCTCATGCCGACTGTCTTCACAAGATTACCAACGATACCGCCGCCGGCGGCACCTGATACCAGCTGAATGACCAGCGGAAGTAGTGTTTCTAACATTTCGTAACTCCTATTGGCAGGTTTGAACCTGCATTGTTCCACTTGGATGCGAATCGAGATCGATCCACCCAGTCATTTTAGACTTTAGTCGACTAATTGGCAAAGTTATTATTTACGTATGGTTAACCATGACAATTCAGAATTAAGCACACAGCACCCGACGCCATGATCAATCAGTGGACTGATTTGCAGAAAGTTTACTGCTGTGCCAAGGCCCGGATCGCAATCCAGGTTGCAACAAGCGTTTAATTGTTCAGATCGCAGGCAAAACCGGTCTGCCGCGAACTTCGCTCTCATAGTCCTCCATAAGGGTTTTGGAAATAACCCCGGGAGTGAAACTGTAAGATCCGATTTGCGATACCGGAGTTACTTCCGCCGCTGTTCCTGTCAGGAAACACTCGGAAAAATCCGCCATTTCCTCCGGCATGATTGCCCTCTGGACAACTTCATATCCGCGTCTTTTGGCAAGCTGAATAACCGTTTGGCGGGTTATACCGTCAAGAAAGCAATCCGGCGTGGGGGTATGGATTACCCCGTCCCTGATAAAGAACACATTGGCACCCGTCGCTTCTGCCACCTGCCCGCGATAGTCGAGCATCAAGGCATCAGCAAATCCCTTTGCCTCAGCCGCATGTTTCGACAAGGTGCAAATCATGTAAAGACCCGCCGCCTTTGCAAAACTTGGGATGGTTCTTGGATCGGGGCGGCGCCACTCAGCCCTATCAAGCCGAATGCCCTTGAGCTTTTCCTCAGGCGCAAAATAGCTCG
Organism: Salaquimonas sp.; assembly: GCA_041736675.1. Taxonomy (GTDB): domain Bacteria; phylum Pseudomonadota; class Alphaproteobacteria; order Rhizobiales; family Rhizobiaceae; genus Salaquimonas. The sequence continues at coordinate 31,367 of JBGSTD010000007.1, forward strand.
GCCATTCCCATACCGCGATGGCAACATTGATCCGGTTGTTTTGGGCGGACACCCCCATCATCTCACTGCCACGCCAGGCGACCGGGCGAATATAGGCATCCCGCAATCCCTGCTTTTCAAGGGTTGCCTTGCAAGCCGCGTCAATCTCCTCGACGGTATACGGAATTTTCATTCCGAGCGCTTCAGCCGAAAAGAACAACCGTTCTGTGTGTGCGCGCAGTTTGAATATTTCGCCTTCATAAGCCCTCTCACCTTCAAAAACCGAACTGGCATAGTGAAGCCCGTGCGTAAGCACATGAATGGTTGCATTGCCCCATTCAACAAACTCGCCATTCATCCAGATATGTCCACCCATTTGATCGTAAGATATGCCAGCCATTTGTTTCTCCCGGATGGAATTTTGCAATTCTGGTGAAGTATGCCAGCTTTTGCTCTTGTTGATTTGCAGTTTTTACTAAAAACAACTGTAAAAACAAGCTTTCTTCAACAATTGCCTGAATCACCAGAAGTCTGTTCGAATTACGTCAATAGTGCTGACATATTCTGCGGTTTATGTCATCTTTAAAGAAAAGCATGCGCAAGGAAATCGGGTACACGGCTGATGTCAAGCAACGCAATCACAACTACCCCCCTGAGTAGTTCCGACATTTCGGAGCTGGATCACATAGAATTGCTGTTCTTTGCCTATCGCGATTTTATTGCGGATGCGGACCGCATTTTGGAGCATCTCGGCTTTGGCCGCGCGCACCACCGGGTACTGTTTTTCATCAATCGAAAGCCCGGACTGATGGTTGCCGAACTACTTGATATACTGGGCATTACCAAGCAAAGTTTGGCTAGAGTGCTTAAACAGTTGATTGATACCGGCTATGTTTTGCAGGTGACCGGCGAACAGGACCGCAGACAAAGGTTGCTGTTTCCAACAAATTCCGGGCGTGAATTGATAATGACACTGTCTTTGCCACAGTCCCGCCGCATCAAAACCGCATTAAGAAATGCGTCGCCTGCGCAAAGCACCACAATAACTAGTTTTCTCCAACATATGACCAATGCCAGCCAGTTGGAGAAGTAATGGCAGAGGGAGCAGCAATCATGGTTCCACATGTTGATTTTTTACACGCAGCAAACAGCTCAGCGATGTTGCCTGATGACGCGCCCCATTTGCTGGTCATTGATGATGATCGCCGCATCCGCGAACTGATCAAGCGTTATCTCAACGAACATGGCTATCGGGTCACCTTGGCAGCTGATGCAAAGGAAGCAAGAAACCAGCTCGATGGGCTGGAGTTCGATCTTTTGATCGTTGATGTGATGATGCCCGGCGAGACGGGAATAAGTCTTACAAAATCTGTGAATGAAACCCGTGATGTTCCTATCTTGATGCTAACGGCATTGGCGGAAACCGACAATCGCATTGAAGGTCTGGAGGCCGGCGCGGATGATTACCTGTCAAAGCCGTTTGATCCGCGTGAATTGTTGCTGCGTATCAACAATATCCTGAAGCGGTCCTCAAAACCCGAAGCGCCAAAGATCGAGCAGATTGCTTTTGGTCCGTTCCAGTTTTCGGTAAAGAAAAGAGAACTCAAGCGCGATGGCGAAATCGTGCGTCTGACAGACCGTGAACAGGAAATTCTGGTCATTTTCGCAGAAAAGGCTGGCGAAACCGTGGCCCGGTATGATTTGCTGGGTGAGGAAAGCGAAGTTGGCGAGCGCAAGATTGATGTGCAGATAAACCGGCTGAGGCGCAAGATCGAAGATGATCCGGGCGATCCGAAATGGCTACAGACAGTCCGCGGTATCGGTTACAAATTGTTTACAGGCTAGGACATCCAAAGCCGGCAGGCACAATCCGGCTTGCTCTCGGATTTAAAATGAACCATTTATCTTTATCTTGAAAACCAACGCAACCGGGCTCCGGGTCAGTTCTTTTACAAATGGTTCAATTCGCCTCCGTCCGCTCCACCAGTTTTTACCGTCTATGGCGGCGCAGCCCCATTGGCAGGGTGACACGCTGGTTTGGACGCCAGATGCCGACAGGCCTTTATGCCCGCTCATTGCTGATCATCATTGTGCCGATGGTTCTCTTGCAGTCGATAGTCGCCTACATATTCATGGAACGCCACTGGCAAACCGTGACACAAAGACTGTCAACAGCAGTGACCGCCGACATTGCGGGCATCATCGACATTATTTCAACATATCCCCAAGACAGCGAATATCAGGATATCATCCGTATTGCCCGTGAGCGTCTTCGTCTCAACATTGCAATCCTGCCGCCCGATCCGTTTCCTCCTGCGACCAACAAGCCGTTCTTTTCCATTCTTGACGATATCCTCCGCGACGAAATTACTACACAGATTGGAAAGCCCTTCTGGATTGACACCGTAGGCGATTCAAACCTGCTGGAAATCCGCATTCGCCTCGAGAACCCTGAAAAAGTATTGCGTGTCTACGCAAGGAGAAGCCAGGCTTATGCTTCCAATTCCCACATATTCCTGTTGTGGATGTTTGGCGCTTCCCTGTTCCTGATTACCATTTCCATTTTCTTTCTGCGAAATCAAATCAGGCCCATACAGCAATTGGCGGATGCAGCTGAAAGCTACGGCAAAGGTCGCGACCTGCCTGCCAATTTCCAGATCAGGGGCGCACGTGAGGTCCGCAAGGCAGGGTCTGCCTTCCTTGAAATGCGCGAAAGAATTGACCGCCAGATCCGTCAGAGAACAGCCATGTTGACGGGAGTGAGCCATGACCTTCGAACCATTCTTACCCGATTCAAACTCCAGGTCGCCCTTGCCGGCGACAGCCCCGAAACGGACGAGATGCAGCGCGACATCGACGAAATGCAGCGCATGCTGCAAGGGTATCTCGACTTTGCCAAGGGTGAGGCAGGCGAGGATATCGAAACCGTAAATCTTTTCAGTCTGATCAACCGCCACGAGAATGAAGCGAAACTGAAAAAACGAAAATACATCATCACCTGCCCCAAAAACATCACCTTGCGCGGCAGACCCAACGCCCTTTCCCGTCTTGTAAGTAATCTGGTTACCAACGCATTCCGCCATGCCCAGACTGTCAAGGTGACAGTCGAAGATGACCGCCAGGATATTTTGATCATTGTGGACGACAACGGTCCGGGCATCCCGAAAGCCCAGATGGAGGAAGTATTCAAACCTTTCATCCGGCTGGATGCAGCGCGCAACCAGGATGAGGCAGGCACTGGACTTGGCCTCTCGATTGCGCGCGACATTGCGCGCTTGCATGGCGGGGATATCAAGCTTGAAAAGAGTCCGTTGGGTGGGCTTCGGGCCATTGCCCGCCTGCCCCACTAGGCTGTTCGCAATACCGGCGCATTCAGTGCAAGCGGCCGCCGTTTGGAACTTTCAAATCCGGTGATACGAGAACGACTGCATTGTCTTCATCGGGAAAACCGAGAACCAGAACCTCGGACATTAAAGGACCGATTTGACGCGCAGGAAAATTGACCACAGCCATGACCTGTTTGCCTATCAACTGCTGCGGATTGTAGTGAACGGTAATCTGGGCAGAACTTTTCTTTATGCCGATCTCGTCACCAAAATCGACCTTGAGTTTGATGGCCGGTTTGCGGGCTTCGGGAAAGGGTTCTGCTTCGATGACTGTTCCAACACGGATATCCACTTTCAGAAAATCGTCAATTCCGATCAGTCCAACTTTGCCGTCCATCCGTCGCTCCATTTTTCCAGGAAAAGTGAGAATTTTTACTTATTAAAATCAAAGACTTGTAATAAATAAGTGAATCAGTTTGATCAGCCCTTAAAGCGATCTGCCTGGAGGATGATTCAATAAATCAACACGCTGTTTAAGCACCTGCTGCAAGCTCTTCGGCACGTTGACGGGCAGCGGCAATCGCTTTTGCCATCAGCGCACCAAGCCCCGGATCAGCCATCAGTACCGCCAGCGCGGCAGCGGTTGTTCCATTGGGTGAGGTAACATTCTCGCGCAGTATTGAAGCAGGCTGCGCAATTTGTGACAACATCTCCCCTGCACCAGCAATGGTTTCTCTCGCCAGTAGATTGGCAAGTTCCTCGGAAAGACCTTCAGTCATGGCAGCCGCTGCCATTGTCTCGGCAAGGTGAAAGACATAGGCTGGTCCGCTGCCTGAAACCGCGGTCACAGCATCAATCTGCCTTTCTTCGCTGACCCAGGCAACTTTTCCAATTGCCTGCAACAGCTGATCAACAAGCTGACGCTGTTTTTCAGAAACTTCCTCATTTGCAAAACCCACCGTAACACCGCGGCGCAGCAAAGCCGGTGTATTGGGCATGGCACGAACCACAGCCGATTTCCCCAGATGTTTTTTGATTGTCGAAATAGGCGTCCCTGCGGCGATGCTGACGCTGACCGTTTGCGGCCCGGCAAGTTTTGCCAGCGTCGGCAACACTTTCTCCATCAATTGCGGCTTCACGGCAATGATCAAAACATCCGGCTGATAACCGCTTGGAGGAGATTTCTGTGCAATGATCTTATGTCCCGCAAGCAGCGCTACCATTTCTTCGCGAGGCGCAGGATCCAGCACCACAATATTTTCAGGCGATATGCCACTTTCCAGCCAACCTGTCAGCATGGCGCCACCCATATTTCCGGCGCCAACAAGACATATTTTAAATGGGGAGTTCATGACCCGGATACACCATGGTTGATGATATGAAAGAGCTCAAAGGATATTCAAGCATTTCCCTGGGTTTCGAACAAGACGGCTTCAAGCGCTTCCTTGCTGCTTTTGCCTGCCCAGACAACGAACTGGAAAGCCTGATAATAGCGCTCACACGCTTCGAGCGCGCTGGTCATGAGACATTCAAGCTGCTCGGCAGTGGGTTCTGCGCCACCGTTCAGCAACAGCGAATGGCGAAACATCACCGAGCCATCATCCTGCCAAAGGTCAAAATGACCGATCAGCAATTGCTCGTTTATCCTGCCGATGAGATGGGTAGCCTCACTCATCCGGTTCTCGGTGATTTTCAAATCAAATGCGCACGCCAGATGCAGGGCTTCAAAGTCTTCCATCCATGATAACGAGATATCATAATCCGACCAGACACCACCAACGGTCATGCTGATCTCGTCATTGGTGCGTTCAAATTGCCAATCATTGATAGAGGCGACCTGCTCGACCAGATCGACCGGGTTAACATCTCTTTCGACTTCAATTTCCATAAGGCGCATATGCCCCGTGCTCCACTTTTATTTCACCCTGCCACTCACCAAGACAGTCATCAACACGTGAAGACCAGCCCGGAAAGAGGCACTTGCATCTGATTTCCCGCTTAAATGCGGGCTCACTTTTTCCTGATTGAACCATTGAAATGGAGCTGCTCAGGTCCGCCGCGAATCAAATCCTGTTTTCAGTTTAGACAGGAAAGCCAGCCTCACCAGACAAAAGGTGCAGGAGGGGAACCGAATCTGTGGACGACACCGGAATCAATAGGTGCAGAAGATTCGCTAACAGATTCTTCTGACTCGTTTTTCAACGTCTTGAGACCTGTGGATAATCTTTTGAAAATTTTTTCTTGGAATCCGGTTACTTGGCAGACTTTGTACCCTTGTCAGCACCTGAAGTTTTTCTCGCAGCCTTCTCTTCGCCCTCAAGCGCTGAAATGCGGGCTTCCAGTTTGCTCACCAATTCATGCAATTTGTCATTTTCTGCACGCGCATTGGCTGCCATTTCACGGACTGCATCAAAATCATCGCGCTTGACGATATCCAGCGTATTGAACATGCGCTCCGCCTGATGCTTGAAAACCGTTTCGGCTTCCTTGCGCATTCCCTGCGCAACGCCGGCTGCGTCAGTCATCAATTTGGCAAACTCGTCAAACATGCGGTTAGGTCCATCATTCATGTCAGTATCTCCTCAGGCAGGTTTCTGTCCGTGACGTAATAGTCGCCGGGTCAGTTTTCAACTCTCAGATCAGTTCCGGCCATTGCGCCCGGTCGGTGTCACTTCTGGTATACTTGAAGTATCACCGATACCAACATGGTAGCAAATCCAATATAGCAAAACCTGGGTCAAGGGCTGATTTATTGCAAACCGCCTTGCACTCAAACATTCCCTGCCCTACGAAATGGCAAAGCCAATCCAGTAACATCCGGTAATCCAATGCCCTTTCAAACCCACTTTACCGCAATTGCCTTCCCTGGTATCGACCCGGTTCTGATTTCAATAGGGCCATTGCAGGTTCACTGGTACGGCATCGCCTATGTCGCAGGGATATTGTTTGCGTGGTGGTATGCGAAAAGACTGATCAACAATACCCGCCTTTGGGGCGGTCCGGCACCCATAAAGAACGCGGATTTGGACGACTTTCTGACCTGGGCCGTGATCGGCATCATCCTGGGCGGCAGACTTGGTTATGTCCTGTTTTATGACCTTCCCACCTATCTGGAAAATCCATTGCGTGTCGGTATGTTGTGGCAAGGTGGCATGAGCTTTCACGGCGGTCTGACGGGTTGCATTCTCGCCATGATCCTCTTTGCCCGTTCGCGTCACTTCTCGGTCTTTCACCTGTTTGATGTCATCGGTCCGAGTGCCACCATCGGCCTTTTGCTTGGTCGCATAGCCAACTTCATCAACCAGGAACTTTTCGGCAAACAAACCGATCTTCCATGGGGGGTTGTATTTCCGATTACAGAAGACGGTATCGCGCGTCATCCCAGCCAGTTGTATGAAGGTCTGCTCGAGGGACTGGTCCTGTTTTTCATCCTGCGCATTTTGACCCACCGTATGCTGAAACTTCGAAAGCCCGGATTTATCGCAGGAGCGTTTCTTGTCGGCTATGCCATTGCCCGAATTACGGTCGAATTCGTCAGATTGCCGGATCAGCAATTGGGCTATCTTGCTGGTGACTGGCTGACCATGGGGATGGTTCTTTCTGTTCCGATACTCCTGATTGGCATGTGGAGCATGATCACCTCCTCGCGCCGAAAATCCACGCCGGCAACATAGGCCAAACCATGCCGCATAAACCCAATGCACTTCTCAAAAAGATCGCACGTCTGATTGAATTGAACGGCCCGATCAGCCTAGGTGATTTCATGCACATTGCCATGGCCGACCCGCAACTGGGATATTACAAAAAGCGGACATCCATCGGCAGAACAGGCGATTTCATCACTGCGCCTGAGATCAGCCAGATGTTCGGGGAGTTCATCGCGGTCTGGTGCATTTCGCTCTGGCACCAAATGGGACAGCCTGATCCTTTTTGCCTTGCCGAGCTTGGCCCGGGAAAGGGCACCCTGATGAAAGACCTGCTGCGCGCAGCGCGCAGCGATCCGGCATTTTCCGCTGCTGTCAAAGTTGTGCTTGTTGAAACCAGCGACCGGCTGCAACAGGCACAGCGGGAAAACCTGCCGCCCGAATGGTTGCAGAATGAAAAAACAATTTGGCATACCGATATCGCATCCTTGCCTGAAATGCCCGCAATCATCATTGCCAACGAGTTTCTCGATGTTGTCCCATTCCGCCAATATGTGAAATCATCAGGAAAATGGCACGAAATAGGCATATCCTTGGCAGCAGAAAACCGGCTTCAGAAAGTTGCCCTGGCAAATACCCTGGATGAAACCCTGCTGCCACCTAACGCGGCCAGCGAGCCGGACGGCGCCATTTTTGAACATGCCCCCGCCCGCGAAGCTATCATTGAAAACCTCAGCACCCATCTGATTCGACATCAGGGTGCCGCGCTGTTTATCGACTACGGCCATCTGCAATCAGGATTTGGTGACACATTTCAGGCAATGGCCGCACACGATTATGCAGATCCATTGGAGGCTCCCGGCGAGGTTGATCTGACTTCCCACGTTGATTTCGATGCGCTTGCAAATGTTGCACGGCACGCGGGAATCGCCGCCGTGCAAACCCAAACTCAGGGTGAGTTCCTGCTTGAACTGGGATTGCTGCAGCGCGCAGGGGCCCTGGGCGCAGGCAAGCAGGTGGAAATTCAAGACCGCATCAGATCCGAGGTGGAGCGCCTCGCGGGCCCCGATCAGATGGGCACTCTGTTTAAGGTGATGGCGATTTCAACGCTGAAATCCGGCCTTCCGGGTTTTCCAGAAACAGGCAATTGAAACTTTCTGAAAATGTAACCGCCAAATTTGCGACACCTTTCTGATCATTTTCTTCCCTTGACTTGGACAGTTCCTGCCCCCAACACTTCAACCGTTAAATTGCCAAATCCTGTTTTGAGAATGCAGACATCATGCCCGCAACAAGCATCGAACTTGCCCCTGTGAAATTCCCGGACCTTGAAAGCCTCGAGCGCATCGAACACGGCTTTTTTACCCGCCCGGGCGGTGTATCCAAAGGAATTTACAAAGGCCTCAACGTAGGCCTCGGTTCAGACGACAACAAAGACGACATCGAGGAGAACCGCAAGCGTGTCGTCAACTACTTCTCTGTTCCCGTGCATAATCTGGTTACCCCCTTCCAGGTGCATTCCGCCGATCCCCTGATCATCGACAAGCCGTTCGAGGGTGCCCGCCCGAAAGCAGATGCCGTCGTGACAAAGACACCTGGCCTCATTGCGGGAATCCTTACTGCGGATTGCGGCCCGGTTCTCTTTGCTGACCCGAATGCCGGCGTTGTCGCCTCCGCCCATGCAGGCTGGCAGGGCGCTACTGGCGGTATCCTTGAAAATACGGTGAACGCAATGGAATCACTGGGGGCTGCAAGAAACAATATCACCGCGATACTTGGCCCTACAATCAGCCAAAAACATTATGAGGTAGGGCCGGAGTTTGTCGAACGGTTGATAACAATGGACAAGAAAAATGAAAGATGGTTGATCCCCTCCGGCAAAAAGGATCACGCAATGTTCGATCTTCCCGGATACATTGTTAACCGGCTTCAAAATTTTGGTGTCACTGCTCAATGGACCGGCCACTGCACTTACGCAGATGAAAACCTGTTTTATTCCTACCGCAGAAAAACCCATCGCAATGAACCGGATTACGGGCGGCAATTATCTGCAATATGCATCATCTGAAACCGTAACTTGTTTCGCGGTGCCATCAAATTGACCTGATCCGGCAATAGGACCAAAAACCTGAACGATTCTCGGGAAATCCAAACTTAAAGGTTGTTTCCTTGCGGATAGGTCTTAAAACCAAATGGTACTGGTTATTGAAACAAGCAGCGGCAAATATAAAGGATGTTTCAATGCTCTTTTTTGGCATTTTCAAAAGAGTCTCACAAAATACTCTCGGGAAAATCCCGAACCTGTTTATGATCGCAGGACTGCTCGTATTAACTGCCTGCAACGCGGGTTCGCTTGGTGAGGGGCTGGAAAGCTCTGCAAAACCAAGCCCCAGCCAGACACTGAACAGCCCTCAGCCAGCGACCGAAAATTCCCTGGCCTCGCCTGATCCCCAAACGGCACAGTCACAGATTCCGTTGGCAGGGGACAATCAGGTAGCCTCGCTGCCAACCGGCAAGTCGGTAACCTTCTTGCCCGTCTCAAACGCACCGCAAGTAGCCGTTTCGAATCTTGCCAAATCCATTCGTACAGCATCCGCCAACAATGGTCTTCCTGTTGTCGCATCGATTGCGGACGGTGCCCAGTATCAGGTAAAGGGGTATTTCTCCGCGCTTGAAGATGGCTCAGGAACTTTGCTGGTATATGTGTGGGATGTGCTGGACCGCAACAACAAGCGCGTCTACCGCATCAACGGTCAGGAACAGACGGCATCAAAATCCTCAGACCCCTGGGGTGCGATTTCGCCGGATATGCTGGACAAGGTAGCCAACACAACAGTAACCCAATTGAAGAGCTGGCTCGGCAATCGCTAGATCAGGATTCGGCAAACCCGGCGCCAATTTCAAACTTTTGCCGGTTGCCGCTACGGCAGAGTTCTGTCATCGGCAAGGTTTTCTACAGCATAATGCAAATAAGGCATTTTTGCACATTGATGCAGCGCACTGCTTCCCGTATAGGAACACCACAATCAGGGCGCGGGGTCATCTCAAACAGTGTTTGAATTTGGTCTTGCCATGAAACGTCGGGCCACGAGTTCATGAAATTATTCGCAGGCAATTCAAACCGCCTACTTGCCGGGCAAATCTGCAATTATCTGGACATTCAGCTTGGAAAGGCGAATGTCAGACGCTTCGCTGACCAGGAAGTGTTTGTGGAAATTCTCGAAAACGTGCGCGGCGAAGATTGCTTTATCCTTCAATCGACTTCCTATCCGGCAAATGACAACCTGATGGAACTGTTGATCATGATGGATGCCCTGAAGAGGGCGTCTGCCAAACGCATTACGGCCGTGCTGCCCTATTTTGGCTATGCCCGACAAGACCGAAAGCCGGGGCCGCGCACACCTATTTCGGCAAAAGTGGTTGCCAATCTAATCACCACCGCAGGTGCCGACCGCGTTTTGACACTCGATTTGCATGCTGCCCAGATTCAGGGCTTTTTCGATATTCCAACGGACAATCTGTTCGCTGTTCCGGTACTGTCACGCGATGTAAAACAGAACTACGCTCTTGAAAACGTTGTAGTGGTGTCACCCGATGTTGGCGGTGTTGTTCGCGCGAGGGCACTCGCCAAGCGTCTCGATTCGCAACTCGCCATTGTCGACAAACGCCGCGACCGCCCGGGCGAATCAGAAGTCATGAACGTCATCGGTAATGTTGAGGGCAAAGACTGTATTCTGATTGATGATATCATCGATTCAGGCGGCACCCTGTGCAATGCAGCCGAGGCTTTGCTTACCAAGGGCGCAACCAGCGTAACCGCCTATATCACCCATGGCGTGCTTTCAGGCGGAGCCGTCTCAAGGATTACGTCTTCCAAACTTAAGGAACTGGTAATAACCGATTCAATAGAGCCGACTACTGCCGTTGAAACCGCCCACAATATCCGGGTTGTCTCGGTTGCAGAGCTTGTCGGCGAAGCCATTCAGCGCACAGCGCTTGAAAAATCGGTTTCAAGCCTTTTCGATTGATCATTGGTCGGGTCCGGTACATCTCCCATGTAGTCACATTGATGATTGTCTATCGCGCGGGCAACTGGCACAATGTGCAAGTCGGATATTCGCCCAATGCGTTCCGCCCAGCACATCCCAGGCAAAAACCATGAAGACGTTCATTCTTGCATCCTTGATAGCCATAAACGGAATATTGGCATCTGTGCCAGTTGCGGCACAGGAAAAAACCAGGGCAATCGGCACCCTTGAATGCTTCGTCGATGAAGGTTCCGGCTATTTGGTGGGTTCGAGCAAGGATGTCAGTTGTACCTTTGTTTCACCTGAGGGCATTGCCCTGGAAAATTACATCGGCGAATTCACCAAATATGGTCTCGACATCGGCTTCACCCGGGAAACAAAGCTGATATGGTCGGTGTTTGTACCCAAATACAGCGTTTATCAGAATGGCTCGCTCGCCGGCAACTATGCCGGGGCATCGGCTTCCGCCAGCCTGGCCTATGGGCTGGGAGCAAGCGTCCTGATCGGCGGATTGTCCGAAAATTTTGCCTTGCAACCTTTCAAGGTCGGAACCCAAAAAGGTGTAAACTTGGCAATTGGCATCACGCGCATGCAATTGCGCTCGGTTGAGGACACGGATATGGACGGCGTGGAGCCCTCTCCTGAAATCGAAGTCCCGAAAAACTGACAAAGTATCGGACCCATCAAAGTGCGAAAAGCGCCATACCTGCGATTGTCGAAGCAGCAAGTACTTTGAACATCCCGCCACCGCGAAAGAGAAAGATCGCCGATACCAACGCTATTGCCCCGGCTTGCCAGTTGAATGAGACAAGGACGGGCAGATCAAGCAACGCAGGCCCTGCCGCAGTTCGTAGCACCTCATCGAAAAGCACATGAATACCAAACCAGAGTGAAAGATTTGCGATAACACCGACCACAGCGGCAGTGATCGCGGCAAGTGCGCCAGAAAGCATCTTGTTGCCGCGCATTGCCTCCATGAAAGGCGCGCCCATGAATATCCAGATGAAACAGGGAATGAATGTTACCCATAAGGTAATCAGCGCCCCAAGCAGCCCTGAAACCAGTGGATCAAACATTCCGGCATCGCGAAATGCACCGACGAACCCCACAAATACCAGAACCAGAATAAGCGGCCCGGGGGTCGTTTCGGCCAAACCAAGGCCTGTGAGCATTTCATCAGGCTTCAACCAGTTGTAGACCTCCACTGCCTGCTGACCGACATAGGCAAGGACGGCATAGGCTCCGCCAAAGGTCACGACAGCAGTTTTTGAAAAAAACAGGGCCTCCTTTGCGAAAACACTTTGGGGCGCGAAATGGAAAACCAGCAGTGCCAGCGGTAAAAGCCAAAGGAAAATCGCCCATGTCAAGACCATAGCAACATGGCGTATAGGCCGTTGAACCGGGGTCGGATCAGCCCTGTCCTGCCCGTTTGAAAACGATGTCGAGAACAGTGCGCCAATAGCTGCTGCAAGCAGGATAACAACCGGAAAAGGAACCTTGAATACCGCCAGCAAGACAAAACCGGCTATTGCCAGAATCCAGCTCTGCCATCCCTTGAGCGCACGCTTTGAAACTTTCACCAGCGCCTGCAGGACAATGGCAAGAACAGCCGCCTTGAGACCAAACAGCATACCAGACACGACCGGCATTTGTCCCAGATACACAAAAAGCATGGACAACGCCATGAGCACAAGCGCACCTGGGAGGACAAACAGTAATCCGGCAATAATTCCGCCTTTCACCCCGCGCAGCTGCCACCCGGCATAAGTGGCAAGCTGCATCGCTTCAGGCCCCGGCAGCAGCATGCAGAAATTGAGTGCATGCAGAAACCGTTTCTCATCCAGCCATTTCTTTTCATCCACCAGTATGGTGTGCATCAGCGCAATCTGCCCCGCAGGCCCGCCAAAGGACAAAAGGCCAATCTTGCCAAAGGTATTAAATAGCTCTCTTGTCGAAACCGTCATGTCATTTTCCTGCCGGCTTTAATCGTTGGCCAATTGTGATCTTCATCAAAAGCGTCCCTCGCCCAACGGTACAAAGCATCATAGATTGCAAGTCCCGCATCAAGTTGTTGCAAATCATCCTTGTACATTCGAGACAAACCAAGTGAAACAGCCAATAGCCCTGCCGCTTCAGGGGCCAAATCATGACGGTTTGTATCCGCACCGCGAACAATTATGCTGAGGCGTTCCAACGCTTCGCTTTTTAGGCCGAATTCTTCGATGAACGTATCAAAACTGCATTGCTCGCCGCGATGGCTAAAGAATACATCATCGACATCAAACGGTGTTGCCGTGTATTTGTCTGCAATATTCAAAACCTGAGAGGGATCTACAAACAAGAACCGGGCTTTTGGATCAACAAATCTTCTAATAAGCCAGGGGCAGGCTATGCGGTCGATCTTGGGTCTGTGACGGGTTACCCACAACGTATGATTTTCCTTGGTCAGGCCAGGAATTTTTGCGGCCGGGATCAGGATTTCATTGGCATCACGCCATGCAAAATTGCCGCCTTCAAGACTTTCCGCCTGAACTCCATAATTTCGCAGAACAGCAGCAGCGCCCTGGCTCAGTTTCAGACCTTTTTGGCAAATGACAACAACCCCTTTGCCCTCCAGAGAAGGCGAAAGATCGGCTACTTGCAAGAACGGGTAACGACTAGCCCCTGGGATAAGCCTCGGATCAGCGTGAAAATCCTCATCAATGCTAACATCAATCAGGATTGGACAATCGGGGGTACCAACCAGTCTGGACAATTGCGAAACAGTTATTTGATTTGGAGACGCCATGCGTCCTACCTCCCTGTAAAAGGCTTCATGGACGCGATTATTGGGCTTACGCCTCACGGGGTTATCGCCGACCTCATGGGCTGTAAATGAAATCATTTCACCAAATTGTCAAGCAGGATGGATGCTGCCAAACACCCTTGCACAACAGGGATTTTTGACCTATACACCCTCTCGCCCGTGCAGACACCCTTGGAGGCAGCGCGGGCTTGTTGTTTTCTGGATAGCTTTTGGCTGAAAAAGACAGCAATTTCCTTTGGAGCACCCGCTCCGCTGGAAAGCCCTCTACACACGCGAAAGGAAATACCATGAGCACAAATACACAGCTCAAGGCACATGCGCGCGACCGGGCCGGCAAGGGGGCCGCTCGTGAACTACGCCGCAATAAAATGGTGCCTGCCGTCATTTATGGCGACAACAAGGATCCCCTGATGATTGCCCTGCCGTACAAGGAGCTTTCGCTCCAGATTCATGCCGGCGGCTTTCTCAATACTGTTCTGGAAATTGAAGTTGACGGCACAAAGCACAAAGTGCTGCCAAAAGACTTCCAGCGCGAACCGGTTCGTGACTTCTTTACCCATGTGGATTTTCTCCGCATCGGCAAGAACACCAAGGTTCATGTTGAAATTCCTGTTCACTACATCAACGAAGAAGATTGCCCCGGCATTCGCAAGGGCGGCGTTCTCAACGTTGTTCGCCATCACCTCGAAGTATCCTGCCGCGCAGATGCGATTCCTGAATATTTTGAAGTTGACCTCGCAGGTCTCAAGATCGAAGATGTTGTGCATGCTTCCAAAATTGCACTTCCATCAGGTGTTTCACTGACGATTACAGACCGTGACCCGACGATGTGCTCGATTGCAGCTCCAACTGTATCTTCCGGCGCAAGCGACGATGAAGACGAAGCAGAAGAAAACGGCGACAAAGAGTAATCTTCAGCCGGCTTGTCGAACCTTGAGGGAGTACTCGCCATGCGCATGATCGTGGGGCTTGGAAATACCGGGGCAAAATATGCCGGACACCGTCACAATATCGGCTTTATGGCGGCGGATGCAATATTCCGCCGCCATTCCTTTTCTCCCTGGCGAAAGAAATTCAAGGCAGAAATCACCGAAGGTGAAATCTGCGGCGAAAAGGTTTTGCTCGTCAAACCCCAGACCATGATGAACCTTTCCGGTGAAGCAGTGGGTGAAGCCATGCGGTTTTACAAGCTGACCCCGGCAGACATCACGGTCATGTATGACGAACTGGACCTTGCGCCCGGCAAGGTTCGCATCAAGATCGGCGGCGGTGCCGGCGGTCATAACGGCATCCGCAGCATCGACGCCCATTGCGGCAAGGATTACCGCCGTGTACGCCTCGGCATCGGCCATCCCGGATCTAAGGAACGGGTAACCTCCCATGTGCTGGGCGACTTTGCCAAGGTCGACAACCAATGGTTGGAGCCGTTGCTGGATAACCTGGCAGATGAAGCCTGTCTTTTGGCAAAGGGCGAGGATGCGCTATTGATGAACAGGATCGCTCTCAAGACAGGCGATGCAAAGCCCGAAAAGGCGAAACAACCGGCAAGGGCCCAAAGCCATATCCATCAGGCCCGCAGCAATGCACCAAAGGTTGAGGTTCCAAAAACCGGACCGATGGCTGAACTGCTGAAAAAACTACTCGGAAACAAGGATTAGCCCGCAAAGCGGCAACAAGGACAAGAACATGGGTTTCAAATGCGGTATTGTGGGCCTGCCAAATGTAGGCAAATCCACCCTTTTCAACGCGCTGACCAAGACAGCAGCAGCCCAGGCGGCAAACTATCCGTTCTGCACCATTGAGCCAAACACAGGCGAAGTGGCAGTTCCTGATTCCCGCATGAAAAAGATCGCTGCAATTGCAGGATCAAAGGAACTGATCCCAACCCGCATCTCCTTTGTTGATATCGCGGGTCTGGTGCGCGGAGCCTCCAAAGGTGAAGGCCTCGGCAACCAGTTCCTCGCCAATATCCGTGAGGTCGATGCCATCGTTCACGTGCTTCGCTGCTTTGAAGACGACGACATCACCCATGTCGAGGGCAAGATCAATCCGGTTGCGGATGCTGAAACCGTCGAGACCGAACTGATGCTGTCCGACCTCGAATCGCTTGAGCGCCGCACCGACCAGACCCGCAAGAAAGCCACCGGCAAGGACAAGGACGCCATGCTGGTTCTGCCGGTCATGGAAGCCTCCCTCGCTTTGCTGCGAGAAGGCAAGCCTGTTCGCGTGCTCCTCAAGGGTATTGCGGCTGACGAGCTGAAATTGCTGCAAGGCCTCAACCTTTTAACCTCCAAGCCGGTTCTTTATGTTTGCAATGTTGGTGAGGCAGATGCTGCAACAGGCAATGCATTCAGCGACGAGGTTGCCAAAATGGCCGCCGACCAGGGCGCTCAATCAGTGGTCATTTCAGCCCAGATTGAAGAGGAAATCGCCCAACTGCCGGAAAGCGAACAGCCCGATTATCTGGCTATGAACGGCCTGACCGAATCCGGTCTCGACCGCCTCATTGCGGCAGGATACGACCTTCTCGACCTGATCACCTATTTTACGGCAGGACCAAAAGAGACACGGGCCTGGACAGTGAAAAAAGGCTCAAAAGCCCCGCAGGCGGCAGGCGTCATCCATACCGATTTCGAACGCGGCTTCATCCGCGCCCAGACCATCGCCTTCAACGACTACGTCACGCTGGGCGGCGAGGTTCCTGCCAAGGAAGCAGGCAAGGCCCGCGATGAAGGCAAGGAATATGTCGTTCAGGACGGCGATGTGATGCTCTTCAAATTCAATACGTGAGGGATCGCTTTTGGCGTGTTTGGTGATAGGATCGGCCTATGGCTTTTGATTTCATCTTCATGCTGACGGCTAATGACAGCACCATTCCCGATGCCAGAGAGCGGCTTGCGGATGTGCTTGCAGGCGGTGCGCGCCACATCGGCTTCAAGGATATCGGCCTTCCTTTTGCGGAATTAAAACTGCTGGCGGGTGAAATTCGCGCCGCCGGTGGCAGGGCCTATCTGGAAGTAGTCAGTCTGGACGAAGCATCCGAATTGCGCTCGGCCCGCGCTGCCATTGACCTTGAGGTCGAGTGCCTGCTGGGTGGCACCAGGGCTTCAGCGGTTGCACCGCTGTTGCGCCACCATCCGATCCGCTACTATCCGTTTCCAGGCAAGATCGTCGGGCATCCCAGTGTCTTGTCCGGCACCATTGACGAGATTGCCGAAAGCGCACGCCAGCTGGGAGATCTTGAATCCGTCCATGGCCTTGATCTTCTTGCCTATCGGTTCGACGGCAATGTGCCAAAACTGATGAAGGCCGTCTGCGAGGCTACCCACAAGCCGGTGATCATGGCAGGCTCCATCGACCAGGAGGAACGTATCACGGCGGTTGCCGAGGCTGGTGCTGCAGGTTTCACTGTTGGCACTGCGGCCTTTGCAGGAGCCTTTCCTGCCACCGGCGAAGGCCTTGTTGCACAGGTGCAATCAATCTTGGCAATGACCGGCAAAGCCCGCCAGCGTTCTTCTGCGCCAAGGCGCATTGCCATTGCCGCCCACAATAACAGAAAATCGCATCTTGAAGCCTGGGTTCATCGACACTCTGCAACGCTGCGCCGTCACAAGATCATCTGCACGGGGGGAACAGGCGCCCTGCTCTCACGGGTTCAGCCGGAACTTTCAATTCACCGCCTGCAACGCGGCTCGCATGGCGGTGACCAACAACTGGGCGCTCTGATTGCAACCGGTGAACTCGATGCAGTGATATTTTTTGCCGATCCGCACGGGCATAATTCAACCGATGTGGCCCTGTTGGCCCTGTTGCGCCTTGCAATCCAGCACGATACGCCGATGGCCTGCAGCCCGGCTGCAGCTGACATGATCATTGCAGCAAGTTTGTAGTCTTCACGCGACAGGCGGCAGTTTCGACTGCCAGCCGGATGGCAGTTTATTGACGACTTTCTCGCGCAACCATTGCCAACCACTGCCGAGCAAAAGAACGATAATGCCAACCGCCAGAAAGCTGAACGAAGTAACGTTCGAGACGGTTATTCCCGCGTCCTTGGTCAATATGTAAAGCGCCACGCCGAGCGAGATAAGCCCTGAGGTAACAAACGCCCTGCGGTCGATGATAATCCCGACAACAATCATTACGGTGATGACAATGACGGCAATCAGCGCATCCGATGAGGTTGGATTATTTGACCACCAAAATCCGTTATCTCCAAAGATGGCCATGAAAAGCGAGTAAAGCAGCAACGGGGCCGTGATGAGATGCAGCCAGAAAGCAACATCCGAGCGCCGGGTTACCCTTTTGGTATCAGCAAGATCAAAGTCCATGGCGATATAAAACAGGATCCCGGCTAGAACCAGACCGATAATGCCAACGACATTGGCGTTCATCTGTTCAAGCGTCGCGGCACCTGTGAAAGTCTGGATGACCAGCAATATGAGGAGAAAACACAAGAGGAGTGCAGAGGCAATCGCAGAAGCGAGTGCAACGGGAACCCGGTAGCGGATATAAAATCCGGACATTGCAGCGAGTTCAAGAACAAACACCGTGATAAAGTGCGGTAGTGTCTCGCCTGAATTGTTGCCGAGAATAGGGATAGCCGCCACCGTTTGCGCAAGGGCAAGGGTAAGGCAAAATCCTGGCAGCGCCAGTTTTTGCCGATAGACAAATATTTCAGCCAGCACAAACACGGCCGGCAGGGCAAGAAACACACTGCCGATCGCCCAGAACCCGCCGAGCGACACAACGATGCCGATCGTTATCAGTACATCATGAAAGCCCCGTATCAGCCGGGGCGCTTCGGACACTTCGGGAATATACCGGTCATCCTTGTCGACCGGTTCGCCAAGTTCAGAAAAAAGACCTGATCCTGTTGCTGCGCCTGTCTGTGAAAACTCGCGTTCAAAGGTCAGCAACCTGTCGCGGGCCATTGCGTCAATCACATCGTGATCACGGGCCTGATTGATAAATGTGCGAATGTCGGTCAATGTTATTTCTCCAGCAATATGGCGCGCGCTTTTGAAAAATACTGGCGGCGAACCAGAACAATCAAAATGAAGCCTGTAGTGGCAATAAAGGCATAGGGACTGACAAACCAGCCCAGATATCCAAGCGCAAAGAAAATTGCCCGAAGGCCAGCCGTAAACTGGGCGCTGGCATCGATGTTCATTTCGGCAGCGCGCAAAGCCTGGGCGCGGCGAACTTCCGGCGATGCTTCTTTTGGTTGCTGCACCGCACCGATAAGGATCGAACAATAATTAAAAAGCCGAAAAGCCCACCCGAACTTGAAAAACGAATAGATGAAGATCATCGTCAGTCCAAGCACCTTCAATTCGAAAAGGCCACGGACAAATTTCGAATTGATCGGCAAATCCTGATAAATACCGGAAATCAGATCAGTCGACCCAAGCATCGCAAAGCAGCCGCCTATGGCCAGAATGGTTGAAGAGGCAAAGAACGCGGTTCCTTGCTGCAGGCCCGAGATGATGGAAGTATCGACCATCCGTATTTCACGCTCGGCCATGACGAGCATCCACTCGCGGCGGCGGTGAGCCATCAAACCGCTCAAACTCCGATTTTTGAAATTTGTCTGGTCGGTGATCACCTCAAACACGAGCCAGCAGATAAAAAACAGCGCAACGGCAACAAAGTCCGCCGTCGACATGCTCTTGATGAGTTCAGTCATGCTCTGTCAACCCAAGATCACTAACGATTCGAAAGCAATCTAGGGCCTAAAGGACACTCATGCCAGCACAGACTTCGCCCAAAGCGCCCTCAATCAATATAGGCGTCCGCCCTTTGCCCGGCCCGTTGGTGATGAATTGGCAGGGTCTTGCCATAGAGCTGCTGTGTCCGCTCGACACTGCCAACCATTCCAGGCTCTTCAACATACGAGAAGATTGCCACATAGCGACGGGTTTCACCCTTGAGCGGAGCCACTCTGTGCAACGAATAGCGACCTTTGAAAATTTGCAGATCACCCGGCTCCAGAACCAGAGTCTTTACCAGTTCTGACTTGCCATCCAGCACCCGGGAAACCTCATCGAAGTTCTCGTCACCTGTACGAATATTTGGTGCATATTCGAACTCGCCGCCTTCTTCCGCATTCTGTAAAGCGAGAGTCACAGTGTAGTTGTTGGTATCAAAATGCCATGGAAAGCCATTGCCTTCATCGGCCATATTGACAATCACATCGGCAAGCGGATCAGCATAGGGGAAAAAACGGTCTTCCTTTTCACCAAGGCATTCACGAATGAATGGCATAAAGGGTTGATAGTCGTAAATGGCACGGATACCACTTCCCACGCCAAAATTATCTGCCGGAATAAAAGCATTTGAGCGATCATAAAACTGCCGTTTGGGATGGCTTTGCGGCAGTGATGGATCATCCTTTGTGAAATAGACATTTGTCCGGTTGCGTGACGCATGGGCATTGACCGAAGCCCGCTCAGCCTCCGCCACCAATACCGCAATCATCTCCTTGCGAACAAACCCCTTGAGAACGGCGCATCCGTCCCGGGAAAGCTTTTGTCTTGTTGACTCAATCAAAGCCTCGCGAACCTCGGATAAGGTAGCGATTGGATAACGGTCAAAATCGATGTAGTTCTCAGCTTTGCTCATTATGTCCAACTTTCAGATTTCAGATGGAATCAGCCATGGCGGCCCTGCCGCGGGGCACAACCTCGTAGCCCTTCTCCTCTGGCTCATCATCCACCATCAGCGCCGGAAAACCGTCTGCGAGTATCTCAAGACCGGTCGCATCTTCAAGGCGGCGGATAATATCATCCGAGTTGGCACGGTTGCCATAGCGCTTTTGACCATCCTTGAAGATGTTGATCATCAAGGGGCTGATTTCCAGCGGTATGTTATGCTCTTCGGCAATCTTGTGAAAAAGTCCGATATCCTTCAATACCAAATCCATGGTGAATTCAATATCGCGGCTGCCATTGAGAATGACCTGCCCCTCAGTTTCGGCAACAAAAGAGGTGCCTGAGGAAATCACCATGGCCTCATAGGTGGTTGCCATATCCATTCCTGCAGCCTTCATTGTTACAAATGCCTCGCAGATGGTCAAAAGATTGGCAGTCGCGAGATAATTTGTCATCACCTTGAGGATTGAGGCGGTACCCAAAGGCCCTGTGTGAAGGATGCGGCGGCCAAGCGTTTTCAGCATCGGCATCATCCTGTCAAATGCTTCACGGCTGCCGCCGACAAAGATCGAGATATTACCCGTTGCCGCACGGTGGCATCCACCTGACACCGGGCACTCGACTGCCATGGCACCCTTGGCCTCAACCAGAGCAGCAAGGCGCTTGATTTCGCTTGCGTCCGTCGTCGACATTTCCGCCCAGATTTTTCCGCCTGACAAACCGCTCAGAATTCCATCTTCTCCTTCCATCACCGCAGCCGAGGCTGCAGGGCTCGGTAGACAGGTGATGATCAGATCGCAATTCTCTGCCATTTCCTTCGGGCTCTCTGCCCATTTGGCTCCCCTGTCGAGAAACGGTTGGGCATTGGCCTTGTCGAGGTCACGGACTGTCAGGTCATGCCCGTTTCGAAGCAGGCTTCCAGCCAGTTTTCCACCCGCATTTCCAAGCCCGATAAAACCTACTTTCATTTCTAAAACCTTCCGGCATAATGCCTAAAATAGTGTACAAAAGAGCTTCCACCCTCCGGTCGTCAAACGTGCCAAGGGTCAGACATGACCATATTGCTAAGTCAAAAACACCCGCTCATATACCCACCAGCTTGCAATGATTGCTATGGCCAGCGAGGCGGGCGTGGTGATCAGGTCGCGATACCAGTTTTTCTTGCCAAACCAGTATCCTACGGCAAGGAAGCAAAGCGCGATTACCGTCAACTGGCCAAGCTCAACACCTATATTGAACGAGATCAGGCTGGTCACAAAATGCGTTTGCGACATGCCGATTTCCCTGAGAACGCCGGCAAAACCCAACCCGTGCAAGAGACCGAAACCAAACACGACCAAAGGCCGCCAGCGCTGCAACTTGTCGGTAAGAATATTTTCAACCGCCACATACACAATGGACGCTGCAATCAGAGGTTCGACAATCGACGGTGATATATTGACATAGCCCAATATACCGAGCGCCAGGGAAACCGTGTGGGCAACCGTAAATGCGGTGATTTGCCAGAGGAGTGGCGACAACTTTGTGCTGAGCAAAAAGAGACCGACTACAAAAAGGATATGATCCAGACCTTTGGGCAGGATATGCGTGAAGCCAATAACAATATATTCGGAAACCACCTGCCAGAAACCTTTTGCGACCATGTTTTCAAGGGCAATTGGCTCACTGGCCTCGCCTGCGGAAAGATAAGCCGAATAGCCTTCCTGTTCCGAAGGATTTGTCGAATTAAGCCGGATCACGCTGGCTCCAAACGCCTGCGGCCACAGCCATTCAAGTGTCTTTGCCCCCTGCGGGATAGTGCCTGTCAAACGAATTGACGAATCCCTTGCCAAAGCCAAATCACCCACATCGGGAACCTCAATCGAACCATAACCAATCACTGCCCGGTTCCCGTCAAATTTGACCTCAAGTTCCTGAAGCAGTCGTCCCTCAAAATCTTCAAATCTTGCTTTCAATTGATCTGGCGGCAACTGACGCAGGGCATTGTATGCATCAGCGCTGGCTGCCTGATCCGTATCTTCATGCTCGCTGCCAATGCCGGCAAGCATCGCCTCGACATTTGTCTTGATCACGATCTCAAACCGGTCCTCGCCAACAAGATTGAAATCAGCGATCGAAGGCCTGATCTCATGCGCTGACACATTTGAGGAAAATGCAACTGTGGCTAAAAAACAAAAAGTGATCGCCATTATTGCTTGCGACAAATTTCGAATTTGCATTGACGCATTCCTTCTCTATCGTATGACGAAGCTGTTGGCCGGTTTGCAAACGTTGTACCGCTTGAAACAGTTTCACCTCACGCTTTCCTACTGCGTCATGGTGTGCAAGAAAAGAACAAAATAAACAAGGAATACAAATGTCTTTAAGACGGTCTGTCGCGTTTCTAGGCCTGCTCACTTTTCAGACAAACGCCGCCCTCGCCCATGAGTACTGGTTGGAGCCGCGGCAGTATACAGTCGCGAAAGGTGAAAAAATCGAAGGTGACCTGAAAAACGGTCAGGACTTCAAGGGCAGTTCTTTCAGCTATATCGCCAAACGTTTTGAACAGTTTACATTTACCGGCAAGGAGGGCAGCCAAAACGTGGAAGGGCGCAATGGAGACATGCCGGCCCTGAGCACAGCACCGACGGGTGAAGGCCTCTATACCGTTTCCTATCAGGGGGTTTTTGACCATATCACTTTCACTGATCCGGCAAAAATAAAGGAATATTCCGATTACGAAGGTTTCAAGGGAGTGCTTGAGCGCCATGCCGAACGTGGACTTGCCCCCGACCGTTTTCAGGAAGATTACAAGCGCTGCGCCAAGGCTTTGTTTCAGATCGGTGAAATCAACGCCAATGACCGTCAGGACGAACTGACAGGAATGAAATTTGAGTTGGTCGCAGAACAAAACCCTTATGCGCTCGGTGAAGGTGACAGCCTTCCTGTTCGCCTGTACTGGGAAGGTCAGCCTATCAGCGATATTCAAATCAGAATGTTCCGCTTCAACGGACAAGTCGAAACGACAGTGATCCGCACCGATAGCGAAGGCCGGGCATTGTTTCCTCTCAAGGGCGGCGGCAAATACATGCTCAACGCCGTCAATATTCTTGAAGGCGACGATGACCCTCAGTCGCCAACACCTGAATGGATCAGCTACTGGGCATCCATGGTTTTCGGACTTGCCGATACTGATGAGGTGCTTGGCGCAAAAAGTGCGCCGGCAAAATGAACAGCCAAACCCATATTTTGATGGGTGCTGTGCTTTTTGGCAAACAGTTGCCTCGTCTCGCGTGGGCAGGCGCGGCAGGCGGGGTGATCCCCGATCTGCCAATGTATGTGATTATCGCCGGATTAAGAGCACAGGGATATCCGCTGGACAGGATATTTGGTGAATTTTATTGGGCACCATGGTGGCAGATTGCCAACGCTATCGGTCACAATTTTATCCTTTGGGGGGTAATGGTTGTGATTTCAGGAGCAATTCTGCTTTCTGCCAAAAATAAGAACGGTCGTTATGCATCCGGAAAAACAAATGCTCTCGTGTTTGCTCTTTCCGGTTCAGCCCTTCTTCATTCGGTCATTGATTTTTTGTGCCACCGGGATGATGCCCACATGCATTTGTGGCCAATCTCGCAGTGGCGGTTCCGATCACCGGTTTCCTACTGGGATCCCGCCCATTACGGCAACTGGTTCGGCCTGTTCGAGGCCGCCTTGGGAATTGCCCTGGCAGTGATCCTGTTTCGCCGCTATCCCGGCAAAGGCCTGCGCATTATTCTTGTCATGGTGATACTGCTTTATATTGCTGTTCCGGCTTTCTTTTACCTGTTTCATCATGGCAGTATGTAACGAAATTTGCTGTGCGATCGAAATCTGAATATCCATGCATGACAAGAAATCTTGAAACAGGGAGCCAACAATGCCCAAACAGCTTTTTGCATCAACCTTGAAGATCGTACTGACCGGAATTCTGGTCGCACTTGGTGCCCTCCAATCGGCATTTGCGGAAGCTCGCTCGGAAAACATTCCGTTTGGCGATAAAACTTTGGTTCTCACTGATACTGGTGAGGGCGAGCAATTCATCACGGTAGATGGCGTGGAGTTGGTTCGAAACTTTTACGTCGGCGTGGAAACGACAGCAACTATTTATGAAACACATGTCATGGTTCTGGCATCCGGTGGCGGCGGCAATGCCTGTGGGCCTGACCTTCTGATCCTGTGGATTGATGCAGACAGCAAAATCAGCAAATTGCCATATGACGCCAATTGCCAAACGCCGGTCGTGGCAGTCGCAAACGACAGCCTGATCTTTGTACCCTATGTCGGCCCTGGTGACAGTGAGCTATTGAAAAACTGGTCGCCCGAAATGGGACTTGTAACCAGTGGAAGAGTGGACTTTGCACCCGAGCCAGGAACCGATTGGGCGACCCTGGCTGAATCGCCCGCCATGCATCCCTTGGACTTCTTTGCCAATGAAGCGCTTTACACCGAAGCGAAAAAACTTTTGGGCAACAATTTGGCCCTTTTCGCCCTCGGCCTTGGAACCGCTTCCGAACCCCGGCTTGAGGATAACAACTACATATCCAACGGATGCGTTCCCCATAATTGTGGAGGACAGGATTCGCTGATCATCGTCGACCCTGCGAAAAAGACGTTGTTCATGGCGCAACAGGCCAGTCCGGGTTTCAAATACTGGCCGGAAAAATCTGCCTGGAGTGAGACAGCGTCAAAAGTCTTGTCTGATTTTGAAAAGAATCGCGGCGCAAAATAACCGGCAACACAGTATCGTTGCCGGTTATGCAATATGGAACAGGTTGGCTTAGACGCGCTTTGCCGGACAGGTGGAAACACCAAGAATTGAGTAAAGCGGGCAAGTTCCGAAAAGTGCGGTGAAAATCGGCACAATACCGATCAGCGTCCAGTAGCGCCAGCTTGCATCGGGATACATGAAGAATGCACCCAGCAAAGCGATGCCGAGAATGATCCTCGCTGCACGGTCAATCGTACCAACATTTTTAGCTAACATGTGACTTCTCCTTTTTCATGCTGATTGCATGATCAATGTTAGATCACATCAAGCCGGAACGTTCAGTGACTCTGTCACCAAGTTCGCTAGATAGACAAGAGTCTGGCAAGTCCGGCACGGTTGATGATGGTAATCTTGCCGCGGTCCAGTTCAACAAGGCCCTGCTCCCGTAATATTTCCAGCCGCCTGGAGATCACCTCGCGCGCAGAACCTATGATCGCCGAAAGTTCCTGATGGGTCAGCGGCACAACACCGTCGGATTGGGCACGCTGTATCAGTGTGTCGCAAAGGCGTCGCTCTATCGTCACAAAGGCAACCTGTTCCAGCAGATGAGTGATTTCACTCAATCGGTTGCCAAAGGCACGGAAAACAAAAAACCTGAATGCCGATGAATCAGCCATCAGTTGAGAAAACATCGGGAGCGGAACGATTACACCTACAACATCGGTTTCAGCGATTGCCTCACCCGAATAATACTGCCCACCCAGTATGCCGATCGTTGTCTGGACACAGGTTTCTCCTGAATTGACTTCATAAAGCATGATTTCCCTGCCGGATTTTCCTGTCAGGTAAACGCCAATTCTCCCCGAAAGGACCATCACAAATCCCTTGGGTGCCTCGCCAGGCCTGAAAAGAACACTACCCTTTTCAAACAGCCCGGGTTTGAGGGTCGACAGCATTTCAATGCTCTCAGCCTCGAGGTTTTCAAGAAATGCCGCCTGACTTATCCAGTTTGACGTGCTGCTCATTGAATCAACTTTCTCCACTGGTTCCAAAAGAAGGTTTGTGCAAGATTGCTTTGGGCTATCCAGACTTTCAATGCCCGCCATATTCGATAAGGGTGCGAACTGGTACGCCAAGCGCCTCGATCTTCTGGCGTCCGCCAAGATCCGGCAGATCAATCACAAAACAGGCTGCAACGACATCGGCACCCATTTGCTGAAGCAGCTTAACAGCCCCTTCTGCCGTACCGCCGGTCGCAATCAAATCATCAACAAGAATGACCTTCTCTCCCGGGAGAACTGCATCCTTGTGCATTTCCATTTCGTCCACGCCATATTCAAGCGAATAGGCAATGCGAACGGTTTCGTGTGGTAACTTGCCTTTTTTGCGAATTGGCACAAACCCGCAGGAAAGCTGGTGCGCCATCGCGCCTCCAAGAATGAAACCGCGCGCTTCCACTCCCGCCACTTTGCGCACACCTGATCCACTATATGGGTGGACCAGTTCGTCGATTGCACGGCGAAAAGCCCGCGCATCGCCTAGCAAAGTGGTGATGTCACGAAACATGATCCCTTTTTTGGGATAATCAGCAATGGTTCGGATGGAAGACTCCAGAGTTTGTTGAAGCGTCTTGTCCATTTTGTTTCCCCGTTTAAGTCGCTACCTGCATGAAACCGTCATCACAAACAAAAAGGGCCCTGCATAGCAAGGCCCTTTGTTATGTCAGGTTACAATCAGCTTCAGTCTTTCAGCGCCGCCCATACCTTTTTCTTGGTCAGGTACAACAATCCGGCAAAGATCAAAAGAAAGATCATGACCTTGAAGCCAAGTTCCTTGCGCTCAACCAAATGCGGCTCGGCTGCCCACATCAGGAAGGCTGAAACGTCTTTGGCATATTGGTCAACAGTACCCGGAGTACCATCATCATACGTCACAACATCGTCAGACAGCGGGTTGGCCATTGCCAATGCATTGCCAGCGATGAAATACGGATTGTAGTGAGAGCCTTCGGCAACTTCAACGCCGGCTGGCGCATCCTGATATCCTGTCAACAAGGAATAAATATAGTCGGGGCCGTTTTCCGCATAGAGCGTGAAAATGTCGAAAATAAAGGTCGGGAAACCACGCTCCGGAGCGCGTGCTTTTGCCAGAAGCGAGAAGTCCGGCGGAGCAGCGCCATTGTTGGCGGCGGCGGCGGCCTCAACGTTCGGGAATGGTGAAGGGAAGCGATCGGCTGCAACTGCAGGACGCTCATACATTTCGCCTTCAGAGTTCGGTCCGTCAGTGACTGTATATTCTGCAGCAAAGGCTTTGACCTGTTCGGGAGAATAGCCAAGAGCCTCCAGATTCCTGAAAGAGACCAGTTCCATAGAATGGCACGCGGAACATACTTCCTTGTAGACTTTCAGCCCCCGCTGCAACTGTCCGACATCCCAATGACCAAAAGAACCGGCAAAGCTCCAATGGGCATGCTTCGGGTGGTTAATCGGAAAATGCGGCGTTCCCCCCTCTTCAGCAGCTGATGCAATGCCGGTAGCAAGCATCATTCCAAAGGAAAGACCGGCAACACCGGAAAGTATCTTTTTAAAGTTCATCTTATCCATCCCCAATCGGGCCCATTATCGGGTAAAATTCTGTCGGTCAGCCTCAAGGACTATTCCGCCGGTTGCATGGTTGTTTTGCCTTTTCCGGCCAGCACAGCATCAGCGATGCTTGCAGGAAGAGCCTTGGGTTTTTCAAATTTTGAAAGCCACGGCAGGATCACCAGGAAATGGGCGAAATAGTAGAGTGTGAATACCTGCGACAATGTCGTGTAGATACCTTCGGCAGGACGCGATCCAAGATATCCGAGGATGACGCAAACCACGACGAATATCCAGAAGAACTGGCGATACAGCGGCCTGTAGTTTGCTGAACGCACTGGTGACGAATCCAGCCAAGGCAACACGAACAGGATCGCGATCGAACCGAACATCGCCAAAACGCCGCCAAGCTTGGAGTCGATCAGAACGATATCGGTGAAAGGAATGCCGATATTGAAAGTGATCGCCCGCAGGATCGCATAAAATGGCAGGAAGTACCATTCAGGCACGATGTGTGCAGGGGTTTTCAGAGGATTGGCGGGAACATAGTTGTCAGGGTGACCCATGTAATCAGGCAGGTAGAAGACAAACCAGCAGAAAACGATCAGGAAGATCACCATCGCAAAGCCATCCTTGATGGTCGCGTAAGGCGTGAATGGAACGGTTTCCTTGCGCATGTTCTTGACTTCAACGCCAGTAGGATTGGACTGTCCGGTTACATGCAGCGCCCAGACGTGAAGGATAACCACACCTGCAATCATGAACGGCAGCAGATAGTGCAGCGAGAAGAAGCGGTTGAGAGTAGGATTATCAACCGCAAAGCCGCCCAGCAGCAGTTCCTGAATGGAAGTGCCCACCAGTGGAATGGCCGAGAAGAAGCCGGTGATAACCGTTGCACCCCAGAAGCTCATCTGTCCCCATGGAAGCACGTAGCCCATAAAGGCTGTTGCCATCATCAAAAGGAAGATCACAACGCCGAGAATCCACAAAACCTCGCGCGGCTGCTTGTAGGAGCCGTAATACATGCCACGGAAAATATGGATGTAAACTGCGATGAAGAACATGGAAGCGCCATTGGCGTGCAGGCGGCGCATCAGCCAGCCGTAATTCACATCGCGCATGATTGATTCGACCGAATTGAAAGCCAACCCTGTTGAAGCAGCATAATGCATCGCCAAAACGATACCGGTAATGATCTGGACAACAAGCATCAGCGAAAGAATGCCGCCAAATGTGTACCAGTTGTTCAAATTGCGGGGCACCGGATAGGCGACAAAGCTGTCATAGACCAGGCGCGGCAACGGCAATCTTGCATCAAGCCATTTTGCAAAGCCTGATTTGGGTTCGTAGGTGGAATGACCTGCACTCATGATGTTTCTCCGTATCCCTTTTATCCGTTAGCCGATTTTCACTGTAGTGTCGGAGACAAATTCAAATTTTGGAATATCAAGGTTTCTTGGAGCCGGTCCCTTGCGGATACGGCCAGCGGTATCATAGTGCGAACCATGGCAAGGGCAGAACCATCCGCCAAAATCACCGGCAAGCCCAACAGGAACACAACCAAGGTGAGTGCATGAGCCAATCATCACGATCCAGTTCTCGCGGCCTTCGCCAGCCGATCGGTTTTCATTGGTGGCAGGCAAACCGGCTTCGAGGTTTTCGTTTTCGGCGATCGGATCTTTCAAATCTGAAAGTTCAACAGCTTTGGCCTCTTCAACTTCCTTGTCCGTACGGTTGCGGATAAAGACGGGTTTTCCGCGCCATTTGACTGTAATGGCCTGACCAGGTTCGATACTGGACACATCAACCTCGATTGATGCCAGGGCGCGGGTTGCCGCACTTGGGTTCATCTGAGAAATAAACGGCCAGGCAACTGCTGCCGCCCCTACCGCGCCAACGGTACCAGTAGCCAGATAAAGGAAATCCCGACGATTGGGATCATGGTCTTTCACGGTTGCGCTCACGGTATCCCGTCCTTTCGCAATTCAGGCTTTCAGCTTCAATAAGCCAAGCCGACATGGATCAAATACGCGGCAGGATTCAAATCCAATTTTCTCCATTGGACAGATTCCCGCTCTTGAGGCCTGTTTATGCTTCCAAAGGGGCATTTGTCCAGTCATTAGAATGCCCCAATGGCAGTTTGTCGCGGCATTCCCACAGCCTAATGGGACTAAACTCGGCAATCAGCACTTCCCAACGGCAATTCAATCGCCTAACAGCCATTGCACAGCGCTTCGCCATAAGGCATTGAACACCCGATCCAGATCAAACAGCCAACGGAAATACCTTGGAACCCCCTATCCTTTTTTTGTCAGATATCCATCTCACCTTTGGCGGCACCCCGCTGCTCGAGGGTGCTGATCTGCAGATTTCGCCTCGAGACCGCATTTCCCTTGTCGGCAGAAACGGTTCAGGTAAATCCACCTTGCTCAAAATCGCGGCGGGATTGCTCGAACCTGACAAGGGAGATCGCTTTGTTCAACCCGGGGTAACGGTCCGCTATCTGCCGCAGGAGCCTGACCTCGGCGCATACAAGACCGTGCTCGACTATGTCGAGGCGGGACTGGCCCCCGGCGATGACCCATATCGCGCGGTTTATCTGCTCAATGAACTGGGTCTCAGTGGCGATGAAAGCCCAAAAAGCATTTCCGGCGGCGAGACCCGCCGGGCCGCCCTTGCGCGGACCCTTGCGCCGGAGCCGGACATTCTTCTGCTTGATGAACCGACCAACCACCTCGACCTTCCGGCCATTGAGTGGCTTGAAGCCGAACTGAAGCAGTTGCGTTCAGCCATCGTCATGATCAGCCATGACCGCCGTTTTTTGACCAACCTCACCCGAAAAACGACCTGGATGGACCGTGGAAAGTCACGCCATCTCGAACAGGGCTTCGATGCCTTTGAAGATTGGCGCGACAAGTTGCTGGAAGAAGAGGAAATTTCCGCCCACAAGCTTGGCCGGAAAATCGTTAGAGAAGAACACTGGATTGTTCACGGCGTCTCAGGCAGGCGCAAACGCAACATGCGCCGTGTGCGCGAACTATCCGATCTGCGCCAGGAGAAGAACAGCTTGGTGAAAGTCGCAGGCGGTGTGAAACTGACCTCGGCTGAAGCGGAAACATCAGGCAAACTTGTCGCAAAACTCGATCATGTTTCCAAAAGTTATGGTGAAAGACCAATCGTCAGGGATTTTTCGACCATCATAATGCGCGGCGATCGCGTCGGCATTGTCGGTCCCAATGGTGCCGGTAAAACGACGATGGTCAACCTCATCACCGGAAATCTTGCTGCAGATGCCGGAACAGTTCGGCTTGGCATCGGTCTGGAGCAATTGGTGATCGACCAGAAGCGCGACATGCTGAAACCGGAATGGACCCTGAAAGACGCTCTCACGGATGGAGCCGGCGACACGATTGTCATTGGAACTGAAACCAAGCATTTTGCGACTTACATGAAGGATTTCCTCTTCATTCCCGAACAGGCCCGAACTCCCATTCACGCCTTGTCGGGCGGCGAACGCGGCCGGTTGATGCTGGCGCGCGGATTTAGAACACCTTCAAACTTTCTCGTGCTCGACGAACCGACAAACGATCTCGATCTGGAAACCCTGGATTTACTCCAGGAGTTTTTGGCCGACTACCAAGGAACGGTGCTTCTTGTCAGCCACGACCGTGATTTTGTCGACCGCGTCTGCACAAGCGTGATAGCAACCGATGGCGATGGAATCTGGCATCAATACGCAGGCGGCTTTTCCGACATGGTGGCGCAAAAGGGTTCGGGCGTTGTCAAACGCAAGAACTCTGAAACATCAACCGGAAAGTCCACGGCGAAAAATGCTGAAGCAGCAAATGTGCCCCAAAAACAACAGGCCATACCCGCGTCAAAAACCAAATTGAGCTTCAGGCAGGAACACTCCCTGAAGACGCTGCCTCAGGAAATTGCCAAACTCGAAAGCGAAATTGCCAAACTGAAAACGGCACTGGAAGACCCGGAGCTTTTCACCAGGGAACCCGCGAAATTTCAAAAGTTTGCGGATGCCCTTGCGGAGCGCGAAAAATCCTTGTCGGCCAAAGAGGAGGAATGGCTCGAACTCGAGATGCTCAGGAAAGAAATCGACAGCTGAAAACTGCAGTATCGGAGCAAAGACAATGCTGCGCACCGATACCGGCTTCTGTTATTGGAAATTCGTACGGATCAGCGGCGTACAGCTTTTACATTTGCAGTGCGATAACTTGCACATTTGAAACGGTTGGAAGTATTGCCACCGCAAACTTCAACACGTCCTTTGCCGTCCCGCTTGCTGAAGATGCCGACATGATAGCCGCGCTTGAAACGCAACACGACAATATCACCCTGGCGGGCGGAGGCCAGTGAAACACCCTTGCCGAACTTGGTCCAGCTGATTGCCTTGTTGTGTCCTGCTGGAGGGCGACCGCCCGCTTTTTTGACCGCGTAGGCAGTGGCTGCACCGCACCAGGGCGTTGTAGCTGGATTAACCCCAACCATCGCCTGAATGGTCTTGCGGTTCTTGTTCTCATGCAGGCCAACAACCCGTTTGATGGCCGTCAGGCGTGCAGCACTGGCGTCTGCGGTGGTAGTAAAAGCAAATTGTGCGGAGATCGAAATTGCCGCAGACAAAACTATAGACAGTGCGAGCCGCACTGGCTTGATAAGCCCCAAATTTTTCATATGTGTATCCAGAAAGAGTGGCAATGGAACGCCGCGCCGGATTTTCCGGCAAACTCGATCAATCCTATGTTGTTTCAGTTAGGGTTTCTGCCAAAGGAATTTCACCAGACAGAATACAGCAATCGCACCAAAGGGTAATAAGCTTCCCTACTCCATTGTGCTGCAATGAGGCAAAAGTGCGATTATTGCTCCAAAGGCAATTCACATTGTGTTTCCACTGAAACAAAACTGGTAAACATCGCTCAGTCCAAAATGAGGCCGCTCGTCTGTCTTGACCACAAGAAAGAATAGAGGCCGTCCTTCTTGACAAGCTCTTGATGAGTGCCTTCCTCAACGATTTTTCCATTGTCAAGAATGATCAGTCGATCCATCTCCGAGATGGTCGACAATCGATGGGCAATCGCAATGACCGACTTGCCATCCATCAATTCCCGCAGATTGTCCTTGATCGCTTCCTCAATACCGGAGTCGAGTTGCGAAGTTGCCTCATCAAGTATCAATATCGGTGCATCTCTCAGAAAAACTCGTGCGATTGCAATACGTTGCCTCTGGCCACCTGATAACTGGATACCCCGTTCACCCACCTGAGCGGCATAGCCTTTGCGGCCCTTCGAATCCTCCAGCCCCAAAATGAAATCATGCGCCTTCGCCTTTTTTGCAGCTAGGATGATTTCTTCCATCGACGCATCGGGCTTGCCGTGCACAATGTTGTCACGCACCGAGCGGTGGAACATTGCGGTATCCTGCTGCACCATGGAAAAGGCGGAGCGCAAACTGTCCTGCTGCACAGCGCTGATGTCCTGCCCGTCAAATCGGATCTCGCCTTTTTCGAGTTCAAAAAACCGCAACATCAAATTTACCAGCGTAGACTTGCCAGCCCCGGAAGGGCCCACAATTCCCACTTTTTCGCCAGGTTTGATCGTCAGTGACAAATTGTCGAACAACTCGCCGCTTTTGCCATAATTGAAACGGATATTCCTGAACTCGATTTTACCGGCCTTGAACTTCAAAGGCTTTGCATCAGACTTGTCGGTAATTTCAAGCGGCCTTGCGATCAGTTCCATCGAGTTTTGAACCGTGCCTATATTGCGGAAAAAGCCGTTCAATATGCCCATCAGACGATTGAGCAGAAGGGAAAGGCGCAATACCAACGCAATCGAGAAAGCCACCTCGCCAAGAGAGATTGTTGCCGACAGCCAAAGATCAATGGCCTGCCATGCGATGATGCAAACCATCACATTGCTCAGGATGGAAAGGCTGACGCGAACCCCTGTGAGATCGCGGGTGAAGAGCCGCAAAGCATCGTACTGGCCGCGCAGGCCTTCCTTGAACCAGTCGTTTTCCCGTGCTGTCGAGCCATGCAGTTTTACCGTGGAAATGTTTGCATAGCCGTCTACCATTCGCCCCGTCGCAACGGCACCTGCCTCAGCGGTTTTTCTGCCATGCTGCCGGATACGAGGAATAAAATATCTGGCAATTGCAACAAAGCCGACGAGCCAGACAATAACATAAGCGCCAAGAGAAAAATTGAGCGACAATAGCAGCCCGAGCGTGGTCAGGGTATAGGCCGAAATGAAACCGATGGTCTGGATCAGCGCGATCAGCATATCACCAATGGCAAGGCCGGATTGAAAGACCTTCTGGGCAATACGTCCTGCCAGATCATTCTGGAAAAAGGAAAGCGACTGGCGAACAATATGGCTGTGCGATTGCCAGCGTGCCAGAGTAAAAAAATTTGGAACGATGACCTGTTCCTCGATAACGGTTCCTGCAACTACCACAAAGACACGCGCAACAAGCGATACCAGAACCATGACCAGCAGTGTTGGTCCGGCAATTGGCAGCAGGGCGTCCCATCCACCCTGACGTGAGGGTTCGAATGCTGTCAGAATATCAACAATACGGCCGACATAGGTAAACACCACCGATTCAATGGCGGCATTGAGAAAGCCGAATATCATCATGGCGAGGAAGGCCCACTTGGCCTGCCGGGCATAAAACCAGACATAGGCATAAAAATTACCCGGTGGCTGCGGATCATCCTTGTGCCTGAACGGATCAATCGAACCCTCAGCCTTGGCGTATATCCAGTTAAGCAATCCCATTACTGTGCTGCATCCGCCTGACTATCAAGACCCAGAAAACCGCCGGACTGGCGTGCCCACAATTCTGAATAAAGCCCACCCTTGGTGACAAGCTCATCGTGGCTGCCTGCCTCGATGATCTCGCCCTCGTTCATCACGACCAGACGGTCCAGCGACGCGATTGTCGAAAGACGGTGTGCGATGGCAATTACGGTCTTGCCTTCCATTAACTCAAAAAGACTTTCCTGAATGGCAGCCTCCACCTCTGAGTCGAGCGCGGAAGTCGCCTCATCCAGAACAAGGATCGGTGCATCCTTCAAAAAGACACGGGCGATTGCAATACGCTGGCGCTGGCCGCCGGACAATTTGACGCCGCGCTCGCCAACATGGGCATCAAGACCGCTTCGGCCTTTCTGGTCTTCCAGCGATTGAATAAAATCCCAGGCCTTGGCCCGTTTTGCGGCTTTGATGATCTGCGCGTCCGTTGCATCAGGACTTGAGTAAGCAATGTTGTCACGGATCGAACGATGCAAAAGCGATGTATCCTGTGTCACCATCCCGACATGCTTGCGCAGCGAATTCTGTGAGACACCGGCAATATCCTGACCATCAATCAGGATTGCACCGTCTTCCAGGTCGTAAAACCGCAGCAGCAAATTGACCAGTGTTGTTTTGCCGGCACCTGAGCGGCCAACCAGTCCAAGCTTCTCACCCGGCCTGATGTCAAGTTTCAACCGGTTGATGACCGCCGCCTTTTCGCTGCCTTCCTTGCCATAGTCAAAATTGATGTTGTCAAAGGTGATGCGGCCCTTGTCAACAATCAGTTCTGCAGCATTCTCCCGGTCTAGCACCTCGCGCTCTTTCGACATCATTTTCATGCCGTCATGGATAACACCGATATTTTCAAAAAGGGCCGACACTTCCCACATGATCCACTGCGACATGCCGTTCAAACGCAATGCCAATGCCACCGCAACCGCAATTGCCCCGACAGAAACAGCCGCTGCGAGCCAAAGCCAGATTGAAAGTGCAGCAATGACAAAAACGACAATGATGTTGTTGTAATAGATAAAGCCTTGGAACAACGTCACCAGACGCATCTGTTTGTGCACAGTCATAAGGAAACCATCCATGCTTTCCTTTGCATAGACTGACTCCCTGCCCGAATGGGAAAACAGCTTTACCGTGTTGATATTGGTGTAACTGTCAACAATCCTGCCGGTCATCATGGAGCGGGCATCGGCCTGTTCCTGGCTGATCATTTTCAGTTTGGGAACAAAATAGCTGATGATCGTGACATAGCAGGCAATCCAGAACAAAAGCGGCAGAGCAAGGCGGTAGTCGGAGGTGGCGACCATGGCGATCATGCTGGCAAAATAGACGATGACATAGACTAGAATATCCATGATCTTCATCACCGCTTCGCGGATCGACAAGGATGTCTGCATGACCTTTGTCGCTACCCGCCCGGCAAATTCATTGGCAAAGAAATTCATGCTCTGCTTGAGCAGATAGCGATGCATCTGCCAGCGGGCGATCATCGGATAGTTGCCAAGCAGGGTCTGGTGAACGATCAGGGAATGCAGGAAGGAAACAAGTGGAAGCCCGACAAGAAGAAAGCCACCCATCAACCACAGTCGCGTGGCCTCGCGTTCGAGAAATCCGACACGTTCCGCATTGGAAAGCCAGTCAACGATCGAGCCCAGAAATCCAAACAACAAAACCTCGCCCGCCGCCATTAGTGCAGTCAGCACGGACATGGCAATAATCCAGCCCAGGACAGGCCGCGAGTAATGCAGGCAAAAGGCCACCAGGGTGGCTGGCGGCGTTACAGGCTCTTCTTGTGGATAAGGTTCCACACGGGATTCAAAAAATCGGAACATCCGGTTTATTTGCGCTTGTTTGAAACAGGTTTCAAGGATTGAGGAGCATTATTGGCATAATCCGGCATATTTAACCGCCGCCATCAAGCTTTCCAAATAGTCACGCCGTGAATATAAGGCAGTAATCTAGAAAGTCAGCCTTTTCTTCAAGAAAGTCCCAGGTGTCGAAACCCTCACTTGCATTGTATCAGCCGGATATTGCCGGAAATACCGGAACCTTGATTCGGTTATCTGCCTGCATGGGCACCCGATTGCATATTGTCAAACCTGCAGGATTTCGCACCGACGACAGTAATCTCAAGCGGGCAGGAATGGATTATCTCGATCTTGCGAACCTTGTTCGGCATGATGATTATTCCGCTTTCATTACCTATGCAAAAGCAGCAGGGCAGCGGGTGATCCTGCTTTCGACGAAGGCCGATACTGCTTACACACGATTCTCCTTCCTCCCCAGTGACATCATTCTGCTTGGAAGGGAATCATCAGGTGTGCCCGATCAGGTTCATCAAGATGCCGATGCCAGACTGACCATCCCCATGCATGGTAAAGCACGTTCGCTAAACCAGGCGGTTTGCGCGGCAATGGTTTTGGGCGAAGCCTTGCGGCAGGTGGGTTAAGCATCGATCAGTCTGCAGTTGGCAGACGGCGCATGGTGAATTCGATCACATCACCCGGCAATTCTCGCCAACTCTCCACTTCAGACCAATAGGCGGCCTTGGGATATTTTTGCAGAAATTCCCGTGCCTTAGCCTGCGCCTCGGCGCGCGGCAAGGAATACGTTACCCTTTTCCAACCAAAAGCGCCTTTTTCATTCTGGCCCGAACTGCGCCTTTGTTTGGTCCACTTTTCGTGACTGGTTCTGGCCTTGGTGAGCGCCTCGTTCTGACGGTGCCAATAATCCCTGCTGGCATCTCCGGCAGGATTGCCATCATTGTCACAAGCCTCGCTTTTGTTAAGCGGGCCGCTCGAAATTCGGTCTTTTTCCAACACACCAGACTTTCAAATGAAAAGGACATCCTATGAACACACTACGACCTGAAAAAGTCAAGATTGGCAGGTCTAAACCTTTGCTCTGGACACCGCCTCTGCCATCCTGTTAAACCTTTGCCATATTCAAAACACCGGACGTATTCATGTCAGATCAAAATCCCAAGATACCTCAAGGGCTCCCCGCAGATATCGAAGACAAGAAGAAGCAGGCCGAAGCCTGGTTCCAGACGTTGCGCGACCAGATATGCTTGAAGTTCGAGCAGCTGGAGGCTGATCTGACAGGCCCGTTTTCAGAGCATGCACCCGGAAAATTTGTTGCCCGCAAATGGCAGCGCAATGAAGGTGAAGGCGGCGGCGGAACCATGTCGATGATGCATGGCAGACTTTTCGAGAAAGTCGGCGTGCACACATCCACCGTCTACGGCGAATTCGGCGAGGATTTCCGCAACCAGATCCCCGGTGCCAAGGATGACCCCCGTTTTTGGGCATCCGGCATTTCACTTATTGCTCATCCCTGGAACCCCAATGTTCCAACGGTCCACATGAACACGCGCATGGTGGTCACCACCGGACAGTGGTTTGGCGGTGGCGCCGATTTGACCCCGATGCTGAATGAACGCCGGACCCAGGAACACGAAGACAGCCAGTTGTTTCACAAGGCAATGAATTTTGTTTGCGGTCGCCACGCTGTCGCTGACTATCCGCGCTACAAGAAATGGTGTGATGACTATTTCTTCCTCAAGCACCGCAACGAAATGCGCGGCATCGGCGGAATTTTCTACGACTACCTTCATTCGAACGAGGAAAATGGCGGATGGAATGCCGATTTTTCCTTCACGCAAGATGTTGGCAAGGCGTTCAATGTCGCCTATTCGGCCATCGTCAAAAAGAACATGAACCTTGAGTGGACACCCGAGCAGCGCGAAGAGCAGCTGGTTCGCCGCGGCCGTTATGTCGAGTTCAACCTTCTTTATGACCGTGGAACTATTTTCGGCCTCAAGACCGGAGGCAATGTGGACTCAATCCTTTCTTCGATGCCGCCAACGGTTCGCTGGCCGTAAGTCGGATAAAATGCGTCCATGCCATATTGCCGGCATTTTCTTCTGTATGATGAGACTGCGGGAAACACTCCGTTAGTTATTCACACACCAGGGAGATTTGTCATGAAAATCTTTGAATGTGGGACCCTTGTTCCCGGTTGCCAATGGCACACATCAGACAGCAACGAGGCGGAAATTGTCCAACGCAGCGTCGACCACATGAAAACCGCACACGGCGAAACCATCATTCGCGAGTCTATGGTCAATGCGATCAAGGCGAGAATTCAGCCGGTAAAGAGTGACGCGGCGTAGCTTTTATTCAATTTTGAGCAGTTCCGCCTTTGACAGTTTGAAGCCGCTATCAACCCATAGCTTTTCAAGCTTTTTCGTCAGCGCGCCTATTTCAGGGCCTGCAGCAATGCCCTTGTTCAAAATATCCTGACCCTTGACAGGGAAAACCGGACGCTTCCATTTTGTGGCATATTTGACATGCTCCGCAATTGACTTGGCGCTGGCGCTGCCCTCCTCGTTTGTCATTGCCAACCGGGCTATTTCCAGCTTCATTTTATCAAGGATAGCCTGCGGATCACCCAGATACAGCGATTTTGCCAACTCGACTTCATCGCAGTCCTTGCGGGGCAAAGGAGACTGTGCCCAATCCACCAGACGCCGTGTCTCATCACCGGAAAACTTGAGGCGGCGCGCAACGCCAGTGGCTATTTCACCGTCCGGTCGCATCATGGCGGCCAAACGGACCATGGCATCAGGCTTCCACCGCCATTTCTGCTCAGCAGCGATCAGGTGCGGAACCAGATCAATTCCCCATTTTTCGCTTTCTGGCAGGATAACGCCAAGGACGCCGGTCGTGCGCATCCACAACAGCGACCGCGAGGGATCGGGCGCCTTCAGCGTCTTGCGCAGTTCCATCCAGATGCGCTCGACGGAAATGTTTTCAAGTCCGCCTTTCAGCTTTGCGCAGGCTTTGAGACCATCGCCATCCGGCCGCGCAGCTCCATACCAGGCAAAAAACCTGAAAAACCGCAAAATCCGCAAATGGTCTTCAGTGATTCGCTCACCAGCGTCGCCGATAAAACGGACATGCCGGTTTTTAACATCATCAAGGCCGTTGAGTGGATCATACAGAATCCCGTGCCTGTCACAGTAGAGTGCATTTATCGTCAGGTCGCGCCGTTTGGCGTCGAGCTCCCAGTCCGTGCCAAATCTCACCACTGCATGCCGGCCGTTGGTTTCAATGTCCTCGCGCAGTGTCGTGATTTCGAAGGGTGTCTTGCCGGCAACAGCAGTGATTGTACCATGTTCAATACCGGTTGCTATTGCCCTGATACCGGCTGCCTCAAGTGCTTTTATTGTTTGGGCCGGTACTAGGGTAGTCGAAAGGTCAACATCGGCAACCGCAATCCCCATCAAGCTGTTACGAACCGCACCACCATTGACCCGCACTTCGCCGCCTGCCGCCTCAAGTGCATCAAATACTGTCAACAATGGTTTGCTGTTCAGCCAGGCTTCCCTTTTCAGATCAGGCGTCATGGATATAGCCTTCGAGCTGATTGAATAAGTCTGTCGTGCATAACCTTGATAATTCCGGCTGTCACACCCCAGATATGATGTTCACCGAAGGGCATTTCGAGATAGTGCCGACGACTGCCCATAAATAGCCGACTGCCCATCACATGGTTTTCTTCGTTCATCAGAAATGCCAGCGGCACCTCGAAAATATACTCCACTTCCTCAGGATTGGCTTTCAGCGCAACTT
Organism: Salaquimonas sp.; assembly: GCA_041736675.1. Lineage (GTDB taxonomy): Bacteria > Pseudomonadota > Alphaproteobacteria > Rhizobiales > Rhizobiaceae > Salaquimonas. The sequence continues at coordinate 71,568 of JBGSTD010000007.1, forward strand.
CGGGCTCAACCAGAGCAACAACCGGGGTAATCCGATAGCCTGAACCGGTGAAATATTCAGGCATCATGCCCAGCACCTCCACTTGACTGCTGTCCAGCCCGATCTCCTCACTGGCTTCGCGCAAGGCGGCCGCAGACGGGGAGCCGTCATCGGCATCAATCTTGCCCCCGGCAAAAGCTATTTGGCCGGAATGGGAATTGAGCTTTTCCGTCCGCTTGGTCATCAATACAGTCAACTCATCGGCTCGTTTGACAATCGGAATAAGGACCGCTGCTGGTTTGACTGCTTTTTCAAAAACCCAGTCCCTGAATTCGGGATTGAAAATGAAATCGCCCAACGGCTCATCTGCATTCTCGAACAGACCTGAAAAAGCAAGGCGGCGAAAACCGCTGGCGTCGATTTTCGAGAACAGGCTCTCACCTTCCAGTAGAATTTCACTGTCTTTGCGGGTCAACCCATACTCCAATCGGCAATCCTGATTTACCCGCGCGTATGCGCTCAAAAAGGTCTTTGTTCAGGTATATCCAAATCACACGTCATCTGACAACCGGCTCAATTCGTCGGCTGCCATGATCGGGAACACAGTCCCCCTGCTACAAACGGCAAACATGTTTTTGCCATCGACGTTTATCTCTTCACCATGAGAAATCAACTCATACATTACTGGTCTGGACAACAGCGCCTCCAGCCGCCCTCTCACTTGGAGATAGGGTTTTATACCGTCATTTCCCGCAACTGTCTCAAATCGCAGTTTGTGATCCGGCCCGATTTCCACCACATCACCAACATTGGTGCGGATTGTCAGCTCCAATTTGCCGTTTTGGGTATTTGCGTTGATTTCAACTCCGATGAAATGAGCGTCCTCGACCTTGATCTTTATCCTCTCCACCGGTGTCACCAGATAGGTTTCACCATCTTCGTCCTTGCGCAAAACGGTGGCAAACAGGTCAACAAGCGCCTTTCTGCCGATGGGAGTGCCCATATAAAACCATGTGCCATCCTTTTTGATGACCATGTCGAGTTCGCCGCAGTAGTCGGGGTTCCATTTTTCGACCGGCGCCGGACCCCGTTTTTTGTCTCCAGCCCGTTCGATCAGGGCCTGCAGACCACTCAAACCAGCGGATTGGCCAGTTTGTGCTGAAACTTTTCTTTTTTCCGCCATGGTTTGTGTCCAAATTCCGGTTCAGTTCGATTTCTTTGTGAGAAAATATCGCTCACAACATGTTTAGCAAGATTGGCAACTTGTAATGCGGCGATTCCTGCCTACCATGGTATTAAAACCATAACAAAGGTCCTGGTCAAAAACGTAACCGCACAATCTCAACGGGCCACAACCAGCCCGCAATCGGCCAAAAACCGACAAGACTGAAACAAACGACACCTCAGGCACTCCAGGAGACACCATGACAGCAATAGATCGCACCCTCACCAAAGCGGATGAAAAGGCAATCATTGCAGATGCTGAAAAAGCAGTGGCAGATATAAAAGCGGCTCGCGCAGAAACCGCAAAGATCATTTTTGGCCAGGAAACCGTGGTTGAGCGGGCCATGGTGACAATTCTTTCGGGCGGTCACGGTCTATTGGTCGGACTGCCAGGTCTTGCCAAAACCAAGCTGGTTGACACGCTTGGTACTGTGCTCGGTCTCAAGGCCGGGCGTATCCAATTCACTCCTGATTTGATGCCATCGGATATTCTCGGCTCTGAAATACTCCAGCAGGAAGATGGCGGGAAAAGATCATTCCAGTTTGTCAAAGGTCCCATTTTCACCCAATTGCTGATGGCCGATGAAATAAACCGGGCCAGCCCGCGTACCCAAGCCGCCCTTTTGCAGGCGATGCAGGAATATCATGTAACCATTGCCAGTGCTCGCCACGACCTTCCCTCGCCTTTCCACGTTCTGGCAACCCAAAACCCCTTGGAACAAGAGGGTACTTACCCGCTTCCCGAAGCACAGCTTGACCGCTTCCTGATGCAAATCGACGTATTGTATCCGGAACTTGAGGCAGAACGGCGTATTCTGCTTGAAACGACGGGAGACCACGAGGCGAAAGTCAGGGCTGTTATGACAGCCAAACGCCTGCAGGAAATGCAGACACTGGTTCGCAAAATCCCTGTGGGTGAAAGCGTGGTCAATGCCATTCTTGAATTGGTCCGCTCCGCCCGTCCCGGCGCAAGCACCAATGAAATGAACCAGTATATTTCCTGGGGTCCGGGTCCCCGCGCCAGCCAGTCACTGATGCTGACTGCAAGGGCAAGGGCCCTGCTCGATGGCAGACTTGCCCCATCGGTGGACGATGTACTCGCCTTGGCCGAACCGGTCCTCCAACACCGAATGCAACTTTCCTTTGCTGCACGTGCCGAGCGGGTTTCCGTGCGCGATGTTATTTCCTCTATCAAGAAGACAATTGGCTGAATGAGTACCAATCCCTTCGTCAGCATCAAGGCAGGCAGATCAGCATGAGCCAGACCATTGGCACACAGGTCAAGACTTTGCGCGGCGCTGATGCTGTGGCAAGGGCGCGTGCCCGTGCTGCCCTGATACCTGATCTGCTGGTTGAGGCGCAACGTGTCGCCAACAATGTCTTTGCCGGATGGCATGGACGGCGCAGGCGCGGGATCGGTGAGAATTTCTGGCAGTTCCGCCCATATGTGCAGGGCGAGAATTTTGCTGCAATCGACTGGCGCCGCTCTGCCCGCGATGACAGCATCTATGTACGCGACCGCGAATGGCAGGCCTCCCACACCGTATGGATCTGGGTTGATGAAAGCCCGTCAATGCTTTTTCAGTCAAAAACAGCCATTGTGCCGAAACAGTCACGTGCCTTGGTGATTGCCTTGGCCATGGCAGAACTTCTCGCTCGAAGCGGTGAGCGTGTTGGCTGGCTCGGGGTTTCCCCGCCAATCATTCACCGCCATGCTGCCGAGCGGCTTGCTGATGCCTTGCTAAACTCTGGCGAACAGGTCGAAATTCCTGATGCTTCCCTTGTTCGCGATGATGCCGAAGTCATCATGATCAGTGATTTTCTTCATACCAGCGACGTGACAATTGATAGCCATCCGCTTTTCGCAGCGTTGCACAAAAAGCGTATCCGTGGCCATCTGGTTCAGATTATTGATCCGGTAGAGGAATCCTTTCCCTATTCGGGAAGAATTGAATTTCGTGATCCTGAAAGCGGGCACAAATTGAGTTTCGGTTCCGCTCAATCAGTCAAGGATGATTATAGCGCCCTGTTTGCCGCCCACACGCAAAGTCTTGCCAGTCTGGCAAGACGTCTGGGCTGGAGCCATATTCCCCATCACACCGACCATCTGGCATCGCAGGCGTTGCAGACGCTTCATGTCAATTTGTCCTCTTCACCATTCAGGGGGCAGAACTGATGTTTGGACTACCCCTGACTTTCCTTTCCCCGTTCGTACTTCTGGCGCTGCTCACACTGCCCGTGATCTGGTACCTGTTGCGTCTTACGCCGCCAAAACCGCAGGAAGAGGTTTTCCCGCCCCTGACCATTTTGGAGAAACTTGCTGCAAGAGAGGAAACTCCGGCAAAAAGTCCGTGGTGGCTCACTCTTCTGCGTCTGGTGATGGCGGCACTGGTGATCTTTGCAATGTCGGTTCCGGTATGGAATCCTCGCGAGGCTGCCCTGCAGAAAACCGGACCGGTATTGCTGATAATTGATGATGGATGGGCGAGCGGTAAAATCTGGGAACAGATGAAAACCACCGCGTTGAATATCATCAGCGAGGCAGCAAATTCCAATAGGTCCGTTTCCCTGCTCTTCACAACAAATCCGGCCGCTATGAGCGAGGCTCCCATGGCGCCCGAAGAAATCGGAGCGATCCTAGAGGCGCACAACAATCTTTCAGTCAGACCGGATCACACATCCAGTGCACAAAGAATTCAGGCGCTGAGTGGAAACGGCGGCTTTGGCGAAGCAGTTTTCCTCTCTGACGGACTGGCAAACACCAGCCAGACCAATCCGATTCTCGAGGCTCTCGGTTCAGCAGCTCTTTCAACGTCCCTGATAACACCTTCACTGGCACAAACAGCAATCTTGAACCCCGTTGAAAACCAGCCGGGTAAAATGACCGGAACGGTTTCAAGGGCGGTAATTGACGACGCCCTGGCGCTGCGTATCGTTGGCTATGACAAGGACGGGCTGGCTATCGCCCGCGCACCACTGCTCCTTGAGTCAGGCCAGAAAGGCGGCAATTTCGATTTTCAGCAACCCGTTGAACTTCGAAACCAGATTGTGCGTGTCGAGATTGAAAACGCCCGTTCCGCCGGCGCCGTGCAATTGCTGGATGACAGCAACCGTAGACGGATTGTCGGTCTGATTTCGGGGCAAAGCTCCGATGTTTCCCAGCCGCTCCTCTCTCCGCTCTATTATATTAACCGAGCCCTTGCACCCTTCAGCGATCTGCGTATTCCTGACACCGCAAATCTTGATCAGGCCACTGCAGAACTGATCAATCAGAAAGTCTCTGCAATCGTGATGGCTGATATTGGTACCCTTCCTCAGGAAACCGAAGCCAAGCTGACAAAGTTTGTTGGTGATGGCGGATTGATTATACGCTTTGCCGGACCGCGTGTTGCCGCAAACCCGGATGGGCCGCTGTTGCCGGTTGAACTGGTTCAGGGCGACCGTTTCATTGGCGGCGCACTTTCATGGGAAACACCAAAGGCGATAGCAGCTTTCGAACCGGCCTCTCCATTTTTCGGACTGCCCCAACCAGTTGATGTAGCTGTTTCACGCCAGGTTCTGGCCGTTCAGGGACCTGCCCTCGACGAACATACATGGGCCCGTCTTGATGATGGCACTCCGCTTGTTACCGCTGCAAGGCAGGGGGCCGGATGGATTATTCTTTTCCAT
>JBGSTD010000013.1:0-70446 GCA_041736675.1 Salaquimonas sp.
CCCGACCGTGGCCCGCGCCGCGACTTTGGTGACCGCCCAGACCGCGGCAATGACCGTGGCCCGCGCCGTCCGGCTGAAGCTACAACACAAGGAGATGCATAATGGCTATGGACTCACGCAGACCGTTTAACCGTCGTCGCAAATCCTGCCCTTTCACCGGCCCCAATGCGCCAGTGATCGATTACAAGGATATCAAACTTCTTTCGCGTTATCTTTCAGAGCGCGGCAAGATTGTTCCTGCACGTATTTCGTCTGTCAGCCTGAAAAAGCAGCGTGAACTGGCCCAGGCCGTCAAACGCGCCCGCTTCCTCGGCCTGCTGCCATATGTGATTGCGTAAGTATTGTCAGTACACCTGCTTTCGGATTGTCACGACAATCCGGCAGGAGCTGGTAACGCGCCTGCTTTCGCTTCACCTCGGTGAAGCGGCAGGAGCTGGAAATGCGAAATCTAAAAAAATTGCGGGGGGACCCTCCCCGTAATTTCCGGCGAAAACCGGAACCAATTAAACAAACCCGAACGGGTGCTAACGGTTTTTGAAACCGGCACCCAAGTTGGCGCCCCAGTCGGCATCGCTGGAGCAGCCTAACTGTCAGAAAGACAGGACAGCGATGAAAAACAGTCAATCCATCTTTGTGGGCGTCCTAGCCGGCTTTGCTGCCGGAATGATGGTGCTTGCCGCATTCAATGCCGGAATGCTGGCCTTTTTCCTGTTTTTTACAGCGCCTGCCGCCATCTATATCGCGTCGATGGGTTGGGGTAATCCCGCCGGGATCACGGGTGCGTTCATCGCAACGGGTGTCACCGCCTATGTTGCCGGAAATGATGCCGCCGTTCTCGTTGCCGCCATTTCCTTTGGTCCTGCCGCCTATGTCGGCCATCTCGTCAATCTCGGCCAACCCAATCCGGCGGGCGGTGTGACGTGGTTTCCCCTGTCGCAAATCCTGCTTCGGCTGATGATCATGCTCGCTGCCGCATTTATCCTGATAGGCGCGGTGACAGGGTTTACCACCGAGCAGTTTGCCGGCGAGTTCGTCCAGATGCTACGGATCATCAGCGAGACAAATCCTGATCTTCCTGCTGTCAGCCCCGAGATCCTGGCTGAGCGTTCGCTGCTTTATGCAAAAATCCTGCCGCTGATCATTCCTGCCGTCTGGCTGCTTTTTCATGGAATAACCGCGTTCTTGTCGGCGGCAATTACGCGGCGCTCCGGTCTTTTGGCGCGCGAGGCTGAAGATGTTGCGGCCAATCTGCGCATTCCGCCCGAAGCGGTTCTTTTGCCTGCTGCCGGGGTTGTCATCTATCTTTTGTTTTCAGAGCCGCTGGCGCTTGCCGGTGCTGTAATGCTTTCGATTTCGCTCGGCGGATACGGACTTGCCGGTCTTGCCCACATGCATGTTGCAACGCGGGGCAACCCTGCGCGCAGCCTGATCCTGTGGGTCGCCTACGGTTCCATCTTCATCCTGACCATACCCATTTTCATATTTGCAGCGATCGGATTTTTCCGCTCGATCAAATCTTTCAACAACCCGAAAGGTCCGGGCGCTTCCGGGCCAAAATCATCAACCTAACCCAATCCAACAACACAAAAACCAAACTCAATAAAGGAACTGAAAAATGAAAGTCATTCTTCTCGAGCGCATCGCCAAACTCGGCCAGATGGGCGATGTTGTAAACGTCAAAGATGGTTTTGCCCGCAACTTCCTGTTGCCTCAGGGCAAGGCACTGCGCGCCAACAAGGGCAATATGGAACGCTTTGAATCAGAGCGCGCGGATCTTGAGGCCCGTAACCTTGACCGCAAAAAAGACGCCGACGCGATCCACACCAAACTCAATGGCACAAGCTATATCGTTATCCGCTCTGCCGGTGAAACAGGCCAGCTTTACGGTTCGGTTTCAACCCGTGATATTGCAACTGCGCTGGAAGAAAAAGGCTTCAAGGTTGCCCGCAGCCAGGTTACCCTGCAAAACCCGATCAAGGTTATCGGCATGCACGCGGTTGCTGTCAGCCTGCACCCAGAAGTGACTTCAACTGTCAACGTCAACGTTGCCCGCTCGGTTGACGAAGCCGAACGTCAGGCTGCAGGCGAAGTGTTGACAAGCCGCGATGCCCGCTTTGAACTTGATGTTGCCGAAGAAGACGAAATCGATCTCGATGACATCTTCGACGATGCAGACAGCGACGCTTCAGAAGAAGCATAATCACTGCTGCATTTCTTTCGGCAACGGTTATAATACGGGACCCGGCAACGTTTGCCGGGTCTATTTTTTTCGCCTTTTTTTATTGTGCATCATGAGACGTCATTGACCCAGACTGTGCCTCCCAGTGCGACGCTAGTACCGATCAAACCGCAACGAAGGCTGTGGCACGAAATCCCCATGGTGATTTTCTATGTTCCGGTCTTCTTTGCCATCTTGTTCCTGATGATGCGCCATCGCAGTTTCAATGCAGCGCTGCGTGCCAACTGGGCTTTGCCAAAAGGTGGGCTTTTTCCGGGATCGAAGGACGATTTCCATCAACTTTTTCCTGAAAAGTGCCCTTTGTTACCGCGCTCGGAAAAACTGTCGCGCAAACTTACGACGAACGAAGCGTTGAAAATATATCAGGCCTTTGGAGGTAAAAAACTTGTTCTGAAACCCGATGACGGCATTCAGGGAAGAGCCGTTCAATTTTTGTTATCGCCTGGCGAATTTGAAAAGGCGTGGGACAAACGGGCAGACCGGCCATGCGACTGGCTCCTGCAGGAATTTGTCGAGGGTTTCGAAGCTGCCGCATTTTACATACGACAGTCGCCCGACAGTCCTGGCAGGATTGTTTCGATGACATGGAAACAGGGATTTGAGGTTACAGGCGATGGAATATCGACCCTTGAAATGCTGATTGCCCGGCGTCCGTCCGATGAGGCGACCCGCAAACGGATTGCCAAATTCAATCATGCGATCCTCGCCGATGTGCCGCGCAAGGACGAAAAGGTCGAACTGATGCCCATTCGCAACCACCATCTGGGAGCCACTTTTCAGGACATTTCATCGTGGATAACGCCTCAACTTGAAGCGGCTCTATGCCCGGTGCTTGATACGATCGACGGCTACAACTATGGCCGGCTGGACATTCGTGCACCGGATTTTCCTTCGCTCATAAACGGCCGGGATTTGAAAATCCTTGAGGCCAATGCGCTCTACTCAGAACCGGTTCATGCCTATGATCCGAAATATGGTTTGTGGGAAGCGTACCGGATTTTTATCGGCTACTGGAACACGGCGATGAAAACCGGGATAGCACATAGCTTGAAAATGAAACAGGCCCAGTCAAAACACTAAGCCTCGCCCTTCCAAATTTTCAGACTATCTATTTCGCAGACGCGTTTTGCTTTGCAAGATAGCTTCGCACCACAGCACACAAAGCCATCATCACGGCGATGCCTTCAAGGGCGACAGGTGTCAGCGGTGCGAGCAGCACAATGCCTGCGAAAACCAACAGGATATTGCGCGCCATTCCATTGAGGATCAGGCGGTCGCGAACGAACCAAAGCCCCGCCATATAGACAGCGGCTGGAATGGCGACAGCATAGTCGCCGACAACCAATGGAATGTCAGCCTTACTCGCTATGATATCGACCAATACCGCAAAGCCGGCTCCAACGGCAGCGCCGGCGGCGAAGATTGCAAAGTGCCCATAACCCCAGACTAGAGCACGTTTGAGAACACTCGAAGCGAGATGATCTTCCTTTGAAAAATACAACCACCACATGGAAAAAACGATAACCAGCGATGAAAGAGCGATGTGCACAAAGGCAATATTGCCTGCCCCTCCGGCCGCTTGCTGCAGGGACATGCTTCCTGCCAGCAGGGTTTCTCCCAGAACGATGATATTCAACAGGCCATAACGTTCCATGATGTGATGGCGGTGCCAGGGCGTCGTGTTTTTACGTTCCGCAAAGACAGGGACTGCCAATTCCAACACCACTCCCACCACAAAAAGCGAATATGTCGCCATGCTGGGCAAAGGCTGAAGCAGCATGAAAACTATCCAGAATACCTGAACAAGACCGATGCCTGTCGCGTATGAGACGGCTGTTGCGCGCCGCTCTGGATCACCGTTTGCTGCCCGCAACCAAAGCGCAATCATGCCGACCCGCATGATGACATAACCGATGACAAGCATGGTCAGATCGCCCGATTTGAACAATGTATCAATCCCCGCTGCCATGGTCAGGGAACCTCCCATGATGAGGATGGTCAGCAGGCGAAACAGCGTGTCGTCATTGTCATAGGCCGAGGCGAACCAGGTGTAGTTCATCCATGCCCACCAGATGGCAAAAAACGCCATCAGGAATGTGACAAGCCCCTGCAAGGCGTGAGCTTCGGCTATCGAATGATGAAGCCCGGCCGCTGCAGCAGCAATTGCTATCACCGAAACCAGATCGAAGAAAAGTTCCAGCGGTGTGGCTGCCCGGTGATGTTCACCGGAATCGCGGGGAAACAAGGGGGGAATGAACGATGCCATGTCAGTCCTGTGAATTTTGAGTTCAGATCCTGTCAACTCTGTTGATACTTGTGAACCTGAACGAAGGCCAGATGGAAAATCCCCACATGTAAAATTGCGCGGTCTTTTGATTGAGACACCGCCACGCGCCGGCACAGGAGCGGATGCTGACCAAATATGTTATGATTCCCGAGTCGAATCATTCATCCGAGTCAATTGAATTTTTGGTCGGAGAAATAGTTGCCATGTGACCTGTTAATAGTGGTGATAATAGTAGAGATATGCGGCATCCTTGAACCCTGTGAAAAATGAATCCGGTACGCTGTTACTCATCAGATGACAAAACGGGAAAAGTCGTATTGAACGATAGGCGATTTACAACAGAAGCGGCAGGCAGACCCAATGGCTGAAACAATACAATTTAACCCGAATGCAGGTTCCAACCAGCGCTCTGCACCACAGGCTGACATCAGTTACCGCTCTGTGCCTCAGAACATTGAAGCCGAACAGGCCCTGCTGGGTGCCATTCTGGTCAACAACGATGCCTATTACCGCGTTTCGGATTTTCTCAAAGCCGAACATTTTCAGGAGCCGATTCACCGCCAGATCTACAAGGTAGCCTCGGACATGATCCGCGCTGCAAAGCGGGCCAATCCCGTCACCATCAAGACCTTTCTTCCTGCAGAAGAAAAAATCGGTGACATGAACGTTGCCCAGTATCTGGCGAGGCTTGCCGGTGAGGCAACAACGATCATCAACGCCGAGGATTACGGCCGCTCGATCTATGATCTTGCGACACGGCGCGCCCTCATCACGATTGGCGAGGACATGGTGAATATCGCCTATGATGCCCCCGTCGACATGCCGCCTTCCGGCCTGATAGAGGATGCCGAACGGCGTTTGTTTGAGCTCGCCGAAACCGGTGGCAGCAATGCCGGATTTCAGGATTTCTCGACCGCCATCAACGAGGCGATTGATCTTGCTGCCGCAGCCTTCCAGCGCGAGGGCGGGTTGTCAGGAATTTCCACTGGCATTCATACGCTGGATGCACGCATGGGCGGGCTGCAGAGCTCGGACCTGATCGTACTTGCCGGACGCCCGGGCATGGGCAAAACCTCACTTGCCACCAATATCGCGTTCAATATCGCCCACAATTACAGCCCGGATGTTGCTGCTGATGGATCGCCCAAGGCGCTGGACGGCGGCGTTGTCGGTTTCTTTTCCCTCGAAATGAGCGCCGACCAGCTGGCGACCCGTATCATCTCCGAGCAGGCGGAAGTGTCATCTTCGAAAATACGCCGCGGCGAAATCACTGAAACCGATTTTCAGAAGCTGTCTTTTTGTGCGCAGGAAATGCAGAAGATACCGCTGTTCATTGACGAGACAGGCGGTATTTCGATCGCCCAGTTGGCCGCCCGTGCGCGGCGGCTAAAACGACAGCGCGGGCTGGACGTGATGGTGATCGATTATATTCAGCTGATGCAGGGATCATCCAAGAATTCGGGAAACCGCGTGCAGGAAGTGACCGAGATCACAACCGGCCTCAAGGCGCTGGCCAAGGAACTTTCGGTTCCCATAATCGCGCTCTCGCAGCTTTCGCGCCAGGTGGAAAGCCGCGACGACAAGCGCCCACAGCTTTCTGATCTTCGCGAATCCGGCTCCATCGAGCAGGACGCCGACGTGGTGTTGTTTGTTTACCGAGAGGAATATTACATCCAGAACCGCGAACCCAAGGAGGGCACCGAGGAGTGGCTGAAATGGGATGCGGAATTGCGCGATGCCAGAGGCAAGGCCGAGGTGATTATCGCCAAACAGCGCCACGGGCCAACGGGAACCGCCAAGCTTGGCTTCCAGGCCGAGTTCACCCGCTTCAGCGATCTTGCCGAGGAAGACCGCCTGCCCGAACGCTATGAGTAGGAAACGCTAAAACCATGACATTCCCCAACTGGCCTGTCCATTCGAACGGGCGGCTTACCGTTGACCTTGATGCCATCATTGCAAACTGGAAGAAGCTGGCGAAGCAATCTGCCCATGGCAATTGCGCGGCCGTCGTCAAGGCCGATGCCTATGGTCTTGGCGCGGAACGGGTTGCCGCTGCACTATATAACGCAGGGTGCCGCGACTTTTTCACCGCGACCATTCACGAGGGTATGATTGTCCGCTCGATTGCGCCGGAGGCACGTATTTATGTTTTCAACGGCTTTCATGTTGGCGCTGAAAAGGACTACCGGAAGCACCGCCTGACCCCGGTGATCAATTCACCGCGCGGCATTGAAAACTGGCTGGCGAAGAAACGCCCCTCGATGCGCTGCGCCCTGCATATTGATACGGGCATGAACCGGCTTGGCCTGACCAGTGACGAGTTCGCCGCGCTTGCCGCAGACAGCGCCAGGCTCAAGGCGCTCAATCCCGAACTGGTGATCAGCCATTTTGCCTGTGCGGATGAACCCGCCGATCCACTCAATGCAGCGCAGATCGAACGGTTTGCTGCCGCTGCCGCGCACTTTCCCTATGCCCGCAAGTCGCTCGCCAACAGTGCGGGTGTGTTCCTTGGCAGGGCGGCGCATTTTGACCTGTTGCGACCCGGCATTTCGCTTTATGGCGGCGATGCTGTCAACAATCGGCCCAATCCGATGAAGCCGGTTGTTCGCCTTGAAGGGCGTATCATCCAGCGCAAATGGGCGAAAAAAGGTGAGACTGTCGGCTATGGCGCGGCAGAAATATTAAAGCGCGACACGCTGATTGCCATTGTCGGCATCGGCTATGCCGACGGGCTGCACCGCCAGGCATCGGGGGCTGGAACGCTGTACCGCAACCGCCAGCTCAGCCCAGGCGGCACGGGCATGATCGGCAAAACCAGGGTCCCGATTTTGGGTCGGGTGTCGATGGACCTCACGGCGTTTGACGTTACAGATGTGCCTGTAAAGACGATGGCAACAACCGACTGGATCGACTTTCTCAACAAGGACTTGCGTGTCGATGAGCTCGGCCTTGCTGCGGGCACGATCGGCTATGAAATATTGACCAGCCTCGGGCGGCGCTATGAGCGGATTTATGTGGGTGGATGACAAGCGGAGAATAAATTGAATCGACGAGAAGTTCTGTCGCATGTCTCAATAGGAGCAGCTGGAATGGTATTGCCCATGTTTGTTCCCTGGAGCGGCGCACAAGCCAAAGACCGCAAACTGCTGGGCTATCTTCGGACCAATTGGAGCCGTGATCCTTATACGTTCGGGTCGTATTCATACGTTGCCAAGGGCGCACGACAGCGCGACCGGCTGGTGCTGGGTGCCCCTGTCGGCGGGCGGGTGCATTTTGCCGGAGAGGCTGTCCACCCCGACCACAACAGCACGGTTCATGCAGCTTATGAATCCGGCCTCACTGTCGCAAAGGAAGTCGCCCTCCAAAACCCGGCAACCATAGCGGTTATTGGTGCGGGCATCAGCGGATTGACAGCCGCGCAGGCGCTCGCCCAAAGCGGGCACAAGGTAACCGTCTTCGAAGCCAGAAACCGGATCGGCGGGCGCATCTGGACCAGCCATGTACTTGGAATGCCGCTTGATCTTGGCGCAAGCTGGATACACGGAACGCGGCGCAATCCGCTTGCCAAACTTGCCCTCAGCGCCGGGGCCGAATGGGTTGCGACGGATGAAAGCTATATTGCACGCGGAACAGGCGGGCGCGAAATTGCCGACGATGATGCGCCTGACTGGCTCGAAAACGTGACCACGATGCAGCACAATGCCGGCGCGGACAGCAAAGAGATCAATCGTTCTGCCTATGAAAACCAGAGTGAATATGGCGGCGATGAAGTGATCTTCCCGGGCGGCTACGAAGGCATTCTTGGCGGGCTTGAAGGGGACTATGAGATCAGAACCGGGCAGACCGTCAGCGCGGTCCGTCATGACGCGGACGGCGTTTCAATCCTTTCCGATGGCACTGAAACCCGCTTTGACAGTGTCATTGTCACGCTGCCGCTCGGCGCGTTGAAAAAAGGCACAGTTGCCTTCACGCCTCCCCTTCCGGCCGAAAAAGTTGACGCGATTGCCCGCCTTGGAATGGGCACGCTCGACAAACTGTACCTGCACTATGACGAGGCGTTTTGGGACAGGGACGTGACATGGATTGCAACGCCTGAAAACGGCCTGCCGCAAGGCCATTTCAACCAATGGCTGAACCTTTATAAATATCTCGAAAAGCCGGTGATCATGGCCTTCAATGGCGGACCGCCGGCTCTCGCACTGGCCGGGTTGTCAGACGAGGCGCTTGTCGAGCAGGCGCAGCAGACCCTCCAAAGGGCGTATCCATAGCCTGCGGCCCGCGCCGAATTCAGGAACAATTTACCTTCAAGCGTCTGCGTCGAGCAGGTTTTTGCAGCATGATGCTTCAATCGTGGAGCGACAGCGCGGCCGCAACATCCCTTTGCCAAGTTTGGCATAGTATTATAAAATTGGTGGTTCAGGCGAGCCGAACCTCTTTTCCATTTTACTTCCAACAAATGATCGCAAAAGAAAATGAACAATCCACAACGGCTCACCAAGAACATTGCCAGAGAACTGCTTGATCGCGAGAAGCTGGAATCCTCTTTTGCCAATTTGCGCGTTGCATCCCTCGCCGCCGCGGGATTCGGCATTGCAGTTCAGTCGCTCCAGCTGCTTTCACTCGGAGCATTGCAATTTTTCAGCTTCAATCAGGTCATCAATGATGCCGTTGGCATTGGAGGCGCGTTTGCAGCCCTGATGGCGTTGCTGTATTTTAACTATCAACGGATGTCCCGGCGCATTTTCGCCCTGTATGGATTTCTGGTTACGGTAAGCGGACTTGCCATTGCAATCCTTGCTGCATTGGCCTTGAACAATCTGATTCGCCTGACATTGCGACCCGCCATTACAGCCGAAATTATGCTCTTGCTGGCGGCGAGCTTGCTTCATCTGACTTATATCATCTTCATATGGGTAAACCATATCCGCAAAATGGCATCGTCAAGAAAAGGCATGTCCGCTGTGTCTCGTTCATTGCGACGAAAACCTGCCACCCATATGCTGTGCAGCGGGGCGCTTATGGCGGCGATGTTTATCGGCTACTATCTGTCAATCATGGGACAGATTTACCTGTACGCGCACCAATATGTGTTTGCCAAATCCGGAGATTCCATGTTTTTGGTCCGATACATGAACGATCAGTTTGTCTTTGTGGAGCGCAAGGAAGGCAAAGCAATCGTTGTCCCGCGCCTGAAGGTTGAAATGCTCCTGCCCGTCCATCTCACATATTCGCTGGTGGATGGGGTTACCATCTTCAAGCCAACAGATGAAGTGCTTTTGTCGCTCTTTGGCCGCACCGACTTCCGGTATTTTGATTCCCCGCACATCGCACCAAATTGACGAGGGCTAACCTTTAGGCGAAGGCATTGCGGTAATAATTAGTAAACTGTCACCGTAATTCTAGTTGTAATTCAGTAAACTATCACCGTAATTCTTCAGAGGTCAGTGACAGATGGCAATTAAGTAAACTGTCACCGTAATTCCAAAATCTCTGTCAATTGTCACACTGGGCACCACACCCTCCATCTGTTAATTATTAAGCTTATCAATAAAATAATCTCCATTATTGTAATAAGCATAATATATGCCGCTATTTTTTATTATCGGGTACGACGATTCATTCGGAGCGCATACCTCTCTATTTTCATTTTTTATAATCAAGCAAGGCCTCCATTTGTATTTCCCGAAATAGGTGATGGCGCCATAATATAATATATTTTCACCCAACTTAACATCGATTGATGCTTTAACATCAATTTTTTTATAATTGAAAAATCTGTTCTTTTTGATATTAACATCGTCTAAATATGATATACTATACCCCTCACCCCATTCTTCGTATAATTCACTGATTTGATTGCCAATTGTTGCTGAAAAATAAACCGTGTCTTTTAGCAAATATATTGGATATCCTTTGAAAAATCCGATATCTGTTATTCTGGATAATTTATTAGAATCCATAGAAAACTTATAAATATCATAATAGCCGTATCCAGCGTTTTCGTTCATTTGTTTGACATATGGGCTTATCAATAATATTAACTCGTTTTTAGCAATAAACTTTGGATTTGCTATACTTCCTTCTGATTCAAATATTTTTGAACACTCGGAAAAATCCTGATTGCATATTATTAATTCACTATATTTTTTATCATTGTCATATTCGTTTACTAATATATTATCATTAATAATATCAAAATAAGATACTTCTTTGACTGTTTTATAATATTTATATTTTTTAGTTTCTTTATTGTAGCTAATAAGATCGGTTTCTTTCTTATTATTTAATGATATAAAAAAATTATATTTATCATTGAAGTCAGCATAGAGCACTGATTCAACAAACCTATTCTCTTTGACCTCCGAACACGCAGAGACCAGAATCCCAGCGACTACAAACAGGATTAACCGAACTCGCTCAGGCGGCATTAATGCGGTGCGTATATCTCCACCAATTCCTGAAACTGTGCCGCTCACCTGCCTCATCATTTTCTCCCAACATCGACAACGATCCCCATCCCTTTGATATACCTACCCATATGCAAGTCAAGATTGCATCGGCTTGAAAACCTGTCAAATCGAATTTCAATATTTTGACTGGGAGCATGTAGTTGATCTGTACCAAGACCTGGAATTACGGTGACAGTTTACCAATTTTCTCTACTCACGCCAGCGGCAGGTAGCTTATTCGCAAACTTCACCGTAATCCGGATTTGTCTGTTCACGCCGCTTTGGGCTTGGCGAAAATGTCGATGGCTTCGCCTGTTTCCAGCCAGGATTTGAGGCTGGAAAGGACGATCGGCCAACCTCTGGAAATGCCCTGCTCCATGCTGCCGCCTTTCTCCAGTTCATCGTGATGAACAGCGAGCTTGACCATGCCTTCATATTCGGTGATCTCATAGGTTACACGGCTGTGCTTTTGCGTATCGGCGTAACTGTCGGGCGATGACCAGGAGACGACAAGGCGGCTTGGCGGGGTACACTCGATCACATTTCCGGTGATGTTGACGTTGTGATCGGCGTTGTCGCGCACATGCTCCCATTTGGAACCCGGCTTCCAGTCGGAGACGTTTTCATGGCCCCAGTATTTTTTGGTGATCGCCGGATCCGTGAGAGCCTCAAAGACTTTTTGCGGTGTCGAACGAATGAATGTCACGTAGACGAAACTTGACTTTTGCATGGCTATTTTCCTTCCAGGTTTGATTTCAGATCGTGAAGCATTTTCAATTGCCGGCGCTCAAACTTGCGAACCCAGCGCTCATAGACGTCCTGCAGCGGAACCGGATTGATGTAGTGCAGCTTCTCCCTGCCCCGCCGGAGCGTGCTGATGAGATTGGCCGCCTCCAGTATATCCAGATGCTGGGTTGCCGACTGGCGGGCCATGTCGACGCTGGCGCACAATTCGCCAAGGGTCTGGCCGTTTTTTTCGTGCAAAAGGTCGAGAACCTTTCGCCGCGTCGGGTCGGCCAGCGCCTTGAAAACCTTGTCGTCGTCCATGGGTTCGCTTTTTGTCATGGTCTTCATTATGCAGGTAAATACCTGCATGTCAAGCGCAGTTAAATACCTGCATGTCAATGCCCGTAAATTTGGCCGGGCGGTGTTGCCATTGGCGTCAAAGTAAACTAGAACATAATGTGAACATTGAACAGTTGGCGGAACTCCCTTGGCAAAAAGCAAATCCCAATTCATCTGCCAGAGCTGCGGCACGGTTGCGCCGCGCTGGTCGGGCAAGTGCGAGGGCTGCAACCAGTGGAACACGCTTGTCGAGGAGCGGGCGGAAAGCGGCGTTGGTGCCACTCCGGGCGCGCACAAGATGGGCTCGGGCCATGCTGTGGAACTGGTTGCCCTTGCCGGCGATATCGACGAGGCACCGCGCATTGCAACGGGCATGGCTGAGTTTGACCGGGTTACGGGAGGCGGCTTTGTTCCGGGCTCCGCGCTATTGGTGGGCGGTGATCCAGGCATCGGCAAATCCACCCTGCTGACCCAGACAGCGGCCTCTCTCGCCAAACAGGGCCACAAGGTGATCTATGTCTCCGGCGAGGAAGCCGTTGCGCAAGTCCGGCTTCGGGCAAGGCGGCTCAACGCGGTTGAGGAAAATATCGGCCTTGCGGCAGAGACAAGCGTTGAAAACATCATCGCCACGCTGCGCAGCGGCGAGCCGCCTGCCCTGCTGATCATCGATTCGATCCAGACCTTGTGGACAGATACCGCAGAATCAGCCCCTGGCTCTGTCACGCAGGTACGCATGTCGGTTCAGGCGATGATCCGTTACGCCAAAAAATACGGCACGGTGCTGGTTCTGGTTGGCCACGTCACCAAGGATGGCCAGATTGCAGGCCCGCGCGTGGTTGAGCACATGGTCGATGCGGTGCTGTATTTCGAGGGCGAAGGCGGGCATCATTTCAGGATTTTGCGCACCGTGAAAAACCGTTTTGGACCCACTGACGAAATCGGCGTTTTCGAAATGAGTGATGGCGGGTTGCGCGAAGTTGCCAATCCGTCGGAGCTGTTTCTGGGCGAGCGCAATGCCAATTCGCCGGGCGCTGCGGTATTTGCCGGAATGGAGGGCACGCGGCCTGTTCTGGTGGAAATCCAGGCGCTGGTTGCCCCCTCAACGCTTGGCACTCCGCGCCGCGCGGTGATCGGTTGGGACCAGGCCCGTCTGTCGATGGTGCTTGCTGTGCTCGAAGCGCATTGCGGGGTGAAACTTGGCCAGCACGATGTCTATCTCAATGTCGCAGGCGGCTACCGGATATCCGAACCGGCGGCTGACATGGCAGTTGCGGCGGCGCTTGTTTCCTCTCTCGCGGGTGTGCCGCTGCCGCCGCAAAGCGTCTATTTCGGCGAAATCAGCCTGTCAGGCGCTACAAGGCCGGTTTCGCATGGTCCCTCGCGGCTGAAAGAAGCCGAAAAGCTGGGCTTTGGGCGGGCGATCCTGCCCAAGGGATCGGCTTCACCTAAATCAAAAAAAGACGGGGGCAAGAAAGACGGTGGGAAGATCGAGGCCAATCTCGAACTGGTGGAAATATCCGAACTTGCCGATCTTGTTGCACGAATATTATCGAGGGCTGGCAAGAAGGCCAATCCGCACAATCCGGAGGACCGGGATTGAAGGCAGGGATTGAAAGCAGACATAAAAATTCAACTCTACGCATCGACGGCAGCACAAATTGGCATCGCCTGTTCCAGTTGCTGAAATACCGCTCTCAACAGGAAAGTATTCGCCGCCGCCATTCGTGATTGATTTTTATGCCGGAAAGCGGCTAAAGAAGACGCCTTACGGGGCCGGTTTACAGGCATGGGGCAGAATTGCCGCATCTGATCCGGGTTGGCGAGCTTATTGAGGACATGATGATAACCTTGTTTGACGGGATTTTGATCGGCTTGATGCTGGTATCAGGTTTGCTGGCAATGATCCGCGGCTTTTCGCGCGAAGTGTTGTCAGTGGCATCATGGGGCGTTGCTGCTCTGGCTGCGCTTTATTTCTACAGCAGCCTCGCACCGGTTGTTGAACCTTATGTGCAATCGGTAACCTCAAGCAAGACCGTGGTTGATATCGCTGCCGCCGGCCTTATATTCATCGTGACGCTGATTGTTGTCAGCCTTTTGACAATGAAAATCGCCGATTTTATCGTGGACAGCAAAGTCGGTGCGCTTGACCGCACTTTGGGCTTTGTTTTTGGTGCTGCTCGCGGTGCCCTTCTGGTTGTTGTAGGCCTGCAGTTTTTCAACTGGCTTGTGCCGAACAACCAGCCGACATGGGTTGCTGAGGCCAAATCCAAGCCTATGCTTGAATCCATTGGCGAGGGCATAGTACAATTGCTGCCGGACGATCCGGAGAAATCGATTTTTGACCACCTCAAGCCCAAAGACGGTGCTGAGGGTGATGTGACGCAGAAAAGCTAATTCGTCCCTGTAACAACCCTAATGGAGAAGGCCTAATGTCCTTCGGTTTCACGGTTGATCCTGATGATGGCGACAAGCTTCATGAGGAATGTGGTGTATTTGGAATTTTCGGTCATCAGGACGCTGCTGCCCTGACAACCCTCGGACTACACTCGCTGCAGCACCGCGGACAGGAAGCGGCAGGCATTGTTTCCTTCGACGGCAAACAGTTTTTTGCCGAGCGCCACCGCGGTCTGATCGGCGACAATTTCACCAATCCAGACGTACTGGAGCGCCTGAAAGGGTCGCGGGCAATCGGCCATAACCGTTATTCGACAACGGGCGGCGATGAAATGCGTAATGTTCAGCCGTTTTTTGCAGAACTTGCCGATGGCGGATTTGCCGTCGCCCACAACGGCAATTTGACCAATGCAACAACCCTTCGCCGTGAATTGCAACGAGAAGGCGCCATTTTCCATTCCACTTCGGACACCGAAGTTATTTTGCACCTCATCGCGATGGGCAAGAGCAATGGTTTTGAGGAACGTCTGGTTGATGCGCTGCGCCGGATCGAGGGCGCTTTTTCTCTTGTCGGCATTACCAACAAGAAGATGATTGGCTGCCGTGATGCGCTCGGGGTTCGTCCGCTGGTATTGGGAGACCTTGACGGCGCGTATATTCTGGCCTCCGAAACCTGTGCACTCGACATTATCGGCGCAAGGTTTGTGCGGGATATCGAACCAGGTGAACTGGTTGTCATCACCGAAACAGGTATCCACTCGTCAAAGCCATTTGCCACAACCGGCAAACGTTTCTGTATCTTTGAATATGTTTATTTTGCCCGCCCCGACTCCATTCTCGAGGGCAACAATGTCTATGATGTGCGCAAGCAGATCGGCGTTGAACTTGCCCGTGAGGCCCCTGTTGAAGCCGATCTGGTTGTTCCAGTGCCTGACTCAGGCGTGCCGGCCGCAATCGGCTATGCGCAAGGTGCCAATCTGCCGTTTGAGCTTGGTATCATCCGAAACCATTATGTTGGACGTACTTTCATTCAGCCGACCGATGCAATTCGCAACATGGGCGTCAAACTCAAACACAATGCAAACCGGAAAATGATTGAGGGAAAACGGGTCATTCTGGTTGATGATTCAATCGTCCGCGGCACCACCTCGAAAAAGATCGTCCAGATGGTTCGCGATGCCGGGGCTTCGGAAGTGCACATGCGCATTGCCAGCCCGCCAACCGTTTCACCTTGCTTTTATGGCGTCGACACTCCTGAGCGGCACAAACTGCTCGCCTCGCGGATGAATGTGAAAGAAATGGCAGAATTCATCAAGGTCGATTCGCTGGCCTTCATCAGCCTTGACGGCCTTTATCGCGCTGCAGGGGAAGCAAGCCGCAACAACGACCTGCCGCAATATTGTGACGCCTGTTTCTCGAAGGAATATCCAACCGAACTGACCGACCATAATGTGGATGGCACCAAGAGCGGCAAAATATCACTTCTTGCAGAGCGGCAGGGAAGATAGCAATCAGGATCAGGCATTCGGACATTCGGGCGTGACCCTGAATGTCGTCAAACAGTTACGCAGGCAGAACTCATGGGAAAACTACAGGGCAGGATCGCGCTCGTAACCGGCGCTTCACGGGGTATTGGCTATAATGCAGCCCTCGCATTTGCCCGTGAAGGGGCGCATGTGATCGGACTTGCCAAAACAGTGGGCGGTCTTGAAGAGCTTGACGAAGCCATCCGGAATGTGGGTGGAACGGCTACAATGGTTCCTCTCGACCTCATGGACTTCGATGCGCTCGACCGGCTTGGCGCGACAATTGACGAGCGTTGGGGGCGGCTTGATGTCTTTCTTGCCAACGCCGGCATTTTGGGCGGGCTATCGCCGATCGGGCATATCGAACCCAAGACATTCGACAAGATCATGGCGATCAATGTTACTGCCAACTGGCGGTTGGCGCGTTCGCTAGACCCGCTGTTGAAGGCCTCTGACGCCGGGCGCGTGTTGTTGATGAGTTCGGGTGCAGCACGATCCTGCAAGCCTTTCTGGGGCGGCTATTCCATATCAAAGGCGGCACTTGAGGCGCTCGGCAAGACCTGGGCCAATGAAAGCGCCAACAGCAATCTCAGAATCAATATGGTCAATCCGGGCGCGACACGCACTGCAATGCGCGCCCAGGCAATGCCCGGCGAAGATCCAGCCACCCTGCCCCATCCAACGGAAATCGCTGAAAAACTGGTTGAACTTGTCTCGCCGCAGATGAACATCAACGGCGGTCTCTACGATGTGCAAAACGGGAAATGGAGCGAGGTTTAACCGCCAGGCAAGCCATTCCGATATTCCTTTTGGGAAAAATTTTATCCAAATTGTTTTCCGCTTTCATTCGTGGCGCTTCCCTGCCAAAATCGACCATGATTGAAGGCTTGGGAGGGCTGGACATTGGGCATGGGGTTTCATTCACCTTTTTCAGGACAATCACTTTTTCAGGCAATGGTTGGAGCAGCCCGTAAGTTCGGCACAAAAGAACCCGTGCTTGAAGACGCTGTCGGTCAAAAGTTTTCATATTCAAGGCTCCTCATCGGGGCGCGCATCCTCGGCAGGCGATTGGCAAAGGTCACTCAAAAGGGCGAGATTGTTGCGGTGCTGCTGCCAAATGCCAATGCAGTCGTGAGCACGTTTTACGGTTTGCAATCAGCGGGGCGAATTCCGGCGATGCTCAACTATACCGCAGGGCCAACCATCGTTGCTTCCGCCTGCAAAACGGTGGAGGCAAAGACTGTTGTATCTTCCCGCCAATTTATCGAAAAGGCCGAGTTGCAAGATCTGGAAACCGCGCTCAAAGATGCCGGTCTGAAGTTTTTTTGGCTGGAGGATATCGTACCGCAAGTCAGCACAATGGAAAAATTTCTGGCAGCCATTTTCAGCAAACAGCCGATTGAGCCGGTCGATCCTTCAGCAACTGCTGTCGTCCTCTACACTTCAGGTTCCGAGGGATTTCCCAAGGCGGTTCATTTGTCCCACCACAATCTTCTCTCCAATTGCGGGCAGATTGGCGCGCGGATTGATTTTGGTCCGCAGGACAAACTTTTCAACGTGCTTCCGGTTTTTCATTCCTTTGGAATGACTGGCGGAATGATCCTGCCGCTTATGTTTGGTACGCGCCTGTTTTTATACCCTTCACCACTGCATCTGAAAATCATTCCGCAAACCGTTGCCAAGGTAAAACCGACAATCCTGTTTGGCACGGACACCTTTTTGACCGGCTACGCCCGCACCGCAAAAGACAGTGATTTCGCATCGGTCAGAATGGTTGTGGCTGGCGCTGAGGCAGTGAAAAGCGAAACCCGCCAAACCTGGGCGAGCCGCTTTGACACCCTTGTGCTCGAAGGCTTTGGCATGACAGAGGCATCACCGGTGGTTGCGGTAAATACACCCGATGAAAACAAGCCTGGCACGGTAGGTAAACTGTTGCCCGGCATTGAGGTTCGCCTGGAACCGGTGGAAGGAATACCAACAGGCGGGAGGCTTTGGCTAAAAGGCCCCAACATCATGCGAGGGTACATGACACATGACAGGCCGGGCGAACTGCAACCACTTGAAGATGGCTGGCATGACAGCGGTGATATCGTTGAACTTGACCAGGAAAACTATGTGACCATCAAGGGCCGTGCAAAACGCTTTGCCAAAATTGCCGGCGAAATGGTTTCGCTGGGTGCCATTGAAATGATGGCAGCGTCTTTATGGCCTGAGGAAAATCATGCGGTGGTCAGCATCTCCGACAAGAGACGGGGCGAAAAAATAGTTCTTGTGACGACCAGCCAGCGCGCTGAAAAAGATGAACTGGTAAAGGCCACCCGCAGAAATGGCTACACCGAGCTGATGGTGCCCAACCTGATTGTCAAGGTTGGCCAGATTCCGGTCCTTGGCTCAGGCAAAACCGATTACGTGACCACACAAAAACTGGTGAGCGACAACGACACAAACGAGGCACAATAAACGAGAATTTTGCAGGCAATCGGTAGCACCAGAAAAGCCTGCTCAACCGAACTATTCCGGTTTTTTACGTTCACGTTTTCTTGGACGCGACTTGTTTGCACTTTCGCGGCTCGCCTGTGGCTCGGCCTTTGCTGCCATGACAGACTGGTTGTGACGCTCTTCGAGCTGATGGTAATAGCGATATCCCCATGGAAGGGAAACCAGATAGGCGAAGGCGGCCATGCTCAACGTCTGCCAAGGATAGCTGAGTAGAATTGCGATGACGACGACGATTGCCATGATCATCGGCAAGGCGAGCGTACGCGGGATATGCTTGCCAAGGCTTTTGCCTGAATAGGTCGGCAGGTTTGATACCATCAGCATGCCGACGCAAATCACATAAAACGCGGCAAGAAGGTCAACCCAGAGCGTTTCGACGACGCCCAATTGCACCAGATACAAGGGAAACAGCACCAGCATGGCCCCGGCAGGTGCAGGAACGCCGGTAAAGAAATCCGCCTGGAATGGCGGTTTGTTGGGGTTGTTCAGTTGAACGTTGAAACGTGCCAGCCTCAAACAGGCACTCATCGCATAAACCAGCGCAGCAACCCAGCCGAAGGGGCGCAATTCGTTGAGCAGGGTAAAATACAACACCATTGCAGGTGCAACGCCGAAATTGACAAAATCCGCAAGGCTGTCCATTTGCGCGCCAAAGGGTGTGGCCGATTTCAGAAAACGGGCAACACGTCCATCAACGCCATCGAGTATCGCCGCCAGAATAATCGCCCCGAGGGCAAGTTCAATCCGGTTTTCGATGGAAAAACGGATGGCGGTCAACCCGGAACAGATCGCCAGCAGAGTTAAAATATTGGGGAGCAGCATCCGGAACGGAATATCACGCAGGCGAGGCTGCTGGCGCTGCTCATCTTTTTCACCGGTCTCGTAAGGGGGAAAAGGCGCTTCCATTCTCAACTGACTCTGATCAGGGGCGAAACAGTGTCATCGTCATAACGGGCGAGAACCGTTTCTCCGCCAATAGAGGTCTGGCCAAGCGCCACAACAACCTTGGCGCCTTCGGGCACATAAACATCAAGACGTGAACCGAACCGGATGAGGCCAAAGCGCTCGCCAGTTGCCAGTGTTTCCTCTGCCTTGGACCAGCACAGGATGCGGCGGGCGATCAGGCCTGCAATCTGCACCACGGCAATCGTGCCTTTGCTGGTTTCAATCAGCAGGGAATTGCGTTCATTGTCTGTGGAAGCCTTGTCGAGTTCCGCATTTAGAAACTCGCCCTTCTTGTAAATGATCTGCCTGATCCGGCCTGCCACAGGCGATCGGTTGATGTGGCAGTTGAAGACATTCATGAACACCGACACGCGCATTACGGGTTCATCTCCAAGACCAAGTTCGGCCGGGGGAACCACCTTGCCGATGTGGGAAATTTTTCCGTCCGCCGGAGAGATAATAAACTCCTCGTTGACGGGCGTTACCCGGGCGGGATCGCGGAAAAACCAGATGCACCAAACCGTCAGAACCATTCCAATCCAGAACAAGGGTGTCCACAAAAATCCAAGAACAAGCGACACAACGAAAAACGCGGCAATGAATTTGTAGCCTTCGGGATGAACCGGAACCATTGCGTTGCGGATGGATGAAGTAACGGACATGGGTTTCCTGTCTGATAGAGGTTTGAGCGCAGAATTACGCTGCTTTACAGCAATTACCAGTCAGATGCAAAAGCGCGACGCGGAATAAATCAGGTTCTTACTCTTTCGATCACGCCCAGATTATCCTTTTCGCGTGCCGCCCGCAGTTTGTCTTCTGCCTCGTTTGCCTCACGCTGGCGATCCCACATTTCGGCATATAGCCCCTTCTTGCGAATTAGCGCCTTATGTGTGCCCCGCTCGGCGATTTCACCGGCCTTTAGAACGATGATTTCATCTGCAGAAATGACAGTGGAAAGCCGGTGAGCGATAACCACCGTTGTTCTGTTTTTTGAAACCAGATCAAGGGCAGACTGGATTTCGCGCTCGGTCTGGGTATCAAGCGCCGAAGTGGCTTCGTCGAGAATGAGGATTGGCGGAGCTTTCAAAAGGGTGCGGGAAATCGCCACCCGCTGCTTTTCGCCGCCAGAAAGTTTCAACCCACGTTCGCCGACCTGGGTTTGATAACCGGCCGGTAAAGACTTGATAAAATTACCGATTTGTGCCATTTCAGCAGCCTGTTCCACATCTGCCTCGCTGGCATCTACCCTGCCGTATCGAATGTTGTAGGCGATGGTATCATTAAAAAGTACAGTATCCTGGGGCACCATGCCGATTGCAAAGCGTAAGGATTTCTGCGTGATGTCACGAATGTCCTGACCATCGATGGTTATCGCGCCACCTGTTACATCATAAAACCTGAACAGCAGCCGCGAGATAGTGGATTTACCGGCACCAGAGGGACCGACAATTGCCACTGTCTTTCCTGCCGGAACTTCGAAGCTGACATTTTTCAGGATCGCCCGATCCGGATCGTAGTGAAAATTCACATTTTCAAACCGGATTGCACCGTTCCTTATATCCAGATCTTTTGCACCCGGCTTGTCCTCAATTTCTTTTTCCTCGCCCAGCAGATCGAACATCGCTTCGAGATCGGTAAATCCCTGCCGTATCTCGCGGTAAATAAAACCGATGAAATTGAGCGGAATGGACAATTGCAATAGCAGGGCATTGATCAGGACAAAGTCTCCCAGAGTTTGTTCTCCCCGCTGAACGGCCATTGCCGACAAGATCATGCAGGCACCCATGCCAAGGCCGAGAATAACCGCCTGACCAAAATTAAGCCAAGCCAGCGAGGTCCAGACCTTGGTGGCTGCGCGCTCATACTTTTCCATGGAACTATCAAAACGCCGGGCTTCCATTTCCTCGTTGCCAAAATACTTCACGGTCTCGAAATTCAGCAGCGAATCGACTGCCTTGGAATTTGCATCTGTATCATTTGTGTTCATGTCCTTGCGTATGTTGATGCGCCAGTCACTGGCCCGCACAGAAAACCAGACATACAACCAGATCATCACGCTGATGATGGCAACATAGACAAAGCCGAACTGATACCAGATCACTGCCGCCATGAAGGCAAATTCAATGAGGGTGGGGCCGCCATTGAGGATGGTGAAGCGGACAATTGCCTCGATCCCCTTGGTGCCACGCTCGATTACCCTTGAAAGTCCTCCCGTGCGGCGGGCCAGGTGATACCGCAGGCTAAGTGCATGCATGTGCCTGAATACGAGAGTGGCCATCTGGCGCACCGCATATTGGCCGACACTGGCAAAAGCCGCATCACGCAGATTGTTGAACCCGACAACCATTACCCGCCCGACATTGTAGGCAATGACCAGCATCACCGGAACCAGCAAAAAAGGCGGTATCCAGTCCGGGAGCCCAGGTTCGCTGTTAAGCGCATCGGTTGCCCATTTGTAAAAATAGGGAACGAGCACGGTAATAACTTTGGCGAGGATCAGAACCACCATAGCCCAAACCACCCGTAATTTCAGATCAGGACGATCTGCCGGCCACATGAATGGCCACAAATTACGAATCGTCGAGGCTGTCTGGCCGCGCTCGCCACTGACCAGTTTATGGTTTTTGCCCTGATGTAAACGTGAACTCATTTGGAACTTTCTGGAAGGGGGTGAACCGGATTTGGTTCAACGCTATATTGGCTTGCGGAAACAATAGCCAACTGTTCACATACGGTTGCCAACCGGGATTTATTGAGGGAATAGATCGAACGGGTTCCCTCTGCCCGCCAGTCAACAAGACCGACAGCTCTGAGCATCTCAAGATGCTGCGATATGGTCGATTGCGCCAAAGGCAAGGTTTTACAAAAATCACCACCGCAACAGCGCTCACGGGCGGCAAGCTGACGTATGATTTCCAGACGGGCCGGATGGCCCAACGCCTTGAGAGCATTGGCCAAAGGTAAAGTCTCACCGGATGCTTCCGTTGTGCAACAAGAGTTGGTGCTTTTCATGAAATTCGTCCGATTGACCTGAATTTATTGCCGTTCGTGAGTCTCGGCAACCTTCATTTATCGGTAAATACCGATGAAGTCAATTCAGGTCGGTCATCCGGCTTTTTCTGTTGTGCCTTCTGCTACCGGCTTGCCATCCTCCGGTTCAGTTTCAGGGATATCGAAAACCTGGCCTGGATAAATACGATTCGGGTTTTTGATCTGGCTCTCGTTTGCAGAGAATATGACTGTGTATTTGCGTCCGGCACCAAGCATACGGCGCGATATCCGCCAAAGATTGTCGCCGCGCCGAATGATCACCGAACGCCCGGTCTTGATGACCGGGACTTCGCCGCTCGCCTCTGCTGCAGCAGTTTCCGCAGGCTTTGCCGTACCTTCAACAGCAGGGGCTGTCTCGGCAGGTTTTACTTCCTCAGCCTTTTGAGGGACCGGATCAACGGCTTGCGCCGCTGTTTCCGCGGCGGCGGCTTTATTCTCCTGATTTTCCGCTACATTTTTCTCCGGCTGCGCCTCCGCCACGGCTACAGGCGGCTCTTCCGGTGAGTGGTCAATCATGACGGCCGCGCGCGAGGCAACCTGCGAACCATCGGCGCTCAACGAATCGATACGAAGATTGTGAGTGCCGACAGCAAGCCCCTCG
Source organism: Salaquimonas sp. (assembly GCA_041736675.1). Lineage (GTDB taxonomy): Bacteria > Pseudomonadota > Alphaproteobacteria > Rhizobiales > Rhizobiaceae > Salaquimonas. The sequence continues at coordinate 23,057 of JBGSTD010000013.1, forward strand.
CTCAGTTCAAACAGAAAAGAACCGTTCGGCCTAATCTTTATTGTCCCTTTCAAGGTATCGTCGATATAGATTCTTGCCGTTCTGTTTGGTTCACCAAGACCGGCGATGAACACCTTGTTTGGTTCAACATCCACAGCCTGAACCAGTATCGTCGTTTCATCTTTCTTCACAACGGGAGCGGCCTCGCCGGAAGGAGGCTGCTCTTTTGTCTCAACTGCCTGAGCGCCTGAAGCAGGCTCACTCGCAGGCTCTTTTGCAGCTTGTGTGGCTGATCCTGTCTCGGCCTTGGCAGGCTCATTTGAAGCAACTTCCTTGTTTTCAGTTACCACATTGTTTTCCGCTGCCGGCTGATCAATTTGTGGCGCCTGCAAAATGCGGGTGGCCTCGCCCTGCTCTTGCACCATGGCCAGCACTTCGCCTTTTGCATCCCCTGCCTGCGGAATGGTGACAATACCCACTTCAGCGGAAAGGACAGGCGCACCGCCATCTGGTGTTGCCCGTATCATCAGTTCATGATCACCGGCGGCAAGCGGCTTTTCAAACACGATGGCAAACTCGCCATCAGCGCCTGAGCGTGAATTGGCAAGAACCTCATCGCCTTCCATGATTTCAACAAGGCTGTTCGCCGGGCCAGAACCTGCGATCACCACAGAGCCGTCCTTTTCCACCCTCAACACATCAAAGGTTGGCAACTTGGGATCAGCTGTCGAAACTTCCGGTTTGGCCTCCGGCTTTGTTTCAGGCAGGCTGGCAACTTGTTCGGAAGGTTTCGCCGCAGGATCTTCGGCGGCCTTTGTTTCTGGTTCCTTTGGCGCGGCATCACCAGATGGCGCAGGCTGGGCAGTACCCTGTTGAACAGCAGGCGGCGTGGTATCGGAAGTATTGTTGACGAGCAGATAACCACCACCTGCTGCGGTCACGGTTCCCGCGAGCAACGCCAATACCTTGCCTGATAGTTTCATGCCAGCTGCCATATTCGTGTCGCTCTCAAAAAGTTCGTTTTCGCGGATCAAACAAAGCAAGCCCGAACACGCCCACCTATCATTATGCTTATTATACAATTAGTCCGTGGCGGTTCGTCAACAACCTTATACATGCGCGCTGGGAATTGAACGGGGCAAAAACTGATCTTGTCTCACAGCAATTTGCGAATTAGTGGTTGTGAACGCTACCCTCAACCCAATAGAATGGCAAATTAACCGGGGCTGCGACAAGAATACCCTTCCGGCATATCTGCCAATCCCCACCAGCATATCATGACAAGGAATTTACGTGGCCGAAATTAAATCCATTTGCGTTTATTGCGGATCGCAATCCGGCAATTCGCCCGATTTTGCCCATGCAGCACGAATATTGGGCGCTCACATGGCAAAGCGCGACATTCGTCTCGTTTATGGCGGCGGAGGTACCGGCATTATGGGAGAAGTCGCGCGGGCAGTAAAAGCAGGAGGCGGCCAGATTACCGGTATCATTCCCGAATTCCTGATTAAAAAGGAACGTGGAGTTTCGGGTGCAGAGGCGCTTGGAAACGAGCTTGGCGAGGTGATTGTCACCAAAGACATGCACGAGCGCAAAACGAAGCTTTTTGAACGCTCGGATGCGTTTGTTGCCCTTCCAGGCGGCATCGGTACACTGGAAGAAATTGTCGAGATCATGACATGGGCACAGCTCGGACGTCATGCCCGGCCGATCGTATTTGCCAATATCAACGGCTTCTGGAACCCGATGATCGACCTGATGGCACATATGGCTGAAACCGGCTTTATTCATACCAGCAAATTGCTGAAACCGATTGTCGTCAATGAAGCCGACCAGATTGTGCACAGGATCATTGAAGCAGCGAAATAGCGCCGTGGGCCATCTGATCTTCAATTCGCCCGAACCGATTACATTCCTGCCTTGCGCCAAAAAAATTATTGCAACTTCTCGGCCTTTGGCTTTTTGTCACGTCCGGCAAAGGCCGACCATGAATAGATAACCAGTGCAAACCATATCATCGCAAACGTCACTGCCTGCCAGAAGCTGAAAGGTTCGTGAAAGACGAAAATACTGATAAGGAAGATCATTGTCGGCGCGATATATTGCATCAGGCCGATGGTCGAAAGTCTCAGACCCTTGGCACCGTAAGCATAGAGAATGAGAGGGATCGCTGTAACCGGCCCGCAGCCAATCAGCATCGACGTTGTCCAGCCATCCTGAAAAAGCACGCCTTCGCCTGTGTTTTCCAGCCAGACAATATAGGCAAGTGCAAGCGGCGACAGCAGCATCACCTCAACCAGAAAACCCTGCGTTGGGCCAACATCGACTGTCTTTCTCAAAAAGCCGTAAAGGGCAAACGAGAAGGCCAAAGCGATGCTGATCCAGGGAAATACGCCGCTCCTGAAAGTCAACAGCAGAACAGCAAATGTGGCAATTGCAAGGGTAACCATCTGCGCCTTGCTGAACCTGTCGCCCAGAAACGCGGCGCCGAGCGCAACCGTGATGAGTGGATTGATGTAATAGCCCATCGCTGTTTCAAGCGTACGGTCAACGGAGATTGCCCAAACATAAATGCCCCAGTTGAGCGAAATGATCGTTGCCGTAATTGCCAGGATGCCCAACCGCTTCGGGCTTTTGAAAGTCGGCACGATGTCCTTGGTCCGCCCCAGCATCCACAAGAGGATGGCAGCGACCGGCAATGACCAGAATATACGGTGGGCGATAACTTCTATCGCCGGAATCTCGTGCAGCGCTTTCATGTAAAGCGGCAGAAAGCCCCACAGCAGATAGGCCGAGAGGGCAAAGAAAAAACCGGCGCGCGTATCGCCGGATTTTGTGCCTGCGGACAAGGTATTGTTACTCACGGTAGAATACTCACTTTTCGCTGGAGCGCATCAACTTGTAATTGATCGAGTCGATTAGAGCCTGGAAGGAGGCGTCGATAATGTTGTCGGAAACGCCAATGGTGGTCCAGCGCTCACCCGTGCCGTCCATGCTTTCAATGAGAACGCGGGTAACAGCCTCTGTGCCGCCATTGAGAATGCGAACCTTGAAATCGACGAGTTCGAGATCTGCGATTTCCCTTTGATATTTGCCAAGGTCCTTGCGAAGGGCCTGATCAAGAGCATTGACCGGGCCCTGCCCTTCGGCAACCGACAAATGCTGTTTGCCGTCGACATTGATTTTCACCACCGCTTCGGAAACCGTGACGATATCGCCTTTGGCGTTGAACCGGCGTTCGACCTGCGTTCGGTAACTGTCGACCGAAAAGAAAGTCGGCACCTTGCCGAGATGCCCACGGGCAAGAATTTCGAAACTAGCCTCCGCCGCCTCATAGGCATAGCCTTTAGCCTCGCGCTCCTTGACGATCGAGATCAACGAGTCGAGCGCGGGATTGTCCTTGCGAACGGTTATACCACGGCGCTTCAATTCGGCGATAAAATTGGATTTGCCGCCCTGGTCCGACACCATGACACGGCGGTTGTTGCCAACCAGTTCCGGCTTCACATGCTCATAGGTTTCCGGCTCTTTCAAAATTGCCGAGGCATGAATGCCTGCCTTGGTGGCAAAAGCGGAACTGCCCACATAAGGCGCCTGATGATAGGGCGCCTGATTGATCATCTCGTCAAATTTGTGGCTGAGACGGGTAAGATCTTCCAATCGGCGGGCAGAAATGCCAGTGGAAAACCTGCTGGAATAGACCGTCTTCAAGGCAAGTGTCGGAATGATCGTCGTCAGGTTGGCATTGCCGCAGCGCTCGCCAATGCCATTGAGGGTGCCCTGGATTTGGCGCACGCCGGCTTCAACCGCCGCCAGTGAATTGGCGACAGCTTGGCCCGTGTCGTCATGGGCATGAATGCCCAGGTAATCGCCCGGAATGCCTGCCGCAATGACCGCCCGGACAATTTCGCTGACCTCGGCGGGCTGTGTGCCGCCATTGGTATCGCAAAGTACAATCCAGCGCGCGCCGCTTTCATATGCCTCTTTTGCGCAGCTAAGCGCATATCCGGGATTGGCCTTGTAGCCATCGAAGAAATGTTCGCAATCAACCAGCGCCTCGCGCTTTGCCTTTTTTGCAGCGTCCACAGATGCGCGGATCGCCTCGAGGTTTTCGTCATTGGTACAGCCCAGCGCGACCTTGACATGGTAGTCCCAGGATTTGGCAACGAAGCAGACCGCATCGGTTTTTGCCTCAAAAAGCGCGGCAAGGCCCGGATCGTTCGACGCTGAAACGCCGACCCGCTTGGTCATCCCAAAGCCGACGAACACTGCCTTTTTTGTGCGTTTTTTTGAAAAGAATTCCGTGTCTGTGGGGTTTGCGCCCGGGTATCCGCCCTCGATATAGTCAATGCCGAGATCATCGAGCATGGCAGCAATCGCGCTCTTGTCGGCAACGGAAAAATCAATACCGGGTGTCTGCTGGCCGTCGCGCAATGTGGTGTCAAATAGATGGATGCGTTGCTTCATTTCAGATCACCATTGCCCGGATTTTCTCTTTGCCTGTCCTCGGCTGCGCCTGCGGGCAAGGCGGGAACGTCTGCTGGCCATCGCGCAATGTGGTGTCAAATAGATGGATGCGTTGCTTCATTTCAGATCACCCCTGCATACCACAGCACACCGACGACGACACAAACAACAAGAACCCCTTTGGCGATCAGGCCATACAGGAGCCATTTGGGCATTGCCTGGGCTTTTCTGTTTTTCTGCGGGTCTGCGGGCATGTTCATTTGGTCTCGTACCCTTTGACAGGCCAATCGGCGGTGTCTTCGTCAGGATGCTGGTTGCTGGTGATCGACGCCAGAAATGGCGCCGACTCAATGTCGTCCATCGTAGTGCTGGCCGGAAGCTCTGGCAATTGATCGACATAGGCGATCTTCGCCTCCATACCGTATTGTACAACCGGCGGCAACAGCGCCGGATCGTCAAAGGCGCCAATCGCGACTGCCAGTCCGTCCTCAGCCTCATAGGTCAGCGGGGTGCCGCAATTTTCACAGAAGCCGCGCAAAACATGGTTTGACGAGCGCCAGCGCCTCGGCTCGCCGCGCGTCCATTTGAAATCGCTACCCCTTGTGGAAACTAGCGGCGCGTAAAAATTGCCGAAGGCCTTCTGGCACATGCGGCAATGGCAGATCGACGTATCTTTGAGCGGGCCTGTGACTGCAAAGCGGATCGCGCCGCACTGGCAACCGCCGGCGAGTTTGGGGGTCATTGGAAAACCACTCCTTTTTCTTTCAAAACAGCCAGAATATGTGAACAACATTCATCAATATTCTTTACCACTTCCACATTTGAAAAACGCAATACATGCCACCCTTCGCCAGCAAGAAATTCTGTTCTTGTTTCATCGTAGGAAATGGCATCGTCAACAGTGTGTGAGGGGCCGTCTACCTCGATTGCCAAATGATGGGCCGGACAAGCAAAGTCGACAATGTATTTTCCGACAGGTACCTGTCGACGAAATGAAAGCCCCATCAAGCGATGAGCACGCAACTGGTTCCAAAGCTTCAGTTCGGATCGGGTCATTTGCGAACGCATCTTTTTAGCATTTCCAAGCAGCATGCGCGGAATGGGTTGCCGGGTCATCGGGCTAGCTTTTCACCGGTTTCGGATTGCAAGGCTTGTTGCATAACCCCCCTCTGTCACTTCGTGACATCTCCCCCCAAGGGTGGAGATACCTGGCCAGGCAGAATTTCGTACACAGAGAGAATGAATGTTAATGGACATTGGAACCATGAAAATATGACATATCCCAAGCTTGTAAATTGGAGTGTAAGGTCGATCCACGTTCTCGGTATCTCCACCCTTGGGGGGAGATGTCACGAAGTGACAGAGGGGGGTGAAACGACATCACCGCTTCACTTCCCAGGTTGTGATCCGTTCGCCGGTTTGTGAGTCTTTTGAATCCTTTAGCTGAATTCCCTGAGACAAGAGTTCATCGCGGATACGGTCGGCTTCGGCAAAGTTTTTCTCGGCGAGGAAGGCGAGGCGTTTGGTGATAAGCGCGTCAACATCTAACGTAGTCTGATTGTTGGAAATTGCATTTACTTCAGTTGTGCCGCTACTGCTAACAGTTACTGAATATCCAAGGTTATTGATTTCATTTCCCAATGTAACTGCAAATTCAAAGTCATTATTTGCAGTCGCAACATTCAGGTCCATAACAATATCTATTGGAATAGGTATACCTGCGATTGGAACTCGAGAAACTATGGTCGCTACTGCAGTTGGAACTTTTGAATTCACTAGTCCTAAAACATCCAAGGATGCTATTAGAGTTTTCATCGAATCTGTATCATCACTTTTAATGTCTTTGGCCAGAGCCGCAACTCGTTGAAGAGCAGCAGGCGTATCTAAATCATTCGACAAAATTTCTATTAGCGTTGGATCCGGCTTCCCTTGTTCAATTGCTTTTTTGATTGAACTTGCCCCGTTGTTACGTTCCGCATAAATTTTAATCAATCTATACGAATGATCCAGTATCTGCCTAGCTTCAACGAATCTGGCCTTTGTCCAATCTATGGGTTCGCGATAATGGGTAAGAAGCATTGCTGCTCGCAAATGAAGACCGAATAAGGCGCCGCCATTCCAATCTGGAAATATGCCTCTTGTGTTTTCTTGGATCGTCACGAAGTTCCCGTCGGACTTGGACATCTTTTTGCCCTCGACCTGCAGGTAGCCATTGTGCATCCAGATATTGGCCATGCGCTTTGTGTCGTGGGCGCAGCAGGACTGGGCGATCTCGTTTTCGTGGTGCGGGAAGATCAAATCCAGCCCGCCGCCATGAATGTCGAACATGTGGGGATGAGCCAACCCCTCCGGTGACAGGCGGTCCTTCACCGCATCCCACAACAATGCATCGCTCATCGCCGAGCATTCGATGTGCCAGCCTGGGCGACCGTGGATGGTTATTTTTCGTGAATTTGCGCCAATCGCATGCCTATTGTCTTCAGACATCTCAAACTCTGCATGATAACCAGCATTGGGATCAGGAACGAACTCACCATCCCAACCTGGTTCACTAGACGAAGACTCTTTCCAGAGCACAAAGTCGCCAGGGTTTTTCTTGTGGCTTTCAACGGCAATGCGTGCGCCTGCCTGCTGGTCTTCCAGCTTGCGGTTGGACAACGCGCCGTAGTCCTTCATCGAGGTAACGTCGAACAGCACCTCCCTGCCCTCGCTGCCTTTTGCGATGTAGGCATGGCCCTTGTCGAGCAGCGCCTGAATGATCGTCACCATGTCGGACTTGCCGTCTTCGCGTGGCAAGACAAATTCCGTTGCACGCGGCTCATGGGTCGGCTCAAGGCATCCCAAAGCCTTCACATCGGCATGATACTGGGTCGCGGTTTTTTCCGTGACATGGCGAATAGCTTCGTTGAGTGACATCTCACCGGCGGCGATCCTGTCGCCAAAATCACGCAGCGCACGGGCATTGATCTTGTCGTCAAGGTCGGTGATGTTGCGCACATAGGTTACATGGTCCTTGCCATAGACATGGCGCAGCAGGCGGAACAGCACGTCAAAGACAATTGCGGGGCGCGCATTGCCGATATGGGCAAAGTCATAGACGGTCGGACCACAGACATACATGCGCACATTTTTCGTATCGATCGGCTCCAACACCTCTTTCTGGCGGGTCAGGGTGTTGTAGAGTTTCAGTTTCGGCGTATCGGTCATTTGGTCATATCCGGAGCAATAGTAGTGCGTTTGTTTGAAGACAATGGATTCGTTCTAGTGGCATGAAAATGAGCTGAAAGCAGCCATATTTTGGGGAAATGTCGAGGAAACACCTGAAAAACCCGGCCAGCCGCGTTCAGCGACAGCTTATGCCACAATAAATTGAAAAATAATTTTCCACACGGTTTTTCATGAAATCGTTATCAGACAGATACTTATTTCAGTCAAGACCGAGTTTACCCGGCGCAAAGAATTTTACCCCCTTTAAGGGGGGTGACTGTTCTGCCTGTTTCATCAATTTGATCCTGTTCCTAATTGGAAGGCTCGGGCGGAAATAGCCCCACTTTTTCCGTTCCTTTTGGTCACCTGGCACTTGTGTCAGGTGACTTTTTATTTACGGCATTTGTCCAAGGCCTGAGCAGAAAAATCCGGAATGAACACATTTCCACCCAATTTGCATTGCACTGCCTGCGCCAGCCAAACCAGTTCGGCGAATTGCCGTAATGCATTCATCAATTTACCTTTTGGTAACGACAATCCACTACCCACCGGACTTTACAAAAGCACCAGTGCCAACATTCGGAATCATAAAATGTCAACTCAGTCAGTCACGCCTTCTGTCAAATGCCTTTCCGCGCAATATCGCCCGGTCGGCATCAAGGCTGTCATCGCTGCGCTTACCGCCAATGCGACCTACGGAGCAACTGGTCCAAATATGCAGTGGACTTCGCAGACCCTGCTTGGCAAATCATAATCCAAGCGCTTTAAACAATAATTGCACCGCCAGAATTGCCATGACGAGCGATATCAGCCCGTCAAGGATTCGCCATGCTATTGGCTTTGCAAACAGCGGCGCCAACAAACGCGCGCCGTAACCGAGCGAAAAAACCACGCAAACGATGCAATGACAGCACCTGCGCCAAAGGCATATTGCAGGGGCGTTTTATATTGCGTGGATAAAGCGCCCACGAGCACAACTGTAACCAGATAAACATGCGGATTGAGCCAGGTAAAAGAGGCGCAGACGGCAATCGCACTGGCCAGCGCCAGCTTGGATACATCGGCGGCTTGAAGAGCCACAGGATAAATGACACGCTTCAAGGCAAGCAGCGAGTAGGATCCCAGAAACAAAAAGCCCATAAAAGCGATGATGATCAGCAGTTTAGGGTTGGATCCCACCAGCGCGCCCAGCCCGGCAATTCCTGCAACGATGAGTATGGCATCTGACAGAGCGCAAAACAGGCACAACCAGAAAACATGATGGCGTAAAAGCCCCATGCGTAAAATATAGGCGTTTTGAGCGCCAATAGCCACAATCAGGCTTCCGCCCAGAAAGAAACCCGATAGCGCAGGCAGTAACATGTATGGTCCTAAAATAATTTGAACTGGTCAGTGTCGGGGGATTTTTTGCCCTGTTTGGCAGATTTTTCCTCTTTGGCTGACTTGGCTGGCGGAGCCTTGATTTCCACTCTATCCTGCACATCGGGTCCGGCATTTGCAACCTTGTTGACCTTGTCACTGACAGGAATGATATCAAAGAAATCCTCTTCAACCGGCTGCAACAAATCAGCCATGTCACGCGGTTCGTAGTTCCTGCAGTCGAGCCATCGGGCAAAATCCTCCTGCCTGATTACCACCGGCATCCGGTGGTGAACCTGCGCAATCGCCTTGTTGGCGTTTGTCGTCAAAATGCAACCTGAATCGAATTCGCTGCCGTTGGTGCCTGTCCAGGTTTCCATCAATCCGCCAAAACAGATCACACCGTCAGAGCGTTTGGGCTTTATCCAGTAGGCCTGGCTTGGATGTTTTTTGTCGCTTGGCCGGTGCCACTCGTAAAACCCGGACGCAGGGATAAGCATGCGGCGGTGTCGCATCGCATTTCTAAAGGACGGTTTTTCGGCGGCAGTTTCGCTGCGGGCATTGATCAGAAGGGTAAAATCGGCAGGGTCCTTGACCCACGATGGCACAAAACCCCAGCGAACCAATGTGGCGGAAGGTTTGAGAAGCGGTCCCGCGCCGATCATCAGGATTGGCTGGGTCGGGGCTATATTATAGCGGGGCGGAAATGGCTCGATGTCCTCAAGGTCAAAGAGTTCTGCGACTTCCTCAGGAGAAGCTGTGAGAGAGAACCTGCCACACATGAACTTGCCGCTTTTTCCAAAATGAGTATTGTCGTGCCCTTGAAACCAGTATTTCCGCGTTTGACAGGGTTGGCAATGAAATTTCGTGATTACCCGGCAAAAGAATATTCCGCAGTTACTTGCATGCGCGGTACAGAATAATGGCATTGCCCGAACACGACCCTGTTCTTGCAGCAGCGAGAAAGCCGATTACCGGGGCGTCTGTGCTGGTGATTGACGGGCGGCATGCACTGATCATCAAGCGGGGCAAGGAGCCCTCAAAGGGGCTTTGGGCGCTTCCAGGAGGCAGGCAGGAATTTGGCGAAACACTCGAACAAACAGCTGTTCGTGAACTGAGAGAAGAAACCGGCCTTGATGCAAAATCATTGTCCCTTCTTTCGCTCATAGAACCGATGCGAACCAACGAGCTTGGCGAGACAACCAGCCATTATGTGCTTGCGGTTTTTATCTGCAGGGACTTTGAGGGAATGTTAAGCGCTGGCGATGACGCGGAAGAAGCCAGATGGGTTACCCCGGAAATGCTGGAACAGTTTGCATTTACCGGGACCAGTAAAGAACTTATCCTGGCACATATCAGTCTTGTTTAACGGCACTTTCAACTTGAATAATTCGCGCTGTCTTGATTTTGCCGCGGAAGCGCGCCACAAGCAAACGATCAGCGCAAATGCACCAGGAACAAAAACCAGAATGGCCTTGGCGACGCCTACCACTTTAAAATCCCGCATTGGTGCAGCCCGTTTTTCGGGCGTCTCCCTCCTATTGGTATTGTTGACCAGTACCGCCGTTTTTCCAGGTATTACCAACGCGCAAACTACCAATAGCCAGACCCCGCCTCCAACGCAGGACGCGCTTCCTGATACCAAGCCGGAAATCAAGACTTTGCCGCCAGCATATGAGCCGCAATTGATGCGCTTGGCAGAGGTGCTGGGCGCGTTGCATTATCTGCGTGCGCTTTGCGGAGAGGACGAAGGCCAAATGTGGCGCAAGGAAATGGAAACCCTGATTGAGGTGGAGGAACCCACCGAGGTTCGCAAGGCTCAACTGATAGCCCATTTCAACCGTGGTTTTCGCGGCTATGCGGAGATTTACCGCGAATGCACCAAGCCTGCCGCTGAGGCAGCCAACCAGTTTTTGCAACAAGGTGCACGCCTTTCCGCCGAAATTCCAAACCGGTTTGGACGTTAACCAAAAAATGCGATTTGCCTGCACTTATCGACTAAAACCGTTATGACATGCATCAACATGGGAAACGGTTTGCCGCAGGGAAATACAAATGGATCAGGGCGTTGCTGAAAATCTGGATGAAATCATCCTTGAAGAGAAAAAGCTGGTGGCTCGCGAGCACTTTCTCGATGCCTGGGAAGCCGGACTGACAGATGGTATTGATGCGGATATCTTCGCACGCGAACTGATAAGTGGCGCGTTGCTGGAACTGACGCGGTTACAAGGTGCGTCAACGGCAAACCAATTGATCAGCGAAATCTCCGACAAGGAGCTCAATGGCGCATTTCTGCCGTTCAGGCCAATACATTAATGGCAGCACACTTGCACCAGTGTTCAAAAGTGTGAAAACTGCATTGTGTGAATTCAGCCCTATGTTGCCCATAATTGATTTTTGACTTTCAGTCGATTCAGCGTAGCATGGGATTGAGCAGGGAATAATGACCTGTACCCGATGGAATTCAGATGCGCAGATTTTTTCTTGAAGCAATAGCCGTCAGCATGAGTTTTGCCTTGTTGGTTGCCCCAGGTTCTCCCAGTCAGGCACAAACGTCCGGCGGGAGCGTCATCACGGTCAGTGAACCTTCAAAGGACAACACGACGATTCCTGCCGAAACACCTTCCGGTGAACAGGCCCCTGCCCCTGGAACTAGTCCTGAATCCAGCCCCGCCAATGATGCAAGTGACGGGCAGAGTGATCCGACAACAGTCGGACCGGATGGCGATACGAGTCCAGACGCAGAAAAGATACCCGGCGAAAAGGAACTTGATATCGCTGCTGAACCGGCTCAGGTGCCGGACATTATTACAGATTTGTCTACAATCCCGTTCCCAGTTCGCAAGATGCGTGAACTGATAATCGAGGCAGCAAAATCTGGCGACATTGAAAAACTACGCCCCTATATCGGATATGGTGACGATGTGACCATGCTGTCTCTGGGCGGCTTTGATGAAGATCCGATAGATTTTCTCAAGTCCCTGTCGGGCGATCCGGAGGGCCATGAAATTCTTGCCATTCTGACGGAAATTCTTGAAGCGCCGGCTGTCAAAATCGAGGAGCGGACGGGCGAGGAAGTTTATGTCTGGCCGTACTATTATTCGTACCCATATGAAAAACTCACGCCGGAACAACGAGTCCAACTCTTTCGCATCATCACCTATGGTGACTACGAGGAAATGGTCAATTTCGGCAATTACATCTTCTATCGTTTGGGAATAACCCCTGAAGGCAGATGGCGTTTTTTCGTCGCTGGCGATTAGGATTTGCTTTTTGCGATTTCAAGCTTATTTCAGGGCCATGGAATCAATCAATTTTACCGAACTGGACAACAGGGCCCTCTTACGCATTAGTGGCGGGGATGCGACGACATTTCTGCAGGGGCTTGTAACATGCGACGTCGGGTCATTGAAAACCGGTGAAATCAATTTTGGTGCATTGCTGTCGCCTCAGGGTAAAATCCTGTTTGATTTTTTCATCATCGCAATGGCCGAAGGCTATATGGTCGACATTGACCGCTCAATGGCGACTGATTTCACCAAACGCCTGATGTTTTACCGCCTGCGGGCAAATGTCGATATTCAGCCCATGGACCAGCGAACCAACGTGTTTGCTATTTGGGGGGACAATATCAATGCTGAAAGGATCGTTGCGGACGGTATCTTCATGCCCGACCCGCGTTTGACAATGATGGGGATGCGCGGATATCTGCGGCGCGCGCCGGAGGGTTGCAACATTCGGCCAATTGACGACTGGAACCGGTTTCGCATCAGTCTCGGGATGCCGCAAGGCGGGCATGATTTTGCTTTCGGCAACGCATTTCCCCATGAGGCACTGATGGACCAGTTCAAGGGAGTTGATTTCAAAAAGGGCTGTTATGTTGGACAGGAAGTTGTTTCACGAATGCAACACCGCTCATCGGCGCGCAAGCGCCTGATACAGCTCTTGGCAACCTCCCCCCTTCCCGAAAAGAGCACCGAAATCCTGTGCGAAGGAAAGACCTGTGGTGAAATCACCAGCACGGCAGGCACGTTCGGCATGGGAATGGTCCGCATCGACAAACCCGTCGGAACAGGTCAGGATCGTATCGCCCTTGCCGCAACCACTCCGGTAACCTTGCATATCCCCGACTGGTGCAACTTTTCCTGGCAAGGCAGCATCGACGCTTAAGGCGGAAAGTTTCATTTTTTTACTCGACGAGCCTCATTCGCTCCAAGATTCCGATCCTGGACCCTTGATCAAACGAGATACCGGGGCCATAGCTTGCACTGGTGGCAATCGGGCAAAATTACCTGAGCCGATGAACAATTGCAGGTACGTACCAAATGGCTGTTAAATCTCCACAGGCAAGAGCCTGGCAAAGGATGCTTTCCGGCAGGCGTCTTGATCTGCTGGAGCCTTCACCGTTTGATGTCGAAATTGAAGACATTGCCCAGGGGCTTTCCCGCGTGGCGCGCTGGAACGGCCAGACCAGCGGCGAATATGCCTTTAGTGTGGCTCAGCATTCCTTGCTGGTACTCGACATATTTGCCCTTTTGGAACCGCAAAATTGCTCAGGCGACAAACTGGTTTGCCTTCTTCACGATGCTCCCGAATATGTTGTTGGCGACATGATATCGCCGTTCAAGGCGGTTGTGGGCGGTGACTACAAATCGGTTGAGAACAGGTTGCAGGAAGCCATACATCTTCGCTTTTCACTTCCGGTCAAAGTTCCGGTGAAACTAAAGACCTCGATCAAGAAGGCCGACATGATTGCTGCCTATTTCGAGGCGACAGAACTTGCAGGATTCAGCAAGGACGAAGCGATGAAATATTTCGGAAAGCCTGCTGATATTACGGCAGAAAAGCTGCCCCTCGCATCAATGTCCGCCAAGGATGCACAGAGTGTTTTCCTCGAACGGTTTCATGAATTGGAAAGGCAATTCCTGTCGGAAACCTCAAGAGGCAAACCCTGATGATTTCCAATGACAGCATTCAAATCGGTCTCAACGCGGCGATTCTTGCAATCGTCGACAATGCCCCGGCAATCCTGAGAATCCCCGGGCCTGCACCTGCCACACTTGATGCGCTTCCCTTTGGTCCGTTCAACCCTGCCCTGCACCGCACGATGGAACTGGGGCTGCGCCAATGGGTGGAAGAGCAGACAGCGCTGAAATTCGGCTATATCGAGCAATTGTACACATTTGGTGACAGAGGCAGGCAACGCCAGCAGGATGATCAGGGTCCGCATGTGGTTTCGGTTGGTTATCTGGCTCTGACAAAACTGAAAAAGGACCAGGATGCAAAGTTGTCGCTGTCCGGGGCATCATGGAAAAACTCGTATCTGTTTTTACCTTGGGAAGACTGGCGCGAGGGACGTCCTGCGATCATTGATGACATCATCCTTCCGGCACTTCAGGATTGGGTAGCGATGAAAGGCAACACCTCTGTTTCGGCCGGGCTTTCCACTCTTGACCAGGCAAACCGCAACCGGGTTCGCATTGCCTTTGGTCTTGACGGTATCAACTGGGATGAGGAGCGGGTATTGGAGCGCTATGAGCTGCTTTATTCTGCGGGGCTCGTTGGAGAAGCGGTTGCTGACGGGCGGGTCGCCGCAACGAAGATTTCGCATGCCCTTGGCACACAGATGCTCAATGATCACCGCCGCATTCTTGCTACAGCGCTCGCCAGGCTGCGCTCCAAGCTGAAATACCGCCCGGTTATTTTCGAGATGATGCCGGACGAGTTTACGCTTCTGGCCTTGCAGCAAACAGTTGAAAGCATCATGGGGCGGACTGTTCACAAGCAGAATTTCCGCCGTCTGGTCGAGAGCAACATGCTTGTTGAAGCGACGGGAAAAACCTCGCTTTCAACCGGCGGCAGACCTGCCGCACTATTCCGCTTCCGCCGTGAGGTAATGGCAGAACGCCCTGCACCAGGATTGCGGCTCGGGCGCGGCTAGCCTGACAGTCCTATTTTTCGCGGGGCGACCAGTCTTCGGGCGGGTTGTTCTGCTTGTAGCGGCGCAATGCCAATCCGATTGAAACGCCAACCCCGATTGCAACGGTAAGATCGACCAGCACAGTCAGCAACAACGTGACCAGCAGCAGCGCAATATCGGCCTTGGGCTCTTGCATATAGCTGCGCCATTTGTGCGGCTCACTCATGTTCCAGGCAACGAGCACCAACAAGGCGGCGAGAGCCGGCATGGCAAGGTAACCCGCAATTGGCGCTGCAAAAAACATGATGACAAGGATGGCAAGGGCATGCACAAGACCGGCGACAGGCGTTTTTCCCCCTGCCCTGATATTGGTTGCTGTGCGCGCAATCGCGCCGGTTGCAGGCATGCCGCCAAAAAAAGCCGACGCGACATTTGCAGCACCCTGAGCCAACAGCTCGGCATTCGGGCGATGACTATGGTCAGTCATTCGATCTGCAACCACTGCTGAGAGCAGACTTTCGATCCCAGCCAGAAATGCGATAACAAAAGCCGATGGTACCAACTCCACAAATCGGTCAAAAGTAAAATGGGGCATTGAGGGCGATGGCAGATAGGCAGGCAATGCGCCGTAGCGCGAAGCGATGGTGTCAACAGGCATGCTGATTGCAATCGCTGCCAGCGAGCCGAGCGCAACAGCAATGATCAGTCGCGGTGATCTTGGCGCAAATTTTCCCAGCCCGACGATCAACGCGAAAGTAATCAATGCGATCAGGGTTGCAGCGCTATTGAAGCTGTCTCTGGCATGCCAAAGCGCTTCAATCTTTTCAATAAATTCAGCCGGAACCTTTTCCAATGAAAGGCCAAAAAAATCCTTCAACTGGCTTGCCGCAATGATGATGGCTATGCCGATTGTAAATCCGTTGATGACCGGCTCGGGCACATAGGCGATCAGCCTGCCCATTCGCAGCCACCCAGCCACCAGCAGGACAATACCTGCCATGAAGGTTGCCATCACCAGCCCGTCATAACCGTGATCGGCAATCACGCCAAAAACGACGACGATGAACGCGCCGGTCGGTCCGCCAATCTGGAAATTGCTGCCGCCCAGCAGCGAAATGAAAAAGCCTGCAACGATTGCTGTAACAAGGCCTTGAGCGGGTTCAGCACCAGAAGCAATCGCAATGGCAATGCTCAGCGGCAAGGCCACCATGGCAACGGTAAGCCCGGCGATCATGTCTTTGGTAAACAGCGCCCATGAGTAGGATTTGAGAGTGGATAGAATCTGCGGTTGCCTCATGGGCAATTGCTAGCATGGCAGATAACAATTCTCCATGGAGTGTTTTACGCCAGAATGGAATTGATCCCAGATATTTTGATAAAACCTTGTCGAGATTGGGATAATTTTGCCGCCGGAGCAGATTGCCTTCCGCCCGCTCTTCACAGGTGCTGGTGTAATGTTCGAACGATCATCAGACAATCAATTCGAGGCATGTTCCAGAATGCAAATAGCTATCAGTGCACGTTTAAAAATTGAACATGAACCGAATGCTGACCTGCGTAAACACCAATGAGGCAATTGCAAGCGCCAGGCCAATCCAGATCGCGGCAGTGGCAAAGTAGCCATAGACCTCTTTCATGATCTGCCCAAAAGCCCGGATGGCATGGTCATTCTGGGGGCGGTACTTCTGGTCAAGCAACAGCCAGGTTTCCGTTTTGCTAGGCTCCCTCAAATGGGCAGTCTGGACAAACCACAAAAGCACAGTACTCAGGGTCACTGTCAAGACAGCCCCCGAACGGAAGAAAAGTACCAGGTCGAACATGAAGCCCAGCATCACCATTGATATTGCCAAATAGCTGAAAAAGACGGCCCTACCGACGCATACCATTGCCTGTTCGCGGACTTTTTCCATGTGGCTTTTCCTTACCGAATATTCCTTATGACAATTTTCCTGTAACTTTCACGTTTCAGGATAAATCTGCCACAGGCCCGGCAAAGTGCAAATCACATTTTTGCAAGCATTATGATATTTCGATATCCAGTCCCAGATCGAGCGTCGGGGCGGCCATGGTGATCTTGGAAGTCGAGATATAATCAACGCCGGTTTCGGCAATCTCCTTGACCGTTGCAATGTTCACATTGCCGGAAGCCTCCAGCTTGATGCGGCCCTGATTGTGAACAGCATTCATCGCAACGGCGTCTGCCAGTTGAGCGGTTGTCATGTTGTCCAGGAGCACAACATCGGGCTCCGCCTTCAGCGCTTCGGCGAACTGTTTCAACGTATCAACTTCGACTTCGACCTTCATCAGATGCCCGGCATAGGCGCGCGCGCGCTTTATTGCGAGGGCAACCCCGCCTGAAACGGCAATGTGGTTGTCCTTGATCAGGATTGCATCATCTAGGCCAAAACGGTGATTGGAACCGCCACCGCATTTTACCGCATATTTGTCAAAGGCGCGGTGACCGGGAACCGTCTTGCGGGTGCAGGTAATTTTGGCCTTGGTATGGGAAATCAGGTCCTGAAACTGAGCTGTATATGTCGCAATGCCGGACATGCGCATGAGGTAATTGAGTGCAACCCGTTCGCCCGCGAGGATGGCCCTTGCATTGCCCTCGATACGCGCAACAACCTGTTTGGCCTTGATCCGGTCACCATCCCTGGCAAGGGCAGTGAATTTCAACTTTGTATCCATGGCACGAAACGCAGCTTGGGCAAGATCAATACCCGACAATATGCCATTCTCGCGCGTTGCCATGACAGCTTTGGCGGTCGCATTTACCGGAATTGTTGCGTTGCTGGTGACATCGCCCGCACGCCCCAAATCCTCCAGCAAAGCGGCACGCACCGCATCCTCAATCAGGATTGGTGAGAGATGGGCCGGAAGCGCCAGATCAGATTTTGCTTTTTTGACCAACCTGGCCTCCTCAGGATGCAACTGCAGATACCGGCGCTCGACCGGTTATTTCAGAGATCATTTTCTCTGCTTCAGCCAATTCGATGAAAGTTCGGTGCTTCCACTCGGGACGCTCGTTGGGATAATCGGTGCGGAAGTGCCCGCCCCGGCTTTCCTTGCGGTTGAACGCAGAAACAGCGATCATTTTCGCTGTTGCCAGGGTGTTGGCAAACCGGTTGGAACGGTTGTTACGCTCCAAATCATCAATTGCCTTGATCGCCTCGATCATACCGTCATTATCGCGAATTACGCCGACCCTTGCGCTCATTACTGAGCGCAATTTTTTCATTGCCGCATCGTCTACATCGGTCACTACATCATCATTGAGGCCGGATTTGTCTTTCCAGGCCGCGGTGCGCGAATCGGGCAACAGGCCGGAGATATTGTTGGCAATGCGCCCGGCGAATACGACAGCCTCAAGCAGCGAATTCGAGGCCAGCCGATTGGCGCCATGTGCACCGGTTGAAGTGACCTCACCGCAGGCCCAAAGTCCGTCAAGTGTTGAACGTCCGTCACTGTCTGTCAATATTCCACCCATGAAGTAATGAGCAGCCGGAATTACCGGGATAAGGTCATTTGCCGGGTCAATTCCAGCGTCTATGCAATAGCCATAAACGGTCGGAAACTCGTCTTTGAAATGCTCGCCAACTGCTGTTCTGCAATCAAGAAACGCGCCGCGCCCGGCCATGACCTCGGCAAAAATTCCGCGAGCCACAATATCGCGCGGAGCCAGTTCGCCATTGGGATTGATCTTGAGCATGAACCTTTCACCAGCCCTGTTGAGCAGCGTACAACCTTCGCCTCGCAATGCCTCGGTTGCTAGCGGCGCAGGGTCCTTGCCGACATCAATGGCGGTGGGATGGAACTGCACGAATTCGGTATCCGCCAGCATCGCACCAGCGCGCGCTGCCATGCCGATACCACCGCCCCGAGCCTCGGTCGGATTGGTGGTTACTTCATAGATATGGCCAATGCCGCCTGCGGCCATGACAACCGCGCGAGCGGGGAAAGCGATGCGCCTCGGTGATTTGCCTGCGTCAGGTCTTGCGATCAGCCCTGTGACAAACCGACCGGTGGTGGTGATTTCTTCGGCCACATAGCCTTCCATCAGGCGGATGCTCGGCGTGTTTTTGACTGCTGCAACCAATGCTTCCATGATTGCACGCCCTGCCATGTCGCCGCGCACACGAACAACGCGATTTTCCGAATGGGCTGCCTCGCGGGAGGTTTGCAACCGGCCTTCAAGATCGCGGTCAAAGGGTACACCGAATTCAAGCAGGTCATGAATGCGTCCGGCAGCCTCGGATGCCATCAGTCGGGCTATCTTTTCATCCACAATACCAGCGCCTGCCGCCAAAGTGTCGGCAACATGTTTTTCCACCGTATCACCGGGTGAAACGGCAGCGGCAATTCCCGCCTGCGCCCAGGCAGATGATGCGCCTTTTCCAATAGGTGCTGCAGCAACGATGGTTACAGGACGCGGTGCAAGCTTTAGCGCACAAAAAAGGCCGGCAAGGCCGCCACCGACGATGACAACATCATCAATACCGGATCGGGATTGCGGCGGGAAAAGTTCTGCTTGTCTATCTACCATTTGTCTAGTCATCCTCGGGCTTGTCCCGAGGACCCAGCCCATTCACATTTTCAAACCGGGTCCTCGGAACAAGCCCGAGGATGACTAATTTTTTTATCGCACTCAATTCGGCTTCAGATTGACCATGCGCTCGACAGCGCGGCGGGCTTTTTTGGCCATGGCAGGATCGACCAGAACTTCCTCTTTCATATAGACGAGACTTTCGAGGATCTTGGGCAGCGTGATACGTTTCATGTGCGGGCAAAGATTGCACGGCTTGATGAACTCAACGCCCTTTGCCTCTTTCTCGATATTGGAAGCCATGGAGCATTCGGTTACCAGCAGCACTTTTGCGCCGGGTTTGCGGGTCTTGGCGTATTCAATCATGCCCGCGGTTGAGCCCGCATAGTCACAAACCGCGATCACCGATGGCGGGCATTCGGGATGGCCGATGATCTGGATGGAGGGGTCGGCCTTTTTATATGCCAGCAGCTCTTCGGCGGTGAACCTCTCATGCACTTCGCAATGGCCCGCCCAGGTGAGAATTTTTTTCTTGGTCTGCTTGGCAACGTTTTGTGCCAGATATTCGTCAGGGATCAAAAATACCGTGTCCGACTCAAAACTCTCGACCACGCGGACAGCGTTGGAAGACGTGCAGCAAATATCGCTTTCGGCTTTCACTTCAGCCGAGGTGTTGACATAGGTGACAATCGGGACCCCTGGATGGGCTTCACGCAGCAGGCGAATATCAGCGGCTGTGATCGACTCGGCAAGCGAGCACCCTGCCCGCATGTCCGGAATCAAAACGGTTTTGTCCGGATTGAGCAGTTTTGATGTTTCAGCCATGAAGTGAACGCCGCACTGGATGATCACGTCTTCTTTCACCAGCGTTGCCTCGCGTGCCAACTGCAGCGAGTCGCCGACAATATCAGCAACGCAGTGGTAAATTTCAGGTGTCTGGTAGTTATGGGCGAGAATGGCGGCGTTACGCTTTTTCTTTAGTTTGTTGATCCAGTAGACATAGGGCGCATGGATCGGCCATTCGATTTCCGGAATGTGATGACGGACTTTTTCATAAAGCGGAGCGGTCGCCTTTGCGATAGCCGGCGTATAGGTCAAATCAGGCATTTCCAATACGCCGAAACGCTCGGCTGCCGACAATTGTTTGCTGCTGCCTTTTACCGGTTTCATGCTCTGGGCTGACAATGACATGACGTCCTCCAATTCCGCCTCCAACTTATGCTCAAAATGAGTATAACATTGGTGAAAAAACAAGCCTGCGAACAGGCTCATTTTATGTATGACAACATTATACTTTATTCAAGTGCCCGAAGGCCAATTCTGCAATCAGCCTGAACAAATTGAAATACAGTTCAAGCGTCAAGTCGCGGTTGGCGCCTCATCTAGATCGGCAGCGTCGTCCTGCTCTCCGCGATCCTGCTTGCGAAGCAACCGCTGATAAAACCGTCCGATAATCAGCAAGGAGGCCCCAAGTCCAAGGAACGAAAAGGCCCTCATTGCCCCTGTCAATTCGGAAAGATCGAACAGGAATACCTTACAAATGGTCAATCCGATCAGTATCCCTGATGCTGCCCTTATAGGCAGGGAGCTCAGCCTGACACCGGCTGCCAACACCAAACCACCCAGCAATAGCCAAACTGCGGAATAGGACCAAAGCTCCTGATCACTGGTTGATCGCGACAGGTAGATGAATTCACCCTGATAATAATGTCGCATCATGGCAGTCGGGTATACAAACAGTAACAGGCCCGAGAGTGCGGCATAATTAAGCGTATACCAGCGGGGACGGATTGGTCTTGCCATATAGGCGACGATTGCTGCGAGTATTCCGGAAATCAGGTACGCAGGCAGAAGAAGATTGAAAAATGCCCCCTGCCCTATGCTTGCAGGCACAAATAGCGGATTGTGGACGATCAGCAACCCAAAAACAAGCATCAAAGCGCCTAGACCGCCTGCAACCAGCGCTGCCTTGTCAAACAAGGTATCAGACGTGTAGCGGGCCAGCCTTTGAAGGCCGATTGCAAAACTGAGTGCCGCAATGGATTGAGCCGCCATCTCTTCGAGCGATACGCGGGAACTGGCTATATCGCCGTCCGTCAGCCAATGGCGGATTTCCATTCCCACAAACAGGCCGAATGCGGCCATGCCTATTGCCATCGTTGCAGCGCCCTCGCGTTCTGCGCCGTTCCTGCGCATCAGGTGCCCGCCTGCCAAAATGGCGAATGCAGGCAATGCAACGAGGGGAATTAGGCTGTTGAGAAATGGTGTCGAACCGATCTCGAATTGGGCATAGGGCGCGTTGAAATAAAGTGCAATACCTGAAAGCACGGCAGCAGCCACTGACAGCCGTGCAATAATCCAGAGCGAACGGCGAGAGTAAACAAACGCGATGGCAAGCGATGCCATGGCAAAACCTAGTGGCATCCATCCTTTGGAAAAAGACACTGCTATGGCAAATGAAACGAGGGAAACCGCAGCCACTGCAAATGCTGCCGGTGCTGGCGCTGTCAGATCATCTGCGCGCTGGCGTGAAAAACTTTCGGTAAGCGCTGCAAATCCGGCTGCTGCACCAGTTGCTATCAAACCGAAAACCATGCGCGTTTCAAACGGTGCAATTCGCAAATAAGAAATGAGAATGGCGAGAAACGCTATGCCGCTGGCCGTGCTCGCCAACCATCCAGCCAACAGGCGTGCAGTGGTGTTGGCCCGCCATGCTTCGTAAATCGCAAATAGTGCCGGAGGCACAGCAACCATCGCCACGGATTGTACATACCCGGATATGTCTGGCGGTACCATGCCTTTTACCAAATCTGCAGTCCGGTTCATACCCGGCAAATCAACCAGCGGAAGCTGGATCTTCAAAACTGTCAGCGTAACCACAAACCCGCCAACAACCGCGACCGGCACATTGGCGGGCGAATAAGCCACGACGCCAATCATGATCATGGCAAGCAAAAGGCCGGTTGGAACTCCGGGAAGATTTACGTTAACCGCCAACTGCACGAGAAAACCGACTGTCAACGAGGCGAAAGCAACAAGGGCAACCCGCTGTATGGGCAAATCGACTGATGGCTTGAGGCGCTCCTCAACTTTCCAGGCGAAGGCACCTGCATAGACTATCGCGAGACCAACAAGCAATATTGCGCCTGCCAATCCGGTGGATGGCGAATAAACGTTTGCAGCCATCATTGTCCAGAAAGTGGCTCCAATAATTCCCGCATAAGCAAGCCACAACCAACCGCGCACACGGGCCATTGCCATGACGCATGCTGTAACAATCAATATATGAATCGATAGCACCATTGGATTGGGCGTAGATGACGAAACCAGGATCGGTGTTGCATATGAACCTAGAACACCGAACGCAGCCAGTTTTGGTCCATGAATTATTGCAAGAACCAGTGTAGCAAGTCCAGTCACTGTTAATCCGGTAAAGGCAATGCCAGGCCCGACAAATCCGTAAAGTGCATGTGCGGCATATATGGTAGCAAAGGCAGCAATCGAGCCAACCCCAGTAAGGATGCCAGGTATATCAGCTTTCTCAAACACAGAAATATCGAGTTTCCGATCATAGCGGCGCAGCCATTCACCACCAGTAAACAACGCCGCAGCCAGCGCAAAACCCAACGCTATGCGTGTCCTCGGCCCAAGAAGCCCCACTTCAATCGTGTATCGAACCAGAAAGACAGCACCGAGCGCAATTGCAATCCCGCCGAGAATTACGGTCCAGCGTTCACCGATAAGTTTTTCAAAATCGGCAGCACTTCTTCCTTTGCGTGCGGCAGGCTCTGCGACAGCAGCCACGTTTTCCTGATTGCCATAAAGCTCGGATTCAACATCACCAGTTGCCGCTTCTGCTTCATCATCCCGTCCACTCGATTTATCCGGATCTGGTCCAGTGTCATTGGCGCCCTTCCCGATCTCCCTAATTGAAGCAGATTCGCTAATGACATCCGGCTCTTGCCTTTTTGCCGCGATTATCGGGTTATTGCCAGATTCAGATGGTTCGACAACTTCGTTCCCATCGAAAGCGGCTCTCTGAAACTTCAACTCCAGGACTTTGAGAAAATCAGATAGGTTTGCAATCTGTAATTCCAACGCAAATACGCGCGCGCGCAGAGTAACTGCAAAGATTACACTGGCAACCGGAATAGCCACCACGAAAAAAACAACCAGAACAACCAACCCGCCAATGTTTCCCAAAATCACCTCCCGGAAACGGTCACCACATGTGACGTAGACCGTCTACCTTGACAGTGCAATAGGCCCGCAGCACAACCTGTTGTTTTGCGACTACGCGATTTGGACAGAAGTTACCGAAGGTTAGAGCATGGTTAAACAAGCGATGAAATCTATTGACTTGACCGTTCTTTACGGCAGATGCATACCATGAGGAAAAATCAGCAGTGCTTCTTCTGATCAATTGAGAGTCTAAAGAAATGAAGAGCGAAACAGCGCCGAGAAACCTGCCAATCCTGTTGGTTATCTGCGGATGCCTTATCGCAATGTTCACCCTCGGGCCACGCTCGACCATGGGCTTTTTCCAGGATCCTATGCTTCAAGAGCGCGGTTGGGACCGCACGACATTCGGCCTTGCGATGGCAATCCAGAACATCATCTGGGGTATAGGGCAGCCATTTTTTGGAGCAATTTCAGACCGTTACGGCACATGGCGGGTATTGGCCCTGTCGGGCATTTTCTACTCCAGTGGCCTTTACCTGATGTCCATTGCTGAATCCGCCACCATGCTGCACATTTCGGGTGGCGTATTGATTGGGCTAGGTATCGCGGCAGGCTCGTTCTCGATCGTCATGGCGGCATTTGCGCGCAATGTGCCTGCAGACAAACGCACCATCGTATTTGGAATTGGCACTGCTGCCGGGTCAGCGGGCATGGCACTATTTGCCCCTCTGTCGGTCGCCATGATATCCAATCTTGGCTGGCAGGATTCGATGGTGTGGATGAGCTTTTTGATGCTTGCCATACCTGTGCTGGCAATTCCCTTTGTCAAAGGTGCCAAGGGCGGCAAGGCAACCCAGATTGAAATGGAACAGACTTTTGGCGAGGCGCTTAAAGAAGCGCTTGGCCACAAGAGCTATCTGTTACTGGTTTCAGGCTTTTTTGTCTGCGGCTTTCAGGTTGCCTTTATCACCGTGCATTTTCCGCCCTATCTCAATGAAATCGGCATCGAAGCAAAATATGCAGGCATAGCGCTGATGCTGATTGGACTGTTCAATATTGTTGGCTCGATTGCTTCGGGGTTTATCGGCCAGCGTTACTCAAAGCCGATTTTCCTGTCCCTGATCTATATCGGCCGCTCTATTGCTGTCACTGCCTTCCTGCTGCTGCCGCAAACGCCTACCAGCGTTGTCATTTTTGCCGCGGTCATGGGATTGTTGTGGCTGTCAACAGTAGCGCCAACCAATGGTCTTGTCGCAGGCATGTTCGGCACGCGCTATCTCGGCATGCTCGGCGGCGTGGTGTTTTTCTCCCACCAGATTGGCTCGTTCCTTGGGGTCTGGCTCGGAGGCTACCTGTTCGATCTGTTTGGCACCTATAATCCTGTCTGGTGGCTTGGGGTAGGTCTTGGCATCTTCGCCGCGATTGTGCATTGGCCAATCCAGGAAGCGGCTGTGGTTCGCCCCGGTTTCAGCCCTGCAGAATAGTGCCGCCTAGGCTGCGCAACCGATTGTTTTTGGAAAGAATCAGCAATAGATTCGGATTCAGGAGAGCGGGATGCAAAACCAGCCGCCAACATCGCAACGCATGAAGATCGGCGAAGGCCGTATCAGCGGTGTGTTGTCCATCCTCTCGGGCGCGGTTGCCCTCGGAGCTGCGTTTTGCCTGCTTTTTCCGGAGTATCTCACCACTGAAGAATTTCGGGCCGCCTATCCCTCCTGGCTGTTCCGCTCGATGCTATTGGTGTGCATTGTGCTGGCTTTCGGGTTCGCCTTCTCCAGCTTCATCCTGAGCCGGAAATCGAAGCTCGGTTTAACAGGCGTGATCATCGCGACCATTGCTGTCCTGGCGGGCAATGATGCGAGCGGTATTCCGCAGTCAAATCAAAGCCTGTGGAATGTCAGTGTCGACTGGCTGCTGATCGACATTATTGTTCTCGCTGTTATCTTCATTCCCATCGAACTGTTCCTGCCCAAACGGGAGGACCAGACCAAGTTTCACGATGAATGGAAAACCGATGCTGTCTATTTCGCCATCGCCCATCTTATTGTCCAGTACACAGCGATCGCGGTCAAACTTCCTGCCGAAGCCCTCCTTGTCGGAGAATGGATGGATCATATCCACGCAGCGGTTTCCCAACTGCCATTTGTCGCGCAATTGCTGCTGGCGATGCTCCTCGCGGATCTGTTCCAGTATGCCGTACACCGAGCCTTTCATTCAAACGTCACCCTCTGGCGTTTTCACGCCGTGCACCATTCGATCCGGACGATTGACTGGGTTGCAGGTTCGCGACTGCATCTAGTGGACGTGCTTGCCACGCGGGCGTTTTCCTATCTACCACTTTATATGCTTGGACTGCCGGTAGAGGTATTTTACGCCTATGTGGCCATCGTCTCAATCCAGGCAGTTGCTGCCCATGCCAATACCAGAATCCCGTTTGGCCCCTTCAAATACATCCTTGTCACCCCACAATATCATCACTGGCATCACAGCGATGATCGTCGATTTCACGACAGGAATTTTGCCATTCACTTTCCGCTGATCGACTGGCTGTTTGGAACCTATTACCTGCCGGGTGACGCTTGGCCGGAATCAACAGGTCTTGGCGATGCGGTGATGCCGAAGGGATTCTGGCGGCAATTCCTGTATCCGTTCCGGTCAGGTGAGTAACCGGTCGCGGGCTATTCCGTTTCAGTTAATTGATCCCAACTGGAAAATGGCACCGGCCGTGGTTCGCCCCGGTTTCAGCCCTGCAGAATCGTAGCGAACAAATATCCGGCTGATTTCGAAGACTATTGCTTCTGGCTGTCCCGCAGGAACTTCTCAAAGGCTTTCAATGTCTTTTCGGAGACGTGATGCTCAATGCCTTCGGCGTCCATCTCGGCAATGGGTTCAGGCACACCGACCATGATCAGAACTTCGACCACCGTACGATGACGAGCGCGAACCTTGTCTGCCAGTTCCGCACCCTCGTCCGTCAGGAAAATCCCGCGGTAGGGCCTTGAAGTCGCCAAACCCTCGCGTTTTAGTCTCGAAATCGCCTTGGTGGCTGTAGGCTGCGCAACTCCCATGCGCGAGGCGATGTCGGCGACTCGGGCTTCCCCAAGTTCTGCGATCAAATCGCCGATCATTTCGACATAGTCTTCAAGCAGGGCAAGGGACTGCATTTCGCGCGCGCGGGCAAACCGGTCTGCCTGATCCTTCGGTTTGATGTTTGTGTTCGACATGCCTGCTTCCTGAAAGAGTGCGCGTGGAAGGTCTTATAGCCAAGGCTTTCATTTGACACCAGCTATAATAATTTTTGCAAGCCTGTTGAAATTAAAATTTATCCTTGCAATAAATATAGCAATGGCTATATTTTTCAAAAATCTTCAGAGAATGACCATGCTCAACAGCACCCAAAGAACCCGCAGCGGCATGACCGCCGTATTGACCGGCCAAAGACGCGACTGGCGAGGCCGACTGCTTTTCGCCGGGCCGGCGATTGTTGCCTCTGTTGCCTATATGGACCCTGGCAACTATGCTACCAACATCCAAGCGGGTGCGGGTTATGGCTACAAGCTTTTATGGATCGTACTTCTGGCAAACCTGATTGCAATGGTCTTTCAGGCACTTTCGGCGCGGTTGGGCATCGTTACAGGCAAAAATCTTGCCGAATTGAGCCGTGACAATTTCCCCAAGCCAGTTGTCTGGATCATGTGGGTTATTTCCGAGATTGCTGCGATGGCTACCGACCTTGCGGAATTTCTCGGCGGCGCTATCGGGCTGGCGCTGCTCTTTGATCTTCCCCTGATGGTTGGTATGGCCATTACGGCGATCATCACCTATGGCATTCTGATTTTTGAGCGGGCGGGCTTCAGGCCGATCGAACTGATTATCGGCACACTGGTAGCGGTCATCGGCCTTTGTTACCTCGCGGAGATTCTCATCGCGCCGGTGGACTGGAAAGCGGCGGGCTTGGGCCTTATACAACCTTCCATGCCGGACAGTGCAGCGCTGACCATTGCGGTCGGCATCATAGGTGCAACCGTGATGCCGCATGCGATCTACCTGCATTCCGGCCTTACCCAGTCACGCGCTGACATTACGTCTGACACAGACCGACGCCGCGTCCTGCGCTTTTCAAATATTGAAGTGGTTCTTGCCCTTGCCGTTGCAGGAATGATCAACATGGCAATGGTAATCATGGCAGCAAGTGCGTTCCATCTGGGTTATTCAGAAGTCGCGGAAATTGAAACCGCTTATTATACCCTTACCCCGCTATTGGGTGCGGCAGCCGCCGGAATGTTCCTCGCCTCGCTGATCGCATCAGGAATTTCCAGTTCTGTTGTCGGAACCATGGCAGGGCAAATGATCATGCAGGGTTTTCTGCACTTTCATGTGCCGATCCTGATCCGCCGACTGGTAACCATGGTACCGGCATTCATTGTTGTGGCCATGGGTGTCAATGCCACCAAGGCGCTCATTCTCAGCCAGGTTGTGTTGTCTATCGCGCTACCGGTGCCGATGATCGCCCTGCTGATATTCTCATTGCGTAGCGATATCATGGGGAACTATGTTGCAAAGCCGCTCATTGCTGTCATCGCGTGCCTTGGGGCAGCGCTGGTTTTGAGCCTCAACTTTGTCCTGCTTGCAGATTTCTTCGGCGCACCCATTCCATTCCTTGGCAGCTGACTCAAACAGCTGACAGGCAAGCAATCTTGAGCACATAATATAAAGCAGGCAATGATTGCACTCCACACTTCGGACGTATCTTGACTTCGTGCCGGATCAGCCCTTGCTGCCCAAGGGAAAAATCGCGCAGGTTTCGGTCCCGTGGGCGATGAGTTTGCCATCGGCAGTTTTGAGTGTTGCCTCGCTGGTGGCGATGGTTCGTCCGACATGGATGACCTTGCCCTCGCAGACAACTTCACCGGAATGCGCAAACAGCGGGCGCACAAGGTTCACCTTGAACTCGACGGTTGTGTAAGCCATACCGGCAGGCAAAGTTGTATGAACGCAGCAGCCAAGCGCGCTGTCGAGAATGGCAGAAGGCCAGCCGCCGTGGATTGTTCCCAATGGGTTGTAAAACCGCTCACTGGGGATGCCGCGAAACACAACACGCCCGACTTCTGCCTCCGTCATGATGAAGTTCATGGATTTGCCCATGGCAGGCGCCGGCAATTCGCCCTGCATCATCATGTTGAACAATTCGATGCCGGTGTGTTTGGCAAGGATTTCCATCGGCAATATACCGGTGGCTGTATCAGCAGGCATGATCAGTTTTTCGTCGTTCAAAGCTCGCACCTCATTGTTTTTCCATCAATCTTTCAATCTTGCGAATAAATCCGGCGCGCTCATCGGGCGTTCGGATGCCCCTTGGGCCATAGACATTGCGCTCGAGAAAGTACAGCGTCAGCCTGAAACCGTCTTTTAATCCGTTTGCTGTGCTTTTCGTAGAAACTTCCGCACTGTCCCGCAAGTTTGCATCGAGCAGAAACCGGGGCAAAGCCAGCAGCTGGTTTTCATAAGGCTGTCCGGCACTTTGGCTGACCGCCCTGCCTGATTTTGGCGACACCCAAACCAGATTGAGGATTGAGCCACTGGCTGCACACCGCGAAAGATCAAGACCAAAGCCCAGTTCATCGAGCAGTGCCAGTTCAAACCGGATCAGCATTCGTGCTGCCTTTTCAGGTTCGTCCAGATGATCCAGCATGACCAGCGCAGCCTGATACAGGCCCTGATGAGCGTCGCGCTCAGGGAGCAATCTCATATGGCTGGCAATCGTTTGAAGCCCGTAAATACCCAGCGGAGTTTCCATCAGGCTGGCGGCGCGAAGTACATCGCCCTCCACCTGAAAGACGCCGAGATGCTCTTCAATGCGGGCCCGCCATTCCACGTGGACCGAATTTCCAGGCTGTAGCACCGGGCGCATGCGCGACGAGCGGCCGCCGCGCACCAATCCGAGGTGACGGCCATGGCCAGGAGTCATGACCTCGATGATGGCGCTGGTTTCTCCGTGCTTGCGCACACCGAGAATCAAACCTGTGTCTTTCCAATCCATGGCTCTGCTTCCATCGGGACCTTGTACAGACTGTCTTTGCCTAACGAATGCACCTCAAACGCGATGCAATCATCACAAAAAATGAAACCTATTTGCGGGGAAATTCAAGACCCATTTCGCGATAACGTTCTGGATCATTGACCCAGTTTTCGCGAACTTTGACGAACAGAAAAAGGTGAACCGGCTTCTCCAGAATCTCAACGAGATCTTTGCGCGCAGCAGTCGAAATGGCTTTGATCGTCTCACCCTTTTTACCGATCACAATCTTTTTCTGGCTTTCGCGCTCAATATAGATCGCCTGATCAATTCGTACTTCCTTGTCGGTTTCTTTCCAGCTTTCGGTTTCCACATGGGAAGCATAGGGCAGCTCCTGATGGAGACGAAGAAACAGCTTTTCACGCGTGATCTCGGCAGCCAGTTGGCGCATTGGCAAATCGGAAATGTCGTCTTCGGGGTAAAGATACGGACCCGTGGGCATTTCACCCGCAAGATATTTGGTCAGCGCCGCACAGCCATCGCCATTGAGGGCCGAGACCATGAAAGTTTCATCAAATTCAGCGAGCGCATTTGCCCTTGCGGACAATGCAAGCAGATCTTCGCGCTTTACCTGATCAATTTTGTTGAGCACCAAAACCGCCTTTTGCTGCACCTTGGAAAGGCCGGTCAGAATCTTCTGCACATCATCCGTAAGACCTCGCTCACAATCTATCAGCATAGCCACGATATCAGCGTCCTTTGCGCCGCCCCAGGCGGTGGTCACCATTGCCTCATCGAGTTTGCGGCGCGGCTTGAAAATGCCAGGCGTATCGACAAACACAATCTGGGATGTGCCGGACATCGCAATGCCGCGGATGATCGCGCGGGTCGTCTGTACCTTGTGTGTGACGATCGAAACCTTGGTGCCTACAAGCTGGTTCATCAAAGTGGATTTACCGGCATTGGGTGCGCCGATCAGCGCAACAAAACCTGCCCTTGTTTCATTGGAGCCGATTTCACCTGTGATTGCTTCCTGTGTCAAATGCCAGCCTCATCTTCTTTCCATATGCCTTCGCGAACCAACATGACCGAGGCCGCTACCTGCTCGGCAGCCCGTTTAGAACGGCCGGTTCCGATTGCATCTTCAATTCCATTTACCTGCACTACGACCGTAAACACGGGATCATGGTCAGGACCAGAGCGCTTTTGCTCTTTGTATTTTGGAGTTCCAAAACGGTTGGAATGAGCCCATTCTTGGAGAGACGTCTTGGAGTCCCGTTTGGTTTCCTCAACCAGATGAATCCGTTCCTTCCAGAACCGCTTGATAAAATCCTCTGCCGCTTTCAAGCCGCCGTCGAGATAAATCGAGGCAATCAACGCTTCCAGCACATCTGCCCTGACGCTCTGCATCCGGTTTCCGGTCAGTTCTTTCAGATCGCCGCCCGTGCGAATAAACTCGTGCAGTTCCAGTTCATCTGAAATCTCGGCAAGGGTATTGCCTTTTACCAAAGCGTTCAGACGCAGGGACAGTTCACCCTCATTGGCATCAGGATACTTGTCAAACAACAATTCGGCTACTGCAAGGCCAAGAACCCGGTCACCCAAAAATTCAAGCCGCTGATAATGAAATCCATTGTCAGACTTCTTGCGCACACTTGCATGTGTCAATGCGCGTTCCAGATTTTCGTATTCGGAAAACTCATAGGCAAGTCGCTTTTCAAGACTACCGAAACGCTTGCTGCCACGTGTTTTGCTCGAAGGTTTCATTCCTCACAAACCCTTGAATAACCTGTCGGTACGCATGACCGTAGGCCAGCGCCAGATTGCCAGCGGACTGGCTCCATCACTGACCGAAAAGAAGATTGAACGCGCCGGACCAACCAGATTTTCAGCAGGCACATATCCCACATCAAATCTGCTGTCAGCAGAATTGTCCCGGTTGTCACCCATCATGAAATAATGACCAGCCGGCACTTCGAAGACTTCGGTGTTGTCACCTTCGCTACGAATATTTGCGTCGATGGTGTTGTAGCTGATGCCTGTGTCCAGCGTTTCCGTATACATAGGGACTTCCCGTCCTGTGTCCGGATTCTTGAACATGCCCGCCGGTTCTGTTGGAACAGGCTCACCATTGATAAACAGTTTGCCTTCGCGCATTTGAACCGTATCACCAGGCAGGCCAATCACACGTTTTATATAGTCAATCTCCGGGTTTGGCGGGAAACGGAATACAGCAACATCACCGCGTTTTGGAATGCCTTCCCAGACCCGGCCTTCCATGATGTCGGGTGAAAATGGAACTGAATATTTTGAATAGCCGTAAGTGTATTTGGAAACGAACAGATAGTCGCCCACGAGCAGCGTGGGGATCATAGAACCTGATGGGATGGTAAAAGGCTGAAACAGAAAAGTACGAACCACGATTGCCAGGAGGAGCGCCTGCAAGACAACCTTGACCGTCTCAACAATACCGCCTTCTTGAACTTGTTTAACCTTGTCAGACAATTTTACTTCCCGTTCGTCGATGCGGATGACCGCGTTTCTTTCTTACTGCCTGAAATTCAGGATTTGCTGATTGCGAGTGCTTCAATGATGACAAAAGCCTGGGCCAGCGGATAATCATCCGTTATTGTCAAATGGATTACGGGTTCGTAGCCATCAGGCGTCATTTGGGCAAGTCTTTTTGCAGCACCATTGGTCAATATCATGGTCGGTTTGCCACCGGGCAGATTAACCACCCCCATGTCACGCCAGTATACTCCCTCGCTAATACCTGTTCCGAGCGCCTTTGAACAGGCTTCCTTTGCGGCAAAGCGCTTTGCATACGAAGCCGCACGCTGGTTTCTGAGGTCTGACTTTTGCTGCTCTGTATGCGTGAAGACGCGCCGGGTAAAGCGCTCACCGTGGCGCTCAAGACTTTTTTCGATCCGCCTGATATCAATCAGGTCACTGCCAAGGCCAATTATCATGGCAACTATCTAATATTTATTTCACCGGGCAACAAGATGATTGGTTGCGATGCGGCACAGATTTTTCAATTTACAGATGCAGAAACAGTTAACCGCAATGAAAACAGGCTTGTGTGACCAAGTTCGCGCAGAAGTAGGAATACCAGGCTAGATTAAATGCCGTTTTTCTTGACGTTGTCGATGCTCGCCATTGCCTTTTCCTTCAACTCGCGTGCCTTTTCGGCCAGCATTCGGCGCCGCGAAATTTGAAAGCCTATTGCCGCCCAGCGGGTGATTGCATAGGCAATGCAGCCGATCGTGACGCCGATGGGTATCGCGCCGACAGTCATTGGCTTCAAAACCGGCTCCCAAATTCCGATCACTGCCTCCCAGATACCGGTCAACCCGTCATTCCAAAAGTTGATTTCTCCGAGAGATTTCAATGCCTCCTCAGGCCCACCGGTCCCGGCGTGACCATACAGGATGAAATTGCCTGTCGAATAGGTGGACGCCCAGATAAACGGAAATGTAATCGGATTTCCGATAAAGGTTCCCGCAGCACCGGCAATCATGTTTCCTGCGATGATATAGGCAACAGCAAAAGCGATCATGAAATGAAAGCCCATGTAAGGCGTGAAAGAAGCGAAGACGCCTGCGGCTATGCCGGCGGCAATCGCGTGGGGGGAAGCTGTCAGACGCAGAACACGCTTTGCAAGATATTTCAAGGACCGCGACCATGACCGTCTCGGCCAAACAGCTACACGGAGTTTTTCCTTCCAATCCGGCGGCGTTCTTCGGTTAAAAAGCATCTAAGTCCCTGTTATACTGTCTTCAGGCATGCGCCTGAACCAGCCAGTGCGCCCGTCAAAAATCATGTCCCGTCAAAACGGTAGCATAATTGCCTTAACAGCATCTTTTCATGACACTCATTTTTGTGGAACAATTGATCAATTGGGTGATCGTCTTGATCATTCAGGCGGTCAATTGGCGGTCCATTGCGCATGTAGTTACAGATTGCGGCTTATTATGGATTATTCACAAGAATTTGAAGCATAAATAGAGCTATCCGGTCAATCTTTCAACACTGCTGACAACCGATTTTGATGCGAGCTGGCGAATGATGCGTGTGAGATGGGCGAGGTCCCAGACTTCCACATCCAGAATCATTTCCATGAAGTCGGCAGCGGATCTGGACATGGAGAGATTTTGAATGTTGCCATCATTTTGGGCAATTACCTCTGTCATCGCTGCAAGGGTACCAGGTTCATTGACCACTGTTGCCTTGATCCTTGCGGGAAAGCGCGTTGTATTGCCTTCCTCGATGTCCCAACGCACATCCAGCCAACGGTCCTTGTCATCGAATGCAGCAAGTGCTGGTGACTGGATTGGATAGATTGTGATCCCTACTCCGGGCTCCAGAATTCCGACAATCCGGTCGCCTGGAACAGCCCCGCCATTTGGAGCGTATTTGATTGGAAGATCATTTCCGGTTCCGCGAATGGGGATCGACGGGCCCCGCCTTTCCCTCGCAAACTCACGGAGTTTCTCGCGTTTGTTCCCACGACCCGGAAGCCTGAAAAGCATGTTCGCACCTGCACGAAGATTGAACCAGCCTTCTTCGCGTGCAGGTTTGGCGGTTTTGCGCTCTTCCTGATAATCAGGATACATCGCCTTGATGACATCAAGCGATGCCAGATCGCCCCTGCCGACATCACTGAGAACATCCTCAAGGGTACCCCGTGCCAGCCGAGGCAATGCAAGCTTCAGGCTTTCGCGGTCGAAAGATTTGCCGGCACTTGAAAAGGACCGCTCGAGAATGCGTGTCCCAAGTCCGGTATATTGCTTTCGCATTGCTTCGCGGGTCGCCCTGCGGATTGCCGAACGAGCCTTGCCGGTTTTCACAACGTTCTCCCAGGCAGCGGGCGGCTGCTGGGCCTTGGAGCGAATGATTTCGACCTCGTCGCCATTTTGCAATTCGGTTATGACCGGCATCATGGTTCCGTTGATTTTGCAACCAACACAGGAATTGCCGACATCTGTGTGAACAGCATAGGCAAAATCAATCGGGGTTGCCCCTTTTGGCAAGGCAATGATGCGCCCTTTCGGGGTGAATGAAAACACTTGGTCGAGAAACAGTTCCAACTTGGTATGCTCAAGAAAGTCCTCGGCATTGTTGCCCTCGGCCAATTGCTCAATGGTACGGCGCAGGCTTGCATAAACCTCGCTTTCATTGTGGTCTACCGTCTCTTTGTCCTTGTAGAGCGTATGCGCGGCGACACCATATTCGTTGATGTTCTGCATTTCCTTTGTGCGCACCTGCAATTCGACACGCTGTTTTCCCGGTCCCACCACGGTGGTGTGAATGGAACGGTAGCCATTTTGCTTCGGGGTTGAAATAAAGTCCTTGAACCGGCCTGGAACCACAGACCAGGTGGTGTGGACAATCCCCAAAGCGCGGTAACAATCCTCGACCGTATTGACGATGACCCTAAACCCGAAAATGTCGGATAGCTGCTCAAAGCCGAGCGCCTTTGCCTCCATCTTGCGGAATACCGACCATGCTTTTTTCTGGCGGCTGGTGACAGTCGCTTCAATTCCCTCTGCTTCCAGTTTGGCGGTCAGTTCCTTGATAATACTGCGGATATGAAGACGGTTATGCTCAGCAAGTTCAGCCAGATGCTGGGTAACGGTTTCATACGCTTGGGGATTGACATAGCGGAAAGATAATTCCTCCAGCTCATCGCGCAAGTCCTGCATTCCGATACGTCCGGCCAGCGGTGCGTAAATCTCCATGGTTTCCTGGGCAATGCGGGCACGCTTGTGCGGCTTGACATGATGCAGGGTACGCATGTTGTGCAGACGGTCGGCGAGTTTTACCAGCAAGACCCGAATATCATCCGAGATCGCGAGGAGCAGACGACGCAGGTTTTCAGCTTGCTCCGCCTTCTTGGAAACAAGATCGATTCGCTTGAGCTTGGTCAGCCCCTCGACCAGATTGCCTATACGTTCGCCAAATATCTCGTCGATCTCAGTCCGGGTTGCATCGGTGTCTTCAATCGTATCATGCAGCAGCGCAACCGCGATTGTCGCCTCGTCGAGGTGCAGATCGGTCAAAATAGCCGCAACTTCAAGGGGATGCGAAAAATATGGATCGCCGTTTGCGCGAATTTGTTCGCCATGCTTCTTCATGGCATACACATAAGCCTTGTTTAAAAGCGCCTCATCGGCGTCAGGCTTGTAACTGGTCACCCGTTCAACGAGTTCATATTGGCGCATCATTTGGTCAGCTATTCTCCGCAGCTGGACATTATACGCACAACGCCCCGCGACTGAAAAGAGACACGGGGCGCTGAAATAGAAATAATCAGTTAAATCAAAGTCTTCACGTAGGAATTAGTAGTCATCACTCTTTTCCGGAGGAACGAGGCCTTCAATGCCTGCAAGCAACTCATCTTCGGCCATCTGGTCAAAAGTCACGGTCGTTTCAACTTCATCATCGCTCTCGCTGAATATAGCTGATTCAAGACGGCCTTCTTCAGGGCCTTCGACTGCGCGGCGCGAGCCATCGGGAGCGTCATTTTCCGGCTCATCAACTTCAACCTGATGCTGATGGGAATGGATTAGATCTTCAAAAAGATCCTCGGGGGACAGGGTTTCCTCGGCTATTTCGCGCAAGGCAACCACGGGATTCTTGTCGTTGTCACGATCAACGGTGATAGCGCTGCCGCTGGAAATCTGGCGGGCGCGGTGTCCTGCAAGCAAGACCAATTCAAAGCGGTTATCAACCTTGTCGATACAATCTTCGACTGTAACTCGTGCCATTATAGGCTCCTGAATTTTTCGGATGGGTTTAGCTAAGGCGGTCCTTACCGTGAAACCTGATCAATTTCAAGGCAAAAGCGTGAATTTGTCTGCCGACTTTGCCGCAGCCGCGAATTTGGTTTCAACCCATCCAATTGCAATTCACGCGCCACTGTCGGCTTTTTCCAAGCTGAAACGGTTATATTCATGGGAACCTACCGTAAAAAAGCCGCAGAGTTGCGTCAAAATTGCTTTTACCGATCCATTGACTCCGCAGTTTGCGACACGGTTTCAGCAATTTTCAAATTCTCTGCAACCTTTTTGGCCTCAATGGATTGTCCTGTTTTAGGCAGTAAATTGTCCCTGCACATCCGGTTTTCGCGGTTTTTGGGGCATAGCTGCAGATAGTAATTTGATTGATGGATTTCGGAGAATAAAATGTTTGATCAGCGAGAGAAAATTGCACTTTTGATCGACGGTGCAAATCTTTATGCCACTTCAAGGTCGCTGGGTTTTGATATCGATTACAAAAGGATGCTGCGCTATTTCGAAAAGCAGGGATATCTTATCCGTGCCTATTATTATACCGCGCTGATTGAAGACCAGGAATATTCCTCGATTCGTCCGCTAATAGACTGGCTGGATTATAACGGCTACCGGGTGATCACCAAACCGACAAAAGAGTTCACCGACTCGATGGGGCGGCGCAAGCTCAAGGGAAACATGGATATAGAACTGGCAGTTGATTGCATGGAATTGGCAAGCAGCGTTGACCATTTCGTATTGTTTTCAGGCGATGGCGATTTCAGATATTTGGTTGAAGCGCTGCAAAGAAAGGGCCGCAAGGTCACTGTTGCTTCGACTGTCACCACCCAACCTTCAATGATTGCCGACGAATTGCGCCGGCAGGCAGACTATTTTCTCGAATTGTCGCAGTTGCGAAAAGAGATCGGCCGCGATCCTTCCGAGCGCCCCGTGCATGTGCAAAATGTTGCGCAGGAAGACGAGTTTGAAGACGACGAATACTGAGAATGAAAGCTGTGAACGGCTTAACTGCGTATTTGCCAAAGCGAACTGCAGCTGATTTTGTAAGGCAATGATAACCCCACCCTTTGATCCCGATCATAATTGTCCGCTTTGTCCGCGCCTCGCAGCTTTCCGCAATGAATGGCGTATCCTGCAACCCGACTGGCATAACGGGCCGGTTGAAACATGGGCAGCAAAAGGCGGGGATGAAAGCGTGAAAATGCTGATCATCGGCCTTGCCCCGGGGCTGCGCGGGGCAAACCTCACCGGACGCCCGTTTACCGGCGATTATGCCGGTGATCTTTTGTATGCAACCCTTTTGAAATTCGGTTTTGCAAAAGGCACCTATAAGGCAATGCCGGATGATGGCATGCAACTTGTTGAATGCGCCATCACCAATGCGGTGCGCTGTGTTCCGCCGCAAAACAAACCGGTGGGTGGGGAAATCAACAATTGCCGTCCGTTTCTGCTTGCGACACTCGCCCGTTTCCCCAACCTCAAGGCACTCGTGACACTGGGCAAAATTTCCCATGACACAACCACGCGGGCGCTGGGCGAGAGAATTGCCGCCCATCCGTTCCGGCATCAGGGACATTATATAATGAGGAAATTCAACGTCTTTGCGAGTTATCACTGCTCACGCTACAACACCAATACGAATGTTCTAACGGTCGAAATGTTCGAAAACGTTTTCCGTGATGTCCGAAAATTCCTTGACTGAAGCCAGACGAAATCAGGCCTTCATCTGCTTTGAAATCACAAACGATGCGATCAGGGCGATCACTGCTCCAAGTCCGACAGCCATGTAAAAATGCATGGGTTCGGATTTACCCATGGTGAGCATGGCGACGACCAATGCCCCGGTGATTGTTGTAAATGCAATAATGAAAATGGCGGTAACAAGTCTACTCATTTCAGCCTCCTGATTTAACCATTAAAATATGCAGTTTTTGCATTATTTTTCATTGATCAGGATCAAGCAACCCGTATTATTTCATTCGTCTGTTGCTTTGCGCATCAATTCCGCCAGGATCTGCGCACTGTTTGACAATGATGAAGTCTCCACACCATCAGCAGCGCGCAGGCGAACCTCTTCCGTCTTGTTCTGTCCGAGTTTCCAGGTTCCCTGAATGTCGGTGACTTCCATTTTGACCGGAACGATCTGGCGCTGCATTTTTCGGTAGATCTCCT
This sequence comes from Salaquimonas sp., assembly GCA_041736675.1. GTDB lineage: Bacteria > Pseudomonadota > Alphaproteobacteria > Rhizobiales > Rhizobiaceae > Salaquimonas. The sequence continues at coordinate 61,699 of JBGSTD010000013.1, forward strand.
GATCCATCTTGTCGGACACCCACGGCTTTTTTGGCAGCAACCGGTTTTCCATGTTTGCGCTCAGCCGGGAGAGTACGCCGTGAAGTTCGCTATCCGCAAGTCGTGCGAGGGTTCCGCGTAAATGTACGGCAACATAGTTCCAGGTTGGGACCTGATTTTCAACATCATACCAATCCGGTGAGATATAGCCGTCAGGACCGGACACTGCCAAGACAGCCTTAAGCGGATTTTCCAACTGGCGAACGATTGGGTTAGATCGAACCAGGTGAGCTTCCAGAAAGTTGCCGTCTTTAGAAAGTTGGAAAGGAATATGACTGAGAAGCGGGCCGATATCGGCATTTACTGACAAGATGCCAAAGCTGTGCTGGCGGGCAAACTCGATGTTCTTTTCTTTTTCGGTTTTCCGAAAGGCAGGATTTGGATGCATTGTCAGTTCTTTCCTAGTAACCCAGAGCGGTATCACTAGATTGTTTTTCAACAGCATCAATTACGAACTTGTTACGAGTACAATCAGATTTCCCGCATGAGGGCTGAAACAGCCTATCCCTTGTCACGGAGCAGCCTGCCCTGCTCACGCTTCCAGTCACGGTCTTTGGCGACTTCGCGCTTGTCATGGTTCTTGCGGCCCTTGGCTAGCGCTATCTGCAATTTGGCGCGGCCCTTGTCATTGAAATAGAGCCTGTTGGGGATGATCGTCATGCCATCGCGATTGACCGCCATGGACAGCTTGGCCATCTCCTTTTTCTTCAGGAGCAGTTTGCGCCGCTGACGCGGATTGTGGTTGAAGCGATTGCCCTCGAGATATTCGGGAATATAGGAATTGATGAGCCATATCTCGCCGTTTTCCTCCGACGCATAGCTCTCCGCGATCATCGCCTTGCCATTGCGCAAGGATTTGACCTCGGTTCCGGTCAGCACAATACCTGCCTCAAAGCTCTCCACATACTCGTAATTGTGGCGCGCCTTGCGGTTGTCGGCAATCAGTTTGCCGTTGCTGTCATTTTTCTTCTTTGTGGCCATGGCACTCAATATAAGCAGCAGGGACAGATTTTGCATCCCTGCGGCAACATTTTCCGAATTGGGGCTATGAGAACTTTCAGTTCACAAGCCCGGCGTGTTTCATGGCAGCGTCGATCGCTTTTTCTGTAGACGCCTCAATGGTGGTCAGCGGCAGGCGAACCACATTGGAGATCTTTCCCAATTTCGAGAGCGCATATTTTACGCCGGCAAGACCAGGCTCGATGAAAATCGCCTTGTGCAGCGGCATCAGGCGATCCTGATACTCAAGGGCCTTGGCATAATCACCTGCGAGCATCGCAGTTTGAAATTCCGAGCAAAGGCGCGGCGCCACGTTGGAAGTGACCGAGATGGCACCAACACCTCCCTGCGCATTGTAGCCGAGTGCTGTTGCATCTTCGCCCGAAAGCTGGATGAAATCCTTGCCGCAGGTGATGCGATGTTCGCTCACGCGGTCAAGCTTGGCTGTGGCATCCTTGACGCCGACAATATTCTTGAAGTCATGCGCCAGCCGCCCCATCGTTTCCGGGGTCATGTCGATGACCGAGCGCGGCGGAATATTGTAGATAAAAATTGGCAGGCTGACCGCTTCGGCCACCGCTTTGTAATGCTCATAGAGTCCGCGCTGTGTCGGCTTGTTGTAATAAGGCGTGACAACAAGAACCGCATCAGCTCCGGCTTTTTCAGCCTGCTTGGCCAACCTTACCGACTCGGATGTATTATTGGAGCCTGCCCCGGCAATTACCGGAACCCTGCCCCGCGCTGCCTCGACACACATCGAAACCACGTGGTCATGCTCATCGTGAGAAAGCGTCGGCGACTCGCCCGTGGTACCAACCGGAACAAGACCATGCGTGCCTTCGGAAATCTGCCATTCGACAAATTCCCTGAACGCCTTCTCATCCACATTTCCTTTGGAATCAAAGGGGGTGATGAGGGCTGTAAAGGAACCTTTGAACATGGCGAAATACTCCGGTAAAAACAAAAGGGCAGTCAATGCATGTACCGCCCGGAACGGCGCGACAATAGCCATGAGACGATGGCTCTGCAAGCGCTGCTTTGTGTATTGGTAAAAATGCCGGCGGGCAACACGAAGATTACACATCTGCTTGGTTTTGCATGCAATACCGCTTATGAAAGGGACCACAATCGTATCGCCGCACATCCACTTTATTCAAGGTTTCTTATGACCGAATGGCAAGAATTCAGATATTCATCAACGGACGGACTGGCGCTGGCCGGACGCAAATACGGCTGGGAAAATTCAGGCGCACAAGCGGTTGTCTGCCTGCCCGGGCTGTCACGCAACAGCGCTGACTTCCACGAATTGTCGATGCATCTGGCTTATGGTGCAGAAACAGGATTTCGCATTCTCTGCCTTGACTACCGGGGCAGAGGAAACTCGCAATACGACAAGAACTGGGGAAACTACAATGTCCTGCGCGAAGCAGACGATGTCATTCAAGGTGTTGTTGCAGCCGGACTTGAACATGCAACTTTCATTGGAACATCCAGAGGCGGGCTGATCATCATGGCGCTGGCGGCCATGAAGCCCGGATTGCTGCAAGCAGTCGTGATGAACGATATTGGCCCTGAAATCGACGGGCCAGGCCTCGTGCGGATCAAGAAAATGATCGAGGGAAGCAAGGATCCCGCAAACTGGAAAGAAGCAACTGATGTTGCCAGGCAAATCGGCAAACGCGATTTTCCCAAAAGGGACGATGCTGAATGGGAGCGCCAGGCTCGCCTGATTTTCAAGGAAGAGGGCAACAAACTGGTGCGCAACTATGACCCGGCTTTGATGAATACCCTCAAAGCCATTGACCTTGATGTGCGGTTGCCGACGCTTTGGCCGCAATTCACAGGATTGCGCCAGATACCGCTGATGCTGATCCGCGGAGAGAATACAGATCTCCTTTTGCAAACCACTGTTGATAAAATGCGTGAAATACATCCGGCGATGGGAGTTATAACAGTTGCCGATCAAGGCCATGCGCCTGATCTTGGCAGTGAGGGTCTGCCTGAAAAGATTGCTTCATTCATTATGAAGAACGCGCTTTGACTGCAATCACAAAAAGAACAGCCTGATTTCACACTGCACAAACAAAAACCCGCCGAATTGCTTCAGCGGGTGATTTTCGACAAGGCCGGATTGTTATTTCTCGCCGGGCTTTGACCTGCGACTTGTGCCGATCTTGCCCTCTTCTACTCGGCGGGCATGGTCAGTGGTTCCACCGGCAGCCAGAATCTTCGACTCCTTCACCCAGTTTTCGCGCTCGGGCCGACCCGGGAAACCAATCTCGTTACCGATCCAGGTTTCGTTATCCCTCGTCCATGAGGCAATTTGGTCAAAGTGATAAATGCCAAGCGCATTGAGTTTCTTCTCGATTGCATTTCCAACGCCGTCAATCAGGGTAAGGTTGTCGCCTTTGCCTGCGCGCGCCTTTGCAATCACAGACGGCTTTTTGCCCAAATCGCCGACAGAGCCTTTCCCGGTAGAGGATAGAACCTCGCCCTTGTCGACCCGTTTGGCAAATGCGGTCTGACCACCCTTGGCAAGAACCTTGGCCTGACTGACCCATTCCTCACGCTCGATACGGCCCGGGAATGCGAGGCGCTCGCCCATTTCCTGCTGGTCCTTTTTGGTCCAGGCAGCAATCTGGGAAAACGCGACAACATCAATCGCATTGAGCCGCGCCTCGTTCTGGCGGCCAATGCCCTTGATGCGCTTGAGATCATCCTTGACCAAAGGCGCTGCAACTGGTGCTGCTTTTGGAGCAGGCGCCGGCTTTGGAGCAGATACCTTTTTCTTGGCGGGCGCGGCCTTAGGCTTGCTGACAAGCGGAGCTGCAACCTGCGCCGGTTTTGATGCCGGTTTCGGAGCCAGTTTTTGCGCCGGAACCGGTGGTGGCGGCGGTGCTGGCGGCGTTATTCTTGGCGCAACTGCTACCGCTGTTGCGGTAATTGCAGGCGCGGCGGCGCTGGCCTTGGCGGCAGAACCAAACCATTGATGTAGCAGACATCCAAGGATGCAGCCCAGAATATAGGCGACAGCCATCAGTAGCAGTGTCTGAAGAGCAAGCATGAGCATGTTGAATTTCTCCTATCTTTCAGACGCTATACCGGCTTCTTTTCGGATGTCACCCAACCGACAAGGAGGCCAATGACGAATGCGATCAGAAGAAACACAATCATTTGTTCAATGAGATACCACATGGGATTCCCCTTTAGTTAACGTGCAACAGTAAATTCGATACGCCGGTTGAGCGCCTTGCCCTCCGGCGTCGAATTGTCTGCGACAGGTTTCGTTTCACCATATCCGGTTGCCTTCATCTGGCCAGCTGATATGCCCTTGTTTACCATGTAGACACGCACGGCTTCCGCGCGGTCCCTGCTCAAGGTCAGATTGTAGTCATCACTGCCATCAGAGTCGGTATGGCCTGCAATCTCGACCACGCCACTGGAGCATTGTGTCAGGATCACCGCTATCCGGTCCAGCAGTTCGAACGAATCAGGCTTGATTACGGCCTTGTTGGTTTCGAAGCGGATGACATCATTCGCCAGTTCCTGACTCAATTTGTCCTGGCAAACCACGACCGGCTCGACTGCCGGCGGCGCCGGAGCTGTTACAGGTTCAGGTGTCGGAGCTGTTACAGGCTCTGGTGCCGGAGCTGGTGCAGGCTCAGGTGTTGCCGGCTTTGCCTCAGACAGGACTGTGATGGCGTGCTTGCCAGTGAAGCCGGACGGGATCGCATTTTCGAAATCAGAGCGAACCGATGCCGCTGCCTCCTCGCTGCTTGCCTCACCCGATACCACCAGCTCTGCTCCTGTCAGTTCCGCTTTGCCATTGTTGAGGCGGCTGACGGTCTCGATACCCAGTGCTGTCGCAGCAACCATGTCTTTTGGCGCTCCCGAGGCAAGCCCGACATTGTTGATGACTTCCCGGTCTTGTCCGATAGCTGTCTTGATCCGTGAAAAATTGTCATCGATCAAATCCTGATTCGGTACAAAACCGGCGAGTTCTGCAGGGCCGTTGTCCATGTTAGAAAAAGACCAGGTGTAAGGGTCTGCAATCGGGCGGGTAATTGTTTCACTCGCCAGCTTCAATCCCTCAGGCAATCCGCCATCGGCGACCAAAGCGTCATAGTCCGGATTTGTCTTTGCAACACCTTCAAGGCTGTATTGCCCGTCAACAAGGCTTGCCTTGCCGGTTGAAAAACGGCCGGCTTCGCTGATTGCAAGGGCCGTTGACTTTGCCCAGTCAATTCCACCTGGAGCGCCGTCGGCAATCAGAAGACGATCAACGATGGTCAATCCTGGGTTGGCAGCGGCCGCAGCATCAAGCGCAGCAGTCTTTTCAGCGTCTGAACTGACATAGCCTTCCAAAACCACTTCTTTTGCATCTGTTGAGGCTGAAAAGACATAAGGGCTAACTGAAGCAGGCTTGATTTCAGCCACAACAATTTTTCCGTTTGCAGGTATTTCGCCTGCCAGCGCTGCCTTGGCAGTGTCAAAGGCGGACGGAGAAACCGAAGTGCCTTCGAGACTCAAATCCATTCCAGTCAGCGACGCGGATCCGGTTGAAAAGTTGCCGAGCTGGGCAATGGCGAACCCTGCGAGATTATCAAATCCATCAGGAGCACCAGCACCCAACTTCAAATTGTCGGTGACCGAACCTTGTGTTGCCGTTTTGGCCGCATCAACAAAGGCAGTCCGTGTTCCTTCATCCGGGACAAAGCCCTCGAGAACAATTCCGGACGCCGATTTGACAGCAGACAAGGTGTAAGGCGAAATCGCGGGAACACTGATGTCCTGCAGGGCCAGTTTTGCACCCGCCGGCATTGAGCCCGACAAAGCGGCACTGACCTTGTCAAAGGCAGGTTTGTCGATTGCCGCGCCCTTGATGCTCAAATCCATGTCGCTGAAGCTGACAGTGCCGTTATCAAGGCCTGCCATTTGCGAGATGCCGAAGCTTGCGAGATCGGCAAAGCCGGAAGGCATGCCTGCGCCCAGAACCAGTTTATCAGAAACTTCGCCGGAAGTTACTGTTTTTGCAGCAGAAACAATTGTTGAACGGGCATTGTCATCAGGCATAAAACCTTCAAGAACAATGCCTTCGGCTGATTTGGTTGCAGACAAGGTATAAGGCGAAATGGCTGGAACAGTGATGTCTTGCGAAACCAGCTTGCCTTCTGCCGGCAAGGCACCAGACAAAGCGGCGATGACTGCATTATGTGCAGGCAGATCCTTCGCCATACCCTTGATCGAAAAATCAAGTCCCGAAAGGCTTGCCGATCCCTCTTCAAGCATTGCCAATTGCGATATGCCAAATCCGGCAAGGTCGCCAAAACCTTCCGGTGCGCCTCTTGCCAGTGCCAGATTGTCAGTAATTTCAGCACCTGGAACAGCTGCCTTTGCCGCTTCAACGAGTGCGACGCGACCTGCCTCATCAACAACGCTGCCTTCAAGTACAATCTTCTTGTCCGCCTTGGTGATAGACAAGGCAAACGGATCAGCGACCGGCAACAAGGTTGCAACCGTTTTAGCGACGCGCACATCATAGATGTCATCGGACAATTGAAGCGCCTCGGAAACAGCATCTTCTGATGGAGCTACACCGGAGAGGGTCAAGTCCCTGCCATCCAGATCAATTTGTGCCCAATCGTAACTGCCGGTCAAATCGGTCATCACTTTTGAATGCAGATCCTGCTCAATAGCACGAGCCTGCATCAAGAGTGCCAGAACAGTCAGCAACACAGTAGCCAGAATGCCCGGCCAAATCCATTTCTTCCAATTGCACATGAGAACTCCTCACCCGCTTGATGCAATAATTGTGACGCAAAGCAGTTATCCCACTGCCAGCCTTATCTACCGTATGTATTGGAAAACAGAACTGATGTCATGGTCAATCTGGGCAAACGAATTATACCCCGTCCGCCTTTCACCCTTCAGCCACCTGCCCCAAACAAACTACTTCTCACATCATTTTTTGCAGTTATGCAAGTTGTAATAACCTAAGGGAAAGCAAAGACAGGGGGTGTCAACAGTTATCACCATGAATTTACAGGCGACGCTCAGAACAGCACAAGTATCAAGCCCAATAAAAAGGCCCGATCCATCCCATTTCTGGGGGGACCGGGCCTAATTCAATTCAACCTAATCCAAAGATTAGAAAGAACGTGTCACGCGAACGATGAAGGCATCGGATTCGGAATCGATGACTGCGCCGAAGCCGCCGCCGGTGAAATCACCGCGAATGTCGGTGCTGGTGTATTCGAACTGTACATCAAGACCGGAAACCGGAGCCCAGACTGCACCCACTGACCACTGTGTTGCATCTGAATTTGCAAACACCGGACCAACTGTTGGAGAACTGCCACTTGCTTCAGAGTACAAACCATAGACGGAGAAATTGTCTGTCAAAGCGCCGTTAACCTGCACGCCCCATTCGTTGTCGAATGAGTTGTCGATATAGGCAGTCACATATTGTGTGTTGCCGCCATCTTTTGCGAACCAGCCGCCAATGGTCCAACCAGATTCGCCAAGTGCCAAAATAGCTGAGCCTTTGTAAGCCCATTCATCAACGGAAGCATCACGAATTGCTGTACCAGCAACTGTCAAAGCACCGAAAGAAGCGTTGAAACCGGCATAAAAATCAGGTGATGCAGCATCTGTACCGTTTGAATCCTGAACACCGACTGTTACAGCCACGCCTTCTGCCAAGGTCGCTGTATAATCGAAGAAGATCGCCTGGTCATCATCATAGAAGCCATCAAAAATGGCTGGAGCGCCTGCGCCGTAGTCATGGTTGGTATCATAGTAGGTATCTGAGTAACCAAGACGGAAACCGGCAATGCTGATCAGGGCACGGTCGATTGCCACATTGGCATCACCGGCAGCGTTTGAATCGCCACCCTGGATACGCAACTGCGAGCGCAATGTGCCGTATTCTGTTTCATTGCGAACATCGAAGTCGAGACGACCGCGATAATCCCATGAAGAGGTGTTGTATTCGCCCGGGCCAACATCTGTATCAAGAGCGCCGCGGCTGTCTTTGGCGTGAGCATAGGTAGAGCGGACATAGCCGCTGATGCTCATGCATGTTTCTGTGCCAGGAATGTAGAAGAAGCCTGAACCATACATGTCGCAGACTTTTACATATTCCATTGGCTCTGCCTCAACGACGATTGCGTCAGCAGCTTTAGCAACTGACATGCTCATCATCACAGCAGCAGTGCTAAGGAGGATACCCCGTAGTTTCATTTCAATCTCCGATTTAATTGCGACCCCAACAGGTCTCACTTACGTTATTTGTTTCAACGTTTTGATCACCACGAAAGGAATCAAAACTACACGGCCTCCCAAAGCAGATGGATGGAAGATACGTTAGAATTGACAATTTACAATTGCCAAGTGTTGTTGAAGGAAGCGCTGAAAATGCTATTCAAATTCTTGTTGCAAAAATGTAACAAAGCAGGTTTTCAGGAAAATTCAGGAAATCGAATGCCATTCAGGCAGAAACGCGGGTTGACGAGCGGCTTTTCGCACACAATGCCTGCACTATGTGCCTATCCGTTACAGAAAAATGGCAAAACGGGTGAAAACGGCAAATACAGCAGTATCGCAACAAGGATCAGAAACCAAAACACCACAAAAGAAAAGGCCCGATCCATTCCATTTCTGGGGGACCGGGCCCAACTTAATTCAAGCTAATCCAGAGATTAGAAAGAA
>JBGSTD010000051.1:0-46235 GCA_041736675.1 Salaquimonas sp.
CAAGCCGCGCACCCTGAATGACATTAAGACCAATGCCGCCAAGCCCAAAGACGACGACATTCGAACCGATCTCGACTTTCGCCGTGTTGATGACTGCACCAATACCCGTTGTGACACCGCAACCGATATAACAGATCTTGTCGAAGGGAGCTGCCTTGTTGACCTTGGCAAGGGCAATCTCCGGCAAAACCGTGTGATTGGCAAAGGTTGAGCAACCCATATAGTGAAGAATTTTTGTCCCCTTGTAGGAGAAACGCGACGTGCCGTCCGGCATCAGTCCCTGGCCCTGTGTCGTGCGGATCGCCTGACACAGATTGGTTTTCGGGTTAAGGCAATAGTCGCATTCGCGGCACTCGGGCGTATAGAGCGGGATCACATGATCGCCCGGCTTGAGCGAGGTGACGCCCGGCCCGACCTCCAGAACCACGCCCGCACCTTCATGACCCAAAATCGCAGGAAACGCGCCTTCAGGATCAGCGCCCGAACGGGTGAACTCATCCGTATGGCAGATACCGGTCGCCTTGATTTCGACCAGAACCTCGCCGGCACGCGGCCCCTCCAGATCAACCTCAACAATCTCCAGTGGTTTTCCTGCCTCAAAGGCGACGGCGGCACGTGTTTTCATGAATTACTCCCGGTAAGTTTTGATTTGAAAACAAACTAAAGCCCCCCATTATTCGAGGCAAGGAATATTCGCCGGATCAACTGATTGCGCCCAGTTTTTGCTACCCGAAGTTGTCGATTGTATCAGGCAATACCCACAAGCCAAATGTTCAGATCCTGCAGTTCCGTATCGTCTGCAAATCCTGATCAAGCCGATGTTAAACAACAGTAAAATAAAGTTGTGATGTGTGTTCAAATACACACCCTATCTTGCTTGTTTGACACAAACCTGATGTCATCAGATCGCAACCTTGGGGATAAAGAAAATGGCGACTTACAGAGGTACCAACGGCAATGATACGGTCAACGGATCAGTATTTACCAACAATACTTTTCTCGATTTCGGACTTGGTGCAGACATCATCAATGGTGGAGCACTCAATGACAGGATACAGGTTAAATACTTCGACGCGAAGCTGGATGCCATTAATGGCGGCACGGGAACCGATACAGTCGACCTCTCTATAATGCAGCTCGCCACGCAGGGCACTTCGCTAAAAATCATCCTGGGTGAAGGCAGTTCAACCGGCTACATCAGCACTTCCTATTTTGCGGGAAGCCTTGGTTCCTTGGGTTTTTATACCAAAACTCTTGCCAACCTCACCAGTATTGAAAACATCACTGGTTCGCGATACGCAGACAATATTACCGGCAACAAGGCTGCCAATATTCTGGACGGTGGGTTTGGCAATGACACAATTCATGGCGGTGGCGGTAATGACACCCTTTTCGGCGGTGAGGGCAATGACATCCTGAACGGCGGCACAGGTAAGAACTCTGTGAATGGCGGCATCGGTGATGACCATATAACGCACACATTGGACCGCCCGACGCTTTCAGGTGACAGGGATTACATTGACGGCGGAGAAGGCACAGACACCTTGTATATCGACTTTGGAGGGCGGACCTACGAAAAGGTCACCATATCGCTTTCAACTGAATTTGCACCAAGCCAAAATGGATTTCCCGAGCCGGACAGATCCATTGACACTGGCTTCATTTCATCAACCTACAGCTTGAACAGCTCAACAACCCGCATCAATGGCGAGGCTGTAATTACCGGTATTGAGAACGTTGTTGGCAGTAGTGGCGACGATATCATTATCGGCGACAGGAACGGCAACATTCTGCGTGGCGGCGACGGCGACGACCTGCTGTCTGGCGAAACCGGCCTAGACAAACTTTTCGGCGATGCAGGCAATGACACGTTTGAGGCATGGAATGATGGTGCCCCTGATACCATAGATGGCGGCAGCGGCATTGATACAATCGACTATTCGCGCAGTACCAAACAGGTGATCGTCTCTTTGCAGGAAGGTACTGCAAGTGTTCTTGGAGATATGTTCAACTTTGTCCTCGAAGACACCATTTCAAACGTAGAGAACATCATTGGTTCAAAACTGAATGACTACATTCGCGGCAACGCCGTCGGCAACGAGCTCTTCGGCGGTGACGGCAACGATACTATCCTCGGCTATGACGGAGATGACATCATCGACGGAGGCCGCGGAGCGGACAAAATGACCGGCGGTGTCGGCGCTGATATTTTCAGGTTGTGGAATTTCACCGAAGATTCAGGACCTGACAGGATAACCGACTTTCAGACCGGGGTAGACAAGATCGATCTGTCCGGCTTCTTCTCACGCCAGGATGAAAACCACTGGATAAATGACGATGCCCTTGAGGCAGAGTTTATCGGAAACGGTCAGTTTACCGGCGGGTATCAAGTGCGGACATTCATCGAAAACGGAATTACTGTTGTTCAATTCACGACCGGACTCGAGATCATCGAAGTCGATGTTCAGGGTCAGGTGTTTGAAAGTGATTTCATCTACTGATTACCTCACCCCATCCCCCTGATTGCCATCAGGATTGCCTCGGGCGTTGCAGGCGCATCAAGCTTGGGCATGACGCCCGGCTTGAGGGAGGCAATCGCGTGAGTAATCGCTGAAAAAACCGAAGTCGCCAGCATTACTGGCGGTTCGCCCACGGCCTTTGAGCGGTAGATCGTCTTCGCCTTGTTGGCACCTTCCTCGCCGCCGGACTTGTAGAGTGCCACCCGGAAATCCTCGGGGATATCCGAACAGGTCGGGATCTTGTAGGTCGAGGGTGCATGGGTGCGCAGGCTGCCCTTGTCGTCGTAGACCAGTTCCTCGTTGGTCAGCCAGCCCATGCCCTGCACAAACCCGCCCTCAATCTGGCCAATATCAAGTGCCGGATTTAGCGACGCACCGACATCATGCAAAATGTCGTTGCGCAGCAGTTTCATCTCTCCTGTCAGCGTATCGACAATAACTTCGCTGCATGACGCACCATAGGCAAAATACAGAAACGGATCGCCGCTGCTGGTGGACCTGTCCCAGGTAATATTCGGCGTTGCAAAATAGCCTGTTGCGGAAAGTTGGACCCTCTCCAGAAAACAGGTTTTCGCCATTTCACCAAAAGCGATCTTGCGATCACCGATATGAACCATGCCGCCGGCAAACCTTATATCATCTGACTTTGCCTGATACAGGCGGCAAGCTGTTTCAACCATTCGCTTTCTGATCGTTTCGGCAGCATTTTTTGCAGCCATACCGTTAAGGTCCGAACCTGAAGAAGCCGCGGTAGGTGTTGTGTTCGGAACTTTGTCTGTGGTTGTTGCCGTGATACGTACCTTTGAGACATCAACGCCGAATTCCTCGGCAACCACCTGCGCCACTTTCTGATAGAGCCCCTGCCCCATTTCGGTACCGCCATGGTTTACCGAAATCGAACCGTCGGTGTAAACGTGAACCAATGCACCCGCCTGATTGAGATGTTTCAATGTAAAGGCAATGCCAAACTTGACCGGATTGAGGGCTATGCCTTTCTTCAGGTATTTGCTGGCGGCGTTAAACTTTGCAATTTCCTTGCGCCGTTTCTGATATTGGCTGGTGTGCTCCAGTTCATCGACGATCTCGTTGATAATATTGTCGGTCACTTCCATCCCAAAAGGCGTGACTGTCTTGCCTTTGCGGTAGAAATTCCGGCGTCTGATTTCCAGCGGATCCTCGCCAAGCTGAATGGCAATCTGGTCCATCATGCGCTCGGCAAAGACCATACCCTGCGGCCCGCCAAATCCGCGAAAGGCAGTGTTGGAAACCGTGTTGGTGAAGACCCGTTGCGAATGAATTTTCACCTTTGGATAGTAGTATGAATTATCCGCATGAAACATGGTCCTGTCATTCACACCAAGAGACAGGTCTGCCGAAATTCCGCAGCGTGAGGCAAAGTTCACATCCACCGCATCAAGTACGCCGCGGTCATCAAAACCCGCCGCGTAATCGACCACGAAATCGTGGCGTTTGCCGGTGGAGACCATGTCGACATCACGGTCAAGGCGCATCTTGCATGGCTTGCCAGTCACATGACTTGCAAGTGCCGCAAGGCATGCCCATTGTGCCGCCTGGCTTTCCTTGCCGCCAAATCCACCGCCCATTCGCCTGCATTCACAGATAATTGCTGCATCAGGAACTTTCAGCATCTTGGCCACAAGATGTTGAACCTCAGTCGGATGCTGGGTTGAACAATGCACCTTGATTTCGCCTGCTTCGCCCGGAACGGCCAGCGAAACCTGGCCCTCAAGATAAAAATGTTCCTGGCCACCAATCCGAATTTTACCCTTGAGACTGCACTTTGAACCTTCAATGGTGCCGGCCGCATCACCGCGCGAAAATGTATAGGGGTCAAGTACTTGCTTGCCCGACTTGAGGCCGTCTTCAACCTTTACCAACGGCTTTTGTTCAGTTGTTTCAATGATTGCAGCCTTGACCGCATGACGCGCTGCCTTGCGCGATGTTGCAACGACAGTAAACAACACCTGTCCGTGAAACGAGATTTCCTTGTTCGCCAAAATCGGATCACCACCAATCGACGGACTGGAATCATTGACGCCCGGAATATCGGCTGCAGTCAAAACACAAACGACACCCGGAGCCTTGCGAACTCCATCAAGGTCCATCTTCCTGATCTTGCCCTTGGCAATTTTCGAAAGGCCCGGAGCCAGATGCAGGCAACCTTCAGGCTCGAGAATGTCGTCCACATATCGGGCATTGCCAGCCACATGGCGGGCTGCGCTGTCATGGGCAAGCGACTTGCCAACATTCATGCGAACGACCTGTTTAACGGAAGACTTGTCCATCACACTGCCTCCCTCATTCCGCTCACTCGGGTCGCAATTTGCCCACTGCCTGCTACCTCGCTTGCTATTTCCAGCAATGCCTTGCGCAACAGATTCTGCGTTACACTCATCCGGTAATCAGCAGAAGCCCGCATGTCGCTCAACGGTGTGTAATCTCTCGTGATTGCATCAATGGCCTTGTTCCATTTCCCTTCATCAGCAAGCTCGATACCGGCAAGGGCTGCTTCCGCAAACTTCGCCCGCTTGGGTGTCCCTGCCATTCCACCGCAGGCAATTCTCACCGATGCAACATGGCCTTTTTGAACCATCATCTTCATGGCAAACATAACGGCAGAAATATCCTGATCAAAACGTTTGGAGATTTTGAAAGCTCTGAAATGCTCGTTTTTGCCAGGCTTGGGAATGATGATCTTGGTAACCAGTTCGCCCTGGCGCCGATCCTGTTTTCCATAATCGATAAAGAAATCTTCAAGTGGCACTGTGCGTGTGTCGCTATCGTGCCGCAGTTCAATCGACGCACCGAGGGCAATCAGGATAGGCGGGCTGTCACCAATCGGCGAACCGTTGGCAATGTTGCCGCCGATCGTACCACTGGCCCTCACATGTCGCGAACCCAATCTATCGAGCACCGCACCTATGTCCGGATCAATCGCCGACAACTCCTCCATCGCATCGCGGTATGTTGCACCCGCCCCTATTACCAATTGTCTGGCATTCGCCTTGATTGCATCAAATCCTTTTGCTCGCCCGGTCCAAATGATTTTCGGCAATACACGCAATTGTTTTGTCACCCAGAGACCCACATCTGTTGCACCTGATAATATCGTCGCATCGGGGTGCTCCGCACACAGCTTTGCCAGGCTTTCGACACTCGCAGGAGCGGCAAAAAATCCACCCTCACTTGCAACCATCATGTCGTCGTCGTGTTGAAGTTGTTTCAGCCTCTTTTCGGTCTCGTCCCAACGGGTAATCAGCGCATCTTGCGGCTTTTTCGCAACACTTGCGAGTGCTGCATCTGCAATTGGCCTATAGCCCGTACAACGGCACAAATTACCAGCAACCCAGGAATTGACCGATTGCCGCGTTACGGTTTGGCCGCTGTGATGCATCGAAAACAAAGTCATTACAAAACCGGGAGTGCAATACCCACACTGCGACCCATGGTGATCAACCATCGCCTGTTGAACAGGATGCAGCCTCTCGCCGTCTGCCAGATCATCCACGATAATAACATCAGCGCCATCCACCTGACCCAAGAGAAGGATGCAGGCGTTCACCGGTTCATAAGACAGCTTGCCGTTACGAATGCGCCCTAGCGAGACAGTGCAGGCGCCGCAATCGCCTTCATTGCATCCCTCTTTTGTGCCTGTTTTCCGCTCACGCAGGCGCAAGTAATCGAGCAATGTTTCATCCGCCGAAAAATCCGAAATTTCTACTGGAACACCATTTCTCAAAAAAGACAGCTTATTACGCATTTTTCACCTGATCCTCGCTCTTTCATTCGCGAAAGTAGCAGCATTTATGGGTTTGTGAAGCCTGCAAGTTTGATGTTATTGAGCTATTTGAAATATTTGAAAAACGCAGATGGGCATAACAATGCAGGTTCTTCTAGGCCAAACACTCAGTTTCAACTCCGACCCGCATCTCAATGAAGACGACAGCTATACCCATCATGAAAAGGGTGCTGTCGTTGTCAATGAAAATGGCACAATCGCATGGACTGGTGCCGCCGCTGACCTGCCTGCCGATTACAGAGATGCCAGACGCGTCGACCATGGCTCACAGTTGATAATTCCGGGCTTTATTGATGCCCACCTGCATTTTCCCCAGTACCGGATGATCGCGGCCTACGGCAAGGATCTGCTCGACTGGCTTAACCGCTATACATTCATTGAAGAACAACGCTATGCGGATGAGGCAATTTCCAAAGCATCTGCGAAACTGTTTCTGGACGAACTGGCGAGAAACGGGATCACCTCCTGTCTCGCATTTTCAACCATTCATCCGGTCGCACTGGACGCCCTGTTCGAGGAGGCATCAAGCCGTAATATGGCACTGGCTTCCGGCAAGACACTGATGGACTGCAACGCGCCCGAGGGATTGCTGGATACCGCTGAAAGCGCCTATCGCGAATCAACCGCGCTGATACAAAAATGGCATGGCAAGGGACGCCTTCGCTATGCCATCAGTCCACGCTTCGCAGTCACCTCAACAGAGGCGCAACTGGAAGCAACCGGGGCATTGGTCAAGGAAAATGCCGGATTGCTGCTGCAGACCCATCTATCTGAAAACCACGGCGAGATCGAATTTGTCGCTTCCCGTTTCCCCAAATCCAAAGACTATACAGATGTCTATGACCACTACGGACTATTGGGACCCAAATCCTTTTTTGCCCATGGCATCCATTTGAGTGAGCGTGAGCTTTCGCGGCTTAATGAGTCAGGGTCGGCCATCGTTCACTGCCCGACTTCAAACAATTTTCTTGGATCGGGACATTTCAGATACCACCATACAGCCAATCAAAAACGACCGGTGAAAACTGCCATTGGCTGCGATATCGGTGGGGGAACCAGTTTTTCAATGCTCCAGACAATGAGGGACGCTTATACGGTTTCCCAACTTGTGAACTCACGCATCTCGGCTTTTGAGGCATTTTACCTCGCAACCCTCGGCAATGCCACTTTGCTGGGTTTCCACAAGGAGGCAGGTAGCCTGACACCAGGAAATATGGCTGACCTAGCCGTACTCAACCCCGAGGCGACACCCATCATGAAAGAACGGCATGCCCTTTCCAAAAGCCTGCACGACATTCTGTTCGCATTGCTGATCATGGGAGATGACCGTGCCATTACAGAGACTTACATTGCAGGCAAACCGATAAAAACCGCCATTTAACCTTTCACAAGATTTTCGATTGCCACACCCATCTTCATCAACCGGATGTCTGCCATTGGTTTGCCAATAATCTGAAGTCCGGCACCTTTGGTATTGGTTGGCAGCGTCAGCGCGCAGGTTCCCAGCAAATTGCCAAAACGGGTATTACGCAGCGCCAGAATATTTACGGATACAAACTTGTCGCTATCAGCCAAAAGTTCATCAACCTGTGGAGGCTGAACCGGAACTGTTGGCATCAGGATACCGTCATACACTGAAACGCTGTCAAAGAAACGCAGCCGCAATTTTGCAAGATCAGCCCACGCGTTTTCATAGTCAGCAACAGAAACCAGACGGCCGTATTTGAAGCGTTCTTCTACCGGGCCATAGGTTACCCCCGGATTATTTTCGATCAGTTCTCCCCATGCCTGCCACGCTTCGTAAGGAAACAGTATCGGACTAAGTTTCTGACTGTCCGGAAAATCGCTGGATTGGATGGTATCAACCTTGGCACCCGCCTTTGTGAGCGCAGCGATGGCTTCATCAAAGGCAGCCATTTGAACCGCGTCGCAATCATCAAGCGCCAACGTCTCCACAACGGCAAAGCGCAGATTGCTGGCATCTGGCAAATCAGACAGATCCGCCTTGCCACCACCCATCGCTTCAATCATCAGCGCGGCATCTTCGACCGTCTTTGTCAGAGGCCCGACCGTATCAAAACCCGGACAAAGAGGAACAACATTTTCCAGCGACAACAGGCCGTGGGTCGTTTTCATTCCAACAAGAGAATTCCAGCAGGCCGGGATGCGCACCGATCCACCCGTGTCACTTCCAATGGCGATCGGAGCAAGGCCATGGGTTATTGAAGCCGCTGCCCCGGATGAGGAGCCGCCCGGCACGCAACCGGGAAAATCCTTGTTGGGCGGCGTTGCAGTATTTGGATTGATCCCGAGGCCGGAAAACGCAAATTCTGTCTGATGGGTTTTCCCGAGGCAAACAGCACCTGATTGTGTTGCCTTTTGCAGAACCACCGCATCTGCGTCCGGTACACGGCCTTTCAAAAGGGCGGCACCGCTCTCGGTTCCAATACCCTTGGTATCGTACAGATCCTTCCAGGAAACCGGCACTCCATCGAGTGGCCCTGCACGTTTGCCGGCCTTGGCTCTGGCACTTGCCTTTTCAGCCTCGCCCCTTGCCCGCTCAAAAGTCGTTCTTGCATATATTTCGGTGCCAAATGGATGAGCCTCAATGGCTTCTATAAATGCTTCTGTAATTTCAACCGGATCAGCCCTGCCTGCCCCGATTTCCCGGCCGAGTTCGGCTGCACTCAGATTCGAAAACACCATGACCAATTCCCCGCGGGTTCTGCTGAAAAGCGCCCGATTTCAATTTCTTGCTGACAGACTTTATCAACCTAGCTAAGACAAATCACAAGGGAGATGGCAATGGCAATATATGATTTTTCAGGAAAAGCGGTTTTGATCTCAGGCGCTGGAGGAGGGCTTGGTCTGGCAGTGGCCATCCGCTTTGCAGAAGCTGGTGCTAAACTCATTTTGACAGACTACAATGAACAGGCGCTGCAGCCAGCAAAAGAACATTTTTCCGGCGAGCAAAAAGATGTGCAATTTCACTGTGGTGATGTCGCTGACGAAAAGACCCACATGGATCTCGTCGATCTTGCGGTTTCCAAATTCGGTCGACTTGATATCGCGCTCAATAATGCGGGAATTGTTCATGAACAGATGCGCCTTGAGGAAATGAGCAGTGAAGTTTCCCGGCGGGTTCTGGAGATCGACGTCCTTGGGGTGATATTTGCAATGAAGGCCCAATTGCCTCAAATGCGCAGGCAATTTGAGGAAACCGGAAAAGGAGGCGTCATTCTCAACACTGCCTCGGTCGCGGGCATAGTCGGAGCACCATCCCTTTCGGTCTATGGTGCAGCAAAACACGCGGTCGTCGGCATGACCAAGGCAGCCGCCATAGAATATGCCCGCAAGGGAATCCGGATCAATGCAATTTGCCCGGCTTTCACCAGAACCAATATGGTAATCAAACCACTGGCGGCCTCCCCGCACGGACCGGAAAAGGCCGAAGCGCGGATGATTTCGAACATTCCTATGGCACGTATGGGCGAAATCAACGAGATTACCCAAGCCATGTTGTGGGCCTGTGATGATGAGAATTCTTTCTATACCGGTCAGACACTCGCAATGGATGGTGGCCTGAGTGCCGGTTGAATTGGCATCTGCTAACAAAAAAGCCGCCTGATGATTTCAGACGGCTTTATGTAAAGCGGTATTAAATTTTTAGCCGTTAACGGCACCATAAACCAAAGCAAGGGCGCGTGACTGAACACCGGCATCCTTGTCGATACCGACATGGTCGGCACTGGTAAATGAACGGATATCCACGTTTTCTATGCTTCCGGCAAAGTTGCCGCCTGAACGGTATGGATTACCGCGGGCACCGCCCTTAATCCAGAAGTTGACGACGCGAGGCGATCCGGCAGTGAATTTCGGCGGGGCGGCAAATCCGGGATCAAAACCTATAACCAGTTTCACAGGTATGCCAGCTGCCGCCAGCTTGTTTGACATCGCGGGTGCCTCCTGTCCACCAACAGAATGACCCAGAATAATGATTGGGTAAGAAACCGTACCTTGTCTGTCGCGCTTGATGATATCATCGGCAAGGCCTTTCCAGGCACCATTCGAATATGCTTTTGCATTGATACCATTTGCGCGCATTTTCGTTGCCATCTGGTTCATGCCGGCCGAAAACACATTAAACGCACCGCGTATCACATAAACTTCTTCTGCCTGGGCGGTAGAGGGGGAAAGCCATCCTGTGGCGACCATGGCCATTGCGAACAGGCTGGCAGAGGCTGATTTGATCATGGGTATAAAATCCTTTTCGAATCTGGAAACAAAGGCAATCAGACCGCAGATAATAGTCATTCAGCGCAGCCATTCAACCCTGCATTTTTCCAACAAAAGCGCAGCTTAATGCCTGCTGTCAAGGTGTCGCGCGCGCAACAATTGCGGAAACAGCATACCCCAAAGGAAGGCAACGCCAATCGCACCAATACCACCGAGCACAACGGCCGGAACCGCACCAATGAAAGCAGCCATTGTTCCGGCACGAAATTCTCCCAATTCATTGGATGCTCCGACAAAAACCATGTTCACCGCATTAACCCTGCCGCGCAATTCGTTGGGTGTCCAAAGCTGGATGAGAGTCTCTCGAATATAAACGCTCACCATGTCCGCAGCTCCAAGAAATACGAGCGCAAGAATTGAAAGCCAGACTATTGTGGACGCACCAAAAACAATGGTGAAGAAACCAAAAAATCCCACAAACACAAGCATTATCAAACCGGCTTTGTCCTTGATCGGCCTACCCGTCAGCCAGAGTGCCATCAAGACAGCTCCAATACCAGGGCCTGCCCGCAAGAGACCAAGACCCCAGGGACCCAATTGGAGGATATCCCGCGCATAGACCGGCAAAAGCGCGACCGCTCCTCCCATCAGAACTGCAAACAGGTCTAGTGAAATTGCCCCCAGAACCACCTTCTCCTTGTAGATATAGCGGAATCCGGCAAACAAGGTGTCCATGTTGACCCGTTCACGCTTGCCGCGTTTATCAGGTGTGGGGATAATCATGGCAAGCATGGCAGACCCGATCAACAATATGACACCCGAGATATAGGCGGTCTCCGGTGATATGCCATACAACAATCCGCCTGCAACGGGACCAACGATTGAGGCGACCTGCCAAGCGGAGGAGTTCCATGCAATCGCATTGGCGAAATCCTTTTCAGGAACCAGATTGCCTATCAGTGCGGATGTTGCGGGCGCATTGAAGGCGCGACCAATACCGAATACGATCAATATCGGGAAAAACGGCCAAACAGTATTGGTACCTGAAATCGTCAGATAAAGAATGGCAAGAACACATCCTGCCTCAATGAGGTCGGTCACCGCCATGATCAGCCTGCGGCCAAACCGGTCCGCTACGGCTCCGGTTACCAGCACCAGGACCAATGCTGGCAAAAACTGCGACAACCCCACCAACCCGAGATGAAACGGATCACGGCTGATATCATAAATTTGCCAGGCGACCGCTACCGAAACGATCTGCGCGGCGAAGGTATTAAAGAAGCGTGAGAACCAGTATCTTTGATATGCTGTGTAGCGGAAAGCCGCATAGCGGTCTTCGGTAATACTCTCAGGACGAGACGTCATTTGTTCCAACCTTGAAAAAGGCCTGAAAGCGCTGACCTCAGAATTTACCTATCACGTTCACGAATACGCCACCATCATTTAATGTGACATCCGCAAGGTCGTCAGAGAACTGGCCGAAATTATAACCAACGCCAATTTTCAGATTATCTCCAATGTGACGGTAGACACCGGCAAGCACGCCATAATTTACCTGCTTCTGCTCGCTCAACCAAAGGGCACGACCTTCCACCATCAAATCCCAGTTTTTGACCATATGATAATCGAACCGCAAGACACCCAATTGTGCGGTGCTCTGGACAAAATCATCCTCAAGCCTCGAAGTTGAAATCTGTCCGTAACGGATGCCGTATTTCGCTCCAATGGACCACTTCTCATTGAGGTCATAAATGAAATCAGCAGAGACTATATGGCTGCGTTGTTTTGGCCCAAGCTCAACATTGTCAAAATTGACCTGCTGGCTGGCAGGAAGGTCATGCAGATAGGTATATTTGAACAATGCATTGAAACGGTCATTGTCGATTGGCCTGTAAGCCCAGCCGACACTCGCCTCGATATAGTCCGCGTCCAGGACTGCGGACTGATCAGAATCGGAGATCACTGCGTCAGCATGGGCAAGGAACCGCCAGTTGTCATTGTACTGAAGCCCCATGTTCATTTGACCAAGCCAGGTGGTCCTGTCACGGTCTGCACCGACCCCGTCTTCAAAGCGCGCTTCCAGTTTGGTTGAGAATGTCTTTCCCTCTTCCTTGTAGCTGAGACCAACAGATGGCGCTATGCGCTCAAACTGGCCGCTAAGATCATCTTCTATTGTCCCGATTTCCACTCCGCCAGTGAGTGTCCATATGGAATCCGGCGCATACTCAACACCGTAGGACTGCAGCAAACCTTGACTTGTTCCCATCATGTCCAGATTGTGTTCTGTCCAGGCAGTGGTGTGATCATCGATCTTGCGGCGAATTCCTGTTACGATTGTACCGCGATCACGGGAAAACGGATCGTAAGAGATGATATTGCCGTCGGTAATATCCGGTAGCATTCTGTAGCCGATATAGTATCTGTCCGACGCGGTCGGCTCATGGGACAAACCGGCAAGAAGGCCGATGCCGCTGGTACCATAGGAGATTTCTCCTTCGGCCCTCAGAGTATCCGAGATATCCTGCTTGAAGCCGACACCAATCCGGTCGTTGCGCGCACGGGTCTTGTTTCTCTGAACGGTTCCCTGACCAAAAACATAAAACTCGTCTTCACCATCCCCGTGAAACGTGATGCGTCCGCCAACATCCGTTCGGGCACCGTTCCCGTCGAACGATGCATTCACATCATCTGTTTGCGAGTGCAAAGCACCAACCTGGACACTGACACCCTCATTGATCTGGAATTTGACTTCCGCAGATGCGTCACGCTTGGAGGCTCCCGTGGACCGCTGGATCTGGTCGAATTTGGCGAGAATTGATACATTTTCCGCAGGCTTCAGCTCTATATGCGCGTCGATAACGGTTTCGTCTGCCTGGGCATAGCGTCCAGGACCATTGAAACCACGATCGCGTTGCTCGTAGCCAAAACCGGCACTACCCTCGATGGCACCACCTGTCATTTCTCCCATATCCAGCAATACGCGGGCACGCCATGCTTCTGCAGGTACGCCAGCACCGGCACCGGTAATTGGATTGAAAATGAAACCGCCATCGCTTGAGGTGACCGTTGCAAAGGTGCTGCCTTCAGATCTGGCCCACTCGAACTGGAAGTAGCTTTTTTCAGAAAGCCTCCAGGTAACGTCAGCACCGATCAAGGTCTGATCAGCAATACCTGTATTTTCCTGAAAACCGGTAACCCCGACGCGAACCTGATCTGCCAGCCAAGTTTCAGCACGTGCGCCGTAGCTGTATCCGTCGACGTTCTGCAGTGTTGGCGTATATTCATACGTAGCCACCACAAATTGTTCATAGGCCGCAAGGCTGGAAGGAAGAACAGCTGAAGTTGAAACTGTTGTTGAGGCCAGTGGCTTGGTGAGGATCAGAACACCCTGCACGTAATCGATCGAATAGTCCGAACCTTCTGCAAGCAGTCGCCGCTCAACGACAAGACCTGTAGATGCATCACGAATTTCGATCGCGATCTGCTCGGAACCCTGATTGATATCCTGCCGCTTGAGGAAGTAGAGTGAACCGCCGGTTCCCTTGAATGAATCGCGTTGAGGCAAGGTGCCGGGCTGGGCGGCAAAACCCTGTATCCGTCCGACTGGCTCTCCAAAACTGGTACTGGCATCCGTCTCCAGATTTGCCTTTGCGCCGTAAAGGCTGCGTTCATAGCGCGCAAGTTCAACACCATCAATGCGGGTCTTGAAATTGCCCCACATGACATGGCTCGCGCCCTTGTCAATGCGAACGTAGAACTTGCCCGAGGTCGGCGCGTCCTCCTTCAGAATCGAATCGTCACCGTAGACAGGGTAGTAGTCATCCGGGTCAAGTCTGCGCAAAAGCTGACGCGGATCTTTCTTGTCCAGATTGGAGAATATCTGGTCGACATTTTCTTCGGTCGTATCAAGTGCAGCGGTAATGATATACTTGCCCTGAACCTTGCCCTTCAGATAAAATGCCAGACGGCCCTTTTGATAAACGCTGTCATATTCTCCGGCTTTCACCGGTGCCAGATATTTGCTGTCCCTGCCTATACGTCTGCCGAGGGTATAGTCTGCTATGCCGACATAAAACCATTCATTGTCCGGAATATTCACATCACGTTCGAATTCAACACCGTGGGTGCCTGTATCATCATTGACCTTGATGTCGACCGTGTGATCACCGGGTGGCAGAATGCGCTGGGTGACAAAATCGGATTCACTTGTAACAGGCACTTCCCTGCCGAGGACATTGACCGAATAGTCCCGTGGCAAATTCTTGCCGTAAACAGTCACCGCTCCGCCATGAACCGGAATATTGGAAACTTCAATCTGATTGTTGTCAAAGGCAGGATTTGCAGAAGCGGGCCGCACTTCAATTACGCCCTTTCCATCCTTTTGATTGTGAAGCATGAACTGTGGCAACTGGTCGGCATTGGAGCTGAGAACAAGCGGCAACTTCCCGGTTTCATCATACCGCCCCTTGCTGTCGTAAACACGCAGGCTGTAAACCAGATCGCCTTCATAGGCCAAGTCTGGATACCAGGTGGCAGTCCCGTCCGGGGACAATGGCACAATGGTATCATGTAGCCGCCCCTTGGCGCCGATCTGAAATACCTTTGCGGTGGAAATCCTTATTTCGGCCCTGTCTATCCAGTCGGGATAGTTGGAGTTTGTCTGGAAGGTAATCGGAACGCCAGGCGCATGAACCCGCTTTTCGGGCAAAGTCGAAACACCAAGGATCTTGGTAGCGTCAAGACCGTCGAACTTTACCTGAATATCAACCGCTTCAAGATCAACATCGCTCAGACGGTTCACATCATCGCGGCTAGGAAGGCCTACGATTGTCTCACCGTCAACGCTGATCGACAAGGCTGCTTTCGAGCCTGAAATTGTATCGGCGTTAACACTTTTCTCTGCAAGCAACAGCGCTGACAAATCGTCTGCACAGGCAACATTGTCAATGCATTCGGCGTGGGTGGCAGTGATCAACAAACAAGCAAAAATCCCTGTAAAAACAGAAGTTTTCAGCAGGTCACTCAGTCGTGAAATTGTGTTTTCACCCAAGCAATTAATCATGATTCGCTACGTTGTTAACTTAACGTCAGCAAAGCCAGCTTATGCTTAACAATGTATTAAGAACGCGAGACTTTTAGTAATTCATTAATCTATTAGCTTTGCTTCCACCGTAAGCTTATTCCGTCTCCGTTTTTGATCCCACGCACTCTTCAGCAAAGCTTCAACCGAACTGGTCCGGGCCTTGCCGAGATCCGTGGTCTCGCCCCTCTTGTTGTATGTTATTTTCAAGACTGATGGTTCCTCGTCCAACAAGGCGAGCAATCCACCCAGCGTTTGAAGTGTTTCTGCGGTCAACCGTGTTTCACCGCTTTTGAACGATGCATCAGACAGTTCGAGCCGCACCACGCGCAGATTCGCGGCCGCAAAATTGAGTTTTGTCATTTTACCGCGTGTCAGGCGGACAACCCTCGGATTTTCGCTTGTCACACGATAACCGGTCGGCAGTGTTCTTGTGTCCAGTTTGAGAATGAAGTTCGATCCGATGTCTTCGTCAGGGATTGCTCCGCACGCAATGCTGTAGCGACCAAACTTGTCAGTCACGATCAACAACCCGCGTGCCGTGGCAAGACGCACGCCTGGCAATCCAGGTTCTCCGTCATCTGCATAGCCGTTCTTGTTAAGGTCATCAAAAACACGCCCGATGATATCAGAACACTGGAACACCGGCTCGATCATCAACTTCACCACCGCTTTGGCAACGTTGGAGATAATGTTGCCAGTGAAACTGTCACGAACGAAAGCATTGTTGATAAATTCAGGAGCACTTGCTGAAGCGTTTATGATCATCGTCAGTGTAATTGTGATGCTGCCGCCAGCAGGTATTGCGACCGGAGCAAATATCAGTTCCCGGCCTGAAACCTTTGCCGGGTCATTGGTGGGAACAACATTGATACCTTCAATCTTTGCGCTGTTTGCAACAAAGGTCATTCCATTTGGAATTAGATCTATCACCTCGACATTGGTCAGATCCGCCAACAGCTTGTTTGACACTTTGATGGTATAGACAACCGGAGCGCCGATCGGAGCGCTTGACGGCAACGCTGTCTTCTCAACCAGTATCTGGTCGGTAGGCACATTGATCGTAATGTCGGCGTTGTCAGTTGCTGTTGGCACAGGCGAGTTGTCTAGCGGAGATGCTCCGGTGCCCGTCACAACGTTGGAGAAGATGCCATTGGCAACCCTCACGTTTATCGTCAGCAGAACACTGGCCGTTTCACCCGGTTGCAAACTGTTGCCTGCGGTCAGCAGTGCGGTATTGCTGCTACCATTAAAGAAGGGATCTACGGCAAACCCGGCCGGGCCATTGTCGAGGACAGTATTGATAATGGTGTAGTTTCCTGCACCGAAGACCGCATCAAGATTGTCCAGCAACTGAACATTTGCGACCTGTTCGTTACCGCTCGCCTCGACATTCAGGCGGTAGGTAACCTCGGAACTCAGATCCGGCTGCAGTGTCGGGCCTGCTTCAACACTTTTCTCAACCGAAATCAGCGGCGAACCACAGAATTGCATCGGGATGTTGTTATTGAATACCGCTGGATCACCCTCAGCGATTTCAAACAGTGTGTAGTAGGGATTTGCCGTCGGCGTGAAATCCGCAAGGATGCCTGTGGACGCAAACTCGCCAGAACCAATCACCCGTGGATTGTCCGGCGTACTGCCAACATCAAGGGTTCCGGAGGAAACAAGACTGGTGCTCAGTACACCGGCAGATGGCAGCGCATCAAAGGACAGGCGGTAGGTGCCTGCCTGATTGACATGGAATTGATAGCGGCCATCAGTTCCGTCGCGCAAGATTGTGATGCCCGAACCTGAACCAACACCGCTTACCGAACCACCTGATGTCAGGTTCTCGACACGAATGGCCCCGCCGGCAAGAATTCGTCCGTCAGCCTGACAATAGAAATATCCGGTTGGATCATAGTCCGCTGAGTTTGCAACACCATCACCTTCGCGATCGCCGGTTGTCTCGTCTGCATCAGGAGATCCGTCACCGTCTGTATCCGGCAAACCAAGCAATGTCGGCTGAATGTCATTGATGTCGCCAGGAGTGCGATTGGGGTCATTCGACGGAATGGGAGTGGTTACCTGATCGCTGTCAACATAAGCTGTATTGAGCCCGTTTACGGTTTGAGCATTGGTATCAATACGGATTGAGATGGTCACTTCGCCGGTCGCACCTGGATCAAGGCGGACATCGCCAACCAGCAATCCGATGTCAGTTGAGCCATTGTAACCGCCGTTTATTCCTCCTGTTCCGCTGAAACCCGACAAGGCAACAACTGGTGTGCCCATTAGAGAGGCTGGCGAAATCGCGGCAGCAATGTCATCTTCAAGTCTTATATTGGTCTGCGTTATTGCACCTGCATTGCGCAATGTGATCACGTAGTCAAACTCAAAGATCGTCGGAAACAGCTGGACAGGTGCCGAAGCAGTTTTTTCAATCACAATAGAAGAGATCGGCGCTATGGGCAGCTCATGGCTGACGTCCTGATCCGGCAGTTGATCAGTACTGACCGTTGCGGTGTTGTCAATATCACCGTCACCGCCGCCAAGTGTATCCAGATCCGCCTGTGTGACAATGGTGGTACCGGTAAATGTCCAGATCTCATTTACGTCAAGACGGTTGTCGCCATTGGCATCACCTGCCGGACCGGTCAAGGTGAGCATCGGGTCATTGACGGCAACATTGGTCAGACGAACATTTCCGGTGTTTGTCACAGTTACCGTATAGGTAATGGTATCGCCTGCCGTCAGACCGGCATTTCCATCATCATCATTGAGCACGGCGTCTTTTGCCAATTCCATAGACGGGGCAATGTTCAGAGGAACATCAGTTCCTGTATTGACACCGGGAAGCTGGTCACTGCCAACACTGACAGTGTTTTCTATAATGCCGTTTCCGCCGCCGTCGCTGTCCACATCTGCTTGGGTCAACAGATAGTCGCCGGCGAAAGTCCAAACTTCTGCAGGATCAAGTTCATTGTCATTGTCAAGATCGCCGCTGGCAAGAACCAGTGTCACCAAAGGATCATTTGGTGCAATATTGGTAAGCGACATGTTCCCGGTGTTTGTCACTACAACACTGTAGGCGATACTGTCACCGGCACTGACACCGCCCACACCATCATTGTCGTTGAGGGTACCTGATTTTGAAACAGTCATTGCAGGCGACTGTATGAAGTTGACAGTCGCCCTGGCAGTATCGCTCACATTGTACGTGCCATCGTCTCTGACTGTAACTGTGTTGAGTAGCGGAGTGCCGCTATCAATATTTGCCTGTGTCGAGAGGTATGTTCCCGAACAAACCTGCGGAGTTCCCGGCAGCAAAGTCACTATTGTTGAACTGCCAGCACCGCAATCCAGAGCAACCATCGGATCACTGACGACGACACCGCTGAGCGGCACGTTACCTGTGTTGAACACGGTGACCGTGTAGTTGATCGGCACTCCGACTGCATTGACGATGGAAGGTGAGGCGGATTTGCTGACATCAATTCTTGGTGTTGCTGTAAGCGGAGTGTCAACTGCGACAGTATCCGTTTCCCCTTCATTGGTGGAAACGTTTGCCGTATTTTGTACCGTGCCATTGGTCAAATCAGCCAGTGTCACCGCATAAGTACCGTTTAGGGTGCAAGTACTTCCAGGCGTCACCAAAGGACAAGCGATACTGGATGGAGTAACTTTCGGGTCAGATACAATCACATTTGTCAGAGTGGTATTGCCCGAATTGGTTGCAGTAACTGTATAATTGACCAAATCGCCCGCAGCCGTGACGCCGCTGATGTCCGCCAACTTGCCAAGGGAGATGCCTGGATTTCCACCAAGCGGCAGCGAATAGGTTGCAGTTTGGTCGGGCAGTTCATCGGTCGAAACGGTAACAGTGTTATCCAGCAAGCCGTCACCGCCGCCATTGGTATCAAAATCAGATTGCTGAAGAACATAGCTTCCGGAATAGGACCAGATTTCGCCCGGAGACAACACTCCATCTCCGCCAGCATCAACACCGTTCCACACCAGCGTAACCATCGGGTCAGCGATGGCGGTCACATTGATTGTTACATTGCCTGTGTTCCTGACGGTAACAGTATAGTCGACGCTGTCGCCTGCAGACATGCCAGGGATGCCGTCATCGTCATGGTACACGCCGGTTTTGGCAAGGGTCATCTCCGGTGTCTGCGTCAGCGGAACCTGTTCACTGACAACGACGGGCGCCGGCAATTCGTCAGCAGTAATTGTCACCGTGTTGTCAACATCGCCATCACCGCCGCCATTGGTGTCGACATCAATGACCTGATCAAGAACATAACTTCCCGTCCAGCGCCAGATTTCGCCTACATCCAGTTGGCTATCATTGTCCGTATCGCTCGCAGCATCAAAAACCAGTGCCGCACCAGGCAGTAGTGGATCGGATGCACTCACATTGGTCAGCGTGGTATTTCCGGTATTTCTGGCAGTGATTTCATACGAAATACTGTCCCCAGCCGACACACCCGGAGTGCCGTCATCGTCATTCAATATGCCCACCTTGATAACATCAAGCGCAGGCGCGGATGGTTCAAGCACAACACTTTCTGTGGCTGTGGCCGTGTAGTTGGAACCCAGAAACGTTCCTGTTGCAACGACGTCGTTCACAATTGCGGCAAGGGCGAACTGCACCTGGGCAAACGTCAAAAGCAAGGCAAGCAGAACCGTCGCCGGAGACTTTCGTCTCCAGCGGGCCAGACCCGTCCTCTTCTGTCGTTGCCAAAGCTGCACTAAGCCGTCCTCACCTTTTGTTGGTTCAAGTCAAAGCTTATTGCAGTGTATCCACGTCAGACTGTGTCACGACATAGGTACCGGTGAACTCAGCTGTATCGCCTGGCGCAAGGGTATCAACATCGTTGTCGGCTCCATCGTCCGCAGAAGCTCCAAGGCCGCCGCCATTGTTGATGGAGACCAGCGTTGGAACAGGATCTGTACCGGAACCGGCGGTCACGTTATCCGCAAGACCGACATTGGTCATCGGCACGTTACCTGTGTTGGTTACAACGTAGTTATAGGTAATCGTGTCGCCCACGCCGTAACCGGAATCCGGTGTCGCGATTTTAGTAACCGAGAGGGTCGCGACAGGAGCCGTAACAGTTACAGTCACAGGATCGCTGTCATCCGTGATTGCACCGGCAACTCCGCCAGGCGCTGTCGCTGAGCCTGTAGCGGTGTTGTCAATGGAACCGTCACCCCCAACAGCTGTCTGGAAGTCGGCAGTGGTAACAACGTAAGTAGCTGTCCAGGTAATGGTGTCACCCGGAGCCAGCGTATCCCAAACCGCATCCGCGCTGTCATCGGTGGAGTCACCAGTGGCAACACCGTTGGAGGCTGTACCGCCACCTGCGCCAGCATCTGTCAGAGGAACTGCTGCAAACGAAATGGCCGAAAGAGTTCCGGTCGCGTTCGCATCATGCGGGTCTGCCATGCTGACATTGGTAAGTGTCTGGTTGCCGGTGTTTTCCGCAGTATATGTATAGGTGATTGTATCACTGGCATTCACAGGTCCAGGCACACTGGCGGATTTTGTGACCACAAGTGCGGGGCTGGCAGGTTCAACCGTTACAGTCTCATCAGCTGTCGCGGTAACCGCAGGACCAACCGGCGGTGTACCGGTTGCGGTAACCGTGTTGTTGATTGTTGCAAAAGCCGGCGTTACGGCACCAAATGCGGTACCCAGTGCGACGAACGATACCGCAAGGCGGTTTTTCGCAAATGACCTGAAGATTGTAGATTCTGAATAGTCCACCTTGCTTTCCCCTTCATCTTTCTTTTCTCGGGTGGAGAACAGCAACTTGCCGTTCTCCTTGTTTTCATGTTTCGGGCGATATCGGCCGATGGTATTTTTGATTTCAAACTGTCTCATTGTTTTTCCTTTCCGGCCGCTTATTGAGCGTCGATATCAGCCTGGAGGATGACATAGGTTGCGGTGAAGTAGGCAACGTCGCCCGGATACAACGTGTCGACGGTATTGCCTGTTGTGTAGACCGAGTTTCCGGAAGTATTGACCAGCGAGTTGTATGTCGGACCCGACAAGGTTCCCTGCGCAACATGGGCGTCTGAAATCGACACGTTGGCGATCGGAACGTTACCATCGTTGGTAATGGTATAGACGTAAGTAATGGTCGTACCGGCCGGACGATCAGCTGCCGCCGCTGTACCTGTTCCTCCAAGCGCTGGTGGCAGGCCGCCTTCATAAGCAGCTTTGGCCACATCAAGCGAGGAAGTGATATCAAGCGGGATGGATGCGGTTGACGCTGCTGATACCGTGTCTCCTGATGTTGTACGTGTACCCACTGCGACCGCAGAGTTGTCGAGATCACCATCAGGTGTGCCGCCACCTGCGGCCGCCAAATCGGCAGATGTAATGGTATAGGTGGTTGTGAACACGGCTATCGCGCCCGGATTAAGGGTAATTGCCGTATCGCCACCAGTTGCCGTAGGAGAACTTGCCTGGTTGGTCCAGCTCGAAAATCCTGGAGTGGTGAGCGCGGTTGAACCATCATGGGTATCGGTGACACCGACTGATGTCAGCGTCGTGTTACCGGTGTTCTCAATGGTATAGGTATAAGTGATCACATCAGACGCATCGCCGAGACCATCGGAATCTCCGTCAGTGGTAATTGTGGCTGACTTTGAAATGGACACTGTATTTGTCGGATTTTGGAGGTCTACCTCAACTGGATTTGAGTCTACTGAAAGTGGTGCACCAACTGGCGGTGTACCGGTAACAGTAGCTGTGTTGTCGATAGAAGCCGGCGAGGCTGCAAAAGCGCCTGATGCCGGTGCCATGGCCAATGTCAGCGCCAGAAGGGATGTTCCCAATGATTTGGCAATGCCGTTTCTGATGATTGTCGTTTTCATGTAGTCTCTCCCCACGGAATTTGTTTTGTCAGCAATGAATGATTTGAAGCTCTGTGATTTCATTTTCGTAATTCCTTGTCTCTTTGACCGATTTGTTCAGATGATTTTCGTTTTCGCCTCGATGCTTCACCTGGGTCATCGATCGGTAAATTCTTTCGGTGCCACCAGCATCGCGATCGATATCGCCTGCCGGGATCACCGGGACTCCCTCGCCCTATCGGGCAAAGGAGTCGCCTTCGCTGACCCGGTGGCTTGATGGTCCGTATTTTTTGGCCCTCAATGACCATGATCTGTTTCCTCTCCATGGTCATTGCGCGTCTATGTCCGCTTGGGTGATGGTGTAGGTGCCGGTGAAAACGATCACATCCAGCGGAGCAAGCGTGCCCCAGATGGTGTTGCTCGCATTCGAATCCGGAGAATCCCCGGAGGTTCCATTGTCTGTTAGTGATCCCTGAACCGGATCAGCAAAGCTTCCAAGCCCGGTATGACCGCTGTCATTGATGTCAATGTTTGAAATCGTCTTGTTGCCATTGTTGGTGACCGTGTAGGTATAAGTCACAACGGTTCCAGCGGGAGCTTCGAGAATATTGCCTGTTATAAATCCAGGTGCGCTCGGAACCTTTGTAATCGTCAGCGATGGACTGTTTACAATCGAAACTGCTGAAGCTGAGGCGCTCTGTGGCACGGTCTGCGCTGTGTCAAAGGTGGCTGTATTGACAAGGTTTCCGCCATTGTCGATTTGTGACTGGGGCACCGTATAGGAGATGGTGTAAACCCAGACTTCCCCGGCTTCCATGGTTCCTGACACACCGCCATCACCAGTTGGGCTTCCAACGGTAACTGATGTTGATGAAACCCCTTGAACCATATTGTCCGTGATCGTGGTCCCTGTCAGCGATCCGGTACCGGTGTTGGTTACTGTCACAGTATAGGTGATAATGGTTCCGGCATTGGTGACGCTGGTGGTCGGCGTGGTCTTTGCAATTGTGAACGCAAAGGTTGGCGGCGAAACCGTGATTCCAATTGTATCGGTATCAGTGTTTCCACCGCCGAAGTTTGCCGTGAATGTAAGACTGGAGGCGCCGGAAAAGCCGGTTGTTGGCGTGTAGGAAAGCGAGTTAACGCCGCGTTGATGTTTGCAACTGTACCGGTGACCGTGAACGATGAGGCTCCGTTGGAACCAGGTCCAAAAGTAAGCCCAGTTGTCGAGCCAAGGGTAAGCGTGCCATTGGTCACACTCAAGGCAACTGTAACAGTTGCGGCGGTAACACCCGAATTGGTGGCGATCTGCAGGCGGTTGGCACCGGACAAATTCAATACAGTATTGAACGGTGTCACCTGCGCCGCCGGAGACTGGGTAAACTCCTGAAAGACTATATCGTCCCAGATTGCAGTACCTGCACCGCAACAACTGTCTGTCGAAGTTACCCCGGCACCAATATTTCTGGTTCCCGCGGCTGCAAGCGTGGTGCGGACTGTCAGATTGGTGATCCCGGTATTGTCATTGTCAACGGCGGCACCGGTATTGGTTGCCTGAATTCCGCCTGCTGTGTTGACATAGGAAAAAGTGGTGCCAACCAGCACCATTGGATAGTCGTAAACTCCAAGGTCGGTATCGACAGAAGTATACGACCTCAACAACCAGGTCAAAAACCCGGGATCTGTATTGGTCAACGACTGGGCAGCATAAGTTCTCGAATTAGCTCCACCATCATTGTCAGAGACTGTGGTTAGCTGGTTGCCGGTATAAGCCAAGGAACTGCCGCCTGGTATGGTGGAAGTCCAGCCCGTAGCGCCACCTGAAAAATCACTATTGACGATCTGCGCCCTGACAGGGGTTGCAGAAAGCAGCATTGAAATCAGCAGCAGAAAAGAGAATGCAGAAATGCTAGTCGGTCTCTGCCTTAGGGCAAAAACCAACGCCAACAATTTATTTCGAGCATTTACGCCGAATTCCCCACAATTAACGTATATTGCCCTTGATTGCCCAGTCCCTAGCAACATCAATAAGCCCACATTTACGCGGGAATTTGTAACTGATTCGATGACAATGACGAAACCTAAACTATCGCATTGATTGAAATTATCATCGCATTTCACAACCATGAGTAGATTGTTATCAGTGAAAAACACGCGATGATTCCATTTTTCACTCGGATTGTGTTTGAGTGTGCCGCTTGTCATGAAATGGCTCATATCTGGCCATCCATATCTGCCTGTGTCACCACATAGCTTGAACCGAAAGTCAGCACATCATTTGGTGCCAGTGCCCCCCAGATCGCATCATCCGGATTTCCATCGGTCGAATCGCCCAGCGGAGCGGCATCGGAGGTGATACCCAGCCCTGCCCCGTTGTGAGAAGGATCAACAAAGGTTCCCTGCCCGGTATGCCCACTGTCGTCGACGTCAACATCAGTAATCGTCTGGTTTCCGGTGTTGGTAACAGTGTAGGTGTATGTGACGACTGTCCCCACCGGCAATTCATCTGTCGTTCCATTCGCTGTTACCGTTCCTGCGCCAAGATCATATGTTGCCACCTTGTCGATGGTCATAGAAGGCGCGGCAGTCAAAGCGGCAGTCACGGTTTCATCATCAGAGCGGATAGTATTGATACCGGTATTGCCTTGAGCATAGGCAATATTAGTGACGCTTTCTGCGTCAAGATCAGCTTGGGCAAGTGTGTAGGTTGCGTTGACCGTCCACGTCTCTCCCGGCTCAAGTATATTGTCCCCGTCATCGCCGGAAACAGGGGTCGCCGAGAATGTCCCGATCTTGTCGTCAACAATCTCTACCGTCGAAATGTTCCGCTCATTGCCGGCAAGATTGGATATCGTGAAGACATACTCGATCGTGTCACCGGCGCTATCACCACCGCTGCTGTCAACATCGTTGCGTACGCCTTCTGTCTTGGTGAGTTCGAGATAGGTCTGGCAGATCTCGACTGTATCGAGGAAATTGCCAACTGATGCATCGCCTGAACCCGTGGAAACCGCCGTAAAGGCAAGATTGGTGGTTGTTCCACCTGAGGAAACTACATGGGTAGCGCCGTTCAAGACCCAGGCGGATGTTGTAGCGGAAAAGCTCCCTGCCGATGTGGAACCGCCGCCATTGTCTGAAACCACCATCGAAGCCACATCGGTGCCAACCCGCGCCCGGTGTGCCCAATAGACTTGCAACTCGGCTCTCGGATGAACTGTTGTGGGCCCGCTTGTAAGTGTCCCAGCGATAAATGCGTTGAGTTCCGCAAACTGGTAATTGGTGTGGGAAGGTACCCCGCCGAAACCGTTTTCCCAGATCTCGATAGCACTGTCGGTGGTAGTCCAGCCGGTAACCAGGCCCGGCGCGGTCATGTTCGAATCTGCAGGCGGTACATAGCCCGGAATTTCAAACCCGCCATTGGCAACTAGGTCAGTTCCCACACAGCGCGGTGAACCACTGCCGACAGGTGGCAGCGAGGGCGTAACCGTCACCGAGGCAAAATCATCACCTGTTCCGTCATTGGGATCAGAGTCTGGGTCGACATAGGTCGAAGCGGTTACCTGTGCCGAATTGACGATCGCCGAAGTTCCGGAGGTGGTCGCCACAATCTGCAGCGTCGGCGCGGTACCACCCACCGCAACAGTACCCACATCCCAGACGCCCGTCCCGCTATTGTAGGTTCCCTGGCTCGGTGTTGAGGAAACGTAGGTAAACCCAGCCGGCAAAAGATCGGTCACTTGAACACCCGGAGCGGCATCGGCTCCACTATTGGTCAATGTCAGCGTGAAGGTTACATCGGCACCCGACACTGGGGCTGCGTTATCAACTGACTTGGCCAGCGACAGATCTGCTTGCGGTGCGCAGACTACGACCTCGAAAGCGTCCGCCGCCGCCCCTGTTGCCGGACTGTCACCACTTAGACGGAAGGTCACTGAGCTGTGGGTGCCGCTGATCATGATTGATCCGGCAGCAGTACCCGTTGCAGTATTCAGACTGGATTCGCCGCCCGCCGTAGCAACCCCGATCGTTCGCACGATGGTATTGTCGGAATATGTCTGGAGATGCCCAGCACCGGCAAGCCGGTACATCGTTCCACCCGATACCAGCGTCCAGAAAGATGAGTTGGACTGCCCGGTCCCTATAATCCCGCCTATCCGGTCAATATGAATAACCGGATTGAGTACAGGCTTGGCAAAGGTGATCGTATAATCCCCTGTGCCGCCGCCCAGCGACCTTATCTCATTCCAGTTGAATGTCTCCACGATGGAGGGTCGCCCCTGCACCGCCGCCTCGCTGAACGCATTGATCGTGTTCATCGTGTTGGTGGCCGCCGCGCTCCAACTGCCACCCCCGGCTGCACTGCGCGAAACCGTAACACCAATACCGCCGGAAGTCGCCGAATTGCCTGACCAGGTGTTGGTCAGCGCAGAACATACTTGCGTTGCGGTAGGCGCGGGAGGGGTAACAACGGCAGGGGAAAACGTCCAGGTCAGTGTAAATGTGCCCGTGCCATTGCCATACCCGTCCACCTGAATTCGGTAAACAACTCCGGAAGTAACCGGAACGATATTGACGCTCTGGGTTCCGCAGGAATCATCATTGGTTGCAACATTCGTCAAGGCGTTGACCGCAGCACCCGTGAATGTCAGCAAGGTCGTGTCAAAATTGGTTGAGCCGCCGCAAGTCTGAACATTGAGCGTGCCATTGCCTGGAGCCGTCCAACTGTACCACATCGTATTGAGGCTGCCGCCACCATAGGTGATGGGCTCACCGGTCTGTCCGGTTGCGCCCACATTGGATGCTGTCAAAGAACCGCTGCTGCCGGTAATGGTTGTCCCCGGAAAATTGTTCAATGCGAAAGCCGTGCCGGAAGCCAAAAAGACAAAAGCAACAAGAAAACCAGCGGCAAACGTCAACAGACGGGCAAATTTCGGATAGGAAAACGCTCCGAAAAGCGCTTTTACAAGGCCTACGGCTTGCCAGGAGCAGAACTGGTATTTCAGAAATTGGCCGCAATAGTATGACGCCACCAGCCATGCACCTGCATGTGGATTCCTCGCCATTACTGGCGAAGCACAAAATTTCTGGTGGCCGCCCTGCCCCATAGTTCCCCTCGCTTTTACGAATCGTTAAGTGATTCGAAGGGGTTATCAAAGAGTCCGCAGACTCTGGACTCGATGAGGCGCGATATTTTTGAGTTTCTGGCCCAATCTGTTGCACAAAAGACTCACAATTGACGCAACGGCAGAGTTCTTCTTTATTGGATGAGCCAAAACCCCGGTCGGCCATCACCTCGTTGGAAGTGATGGCCTCCCTTACGCAACGCCGGGGCGAACTGGGTTGCGCGAACGGATCGGGATATTTATTGAAATCCAAATCAACCTGCGTCCCGCAAGTTATGGATTCTGTTCAATAAAAATGTCCTTGACTATTGGCACACACATCCGCTTACTCAATCTGGAGATTTTGATATATCGAAAGTGATAAATGGAACGCCAGTTTCTGGAGGCTGCAAGAAATATTGAAAACACCGGTTCGCTGGAAGGTATTTTCAAAATCCTTTCGGACACACTGCAATTCTTTGATATCCCGAAATTTATCTATGAAACGGTTCCTGACACACCCATTGCAGAACCTTTGATATATTCGACATTACCCGATTGCTGGCCGCGAAATGGCGAAACACTTTGCATGGAGCGAAATGAGGAGTGGTTTGATCCGTTTCTTGCGTATTGCTGTGGTACTTTTGAAATAACCAAGGCAGGTTGGGAATATCTGCCGGACCATGATTATGTTGGCGCGGGATCAAAGGCATTCATAGCAACGCTTGAAAGATTTGGCATCATATCAGGCCTCGCGATTCCCTGCCGCCTGAAAGGGACAGGCCGGTATGGCGGGTTCATGCTGTGCAGCACTTTCGATCGCTATCGGTTTGAACGCAGTATCATGCCGCGCGCGGGACAGTTTCAAACCTTTTGTCTCATAGCACACAGACGTATCGAAGATATTGCTTTTGATCGCAAAGCCATTCTGGGTCAACGGCCGCTGAGCGCGCGTGAACGCCAATGCCTTGATCTGGTATCGCGCGGATTACGCGCCAAGGAGATTGCTCACAGCCTGGGTGTAAGCGAAGCCAGCATCAGGCTTTATCTTAAAAATGCACGTTCAAAATTGGGCGCGCGAACCATGGAAGAAGCCATAGTCCTGGCGTTGCAAAGTGACCTACTGAGACAATGAGATTTGCTGAAAACTTTAAATAACAAGTCAAAGAACAGCTATTGCCTGCATACATCCTTTTGTCCGCTGTCAGCAGAATCACGCCCTTCTGTGTATTGAACAAAGCCAACAAGGCGCAGATTGGCTCAATCACCAATCAATCATCGAGCCGTCATAATTGATGAATTTGCCGGTACTGCTGATATTCAGCCCTTCAGCGACCCGCAGTATGCCAGCCGCACTTTGTTGCGCTGTGATGTCCGCGGCCTGCCCGCCCATATCCGTTTGCACCCATCCAGGATGCATGGAAATGACCGAAATTCCTTCGTTGCGCAAATCAGTTGCGAATCCCTGCATCACCTTGTTCACAGCCGCCTTTGAGGCGCGATAGGCAATACGGTCCGAAGTCTGATGGGCCATGCTGCCCATTTTCGATGAAATTGTAATGATGCGCGGATGTTTTGATTTTTTGAGATGCGTCAGGAACGCCTGCGTCACCCGCTGCGGCCCCAATGTATTGATCGTCAGCGTCAGGGCAAATCCCTCAAAATCCATATCGAGGGCCGATTGCTTTCCCGGACCGATTACGCCTGCATTGTTGATCAGAATATCGACAGGAACATTAACACTTTTTGCAGCAGCTGCGATTGCCTGACCATTGGTCACATCAAAGACGAGTGCGGAGAACCGCTCACCAAATTGGGTCTTCATCTCGACAGCCTGTTCCTGCGTTCGAACCGAACCGATTACTGTCAAGCCTTTTTCGATGGACTGTCTTGCAAGTTCAAGGCCGATGCCGCGGTGGACGCCTGTTATCAGTATTGTCGTCATAGGATCACCAGCTTCTCTGCCTCGCGGCGCAGTTTCACTGCGGCAAGGGCTTCATCCAAAATTACATCATCATAGGTCAATATTGTATCTGCCTTGACAGGGCGAACCATTTTGATACCGCCGGTCAAACCAAGGGGCAATGCTTTCATCGGTACTGATGTTGTTGCAGGGCGCAACTGCCCGGCGACACAATAACCGCCTTCACCATCGAGCGTCTCGCCCACCGCAAGGTCGCGCTTTGCAACGGCCACCACATCGCCTCGAAACTCGCGGGCAACGCCGGTCGCCTCCCCCCTGATCCCGACGCTGGCAACAGACATGCCCAACTCAAGGCCGATCAGATGCCATTGCTTGTAGAGGCACATGAAGCGGCCTGTATCGTCGGTCTTTACCTTGTATTCCT
This sequence comes from Salaquimonas sp., assembly GCA_041736675.1. Taxonomy (GTDB): domain Bacteria; phylum Pseudomonadota; class Alphaproteobacteria; order Rhizobiales; family Rhizobiaceae; genus Salaquimonas. The sequence continues at coordinate 29,958 of JBGSTD010000051.1, forward strand.
CCAGACATTTGCGCTGATAATCGGTTTCCGCTTCGACAACGACGAACACACCCATGCGAATATTGTGATGAAACTCCGTCCCGTCCGGCTTCAATCCGTTGATCACCTCGACTGTCCCCGATTGCTCCAATACACCGCCGCTGTTGTGCGGACGCATCAAGGTAGGGATATCGTCAATTTCACCCAGCGGATAGGTAAGCCCGTTGGTCGGAACATTCAATCCGCATGCATTGGCAATCGCCGCCGATTCAATTGCAGGCTTCGTGCCGTCCAGAAACGAGTTGAACATTTTCGGGTTAAGCCGTCCACGCTCAGCCTGTTCGCGTGTCAGTCCCCAATTGTCCCAGATCGTGTCGGGCGTCGAAAAGCGGAATTCAGGTTTCCACTTGTGGCCCCTTCCCGCTGCAGCAACCTTGAAACCGCAAGTGCGCGCCCAGTCAACCAGATCGCAGGTCATTGCCGGCTGGTCGCCAAAGGCCATCGAATAGATGACCCCAGCTGACTTTGCCGCATTGGCAACCGCAAGACCGCAAAAACTGTCGAGCTCCACAGTGGCGCTGATCACATGCTTGCCTGCGGCAAAAGCCGCCAGGACATGATTTGCGGCCACCACCGGATTGCCAGTCGCTTCAACAATGATATCAATGGCGGGATGGCTGACCAGCATTTCCATGCTGTCACAAACATGGGTGTTGCCGTTGCGGGCAGCCTCGTCCAGCGAACCGGCCCCATATTGCTCGGGCGTCCAGTGAACATTGGCAAGATTGGACTTGGCCTGGGCGACATTGAGATCGGCAATGCCGACCACATGAACGCCGGGAATGCGGATCGCCTGCGAGAGGAACATCGAGCCGAACTTTCCGGCACCAATCACACCAACGCGAATGGGAGAATTGTTTTCTTTTCTGGCAAGCAACTGGTGGTGAAGTGACATGGGGGGCTCATTTCGATATCGGTCGGAAACCATCACCATATGCAGACCTTTGAATCGGCGCTACCTGAAAATTAAGTTCGAATAACACTCCTTGTCATTTCCTGCGATGGTGCGCATAATCATGCGCACCATAGTGGAGCGTAATATGCACAAATCCCAAACGAGAAAACCAACCAACCTTACCCTGGACGCGGCACTGGTAGTGGAAGCCCGCAACCTTGATATCAACATATCAAGTGCTGCAGAAGAAGGGCTGAAGCACGCGGTTGCATCAGCAAAAGCCAAAGCCTGGAAACAGGAGAATGCATCTGCAATCAACAGCTCAAACAAATGGGTGGAGAAAAACGGCCTGCCGCTTGAAAAGTATCGCCAGTTCTGATGGCGAGATATGATGTTTACCGGGGCATTGACGGGCGCTGCTTCCTGCTTGATGTGCAAGCGGATCTTCTCGATAAAATGAATACCCGTGTGGTAGTGCCATTGATGCCAACTTCCGATGCTCCGCTTCCGGCGCGCCGCCTTAATCCGGTATTTGAAATCAACGGTGTGTCTTACATGATGGTAACTCAGTTTGTTTCAGCCATTCCGGCAAATACTCTCGGAGAACCGGCGGCAAACCTTTCCGTTCATTTTGATGAGATCACCAACGCGTTGGACATGGTGTTTCAGGGGTTTTGAGCCTTACCGCGTTAGCCTTTTATACGTCACCCGTTTCGGGTTGACGCTGTCGGGGCCGAGGCGTCTGATCTTGTCCTGCTCATACTCATCAAAGTTGCCTTCAAACCATTCGACATGGCTGTCGCCTTCAAAGGCAAGGATATGCGTGGCCAGACGGTCGAGAAACATGCGGTCATGTGAAATGATCACGGCGCAACCGGCAAAGTTTTCCAGCGCCTCTTCAAGTGCCGACAGCGTTTCGGTATCAAGATCGTTGGTCGGCTCATCGAGCAGCAGCACATTGCCGCCCTCTTTCAGAAGCTTTGCCATGTGCACGCGGTTGCGCTGGCCGCCGGAAAGCGTACCGACTTTTTGTTGCTGGTCGCCGCCCTTGAAATTGAACGACGAGCAATAGGCCCGCGAGTTCATCTCGTGTTTGCCAAGCTTGATGATGTCATTGCCGCCGGAAATTTCTTCCCAAACGGTCTTGTTGCCATCCAGCGAATCCCGACTCTGGTCGACATAGGAAAGGTTTACGGTTTCGCCGATCGTTACCGTTCCGCTGTCTGGCGATTCCTGCTTGGTGATCATCCGGAACAGCGTTGTCTTGCCCGCACCGTTCGGCCCGATCACTCCGACGATACCGCCGGGCGGCAGGCGGAATTCGAGATTGTCGATCAGCAGCTTGTCGCCATAAGCCTTCGAAATGTTGTCAGCCTCGATCACCACATTGCCAAGGCGCTCGCCCACCGGAATAATGATTTGCGCATCGCCTGGCTTGCGGTCATTTGCAGATTTTACGAGATCGTCATATGCCTTGATACGGGCTTTCGACTTGGTCTGGCGCGCCTTTGGCGAAGCGGCAATCCACTCGCTCTCACGGGCAATCGCCTTCTGCTTGGCGGCATCCTCGCGGCCTTCCTGCGCAAGGCGCTTGGCCTTTGCTTCAAGATAAGCGGTATAGTTGCCCTCATAGGGAATGCCCCGCCCGCGGTCGAGTTCCAAAATCCAGCCGGTCACATTGTCAAGGAAATAGCGGTCATGGGTGATCATCACCACCGAGCCCTCATATTCGCGCAGATGTTTTTCGAGCCAGGCAATCGTTTCAGCATCAAGGTGGTTGGTCGGCTCGTCAAGCAGCAACAGATCAGGCTTGGACAGAAGCAGCTTGCACAAGGCAACACGGCGGATCTCACCGCCTGACAGTTTGTCGACGGAAGCATCCGGTGGCGGGCATCCAAGAGCCCCCATCGCCATCTCAACCTGCTGGTCAAGATCCCACAAATTCTGGGCGTCAATCTCGTCTTGCAGCTTCGCGCCTTCGTCGGCTGTCTCATCCGAGTAGTTCATCATCAATTCGTTGTAACGGTCGAGAATGGCTTTCTTTTCAGCAACCCCTTCCATCACGTTTTCAAAAACAGTCTTGGTCTGATCAAGCTTTGGCTCCTGTGGCAGGTAACCGCATGTTGCGCCCTCTGCCAGCCAGGCTTCCCCTGTGTGTTCCTTGTCGAGGCCTGCCATGATGCGAAGAACCGTGGATTTACCCGCACCGTTGGGTCCTAACACACCGATTTTCGCATCGGGATAAAACTGCAGGAAAACGTTATCGAGAACTTTTTTTGTACCATAGGCCTTCGAAAGACCGGACATGTGATAAATAAACTGACGCGCCATGAAGCTGGTTTTCCATATGATGAAATGATTGATTGAGCGTCTGTTTAAGGGATTGTAAGGTCAGGGGCAATGGCGCAATTGCAGCGATCCTGAAAAATAGAAACGGACAAATATCATGACAGATTTCAAGCCTGCATTCTGGCATAGCCCGACCGGCGCCAAATTGGCGGTTCGCCACAAGCCGGCTTTCGGCAGAGCCAGAGCGATTGTCCAGATCAATCACGGAATGGCCGAACATTCTGCGCGGTATCAGCGTTTTGCCGCCAGCCTTGCCGCAGCTGGGTATCATGTCTACGCCCACGACCACCGTGGCCATGGCGCAACAACCTCTCCCGATGCCCCTCTTGGTACCTTTTCCAACAAAGACGGGCTATCCAAAGCCCTTGATGACATCCGTTTCATCAACAGCCAGATCAGGACCGCACATGCAGGATTGCCTGTCGTGTACTTTGGTCACTCCATGGGCGGCATCCTCGGCAGCAATTACTGTATCAGCCACGCCGACACGATTGATGCGGCAGTCCTTTGGAATTTCAATGTTGAAGGCGGTGTGCTGGTTTCGGTTTTGTCCGGCCTTATAAAAATTGAGCGTGCACTCAAGGGGTCGGACGTTCCAAGCGCCATCGCCATGAAATTGACCTTTGAAGACTGGAACAGGAAATTCAAACCCAACCGCACTGATTTTGACTGGCTGTAGCGCGACAAGGAAGAGATCGACAAATATGTTGCCGATCCGCTGTGCGGCTTTCCGGTCTCGGTTGGCCTTTGGCTCAATGTTATCGGGGCAATACAAACCACCAGCCGGACAACGGAAATTGGCAAAATCCGCAAGGATTTGCCTGTCCATCTTTTGGGAGGCGAAGCAGATCCATCAAGCCTATACGCCAAGGCGATGACATCTCTCGCCAAGAGATTGAAAATGGCAGGGCTCAAGGACGTGACAATCCGCACCTTGCCGGACACCCGCCATGAAACCCTCAATGAGCTCAACAGGGACGAGGAAACTGCAAACCTGATTTCGTGGCTCAACGAGCGGTTTGGTTGATCCAGTTCTCAGTGGCGCTCGCCAGTCTCAGCCATCAGTTTCTTCTGATAACGCCCCTGAACGATTTCCACAATGACAAGTACAAACAGGACGAAATAGAATGTTGTCTTGCTCATCGCCTCAACCGGATAGCCGAACAGAATGAGGTGTCCCAAATGCCCGCCTTCGCTGACAAGCAGGATGCCGATGATGAAAAGAACGAAAAGACCCAATACCTCATACATCCGGTTCTTTTGCAGAAACGAGGCAACCTGGTCTGCCATGACAATCATCAATAGGCCGGAAACAATAATGGCCACAGCCATTACCCAGAATACATGAGTGAGCGCAATCGCCGAAAGGACAGAGTCAACCGAGAATACAAAGTTCATGATGACAATCCAGATCATCGCCGAAAAGACCGATCTGGTAGATTTTGAACCATCGCCCTCATGAGCGATATCCTGGATCGACAACATGTGGGCGATTTCCTTGGTGGCTGTGTAGATGATAAATCCGCCGCCAATCAGAACGATCAGTGCATGCAGATTGAAGGACCCCTCTACAATCGTGCCAAAATTCAAAGAAAAAATCGGGTCCTCAAACAGTTCAATCACATTGAGAACGATGAACAACAACGCAATTCGCAACACGATAGCCAGAAAAATTCCCACCTTGCGCACATAGGCTGCGCGCTCGGGCGGAACGCGCTTTGATTCAAGCGTGATATAAAGAAGGTTGTCAAAGCCGAGGACTGTCTCAAGCAGGATCAAGACGGCGAGGGTGAATAGATGCTCAAAAGAAAACAATTGTTCCATGTCGGGCTCTCGGTTTGATGATTCGCGATTTTCGCGAAATTAGGTTGCGGCGTTCAAAAAGGAAAGCGATTAGATGCAAAGCTCCCTCGAGCCAATTCGACAGGCCATGCAAATGTTCAAATGGTCTGGTCAGCGTTTATCAACCAAGAAAAAGGTTGCAAGACGAGGTGATGCAACCACCCGTTTTTATTGGATAAACTGAACTGCTGAAATTGGAACGCTTTGTTTACCATCTTGGTCGATATCCGGCATTTTTCGTAAATTTTGAATCAAATCCGCGCCCGAATTAAGGGTTAAGTTCACTGTTATCAAATAGATTGCCCTTGAAAAACTCTTAGCAGGGGCGACACCGTGAGTACAAAACTAGCCATAATGGCAGGACTTGCAATAACATTCGGCGCGACTTCCTATTACGCTGGTAATGAATATCTGGACAGTCAGGCGCAGGCACGTCTCGACCAGATTGAAAGTGGCAACGCCCTAAGTGCAGCCTCATTGACCAGTGTCGTGGTTGCAACTCGCTCCCTGAAGTTTGGTGAAACAATTCTGGCCGATGATCTGAAGCTTGTTCCATGGCCAAAAGACTCCATGCCCGAAGGCACATTCAATACTGTTGAAGCAGCACTCGGCAACGGCGAACGCAAGGTCATCAAATCAATCGAAGCGAACGAACCACTTTTGGCACAGAAAGTTACAGGCCAGGATGGCCGTGCCGGTCTAGCAGGCATCATCTCCGAAGGCATGCGTGCTGTGACGATCCCGGTGGACACCGTTCGCGGTGTCGGAGGTTTTGTGCAACCAGGCGACCGAGTGGATATCGTCTTTGCCCAGCGTGACCGCAAATCAGGCGAGCAAACCGCGAAGATCATCATGGAGGCCGTCAAGGTTCTGTCTGTGGACCAGCAGGCTGAGTCACGCACCGAATCTGCAAAGGTCGCCCAAACAGTGACGCTGGAAACTGACACCGATGGTGCCCAGCGCCTCGCCCTTGCAAGTGAAGTAGGCAATCTTTCCCTGCTCCTGCGCGGTGCAGGGGATGAAGCCTCTATCGACAGCTCTGTCATTTCCTTCAGCGGCGCCTCAATGTTGGGCAATGATGGCGAAGGCGCCGATGATGCAGAAAAACAGCCTGACGGCGGTGCCGACAAGGGAGGAATTTTGTCTTTCCTGACGCCAAAACAAGAAGAAGCCAAGGAAACCACAATCAAGGTTGTCCGCGGTGAAGAAGTCAAGGAACAGATTGTTCCGGTCCTAAAACAAATCAACACAAAAACTGCGCAGTAATAGCAAATTCCGCCAAGGGAAAAAGAAATGCAAAATAACAAGAAAAACAAGCATTCCATGCGCCAGATATTTTCCAGATTGATATGCACAGCGGTGATGGGAGCTGCATTTGCCTTCGCTCCACTGTCAAGCAATTCAGGTCTCGCTTTCGCCGATGGGGTGATCAACATCGCTGCATCCACCAAAACCAGATCAATACGTGTGCCGCTTGCCACACCAACCACATTTCGCACCGATGTACCCTTCAGTGAAATCGTTGTAGGCGATCCTGAATTGGCAATCGTCACCCCATTGACCGACCAGTCTTTCTACATTGTTGGTTCAGGCAAGGGTTCAACCGGAATTGCCCTTTACAGCGAGGATCGTCAGTTGATCGGTTCGCTCGATGTGGAAATCGGCGCAGATACCGACAAACTCAATCAGTCGCTGAAAACAGCCCTTGGCGGATCTGAAATCAAAGCGGTGTCGCAAAACGGCAGCGTTGTTGTTTCAGGCAAGGCGAAATCTCCACTGGCGGCGGAAAAAGCCCGCAAGATTGTCGAGAAATTCGACGCGGATGCGGTTGATTCAATTCAGGTCCAATCCTCGACACAGGTGCAACTGGAAGTTCGCTTTATTGAAGCCCAGCGCAACAAGAGCAAGGAATTGGGCATCAGCTTCACGGGTGACAAAAATCGCCTGTCAGGCGGAACCGGTGCTTATTTGACAGGTGGAACAGCCCTTGTCAGCGGCAGCCTTCCCTTTGGCCAGTTTGTCGGCAATCTGATCTCAAACGGTCTCGATGTAGATGTGCTGGTTGAGGCGCTCGAATCCAAAGGCGTTGCACGGCGATTGGCTGAACCAAATCTCACTGCATTGTCAGGCGACACCGCAAGCTTTCTTGCCGGTGGTGAGTTTCCGGTACCGATTGCCGCAAAAGACGGACAGGTTACCGTTGAATTCAAGAAGTTTGGCGTTGGACTGGAGTTCACACCAACCGTCCTGGAGAACGGTCTTATCAACATGCGCATCGCACCAGAGGTCAGTGCAATCGACAATACTTCAGGTGTCAAATACAACGATGTATTGATCCCCGGATTGGTGGTTCGCCGCGCCCAGACAACCGTTGAATTGCGTGACGGCCAGAGTTTTGTCATGGCCGGTCTGCTGCAATCCACCGGCAACTATGACGTTCGCAAATTTCCATGGCTGGGTGATCTGCCGGTCCTCGGGCCCCTGTTCCGCTCTTCGTCCTACCGCAAACAGGATACCGATCTTGTGATCATCGTGACACCAAGACTGGTAAAACCGCTGGCTCCGGGAACGCAGATCGCTTCCCCCCTTGATTCAGCAACTGCACCCAATGATGTCGATCTCTTCCTTGAAGGCAAGGCCGAAATCTCGCGCACCAAAATGCGGGTCGTTGCAGAAAACACATCCGATGCGCTGCCTGCCGGCCATATCCTTGATTTCTAACAGCAAAAGAATGGTGAGAAATATGAAAAAACTGTTTGCCCTTTCTTTATTGCTCACAGCCGGCGGCTGTCAGGAATATATTGAACGTACAGATTTTACCAATCCGAATGTGGGCGATGCCGTCGCGCGCAATGCTTCCAATCAGACAATTGATCCCTGGCCGAGATATGTCTATGACACCGATATTGTAACAAGCGGCCGGCGTCAGGACGCGGCAATCAAGAAATACCACGCAGGACCGATTCCTGCCAACACTGCCGCAAGCCCTACCCCTATCATACTGGCTCCGGCCCCTGCTCCACAATAATTTCATTCGTTAAAAGACAACAAGACATTCAATTGGGAAATAACAATGGCAAGCCCGAACGCAAACAATCAAAAACGGTCAGTCTACCTTGTCTCTCTCGATCCGGGACTGATACAGATGGCCAAAGGTGCCTTTGCCTCAAGTGAGGATCAGTCTTTCAATGTGATCCAGAAACAGATCGCCGATCTGGGCGCGGAAGTTCGTGACTTCAACTGCACAGCTTTGATTGTTGACATGAACGCAGGCAATGTTGCCGACTTTGAGCAATTGCAGAAAATCAAGCGTATGGTCGGGTCACATGTTTCAATCATCGTGATCTCGGACAACTTTACACCTGCTGCCGCAAGAATTTTGATCCAGCTGAAAATTTCAGACTTTCTGGTCAAGCCGATCCAGACATCGGAATTTGTTCGCGCAATCAACAATGTCATGAAAACCTCCGGCGAAGACGCACAGATCGACCCGCAATTCATTTCCTTCATGCCAGCCTCCGGTGGCGTTGGAAACACGATCCTGGCATTGGAATCAGCTTCCATCCTCAACAAGCATGGTCGCAAGTTTGGCCGCTCAACCTGCGTTGTGGACTTGAATTTCCAGCATGGTTCCTGCGCCGAGTACCTCGACGTGGAGCCGCGGTTTCATATCTCGGAAATCGAAAACGCACCCGAACGGCTTGACCGCCAATTGCTGGATGTCATGCTGACCAAGCACTCCAGCGGGTTGTCCCTGATTGCGGCACCAAACCAGCCTACCGAAATGCGCAGCTTCAAGCCCGCGCTGGTTATCCGTCTGCTTGATCTTGTTTCCGCCTATTTCGACTATGTCGTCATCGACGTTCCACGTATCTGGTTTCCCTGGACGGAAACCGTTCTGATGGGCTCAAACAGCATCTTCGTCGTTACGGACATGACAGTCCCCTCAATCCGTCACGGTAAAAGAATGATAGAGGCAATCACACAAAAGTGCGGCCAGCAGGTCGACCCGAAAATCATCGTGAACAGGATGGATTTTCGCAAGAATGTCGCCGGCTTGAATGCGGGTGATGTGGAGGCAGCGCTCGGCAAAAGCATGATTGGCGCAATTCCCAACAACTACTTTCTGGTTCGTGATGCTGTGGACCGCGGGGTCCAGTTGAGTGAAATTGACCCAAACAACAATGTTACACGCGCACTTTCAGCCATGTTGCTGGAAGGCGAAGCGCAGGAAATCAGCGTTGCGAAACCAGAATCTGCTCTGCTTTCGCTTCGCAACAAATTCCTGAAAAAGAAGGCCGGCTGAGGAAACCAATATGTCAAATCGCTTCTCTGCCTTGCAACCTGCGGCTTTTGACGACGACATGTTCGTCGATGCTGCCCCGCGGGCTGAAATGAAAGCTTCGAGGGAGGATGTCGTTCAACCGGCAACGCCTGTTCAGCCGGTGGTTGTCCCCTCTTCCAGACAGGAAGCGCCAGAGCCTATATCCGGCAGTCACGCCCCAACTGCAGCGCGCCGCAAGGTACTCGAAGCAAAAACCAGGCTTCACCGCAAAATGCTCGATGAGTTCAATCTCGCCGCACTTGAAAAACTGCCGCGCGACCAACTGGTCAGCGAAGTCCACAAATTCGTTTCAGATTATGTCAATGAAGAACGCCTTGCTCTCAACAATGCCGAACTGGAAGAATTTGTCGGCACGGTGATTGACGAATTGACCGGCCTCGGCCCGCTCGAACCGTTGATGCGTAATCCTGATATTTCAGATCTTTTGATCAATGGGCCAAACAACTGTTATGCTGAAATCAAGGGCGTTCTGCAACGCATCAACATTCCTTTTCAGGACGAAGCGCACTTGCTGCGCATCGTCAACAAGATTGTAGCTGCCGTCGGGCGTCGTATTGATGAATCCAATCCGATGTGCGACGCGCGAATGGCTGACGGCTCTCGTTTTAACGCCGCAATACGTCCGATTGCCATTGACGGACCATTGGTCTCGATCAGGAAATTCTCCAAGAACAAACTGAGCCTCGACAAACTTGTCGAGTACAATGCGCTCACCAGCCAAATGGCAACACTGCTCAAACACGCGGTTAATGCCCGAATGACCACTATCATTTCTGGAGGTACGGGTACGGGCAAAACCACCATGTTAAATGCCCTCTCAGCATTTATCGATGAGAAAGAGCGAATTATCACGATTGAGGATGCGGCCGAACTTGCATTGCATATCCCGCATGTGGGCCGAATGGAAACCCGCCCCGCAAACAACGAGGGATCAGGTGAGATCAAACAACGCGATCTGGTGAAGAACGCTTTGCGCATGCGTCCGGATCGCGTGATCCTTGGCGAGGTTCGCGGCGAGGAATGCTTCGACATGTTGCAGGCCATGAACACCGGGCACGAAGGATCAATGGCCACCATCCACTCAAACACACCACGTGACGCTCTTGCGCGCATGGAGCAGATGCTGGGGATGACCGGTATGCCCATGACTGTTCAATCCATCAGAAGCCAGATTTCCGGCGCTATCCATCTCGTCGTCCAGTTGACGCGTCTTTCCGATGGCCAGCGTAAAATTACCAGCATCGCTGAAGTAACCGGTATGGAAGGTGATATCATCCAGATGCAGGAAATTTTCAAATTTCGCAAAACCGGACTGACGCAGGAAGGCAAGATTGTTGGTCATTTTGAGGCGACCGGCATTCGTCCGCGTTTTCTTGAGCACCTTATTTCGATGGGCATCCATATTCCGGGCGAATTCTTCGAGCCTGGCGTAAAAATGTAATGGGCAGGGACAAACATGACCTTTAGTCCTGCCATGATATTTTCATTGTCACTTGCACTTTGCGTCGTGCTTTGCGCCGAGGCAGCCTACTTGTTGCTGACCAGAAACAGCGCTGTTAAAAGCCGCATCAACAGGCGCATGCGGATCAGCGAAGACGATGGCGGCACCAAGCTCGATACGTTGGTGCAGTTGAGAAAGGAACGCGGTCTTGATGAAGACGGGCAACTGGTTCTGCCGCTGAAAAAGCTCAACCAGTTGATTGTCCAGGCAGGCATTACTATAGGCCTGAAGAAGTTCGCCCTCTACTATTTCGCCTATGTTGTCGTATCCACCCTCTCAATTCTGATCATGACACAATCCTTGACAACGCCACTGCTCATTCTGCCTTTCAGCGGATTTGTCTTGCCAATCATGTGGCTGAAACGCAAAAAATCAAAGAAACTCAATGACTTCGGAAAGCAGCTGCCCGAGGCTATCGAACTGATCACACGAAGCTTGAAAGCGGGTCATCCGGTTCCTGTCGCCCTAAGCATGGTCGGACGTGAAATGCCTGATCCGATCGGTACTGAATTCGGCATGGTTGTGGATGAAGTCACCTATGGTTCCGACCTTGTGACCGCCCTCATTTCCTTGTACGAGCGCGTCGGCCATCCTGATCTGCCATTGCTGGTTTCCTCGGTTTCGATCCAGTCCTCGACCGGTGGTAATCTGCGGGAAATTCTCGACAGCTTGGCAAAAGTCATTCGTGACCGCCTGAAGATGAAGGCAAAGGTTCGTGCGATCTCTTCAGAAGGGCGCATGTCGGCAATTTTCCTTTCGGCAATGCCGGTCATACTTTTTATTGTCCTCCTGGTTTTGATGCCCGACTACTATGGCGGCATCTGGGATGATCCAATGGCATGGTACATGTTTGGGGGCCTTGGCTTCTGGTTGACCATGGGCAATTTGATGATCATGAAAATGGTAAGCTTCAAGGTTTAGGAAAAGGAGAAAGACCATGCAAATCGATATCCCGCTCCTGCTCGCATTGTTCACCACCCTGGTGGTCTTTGGCCTGATGTATTATTTTTACCAGTCAAGATACGAAAACAAGGCACGCTCTGAGGTTCGCAAGCGTCTGGACATTTCCAGCTCAGGCAGTCGGCTCGCGTTGGACGGAAGGCCGATTTCCACTGCTGCTGCAGGAGCGATTGCCGGTAAAATGGCAGAAACAACTGACCGCTTTTACTCAAGCAATGATCCCGTTCAAAAGCGAAAAATGCAAATGAAACTGATTCAGGCCGGATATTCAAATCCAAATGCCCTCGGTTATTTCTTCGCCGCTCGTTTCATGTGCGCCATCGCCTTCCTCGGTTTGAGCATTTTCTACACCTTTGTCATCACACCCGAAAAGGAACTGACCGACAAGCTTCTCTATATCTTGCTGGCGATAACCGGCGGTTACTTCCTTCCCAATTTCCAGCTCAATTCCACCATCAAGAAACGTCAGTCCGAAAATCGCGGCGGCTTTCCAGATGTCATGGACCTGATGGTTGTGGCTGCCGAGGCAGGCCTCACCACCGAGGGCTCAATTGAGCGGATCGCGAGGGAGATTGCCCGCACACATCCGGTATTGAGTGAACAACTCGGCCTTGCCGCGATTGAGATCCGGGCAGGCAGACCCCTCGATGAAGCCCTGCGCGGATTTGGTGATCGTATCGGCCTTGAAGAAGTCCAGGGTTTTGCGACCATGATACAGCAATCCAAGGAACTGGGAACAAGTGTGTCAGATGCACTGCGCGTATACAGTGATGAAATGCGCCACAAGCGCATGATGATGGCAGAAGAAAAGGCATACGCCCTGCCCGCTAAACTTTCCATTCCTGTTACCGCTTTCATCCTTCCGATCGTCATTGGCGTTGCCGTTGTGCCAACAGCTGTTCGAATGATGGCAATGTAGACCCTTGCCGATACTCAATTTTGCTTCGACGCACCAAAAACACGTACTGCTCTAATACCAAAAAATTTAATGAATATTCATCCTGTTTTGCACACAATTTGCTAAGGATAGAATCAAGTCATTGTTTTAAAGCTAATTTTCACGAATTCATAAAACCGCTATTAACGACCGTCTGCTAATAATATTCCCACAAGAACAATAAAAAACGAAAAACGGGGAATATCATGAAATCTGTAGTAAAAGCCATTGCGCTGGCGGCGCTGGTAGCCTTGCCCTTGAGTGGATGCAATACCACGGGAGCTTCAAGCCATGGCAACTATAGTGATCACCCATCTGCACAATCAAGCAACCATGATCCAATCACGACGGGTAACACGAGCACCATCGGCAGTCCTAAATCAGACTTTGTAAGCCTGAAAGGTGACAGTTCGAAACGCCTGCTGGAACTGGGCAAGGAAAACTTTACCAGCCAGAACTATGGCCTGTCCGAGCGCTATTTCCGCGAAGCTGTCTCTGTTCGCACAGACAACGCCGCCGCCTGGGCCGGATTGGCGGCATCCTATGACCAGCTTGGCAATTTCGAAAAGGCTGACCGCGCTTACAAGGCACTTGTCGACCTCAAGGGAAATGACCCGCGCGTCCTCAACAATATAGGATACTCCTATTTGCTGCGGGGAGAATACAAAAAAGCCAGAAACTATTTCAATCGGGCCCAGTCTGCCAATCCAGGCCTCGAACAAGTACAGGGAAATCTTCATCTCCTCGAAAAAGTCATTAACTCCTGATATTTGACGAAATTACCTAGAAAGCCGGCCATCCGTTTGGTCGGCTTTTTTGTATCTAAAATACAACACAAAAAAATATTGAAAATTTTAAACAAATTTCGATCCATGCAATCATTTTCCGTAAGCGATGTATTTGGAAATACCTCAAGTACTAATCAATATTAACTTCTTTTGGGGTCATTGGCTGGTATCACTCAGACTAATTAAAAGTCTCAACGCAAACATGCAGGGGTGCATACTTTATGGGAACTACTTACGGAAATTCTGCCAACAACAATATCAAAGGCAGCAACAGCACAAAAAATGGCGACATTATTTATGGTCGTGACGGCAATGACGTCATCGACGGCCGCGCTGGAAATGACACACTTTACGGCGAAAATGGCAATGACACATTGCTCGGCGGTGAAGGCAACGACAATCTGTACGGCGGCGATGGCAATGACGTCCTGGACGGCGGCAACGGCGAAGACAAGCTCTATGGCGGCGCGGGCGATGACATCCTGAAGGCCGGATTTTACCTCGGCAATGGCGACCTGTTCGACGGCGGCGAAGGCAATGATACCCTGGTGATCGATGGAACCGCCGTTGGCTATCTTCCGTTCCATATCAATCTTGCCACAGGTTCCGACCAGTACAACAACCAATATGTCAGCATTGAAAATCTTGTCGGCGGAACAGCCGCTGATATTTTTACCGGAAACGATCTCGACAATGTTCTCGACGGTCGCGGCGGCAACGACGTCATTCAGGGCCTTGGCGGCAATGACAAAATTCTTGGTGGCGATGGCAATGACACCCTTTCCGGCGATGAAGGCAATGACCGCGTCGAAGGCGGAAACGGCAATGATATCATCGATGGCGGCACCGGGGATGACATGCTTCTTGGCGGCGCCGGAAACGACACAATCACCGCAGGTGATGGCTGGGATGACATTGAAGGCGGCGAAGGTGCTGACCTGATCGACGGCGGCGCAGGCGAAAATGACGCTGCCGACTATCGCAGTTCCAATGCCGGCGTAACTGTCAATCTCAAAACCGGCATCAACTCAGGCGGCCATGCCACAGGCGACGTGCTGACCAATATCGAGTTTGTCTACGGCTCGGACTTTGACGACACCCTCACCGGCGATGATGGCAAGAACCGCCTCGTCGGACGTCTCGGCAATGACGCCCTCAACGGCGGAGCCGGCGACGATACACTGATAGGCGGACGCGGCGCGGACACATTGATCGGCGGAAGCGGCATTGATACTGCCGACTATACCTGGTCCGATGAAGGCGTAACCGTAAACCTGAAACTCGGCGTTGGCCTTGGCGGAGACGCGCACGGCGATACGCTGAGCGGCATCGAAAACCTCATGGGTTCGGATTTCAATGACAAGCTGACCGGTGATGACGGCACAAACCGTCTCAATGGCGGTCTTGGCGATGACATTCTGCGCGGCGGCAACGGCCAGGATTTCCTGGTTGGCAGCGAAGGCGCTGACGAACTCGATGGCGGCAATGGCACCAATGATGTTGCTGACTACACCTACGCTTCTTCAGGCGTTGGCGTTGACCTTTCAGGCGCAGGTTTCGCCGGAGAAGCAACAGGCGACACCTATATCGGCATCGAATACGTCTACGGTTCGCAGTTCGGCGACACAATCACGGGCGATGGCGCAATCAACCGTCTTGTTGGCAACGACGGCAACGACACGATGGATGGCGGCGCAGGCAATGACTATCTGCTCGGCGGCGCAGGCGATGACATTTTGATCGGCGGCGCGGGCGCGGACGTCTTCCAGTTCGACGGAGCCGACGAAGGCAACGATGTGATCAGCGACTTCTGGGCAGGCGCAGGCCGCACAGACCGCGTCTGGCTCAAGGACCCGTCCGGCATGGAAAGCTTTGCCGATGTTCTGGCCAACATGGTCGATACCGCTGAAGGCGCGCTCCTGACAACCGATGCAGGAACCATTCTTTTCACCGGTCTTGAAATCACCGACTTCGTTGCAGACGATTTCATCTTCTGAACCGGATGAAATCAGGCAACAAAAAAAGGCGCTGTCGAAAGATGGCGCTTTTTTGTTGGCGGGGCCAAGACAAGCGAAGCGCTGTCGCAGATGGCAAGAACATTCCCTCCGTAGTCATCCTCGGGCTTGTCCCGAGGACCCAGAGCGTTGATGTATCAGTTTGTCATCCTCGGCCTCCGAGCCGAGGACCCATTCCGTGATGCTTCGTAAATCAATGATCTTGGAATGATCACGGTATGGATCGTCGGGTCGTAGCCCGACGATGACGGCGCGGGAATTTGTTCACTCAAGGCTTTGCCTGGCAAAGCCGTCAGTGCGCAAGCGTTTCCCTTGAAACGCTGAGAGAGCAAGCATGTTCGTTCACTCGGCGGATTCCACCAGTGTTTTATCAAAGAGCAGATGCGCTCTCGTCACTTTTCACTGTGTGAAAAGATGATTGCCGCGCTTTACGGGAAAAACCAGAATGTGGTTTTTCTCACTAAGCAAACCACAGGACAGCTTCCGCCTTTTTCCTGGGCATGTGTACAGCCCGAAGCTGCCCTGCGCGAAGATTTTTGGTGTCTGGAGGCTCTTCAGTACACGGTCCTGCCAAACCCTCAAGGTATACCCCCTGGGATTTGAACCC
>JBGSTD010000044.1:0-12508 GCA_041736675.1 Salaquimonas sp.
GCGCCAGTTCCAGTTTTTTCAGTGTTTCTACCGTGGTCGCCCCAATGGGCCTTTGGTCGGGATTGCCAAAATCTTCAAAAACTGCCTCTACATCGGTCAACAATAAAAGCGCATCAGCTTCGATATTCAAAGCCAGCACGGTCGATGTACGATCCTTGTCGATTACGGCTTCAACTCCCTCCATGTGACCGTCGGCATTTTGCATGACCGGAATACCGCCTCCGCCGGCACAGATAACGCAGTGACGCGCTTCAAGCAGCACCGTGATTGCATTAGCTCCCAGAATTCTTAGTGGAAGTGGGGAGGGAACGACTCGACGCAGGCCGCCCGTGCTTTCCCTAACCATCGTCCAGCCATGATCACTTTTTGCCTTTGCGGCATCAACTGCAGAATAGACAGGGCCTATGGGTTTGCTGGGTTTTTCAAAGGCCAGGTCATTTGGGCTCACTTCCACACGGCTTAGAAGTGTGGCGCATCGCGATCCCTCGGGCAGGACGTTCATCAACTCCTGCTCGATCAGATAACCGATCATACCGTCGGTTTGAGCACCCAACACATCCAGAGGCCAGGGCGAATCCGGGCAATAGGCCAGCCCTTGCAAAGCCAGAAGGCCAATTTGAGGCCCGTTGCCGTGGGATACAATGATCTCGTGATCTTTTGCCAGATCGGCTATCGCTTTGGCGGCAATCCGCATATTGGCCAGTTGCGCAGAGGCCGTCATCGGTTCGCCGCGCTTAAGAAGGGCATTGCCGCCTAGTGCAATGACGATCCGCATCTCAGGGGCCCATCGTGGCGACAAGAACCGCCTTGATTGTGTGCATCCGGTTTTCTGCCTGATCGAAGACGACCGAGGCTTGGCTTTCGAACACATCGTCTGTAACTTCCATGCAGTCGATCCCGAATTTCCTGAATGTATTCTCGCCAACCTCCGTATCACGATTGTGGAAAGCCGGCAGGCAATGAAGAAATTTCGCATAAGCGTTACCGGTTAAATCCATGACCTTTGAATTTACCTGGTAAGGAGAGAGCAAGGCTATCCGTTCTTCCCAAACACTGTCCGGTTCGCCCATCGAAACCCACACATCGGTGTAAACAAAGTCCGCGCCTTGAAGACCCTCGCTCTGTTTCTCAGTCAGGGTGATCCGTGCGCCGGTTGTTTCTGCAATCGTGCGACACCGTGTGACAAGAGTGTCATCGGGCCAACAACTTTTTGGGCCGCACAGTCGGATATCCATGCCGATCAAGGCAGCCCCTGCCAGCAGCGAAGCCGCCGTGTTATTGCCGACATCGCCCATAAAACAGATGGAAATGTCAGACAGATGTTTGTGGGTGAATTCGCGCATGGTCATCAAATCGGCGAGGATTTGCGTAGGATGAAATTCGTCCGTCAGGCCATTGAACACCGGTACGCCAGAGAACTTTGCCAGCACTTCGGCATCCATCTGCCCAAAACCGCGATACTCGATCCCATCATAAAACCGACCAAGCACACGAGCCGTATCTTTGATCGACTCCTTGTGGCCGATATGGCTGCCTGTTGGTCCCAGATAGGTAACATGGGCGCCCTGATCATAAGCGGCAACTTCGAATCCGCTTCGGGTGCGCGTACTATCCTTTTCGAATATAAGGGCGATATTCTTGCCGGTCAGCAATGGTCTCTCCGTTCCGCTTTGCTTGGCCAGTTTGAGGCTGGCAGCCAGTTGCAGCAGATGCCTGATCTCATCAGGTGAGAAATCAAATAGCTTCAGGAAGCTGCGGTTACGGAGGTTTTGCGGCATTGGGTGTTCCTTTTCCTGATTATGAAAGTACCTGAATGACCGGGCGGCGAAGTGAGTAAGGGGCAATGCTGGCCCTGCCGATGCGAAGCAGAATTGAAGCTCGCCCTGAGGTGATCCCCATCTTATGGGCCAATGCAGCTCGTTGGGCAGGAACTTCCACGGCTTGATTGATATAGGCATGGGCGAGGCCCAATTCAGTTGCGCGCAAAGTAAGTCGAACGAGCGCGCGCCCGGTTTCTACCCAGTGTTCCGGGTTGTCGCCTGCGCTGACCAGTAGAACAAGTGCAGCCGAACTGTCGATTTGTGCGATGATCTTGGCATTCTCCGATGCCTTCTTGTACACAAAGGGGAACACACGTTCACCAATCCATTGCGGCAAGGAAGGATTGCCGGAGCAACCGGCAAACAAACCGTCACTGCTGGCAAGCGCATTGGACTCGCTGAAGCGCAGCCAATGGAGGAGTTCAGCGACAAATGCCGGGTTATCCATCTGCTCGATATTTGCCGCTCTAACCAGACTACGGATATCAGTCTTGGTGGTGTCATCCTCGATCAAATACGAAGCTGTCTTCAATCCTGCGGTGGCTTCAACAAGTGCCGTTCGTTCGGATGCGGTCAAGGCTGTTCCATCATAGATGCTGCGGTTCGACTGTCGATTGGTTACAGCTGATAGAAGTGATGAAGTTGCTGCGCCGGGCGAGAACGTGATGTTAACAGCATTGCTGGCGGCATCGAAAACCGGGCGCGCGGTCAGGCCGTAGGCCGATGCAGCAATGACAAGCGTTTCTGCCGCAGCTCCCAGGCTGACAAAGGCATGATGATTATCGGGATCAACAATCGGGGTTGAGCGGGCGCTATCAATCGAAAGGGAAACTTGGTTTCGAATACTGGAAAACTGCCATGCCTGAGTGTTATGGCTGTTGGGGGCGAGCGTTGCAAATCGCACGATTTCTGACAATTGTGCTCGACCGGTTGCTGTTGTATCCAACGGTGCCCGAATCGCCGCACCCGTGTCAGCAAAAGTGGCGGTATCCCGGGTCACCCAAGCTGTAACAGCAACCGCGGGAACGCCGACGACCAATGCTGGAATGACAACACGGCGGGATAAATGCATCGCCATTACAAGGCATCCCGAACAAGTGGGCAAGTCATGCAGTGTGATCCGCCACGTCCTCGCCCAAGTTCTGATCCTGGAATGGTGATGACCTCAACGCCTGCCTTTCGCAGCAGTGTATTCGAGTAGACATTGCGTTCATAGCCAACGACCACACCGGGCTCCAGACAAAGCAGATTGTTGGCATCGTCCCATTGCTCACGTGCACTTTCATAGGCATCACCGCCTGTTGGTATGGTGCGCAGCACCTGGATTCCAAGCGCGTTGGCAACGACCTCCAGAAAGGGGCTGGTTTCGGTTTCGGAGACAATAGTGCCATCATCACCTGGGCGCAGGCTGGTGCAGCGAATGGCATCGGTGACTTCAGCAAAGACGGTGACAAGATCGCGGTCGCAAAAGGTGAAGACCGTATCGAGGTGCATGGCACTTCGAGCTTTGGGGAACTGGCAGGCAATGACCCGTGTTGCACCACCGCCCGCAAACAATCCTCGGGCGATCTGACCAACCGCCTGTGGGGTCGTACGTTCACCCATGCCGATCAGCACTGTGCCATTGCCGATGGGCATGACATCACCGCCTTCAACCGTCGCGGGACCATGATCCTGCATGGGATCGCCCCACCAGACAGGGAAGCCCGAAGTCTGAAAATCGGGGTGGAACTTGTAGATTGCTGCCAGGTTCAGCGTTTCCAATCGCCTTGCCGGCCAGCGCATGGGATTCAGCGTTACGCCGCCATAGATCCAGCAGGTCGTGTCACGTGTAAAAATATGATTTGGCAGCGGCGGCAGGATGAAATCTTCAGGTTGTAGCATGGGAGCCAGTACGCCTTTTGGCGCAATCGGAAGCTCGGCCCGGCTCATGCCACCGATCAGAATGGTGGAAAGCAGATCGGCATCAACTTCCATGAGATGTGCCAAAAGATCATCGGCCAAGCCCACACCAACATTGTTGTCATTGACCCGGGCTTCCAAGAGCCAACGTCGCGCTTCCTTGTCGGCAAGCGTTTCGCTCAACAATTGACGCAGGAACACGACTTCAATCCCGCGATTGCGCATCGCATCGACAAAGGTCATGTGTTCGATCCGGGCCTGCTTGACCCAAATCACATCGTCGAACAAAAGCTCTGCGCAATTGGAAGGGGTCAGTCTTGCCATGGCGGCGCCTGGTCTGTGAACCAGAACACGGCGCAATTTGCCTGCTTCGGAATGAACACCATAGGTTATGGGATTTGATTTGGTCATGTAGGAGTTCCTCCCAGCAACACACCAAGGCTGAGAGCCGACATGATGATGAGTGTGAGGCCAAGTAATATGGGCCAGACAAAGCGCAACCATCGTTCATAGGGAACGCGTGCAATGGCAAGCCCGCCCATTACAACAGCCGAAGTTGGTGTAACCAGATTGACGATGCCTTCAGCTGATTGAAATGCAGTGACAACAAGGCTGCGGGAAACCCCAGCAAAGTCCGCTACCGGGGCAAGGATTGGCATCGACAGGACTGCGAGGCCGGAAGTTGAGGGCACAAAGAAGGACAGCACAACCTGAATCCAGTACATGACGTTGATAAAGATGATCTCGTTGAGGCCAGTTACCATGCCTTCAGCCCAATGCAGGATCGTATCAGTCATGTGACCTGCGTCCATCACAACTACAATGCCGCGGGCAAGTCCGATGATCAACGCTACGCCCAACAAGTCGCGCGCGCCTCCTACGAATGCATCTATAAGTCCCTTTTCACCCAAACGGCCGATGATTCCAATGGAGATGCCGGCGAAGAGAAACAATCCGCTCATCTCGGCCATCCACCAACCGCCCAGGGAAACACCCCAAATCATGACAGCGAATGTTGTGCCAAAGAGCAACAACACGATTTTGTGCAAACTGGTAAATTCTGCATTGCCAGTTGCCGTGCTTCGAAAATGCGCCTCATTCTCAGCTTTGCGATCAAAAACCAGCGAGTGCGAAGGATCAGCTTTGACACGGGCGGCGTAGCGCATGACATAGGCAGTGGTTGCCATAAATGTAACGATTAAAATACCTACACGCAGTGGCAAGCCATCGGTAAAGGGTACTCCAGCTGCATTAGATGCAATCACTGTTGAAAACGCATTTACCGTAGAGCCGAGAACGCCGATGCCAGCGCCCAGAAGGATTATTGCAACTGCGGTAAGAGCGTCGTATCCAGCCGCAATCATCACCGGTGTGAGCAGGACATAAAACGCCAAGGTTTCTTCGGCCATTCCTTCTGTTGTTCCGCCAAGGGCAAACAGGCCCATCAAGATCGGTATCATCCATTTTTCCTGACCTTTGAGGCGAGCCATCGCGCGTTTTATGCCGGCATCTATTGCGCCCGTAGCAGTCACCACACCAATAAATCCGCCGATCATCAGAACAAAAAGCGCGACATCAATCGCCTTGGCGGTGTAACTGACGGGATCATAGAAGCCGCCAATGGGTGCAAGGATGATGTCAAAAAAGGTCTGCGGGTTTGCAGTTGTAACTGCGTATGAGCCCGCAACGGGTATATCTTTTCCCAACACTTCAGAAGCTACACGCTCATATTGACCGGCTGGTATGATCCAGGTCAGCGCAGCTACTATCACGATCAGCGCAAAAAGGATTGTGTAAGCAGAAGGGAAATGGAAACGGGATGTGTCTTTGGAAATTGGATCGGTGGGGGCCATGACTCTTGTCCTATACCAGCGCCAAACTCTCAAGCAGGATCGGCTGTACGAACAAGGCTAGGCAATGAACTCATTGAGAGTACTGACTGAGGTTAGCTGTCTGAGTTTTTGTCTTTCTATTCAGATTGAAAAATTGTTACCAAGAATACAGTCGACCATCACAAGACCCGAGCCAAACATAACCATTTCAGACTCACACAAATCGGCGCATTGTCTAGTCCATTCACCAGTAACTTTCGGCAGCAACAGCCGTGCCAAGTTCTATGATTTCCGCTGTAATCGCCTCCTGGCGGACGCGGTTCAATGTGGCCTCAAATAACTTTAGTTCGCTTGCAATCTGGCTTCCGGCAGAGTTCATGGCTTCCATGCGCGCCTCATTCTCGGATGCGAATGCGTGAAGCGAGGCTTTGCAAATCTGCGCATGAAAATAGTCCTTTCCCAAACTATCAATCAAACTGGCATCTGGCAGCTGCATGATCGGAAGATCTCCATTTGCAGATGGCAGATCAGACAGGTCAATGGGAAAGAGTGTCTGTTCCAAAATCTTCCGCCGCCCTGATAGCCAACCAGTAAAATGGACATCAAGTCTAGCGATTTTTCCTTCGCTCACCTTTTCGTAGATTGCTGTAGTAATTGCGTTTGCAAGTTTTGGAATGCCGGATGTATGAGATGGCAAAACCGCGTTCCATATTGGAACGATCCCGCGCAAGCTGGCGACAGACAGCCCTCTTGTTCCAACCAGAAAAAGATTGTCTGGGTCAAGGTTCGCTCCGATACTGTCGAGTACCCTTTCGCTGAACGCCCCTGCAAAGCCCTGTTCAGCGCAGAATACAAGCAGGCCGATTTTGCTGTTATCTGGAATTGATTTCAGGGGACTTTTGTAATCCAGCTTGAGGGCGCAAGCCAAGGCTGCTGCAATGATTGCGGCGTAACTATCAACTGCATCCACTTGGCTTCGAGCCAAATGGGCACGGGCAGCAGCAATGCCCTTCATGGCATTCACCACTGTTCCCAATTGGCGGACCCCATTAATTCGGGCAGTTATATCGGCCAACTGCTCGGTCATGGGAGCTTGGTTTCCTCGCTCATTGGAAAGGTATTTTCATCCTTTTCGCCATCTTTCAGAGAAATGGAAAGTCGATGTGCCGCTTTTAACAATGCTGCCTGTGCGTCGACATTCAGTTTCCCCGTTACTGCAAAGTCATCTAGAACCTCGGCCGCATCGCGGTCCAGTGCCGCAGGAAGACCCGCCCGAAATGCTGCTACAGTTGTCAGTTCAAGTGGGTCAAGCAAACCGGCGCGCACCACCAGCATCAATGCGATCTCGTCGATCAGACGGTATGGCGCATGTTGGGGCTGGCGCAGTATCTCCCTCATTCTAGCACCACGCGTAAGTTGCTGGCGAACGTGACCCTCAGGCATGCTGCCAAACCTTGTAAAAACTTCCAGTTCCAGAAACTGGGCGTAATCGAGCCTTAAAGTTCCAGCTGCCTCACGCAGGACGGGGGATTGTGTCTTGCCACCCACCCTGCTGACGCTAAGACCGACATCAATCGCTGGCTTTTGTCCCTGATGAAACAGTGCTGCATCCAGCACGATCTGGCCGTCGGTGATAGAGATCAGATTTGTCGGGATATAGGCAGACAAGTTTCCTGAATCAGTCTCTGCAATTGGCAGTGCAGTCAATGAGCCTCCACCTCGGTCCTTTGACAGTTTGGCCGCTCGCTCCAGCAAACGTGCGTGGATGTAGAATACGTCTCCTGGATAGGCTTCTCGCCCCGGAGATTGCCTGGTCAGGAGGGCAATTTCCCGGTGGGTAGCCGCGTGCTTGGACAGATCGTCGATTACGATGAGGGCATGTTGACCCTGGTCGCGAAAATACTCCGCCATGGTCATCCCGGCATAGGGCGCGATCCATTGCAAACCGGGGGAACTGGCCGAACCTGCCACCAGAACGATGCAGCGCATAAAGTTTCCTTTGGCTTGCAGTGCATCGATTGCGCGGCGTACGCTTGAGGTTTTTTGTCCTACGGCAACATAAATACAAATCATGTCCGTGGACGCCTGTGCAATTATCGCGTCGATTGCGAGCGTTGTCTTGCCGGTTGAATGATCGCCGACAATCAACTCCCTCTGCCCGCGGCCAAGGGCGAAAAATGTATCAACAACCACGATCCCGGTCTGCACAGGTTGTGTGACGAGATCACGCTCAATGATTGATGGCGCAGGGCGCTCAATCGGCAGAAATGTCCTGCACTCAATTGCTCCTTTGTTATCAAGCGGGCGACCAAGCGGATCGACAATACGTCCAAGCAGCGCTTCCCCGGCGGGGACCTTGACCACTTCTCCTGTTCCGAAAACCACATCGCCGGCCTTGATATTGGTGGCTGCCTCCAAGAGCACGCACCCAATAAGATCAGGCTCCAATACACGTGCAAAGCCGACCTGACCGCCCTCAAACCGAAGTACCTCATCAAGCCGCACATCAGGAAGGCCGGAAATCATCGCCACACCGTCTGCGATTCTTTCCACTCGTCCCCTGTATGTAAGTCGCGGATTCAGGGACACGCCGGCAACGATTTTTTGTGCTTTTCCCAGCCATTTTGTTGAACTAGGTAGCATTTTCCAGATCCCTTGAAATGCTCGCCAGATCCGACTGCCAACTGGCTCGGACAACGTAATGTACTGTCCGCATCTCAAAACCGGCAATCAAGGCCGGGTCGGTTACGAAATTAAGGACAGGTTTACCCCCAAGTGCACTAAAGATTGCCTTGGTCATCTTTTCCTTTTCCGCTGCTTTAAGCCTGTTTGGACTGACAAGGTCAATGCCGCCCGCATTTGCCACAAACAATTCGCGATCCTTTGGCGTCATCTGAGCAATGGCTTTGACCAGTTGATCAAGAAAGACAGACTGAATCTCAAGGGTACTCAATCTCTCCATCAGTTTGCGGGCAATGGTAACGGCCAAAGCGGCAGAGTTCGATAAATAGATCGCCCGGTCAGCTTCAGCGTCAAGCCTGCTCCTCATCTGCGCTGCTTTCAAAACCGCATCAGCTTTTGCCGCGGCTTTGGCCATTGTAGTCTTCACTTCCGCGAGCGCTTCGTTAGTCGCGTTGGCCAACAGTACCTTTCTTTCTTCGGCAAGCGCCGACCTTGTCGCTTTAATCTCTGCCAGGACAGTCTCGGCCTTGGATTTGGTTGTTTCTGCGTCAGCCAGCAAAGTTTGCACAGTCTCCTGTCGTGTTGCTATGGCATTCGCCACCGGACGCCAGAAAAATCGGGTAAGAAGCCAAACGAGCACAAGTACGTTGACCGCCTGCAATCCAAGTGTCCACCAATTGATTGTCATAGGTTCATGCCAATAACGGATTGGCGAAGAGCAACAGCAGTGCGATTACCAGACAATAGATCGCCGTTGTCTCGATCATTGCCAGTCCGACAAAGAGCGTACGCGAAATCGTGTCTGCCGCCTCTGGTTGACGAGCGATTGCATCCATCGCAGCCGCAACTGCACGGCCTTCGGCAAGAGCCGGGCCAATAGCGCCAAAAGCCACTGCAAAAGCGGCACAGAAAATGCTGGCAAGGGGAAGATAGTCCATCAGACATCCTTTTTGGTTGAAGTGATTTGGGCATTTTGCTGTTCTGGCTTTCCATCTCCGACAGTTGCAGTGATGAACACCATTGCCAGTGCCGCAAAAATGTAGGCCTGCACCAGCCCCGTCAGCAGATCGAGTGCCATCAGTGGGATGGGGATTAGAAGGCCAGCGAGGGATGTGACTATACCGACGACGAAAACACCACTCATCACATTGCCGAACAGGCGCACAAACATTGAAAACACCCGGGTGACGCTTGCGAGCATATTTAGCGGGATCATTACCACATTGGGTGTTGCAAATGTTTTCAGATAACCTCCAACGCCTATGGCGCGCACGCCAAACCAGACTATCGACAGGAAAACGAGTACGGCCAGAGCTGCATCGGTTTCCAGGTTGGCAGTAGGTGGATCTACTCCCGGCACAAGCGAAATCCAGTTAGCTATCAGAATGAATAGGAATAGCGTGCCTATAAAGCCTCGGTATAGACCAGGGTGCGCTCCGGTCGTATCCCGGATCTGAGTGTCCAAAGTGGCAACAAAAAGCTCCAGAGCAGCCTGGCGCCGGGTGGGTGCGAGGGATAGTTTCCGGGTCAGCAAGAATGCAAGGAAGACCAACACGGCCATTATGAACCAAGTGGTTACAACCGCCTTTGTGATTGGAATTGGTCCTAGTTGGAAAAGAATTACCGACTCAAGAGGTGAGTTCATTATCTCAAATCCCTATTCTGGTAGCTTTTCTGGCGGAACATAAGTACCCTCATGCACAAAATACCCGCCAATTCGGCAAGCAGGGAAAGGCTGCCGGAAAGAACAGCGGCGTATAGACCAATTCCCAGTATGACGAAACGAACAATGGTCAAGGCCAAGCCAAGCAGCGGATGCCCACCGGTGACGATCGCGTTGGCAGTTGCGCGCAAGGCACTGAAATAAAGATTTCCGACAAAAAGGCCGCAAAGAAAAAAGGCCGGCAACGTGGCAAGGTAAGATAAGTTGTAAAGGTCGGTCATCGAGTGTTCATCCATTTCCATGCGGTCCAGCCGCCGACGCATAAACCCAACACCATCATCGGTGCGGTCCAAAAAATGCCGCTACCAAAATGCGCATCAAGCCAACCGCCAAAAAACAGCCCGCCAAGCGTTGGCACAATTAAAATCCATCCCAATACACCAATCTGCCCAAGGCGGCGGCCAATCGACATGTCTCCCTCCCTAAGCCAGCGTTTGCGGCGTTCACTGCGCAATCGGGTTTCGCGAAACAGCGGGTCTTCCTGAGGATCAGGACTTTGGCTTTGGCTCACCTAAACTCGCCCATGTTTGCGCCTGTTTGGAGCCGGTTGACCATTTTCCGGATGGCATTCAGGTGCAGTTGCACAGTTTCGACATGGTCAACTTTTTCGGCATCGGCCTCGGATTGAAAGCGAGCCAAAATCTCAGCGTCCAGCTTTGTCAACTCATCGCCAACAACTGCCTCGCGTGTAGCTATGGTGATGGTGGTCAAGTCACCACCGGAAACAGTGAGTACGCCGCCCCGAACGGCACAGAACTGCGCCTGATCGCCCTGGTGCCAACTGACGATGGAAATCGCAAGCGCAGTCATGAATGGTGCGTGTGAAGGCATTATTCCAAAGCTGCCGCTGGCATCTTCGGCGCGCAGCCGGTCAATATCCTTTTCCAGTACAATGGATAACGGAGTTACAATCTTGAGTTTCATGCAGCAGCCTCCGATTTGGCAGATGCAGCGCCAGACTTGGCGGTCTTGGTTTTGTCTTCAGCTTTTGCCTCAGCTTCCTTTCGACGGGCATCATCCAATGTACCCACCATGTAAAATGAGCTTTCCGCCCAGTCATCGGTTTCCCCATCCAGAATGGAGCGGCACCCGGAAATGGTATCAAGAAGCCGCACACTTTTGCCGGGCGTGCCAGTAAAAGCCTCGGTCACCATGAAAGGTTGGGTAAGAAAACGTTGCAATCGCCTCGCTCTTTTGACAGTCAACCGGTCTGTCGCCCCCAGTTCTTCGACGCCCAGAAGCGAGATGATATCAGTCAGTTCTCGGAAACGGGCCAGTGCGCGGCGAACAGCCTCAGCTGTCGCGTAGTGTTCATCACCGACAACAAGCGGATCAAGTAGCATCGAGGAAGACGTTAGCGGGTCAATAGCCGGGTAAAATCCTTCTGCAGCTTGCGTCCTTGACAGAACAATAACGCAGTCCATGTGGCCAGAGATCGTAGTCACAGCGGGATCGGTAAAATCATCAGCAGGCACGTAGACAGCCTGAATGGCTGTAACGGCAGAGCCGGCCACGGATGCTATGCGCTCCTGCAACGCGGCAACTTCGGTTGCCAGCGTCGGTTGGTAGCCTACCCGCGAAGGCAAGCGACCCAAGAGGCTGGATACCTCAGCTCCCGCTTGAACAAAACGAAAAACGTTGTCCATCAAGAGCAGAACGTTCTTGTGCTTTTGATCACGGAAATACTCCGAAATCGTCAGTGCTGTTAACGGGGCACGCCAACGTGCTCCTGGAGGCTCATTCATCTGGCCATAAACCAATACCGTGCGCTCAAGAACCTTGGAGTCTTGCATTTCGGTCAGCAATTCATGGCCTTCGCGAGATCTCTCGCCAACTCCGGCAAAGACTGAGATACCCTCATATTTCTCAACCATGGCCCGGATCAATTCCATGACCAGGACGGTCTTGCCCACTCCCGCACCACCAAACATGGCAGCTTTCCCGCCCTGCGCCATTGGAGTGAGAAGGTCGATTATCTTGATCCCGGTTTCAAAGATTTCCGTGGTGCGGGTTTGGGAACCTAATTTTGGTGGCGAGGCATGAATTGAACGGCGCGGTGTGGCTTTGGGCAGTGCGGGGCCATTATCTTGAGGTTCACCCAGAACATCCAAAAGCCTTCCAAGCACCACATTGCCAACAGGTACGTTTATTGACGTACCAATTGTGCGCACGGCAACACCACGCGAAAGCCCAGCGGTTGATTGAAACGCCACGGCGCGCACTGTTTCCAAGTCCACATGGCTTTGGACTTCGAGTATGAGTCGTGATGGCATGTCCCATTCCACGACCAGAGCGGAATTGATCGGTGGCAGATCAATCTGCGAAAAGACTATATCCACAACGGCACCCCGCACCGCATGCACAACACCTGCCGAGGTCGTTGGGGACTTTTGATTGGCTTCGCCCACATACATTTCGCGTTCTTTCAGTCGAGATCATCACCTTAAGCCCTGAAACTATACAGGTTGGCATCAGGCAAGGCGCTGATCGATGTTAGTCCTTCACAGCCGCCGCAGGCTTTTGTCAGAACTTTGCAAATCGAAGTCTGG
>JBGSTD010000027.1:0-5255 GCA_041736675.1 Salaquimonas sp.
GAGCCTCGACTTCGTATCGGATGCTCTGGCCTGCGGCCGGCGGTTCCGGATCCTGGCGGTGGTCGATGACTTCACCCGCGAGTGCCTGGCGCTGGTCGTCGACACATCGCTGTCCGGCGCTCGCGTTGCACGCGAGCTAGGCTCAGGACCTATTAAATTTCTTGCATGATCGACGAATGATTGATTCAATGGCCGCGCTGAGGAGGCGCTGACATGAGCGATTTGATCTGGTTGTCGGAGGCGCAGATGCGCCGGATTGAGCCGTATTTCCCACTGTCACACGGGATGCCGAGGGTTGATGACCGTCGTGTGCTGTCGGGCATCATCTTTGTGCTCAGGAACGGCTTGCGCTGGCGCGACGCGCCAAAGGACTATGGTCCGCACAAGACGATCTACAATCGCTTCATTCGCTGGAGCCGGATGGGCGTATTCAACCGGATATTCGCGGCGCTGTCGGCCAAGGGCGGCAAGCCTGACCGATTGATGATCGACGCCACGCACCTGAAGGCACACCGCACCGCCGCCAGCCTGCTCAAAAAGGGGCTCTTCCCCGATGTATCGGGCGCACCAAAGGCGGCTTGAACTCGAAGCTGCACGCCGTATGCGACGGGCGCGGCAGGCCGCTGATCCTGCTGCTCACCGAAGGGCAAATGAGCGACTACAAGGGCGCGGCGTTGATGTTCGAAGGGCTGCCCAAGGCCAAGGCAATGATTGCCGACAAGGGATATGACAGCGACTGGTTCCGCCAGGCGCTCACCGCACGCGGCACGACACCCTGCATCCCGTCAAAATCAAATCGCAAAGTGCCGATCCCGCACGACCCGGTTCTCTACCGCCAGCGTCACCTCATCGAAAATATGTTCGGCAAGCTCAAGGACTGGCGGCGCGTGCACACCCGCTATGATCGCTGCGCGCACACCTTCTTCTCCACAGTCGCCATCGCCGCTATCGCCATCTTCTGGTTAGGACGGCAATGAGTCCTGACCCTAGCACGAGGCTTCACAAACTCACTCTTCAACCTTATCGGAATTGCGAGCTCATTGCTCCAAATCGTTGACGGCGCTTCGGCGCAGGCTGACGTAGATCGAGAAAGTTAAGGCCAACCGCGCGGAGCGAGGCCGCCACCTCATGGTGACACTCGCCCTCCAATCGTTTAGCGTTTCTAAACCGATACCCAATTGCGCCAGATGGCCCGCATCGGACTTGCCATGCACGCACCTGGCAGAAGGCCGATCTTATATGCTTGCAAAACCACTGCTACGATCTGATCGCGCCCCTCCGGGCTAACGGTCAGAATGGCAACAACGCTGCCGCAGGCAATTGCAATCCACAACACATGCAGAAGCGGCCACCGCCGACTCATATCCGCCACGGCCCATGCGGCGATTAGGCCGGCTGAGAATGCCGACCAAGATGGGGCGAAGGAAGAGGCAACTTCGATCAAACTCTGGAGATTTGTCATGCTCGCCTCCCGCCTGGATGACTGTGCTATTAACATCGCACTATGAATGTAGCAATAGGTCTTATGCTGGCGGACAACATGCCGACGTGAAGGTCGATCTTGCCTAACCATCCGATCTGTGTCATGCTGACCTCGCAATCCCGGTTATCTGAGTTATCAAGGGCACACCGCAATTGTCGGCAAAATTAGATCCAGGCGCGACCATCGAACTGACGCTTGAGTCATTCCCTTGGGACCCGCCGAATGAGCGCATGTCCGACAGGCTGCTGACAAAAGCGGAGGGGGACCTACATAAAAACTTCATGATGGTGCTCAATTCGGGCGTTTTGCCGGACAACGCAGAAACCCAACCCGGTGCATGGCTGTTTGCCATCATGGAAACCTGGCGAACGGAAGCAGGCCGCGACGGGCGGAAAGGCCATGTCAAAGATGAAGAAATTGCTGAGAAGCTGAAAATACTGCCGGGCGAGAAAGGCTACGACCGCAATCGGTTTCAGCTGGAATTCGGTAAGGGAAAGATCATTCGGGGATACAAGACCGAAAATGGCAAGAAGGTGGATTTTCGTTATCAGAAGCCCGTTAACAAAAATGTTGCAATCAAAATAATTGAACTAGCCTTAAAAAATTGGGATATAAGGATTGAAGGGCCAGTAGATACAAAAGGAACTTCGAGATGGGACTTTTGTCGCTCTTTCCCCGGGCTTAGCGAAGATGAAATAAGAAAGATTGCTTTTCTGTCGGGAAATTTGATTTTCTCCCGACATGATCTGGATATTTATTGTCGACCGGCTGTTGGTTTGGGACCAAAGACCTTGCTTCGACGTCTTGGTGTGGGTGGCTACAGTTTAGCTATTGTGGCGCATGATGGAGAGGCGGTACGGCTTGATAACCCGGACACACAACTTTACACTTTTGCCGAGATTTTGAATTTGTTGCTTTGCAAAGGCCTAGGTCCGTCACTTGGCTCCATCAATCTTTGGCTGCTTGAACATCCTGACAGTGGCAGCAATGAGCAAGAGCCTTCAACCGCGATGGAGCCTAGTCTCCGACTGACTAGGCTGAGACGCATTGAGCATCTACGATATCTATTGAAAACACTGCGATGGGCGCAAAAGAGCATCACCGTAATGGCTGACGCGGAAATCAGGGAGGCCGTTATTGGCGCTGGCAATACCGCAAGCCCGTTTCCGGAAGTGCCCTTGAATCGCTGCTTCGTGGCGATATACAAGGCGAAAGACAAACTAGAAAGAAATAAAGGTCCATTTAAAAAGAGAAGCCCAGAGAAATGGGCAAATTTTGGAGTTCCTGAAGAATCAGAAAAGTACATTACTATGTATGCGTCTAACCCCGAACCCTCATCGAAATTTTATATATTTCCTTACGAAAGAGAAGCGAGCCTGACTCCATATATCGAGATTGACGATGAAGGATATGGTGAATATTTGAATAGACTAATTTCATTTGCAAAGAATGTTGCACTTAATATTTCAAAATCTGGCAACTATGATTACAAAAATGATCAATATAATAAACAACCGGTTCAATGCGTAATTATGACTGTAGATGATTTTATTGATCAATATTCAGTTTCGGAATAATAGGTAAAGGAGATACTCATGCCTTCCATTTTCGCTTGGCCGGCTGACCTTAAAATGCGTGATCCCGGCGTAGCACTAACTGTGATTGTTCCTGCCATTGAATGCAACCTGAGTTGCAGTTTTTGCGCTATTCGCCAACGTCGAGAGATCGGCACCACCGTTCTGAGTCCAGCAGATTATGTTTATTTTCTGGAAGACATTGTCCAATCACAGCCGGCGGCGATGATTTCTATTCAGGGCTATGAACCACTGCTGCCGGAATCTTGGCCCTATACTAGCGCTATCCTTTCGAAAGCGCGGGATCTGGGTATCAGTCGCAGCCTGGTGACCAATGGTGTCACATTGGCCGAAAGGGCCTCTGACTTGGCCGCACTCGCACCAACCGGGGTTACGGTGAGCGTAGACAGTGCAAATCACGCTGCGCATGACAAGCTGCGCGGCCGGCAAGGGGCGCTTACTGCAACGCTGGCCGGGCTGCGGGCGCTGGTGGCGATTGATGACACCGCAAGGCGAATTTCTATCAGTTCGGTATTGATGCCTCGCAAGCGGCATCTGCTTGATGGCATGCCAGCTCTGTTGGCAGAAATGGGCATAACGCACTGGTGCATCAGTCCACTGCTGCGTATTGGTCATGGCCAATTGGGCGGCGCGGTAGCCCCCAGCCAAGACGTCATTGATGATGTTCTTTATCTGCATCATCTAGCTCGAGCGGAGGGCATTGAGGTGGTGTTAGATGATGAGTTGTCGTGCCTTGAGGGGCGGCAGGAAGATTATGACCAGTTTCTGATCCGGCGTTTTGATCGTGTCGATGGGCTGGTGCGGCTGGCCCCGAGCGGTGCCTGCTCAGTCGGTAGAGCCATTTTGCGTGACGTTGACGCCAACACGCCAGTATGGTGTCCCAGCCAATCACCAAGGCTGTTCCTGCGCGAAGCGCAGGCGCACTTCAAAGTCGCAGCTTGATGCGGCGGCTGGCCTTTGGCGCAGTGGTGGTGGCAACGGTCGCCGGCCTATTTTTATGGCAGAGCAACCGAGCGCCCGATATTGCCAGCGCCGAGGCCAATGTGGCCACCCTGCCGCTTCGGACATTTGCTCTCAACCTTGATCCGGCAACCATGGCCGATACTGAAAGCCGCAAGGTAGCCACTGCGATTTACACAGGACTGATTGCTGTTGATCAGGACGGGGCAGTATTGCCACGCATTGCGAGCCATTGGCAGCGCCGCGATGCTCGCACTTGGGCATTTACAGTGGCCGATGGCATCCGATTTACAAACGGCAAACCGGTGACGGCACAGGCGATAGTTGCGTCTCTTTGCGAGGCGATGCAGCCCAGTCATTTGCAGGCCTGGTCAATGGCCAGCATCGAACATGCCGATGGCCCGAACGGAAAAGTGGTGTGCACGGGGTTGCAGGCACCCGATGCGCGCACTGTGGTGGTCCGGGAGTCTCAGCCAACGCCTTGGCTGTTTGATGCGCTTGCAGGAATCGGCGGCTGGGTGGTTGATGTCGCAGAACCGCCCGGCCCGTATGGCACTCGCGCCGGCACGGGGCCTTATGTGGTAGCAAATGTACGTGCAGATGACGCCGTGGTACTGCGCGGCAGGGCCGATGGCGCCATAAAGCCCGGATTGGCAGAATTGCGGTTTCGATACCTGCCTGATCCGGGAGCAGCCGCGCAATTGTTCAACAACGGCAAGCTTGATCTGCTGGAAATTGACTCGCCCCAGCTTGCCGCCCTGGTGCTTACCAACGGCAAACCAGTACAGTCCAACGCGATCCTAGTGAAGCATCGGCTTGATCGGGTACGCATGGTGGCCTTCAACTTTGCAGCACTCTCTCGCAAAGGTATTGCACCTAGTTCGGTACATCGTTTCATGGATGCCTATTCCGCAGCCATTTCCCGACCAAATATGCAAGCCCGTTTCGGCATCGTTGAACCAATGTTTACGGCGTTTCCTCCGGTTGCTGACGCGCCCCGCGCAAAAACCTTGACAGGCCCTTTCAGAACGGTCCCGGGCGCAACTCCCAATCTAACCCTTCTGGTTGAGAATGATCCGTTTTCGGATATGGTGGGCGCCGTGCTGCCAAATCAGGTTGGCACTGTGGCAATCAAATATCAGGCTATCGACAAGGGCCTATTGATTTCCAGATTGTTGAAGAAGGACTATGACATGGCCGTTCTGCGGCTGGAAGCC
>JBGSTD010000020.1:0-10193 GCA_041736675.1 Salaquimonas sp.
GGCTGGCATGACCATCTCGACCGACTATAATATGATCATGCACTGTAATTCCCAACGGTGCCAATACGTCCATGATGGTTTTTGTCATTTCAATGTCTGCACGCGAAGGGGTCGGGTCACCGGAGGGGTGATTGTGGACCAGTATAATAGCAGTGCTGGCAAGTTCCAAGGCGCGCTTGGCAACTTCGCGCGGATAGACTGGTGTGTGATCAACCGTGCCGGTCTGCTGAATTTCGTCCTTTATTAGTTGGTTCTTCTTGTCGAGAAACAGAATTCTGAATACTTCCTTTTCCTCATACGCCATTGCCGCGCGGCAATATTCGATCACGCTTGACCAGGAGCCGAGCAGGGGGCGCTGGCGAATATTGGTGCTGGCAAGGCAAAGCGCGGCGGCATGAATGAGTTTCAGATCGGTCGATATGCTTTCACCCACACCCTTGGCATCCATCAATCTTGCCGCAGGCGCCGATAGCACAGCGCCGAGGGAGCCGAATTCGGCAATCAAGGATTTTGCCAGTGGTTTGGTGTCGCCCTGGCGTATCGACCGGAAAAGCAGCATCTCCAAGAGTTCGTACTCTGCAAAGGCATCCTTGCCCCGCTCAATAAACTTTCTTCGGATGCGGTCACGATGACCAAAATAATGTGGTTTTTTGCTGATGGGTTTTGCGGGACGCTCATCAAGTCCCTGGAGTTTTGACAAATCTTCTTCCACGTCTGCCTCTAAAAAGTTGCACCGTGGGTTTGCAGCATACACTGCAAGTGGGTAACCCGGTTATGATTTGTATGGTGGCACAGTATGACCTGCGGGGGAAAGGGTAAAAATCTCGCAACCTGTCTCGGTTACACCAACAGAATGCTCAAACTGCGCTGATAAGGCACGATCGCGTGTGACAGCGGTCCAGCCATCGTTCAGTATCTTCACCGCAGGTCGGCCAAGATTGATCATCGGTTCGATCGTGAAAATCATTCCTTGTCGAAGTTCAACGCCCTCGCCGCGCCGCCCGAAATGCAGAATATTTGGAGCGTCATGGAACAACAGTCCAACACCATGCCCACAAAAATCACGGACAACGGAACAGCGTTCGCCTTCTGCGTATTCCTGAATGGCGGCGCCAATATCACCGGTTGTTGCGCCTGGGCGCACTTCAGCAATGCCTCGCATCAAGGATTCATAAGTAACTTCGATCAGTCGTTCTGCAGCGCGTTTGATTGTTCCTACCGGGTACATGCGGCTTGAGTCGCCGTGCCAACCGTCAAGAACATAGGTGACATCGATATTGATAATATCGCCTTCACGCAAAGGCTTGTCGTTAGGGATGCCGTGGCAAACGACATGGTTGATGGATGTGCAGCAAGATTTTGTATAACCCCGATGATTGAGCGTTGCCGGTGCAGCGCGGTGGTCCATGCCAAATCTGAAAACGAAATCGTCAATTTCCTCAGTGGTAATTCCCGGCACTATCATTGCCGCGAGCGCATCAAGGCATTCTGCAGTCAAACGGCAAGCCTTGCGCATTCCGGCAAAGCCTTCGGCGTCGTATAGTCTGATAGAGCCGGTATTTTTCACCGGTGCGGAGTTGGCATGAATATAGTTCTGCATGTCCGGTATATGACGCTTTGAGCTGGTTTCTGCAATATTAAAATGCTTTTGATGCGATCAAAACCTGACCAAACCTTGACTAAAACCCAATTGGAACGCTGATCGACCGGCATTTGAGAGAGGTGGGTACTATTTCATTGGGAAAACAAGTCCTTGTCACCAAAGGTGCATGGAATAATGGCTTGGCGGGGTTGTTGGACGCGGCTCTATTCACTAAAGAAGTTGAATAGTCTGCCTTTTTGCAATTCGGGACACTCAGCAATGTCGAGATCGGGAAAGATGATTTTTCTTCTTGCCTTAGTTAGCCTTTTTGCCAGATGGGTATTTCGGGACGTCATCAGCCGTTTCCTTTTTCATCCTGAAGGCCTGTCTGTTGCTGCCGGCGAGATTTGCCTTATCAATCAAACGCAGGATGTGATCGTTGCAGATATTGCTGTCAAAGGTGGATCAAGAATGGTGGCCTTGCTTGCTGCCGGGGAAGCGAGTTGCGCGCAATCTCCTGGCGCATCCATGAAGGGTACAATCAAAGTGAGTGCATCGGAAGGTCAATCGCCATTTTGCGAGACCTTGGCTGAAACCGGAATCCTCGTCAAGTTGACCGTCTTTGCTGCTCCCGATCATTGTGTGTGGTCCTGACCATGTGGAAAATGGGGTTTGGACTTGAAAAAATTGGACTGGCTGCGCAAAAAAGACCGGTCGCGTTCACCGTTATTTTGTTGGCGCTGACTTTTTTATCGCTTTTTCATATTCGAAGTATCAATTTTGACGGCAGCATCCTTTCTGTACTGCCCGATCAATCAAAGGCTTTTCAGGATTATTCCAAACTCAAAACGAACTACCGCAATTTCTCACGCGATGTGACGATCCTCATCGAGTCTGATCGGCTTGATACTGTATCGGGTTTGGAGGACCTGCGGACATTGCAACTCGAAGTCTCGCTTGCTGAAGGCGTTTCGAAAGCGGTTTCAATATTTTCAACGCCTTCCTTTGACCCAATAACCGGTGAGTTAAAAGACTGGTTTCCGGAGGATTTTACTACTGACGAGGAAATGAATGGTCTGATCAGGAGCTTGATTGTAAAATATCCTCAAGCAGCCAGTCTGTTTAATGTCGAGCGGAAGGTAGCCGTTATAATCGCTTCCCTTGATGTCAGCGTTCAGGAGGATGACGGGGCGAGTTTTGCAGCCTACAAAGGTCTGCGGGAAGTGGCGGAAGAAGCGGCGCCCAAGGATTTCAAATTATCTTTTACCGGGCTTACTCCAGTTGGAGCATCAATCCTTTCCTCTTTGATTTCGGATCAGTCCCGGTTGACTGTGGTGGGGCTGCTTCTGGGTATAACAATCGCGTTTGCAATCTTCAGAAGTTTTATGGCTGCCATATTGTGCGCAATTCCGCCTGCTTTGACCGCATTGTGGTCCTTTGGGTTGTTTGCTTTTTTCGAAGTCCCGATCAATTACCTCACAACGGTTTTGCCCACACTTGCGCTGATTCTCGCTTTTGCCGATGGGATTTTTCTGTATTTTCGCTGGCAGACTTTAAGTGCCGAAAAGATTGATCTTGATGCAAACCTGACGGAGGCGATCATAAAGGTCGGTCCAGCCTCATCATTGACTTCTCTTACGACAGCTATAGCATTTTTGTCCTTTGCCTACGCTGACAGCAGCGCGCTCAAGGAGTTTGCCTATTTGGGGGCCGGGGTCGTCGGATTGGCTTTTATTGCGGTCATCGTTGGATTGCCCATCGCAACCCACTGGGCTATCCGGCTCAACCTGATCAAGCCAGGAACACGAAAGAAACCCATGTTTCAAGGTGTGGGCAAGATCGTCCGCAAGATCGCGCTTAAACGACCACTTCGTATTTCGCTGCTTGGTCTTGTCCTGGTGATTGTTTTCGGAGTTGTTCAGGAGCGTGTGGTCGCGGAATACAAGCTGCTGCAATACCTGCCGACTGACAGCGATATTCTGTATGGTGAAAAACTTGCCAATGAGGTTATTGGAGGGCGCTCGCTGGTATTGCTTTCCATTCCGTTTGTCGAAAAGGGCGGATTTGCCAGTGATGGCAACATTGAGCGGCTCAAACAAGTTGAAGCGGTGGTTACCG
Organism: Salaquimonas sp.; assembly: GCA_041736675.1. Taxonomy (GTDB): domain Bacteria; phylum Pseudomonadota; class Alphaproteobacteria; order Rhizobiales; family Rhizobiaceae; genus Salaquimonas. Next base: position 3,701 of record JBGSTD010000020.1, read on the forward strand.
GGATTTACGGGAAAACCGGTGTTTTTTCTGCCAACAATATTCTGGACACGCTTGAAACCGGCCAGGCCAGAAAGCGTTTGACTGACCTTGCCGATGAAGCAAGTGACGAGGAAAAGTCCGATTTCCTTGCGAAAGGCGGCAAGGGCACACTTATCAGCGTCCGTCTTGGGTCTGATCTGAGTATTGTCGATCTGCAAAAACAATTGGGCGAGATAAAAGCCGGACTTGATCAACTGCCATTTGGCAATGATGTGATTGTATCGGGATTTCCTGTCCTGATGGCTATTGAATTTACGAGATTGATTGATCAATTGCGAACAAGCCTGCTTTTGGCAATCGCGCTTGGTATTGTTTTCATCGGAATTGCAACTCGTTCACCAATGATTACCCTGGCTGCAGTTACCCCAAATCTGCTGCCGATCTTTTTCGTTCTGGTGTTGTTATATCTGATTGGTGGAACAATAAATCTGTCCGAAGTTGTTGCGCTGACGGTAGCCTTTGGCATAGCTGTCGACAATGCCGTGCATCTTGTAAACGTCTATGATGAGGAAAAGCGCAGGGGAAAGATTACCATTCACGCTCTTTCATCTGCAATTGAAGAAGTTGCTCCGGCGTTGACGGCCGGTACAGTTATCATATGCGTGAGTTCGCTTGTTACCCAGATCAGCAATCTGCCTGTGGTGCCGACATTGGGGCAGTTGATGATTGCGACGTTGATTGTGGCGCTAGTTGCGAATTTATTTGTGTTGCCCGCCAACATTTTGACATTTGAGACACTTATGGACAAACTGCGATTTAATCGCAGAAAATAATACCGTGGCTTTTGGAGAAGTTTTTTGAAAATAATAACCGGTGTGTTTGTATGTATCGTTACTACTTTTCTGCCTTCGCTTGTTCTTGCGGAAACGGCCAGCGAATTTCTCCGGAGCATGGAAGGGAATTATTCAGGAAGAGGGAATGCAGTTCTGATCGGTGACGATACGGCCAAGATAGCCTGCAAGATCCAGAATTCCTATGATGCCGCCGCTTTCAAGCTTGTCGTTACTGGAGAGTGTGCGAGCACCAAGGGCAAGGGAAAGGTCAATGGCGGAATTATCGCCTTGAACAATGCAGTGCAGGGGACCTTTGTTGCGCCAAGAAAGGGCATGGAAATTACCCAGAGCTTTGGCAGCTTCAAGGACGGCAAGATGCAACTCTCGACGTCCATGGTGGATAGCGAAGCAGGTAAGCTTGTTAAGGTGCGCCAAGTCATTTCGCGAACCGATGGTGGATTTGAAGCCGAGTTCTTCACCTTCGACAATGGTACAAAAGCGTACGAACCTTCCGGGATGATCAAGCTGAAAAAGCTTTGATTGAAACTATAGTTAGTCGATGATCTTCAACCACTGTTCCGGCGCAAGGCGTTTTGTTTTGAGCCGATTGACCGGGTGATTCAAATCGGCATGGCCAATGGCGATGCCGCAAAAAAGCATGTACTCATCCGGCATTTCACAAAATGACGCGACTGTTTTGGGGAAACGTGACCAACACTCCTGGGCGCAGGACTGTATGCCTGCTTCTTCCAGCAAAAGCATGAAGGTTTGCAAAAACATTCCGGTATCCGACCATTGGGGCGGCCCCATTATCTTGTCCATGAAACAAAAAATTGCCGCTGGCGCATCAAAAAACTGATAATTCCGCGCAAACCAATCGAGACGTCCGGCCTTGTCTTCGCGTTCAATACCCAAAAGGCTGTACATTTCCTCACCCACTTCAAAACGCGCGGTCCTGTAGGGCTCAATCAGTTTGTCCGGGTATACATTGTACTGTGGTGCTTCACCGCCCGGAAACGCTTCGCCGTTCATTCGGGACTTCATCACCGACTTGAACCTGATCATGGCCTCACCGTTTAAAATCGAAATTTTCCAGGGCTGGACATTACCCCCCGAAGGCGCACGCGCAGCTTTCGTCAAAATTTTGGTCAAATCCTCCGTACTGACTGGTTGAGTTGTAAATGCCCTCACGGATTTGCGTTCTTCCACGGCTTGGCTGACCTGCATTTGTGCTCCCCAATTTCTTACAATGTAAACTGCAGTTTATCGTTCCTTGCGATAGAAGCCTAAGGTTTTTTCGAGCAAAAACCAACTTATACTTGAAGTGAGCATAAGTTAGAGATATATTGGAAATCGCGATTGAGTTTGATCGCATGGCAACATCACTGCCTACCTCGAAAGGATTGCAACATGACTGCATCAAACACCCGGAAAGGGATAAACAGACGTTCTGTGCTGGCAGGAAGTGCCGGACTGGGACTTGTTTCCATTTTACCAACAGGCTTTATGGCATCAACGGCGTTGGCATCTGGTAAAATTTCAGCACGGGGAAAAGTTCGTACTTGCGAGACCAATCTCTCCAAATACCTTTGTGAAACTGTGCATCCCAAGATCGCCGCTCAGCTTGACGAAATCATTCTCGACCCTGCCGTTGATGGCGAACGCACCGCCCTGGCGCTTATGGAAGCGCGTTGCCCCGGTTGCAACGGGCGTGTTCATCCGGCAATGAGCCGAATTTCCGCGGTCGTACCGAAATGGAATTTGACTTCTTCAGGCAATTTGAAAGGGGCGATGGCATGAACAATCTAAAAGCCGGAGTTTCCAGACGGCAGTTTGTCGGCGGTTCATCGGCAATAGCTGCAAGTGCCGCGTTGTCGGGCCTGTTTGCAGCGCCATCTATGGCAAAAGCAGCAATTTCCGGTCCGTTTTCTGGAGCCGGGATCAGCAAGCAGACCTATCCGTTATTTGTCTACCACTGTAAGCTTGTACACAAAGCGATGGGTGACAAGCTTACTCGCATTGTGACTGACCCTGCGATATCAGAATTTGACACAAATCTGGCGCTGCGAACAACCCGTTGTCCTTGTTGCGATACACAGATTCATCCCGGATTTTCGGTTGGTGCGGGAAAGGTGGCAGTATATGTCTGAACTTTTGTCGCGTAGAAAGTTGATCGGCCTTGCAGGATTGGCAGGGGTAGTGACATCGTTCAGCCTTGTTCAAAGACAATCGAAGTTTTTGCTACCGAAGTTTCTCCAGGGTGCGAAACGAAAGGATGTATTATACGCTCACGGCAAAACGCGTGTTTATGTGTTCAGCAGCGACCGGCGGGCAGAGCTACCCGGATTTGATATAATTCCAGGTTGAATATGCCTACCCCTGAAAAAATCAAAGCCCGGTCGATGCCGGGCTTTTTCATTCAGGCTGTCGAGGCCCTATGTTCTGCTTTGCTCAGCGAAACAGGCCGCGTTCGATTTCACGCTGGCGGCGCTCCAGGTCATGGATGGAAATTGATTTGTTCAAATATTCCAGTTCGGCCGATGCGCGGGGTTTGGATGCCCCAAACAATTTGCTCAAAAAAGTCGGTTTCATGTTTTTCTCTCTCTTTCATATCGTCTTTTTTACGTACATTTCCAATATGGGCATTGCCACCAAATTTAACAATTGACGATAATGCGAGGCTGCCATGCGCCAGTTGCAAAGGGAATTTGTGCTTTTTACATAAAATTTTAACGATTGATCGTGCGGAGATTTGCCCGTTTCCGCATTTCCCGGCTTCGGTCCGAATCGATCGCCAAAAAGCTCCATTATATTTTCGCTTGCCAAAAACACTGTTTTTCGGCAAGAATTTGTGTGTTCGGGCAAATTGCGAACATGAAGACGACTGGAAGACCCAAGTAAATACCGATTGTGGCAACCGGTTTTTGGACCACATTCGGAAGTTAGTGCGTACTGAACGCGCCATAAAAAAGGTTCAGGTGATAGCCGCAAGCCGGGAAACCGGAAAAAGCTGCCACAGGTTTCTGCCTTTCTTCGACATAATGCTCTGCCTGCTTGCGCCGGATTTCCGGCAAGTTGCTGTTCCGTTTCAGCGAAACGGGCAGTTTGATCGAAAGAAAAGGACTGATCATGGCTATCACTGGTACTGTAAAGTTTTTCAACATGGACAAGGGCTTCGGCTTCATTACTCCCGATGGCGGCGGCAAGGATGTGTTCGTTCACATTTCTGCTGTTCAGGCTTCCGGCATGACATCGCTGTCTGAAAACCAGAAGGTTTCCTTCGACACCGAAGAAGACCAGCGCGGCAAAGGCCCAAAGGCGGTTAACCTCCGAGGCGCCTGATACACATTCGAGGCCAAGCCTCTGACTTTGAGCCGGTCCCTTGCAACGGGGGCCGGTTTTTTGTTGCCAGGATTCCACGCCGCATTTTCCTGCCCGGCCCTAGCGCCTTACCATAGGTGAGGCGTTAACCCCCTGTTTACTTCTCGCGCCCATCATTGGCCAATCAGCCTGATTCTGCGCAAGGGTTGGGTCTGACTTTGTGTTGGCTGAGGGGCTTTTTTCATGTTGCGTATATTTGTGTTGCTGGGCGTTGTCGGGGCTGGTGTCTACCAGGTGGGCTATGAGGGCATGCGGGCCGAGGTTTACGGCCACAATGATTTCAGTTCCCGTGAGATGCGCCTGGCTATATCCGATACAACAGCCGCGGACGAAAGTGCGCTGCGTCGGAAGATTGATGCCAAACCCAATCTTGCCACCTATGATGTTGGCGATGCCGGTATCAACGCCGCCCGCGATGAGGGCAGGGCGACACTCCCCCGCTTTTACCAGCTGATGGAGGCCCAAACGCCCGGAACCTATTCGATCAAGTTTCCGCTTTCGGGCGGCGGCGTGAGCGAGCATGTCTGGGTTCAACTGACCGGGATAGAGGGCACGAATTTCAAGGGCCTCATTGCCAATGAGCCGGCCCTTGTTTCCGGTCACACGCTTGGCGATCCGGTTGTCGTTCCGCTCAGCGAAGTCTCCGACTGGATGATCCGCTCGGAGAATGCGATTTACGGTGGTTATACCATGCGCCATTCGCTTGCAAAACTTCCCGCTGAACAGGCCGCGCAGATCACGGCAATCCTGAAGGACTAGGGTTTTCCCGCAAATCCGGTAGCGAGGACGTTTGCGCGGGAGACAGTAGGGCGATCATAGGTGGGAAATTGTGGACGGGGATAAGATTTTGCGGCGACCATCGCCCCCACCCAAAACCAGTGGGAGGGGGAGAAAGTAATTTCTTGGCTTTAGCGCAGCTAAACCTTGGAAATTACAAGAGGGGGGAATATTTTATCCAACAAGGTAGTCATCCTCGGGCTTGTCCCGAGGACCCAGCACCTAAAGCGTCAGATACAAATCATCCCATTCAGGGTTCATCGTCTCAATCAGGTTGTGTTTCCATTTGCGGTAATAACGCTTGATACTTTTCTCCCGCTGAATTGCATCTGCAATGTTGAAATGCTCCTCAAACCAGACCAGCGTGTTGCAGCTGTATTTCTTTGTGAATCCCGGCAACAACCCCTCGCGGTGTTCGAACGCACGTTTCGAAATGTCCGTGGTCACACCTGTGTAGAGTGTTCCATTGCGACCAGACGCCATGATGTACACATAACCTGCCATAACAGGACTATTATTCAACTGGGTCCTCGGGTCTGTCGACATTTGCTTCGCAAATAGTCTAGCGACCATCGACTGCGCTTCGCTTGTCTTGGACAAGCCCGAGGATGACTAATCGCGAACTCGTGTTTGCCTTTAATAGTTCAGGGCAAGCCTATGGTGTACTGGATCCCGGATGTGCGCTGCGCATTTGCGGGATGACGCCTTGGGTTTGGCAATCTCTCCGCCTGCGTCACCCCGAATAAGGTGCTGTGCAATCCCGCCGTCTGCGTCTCCCCGGACTTGATCCGGGGTCTATTGAAGTTATCGGCTTTCATTGGACTATCGGACCTCTCGACGGGAAAAAGGTAACTGTCTCTTTTTTGCTGCGCGAATCGGCAGATGCTGAATTAAAAACCCGTATTATGAAAACTGTAACGATTGTTTTCAGGTTTTCTTAGAATCTTTCCCTGAAACTTTTAGGATGGGCCGATCAAACAACATCGACACTTGTGTTACCGGAGCCGCTGAATTGCGAGCTAATGAATTGCAACGCCGCTTTGCCGGGGTTTCGCGAGAAGCGTTTCCGGTTCGAAGGCGCTGGCGATCCGGCCTTGTATGGTTCGTTGTCCTGTTTTTGCTGGGTCTTTTCAGCGCTGCCTACACCGACATGAATGCCCGGCAAAGACTGGCAGCCAAGGACCGTAGCCCCTTTTTCAGGTATTGCAGTCAGGCGGAGGCTGCTGGCGTCACTCCGATACTTCACAGTCAGGCGGGTTATGCCTGGTGGCTTGATGCCGATCGTGACGGTATCGCTTGCGAGTGGAATTGATCCAGAGTGGATGCCAATGCCAGCGAGGCCTTCGCCCCGGACTTGATCCGGGGTCCATACCGTTAAGCTGTCCAAGGCAAGACTGGTGATTAAACATCCTGTCGCAGCATCGTGCTTCGCTTGCCAGTCATTTCAGACGTGAAGGGAATGGCATGGATTCCTGTGACGAGCACAGGAATGACGGGGAGGGTAGCGCCATCTCACGATCGTC
>JBGSTD010000062.1:0-5251 GCA_041736675.1 Salaquimonas sp.
CGCAGCATCGTGCTTCGCTTGCCAGTCATTTCAGACGTGAAGGGAATGGCATGGATTCCTGTGACGAGCACAGGAATGACGGGGAGGGTAGCGCCATCTCACGATCGTCATCCTCGGGCTTGACCAAGACAAGCGAAGCGCAGTCGATGGTCGCCAGACTATTTGCGAAGCAAATGTCGACAGACCCGAGGATCCAATCCGTTATGCTTCAAAGTTCAGTGGTCGAGGTTGGATAAGGGTATGGATCGTCGGGTCACGCCCGACGATGACATCGGGGAGGAGGCAATCAGTTCGTTTTCTTTCGGGCACGCGCTTTCCGCTGGCTGTTATCGTGATGGGAAAAAAGGTAACGGTTCCTTTTTTGCGGTGCAATTTAGTAAACTCTCGCCGTTCTGGTCACTGCAATGTAGTTTTTGCTCGGATTAACGATTACGAGCGATTGGCTTTCCAAACCGCATCCAAATCAATTCCGTTTTTCATTGCTTCTTTCATTTTCAATTTTGCATTGTCGGAAAAACCAAACATCTTTGTTTTTCCAAACTCAAAAACATGTTTGCAAGTTCTGTCAGAATCAATATCTAACTGTTTCCGCAGTGCATGAGATTTTGGTATTGTCAGATTGAGAGATTTTGCCAAATCGGTAGCAGTGAGATAAAATTTCTTTTGTAAATCTACTTCTCTAATCGCAGCGGCGCCATCCGGATCATCAGCCTGAACAAATTGAACAGGCGGTCCAGCTTTTTTTGAAAAATGAACTGTTAGAGTTGGTAAATCGCCAGTAGAAGTCACGCCCAAATTTCGTAGTCTTGGAAAAACTTGAATTATGTCATTGTTTGCTTTGATAGCCTTTTCAATTCGATCAACATCTCGTTTGGATATTTCTACACCGTCCTCTGTGATCGCTTCCATGGCTAATAGTGATCGAATTCTCGCTCTAGCTTCATCCCGCTGCCTTTTTCCAGGCTTTAGTAAATCCGCGATATAACTGTATTCACGGTCAATGATGACGTCCAGATCTTCGGGTGGTTTGGTAGAGATTGGAAGCACTCTGGATGGTAATTGCTCCATTAAAGATAATTCTAGAGTTCTCAGCTGAAAATTATTAAACGCAGTTATTAAGGCTCGAATTTGTAAATAAAGAAGGTCTTCTGACACAACTACAAACCAATGTTGTGCTTCATCTCTCAATGCATCAATTGCTCGGAATATTCCTGCTTCAGAGTCTAAAAGTCCGAATTTAGTTTGGCAAATTCCCAAACATTTTTCAAAGCCAATTGATCTCCCCGTCTTCTTGTCAAAAACGTTTTCGTGGTTTTGGCAAAGCACCGCCTTGAGGAGCATTTCTACCGAATGTTGTGAATGCAATAGAACAGTTGTAACCCTCCCTTCATCATCAAAGGAGTTAAAATTCAGAATTGCAGATCTCAAAGATGCGATGGATTTTTGTTCCAGAATTCTTGCGTCACGCAAAAGCTTCATATTCAGTCTCTCCAGAAAAACCGCCCGCAGTTGCCCACGGGCGGCATAGGGTCTTACTTCCGTTTCCCTGTACGATCTGGCGCTTGGGTCAAAGCCGAGGCTGCAACGCTTTTTACCGCCTTCGGAGTTTTCGGATTGCTCAATAGCTTTGCTGCTTTTGAAGCCACTGATTTGGAAGTCTGTTCATTTTTGGCCATTGGATAAGTCTCCTGTTTGCCGTTTTACAACCATGGCTACCTCGACTCTGAGAACAGAATCCTTCATAAATTTCCTTGCGACAGGAGGGAATTCTTATTCTCTTCGCCCTCGCGTGGGCCATGGGTTTATTCGCGAGTATCAGAGCCAGTCCTTGTGACTGGCTTTGGTGTTTCTAGGGTTGTATGATCATATAAACCTATCGTTATACGTCGTTTCCTATTTGTTCCCTGATTCAATTCGGGCCGCAGCAAAAATTGCTGCAGCCCGAAAAACTTATTTTTATTAGATGGTTACGAACACCCGCTCGTACTTCCGCACGTGTCGCATTTCTCGCAGGTCCCGTTACGGACCATCGTGAAGTTGCCGCATTCGCCGCACGAGTTGCCGGTATAGCCTTTCATCAAGGCTTTCTGGCGCTCGGCGCCCGCGTCGATTTGCTGGGCCGGTTTTGCAGATGAGGCGCTTTGGGAGGCCCCCTGGGCATCAGCGATTTTGCCGATCATGTCTGAAACGGAACCCAGAGGCTCGATCTTTTCAGCCACTTCGGCTTCCGGCGAAAAGTCGCGGTTAAAGGCGGTCGGCTCTTCTTCAAGCTCAAGCTTGAGCGCGGTTGCCTTGCCGCCCAGGGCACCGGCCGAAATGGCGGTGATGCTGGCGGTTGCGGGTTTTCCGGTTGAAGAGCCCTTGGGTTCGCCAAGCGCGTTGTGCTTGACGACCTGCAGCTTGTGGCCGCGGGTGAGGCCGGAGGAAACGGGTTCGGCCCGCCCCTCGGCGACGCCCCTGCCAAGCGCGGTGTTGGAGAAATCGGACGTATCGACATGGGCAAGGTCGGTGCGGCCAAGATAGGAAACGGCGAGTTCGCGGAACACATAGTCGAGGATCGAGGTTGCGTTCTTGATCGCGTCATTGCCGATGACCATGCCGGCAGGCTCGAATTTGGTGAAGATGAAGGCTTCAACATATTCTTCCAGCGGCACGCCATATTGCAGGCCAAGCGAAATGGCGATGGCGAAGTTGTTCATCATGGCGCGGAAGGCGGCGCCTTCCTTGTGCATGTCGATGAAGATCTCGCCGATGCGCCCGTCATTGTATTCGCCGGTTCGCAGATACACCTTGTGGCCGCCGACATTGGCCTTCTGGGTGTAGCCCTTGCGGCGGTCCGGCATTTTTTCGCGGTCACGAACGGCTTTCTCGATCACGCGCTCGATGATTTTCTCGACAACACGCTCGGTCACCTGCGTGGTGCGGGCGGCCATTGGCGCGTCGATCAGATCGTCCATTGCGTCTTCGTCGTCCTCGTCCTCGATCAGCGAGGAATTGAGCGGCTGGGACAGTTTGGAGCCGTCGCGGTAAAGCGCATTGGCTTTCAGCGCGAGTTTCCAGGACAGCATGTAGGCGTCCTTGCAGTCTTCAACGGTGGCCGAGTTTGGCATGTTGATGGTTTTGGAAATCGCGCCCGAGATGAAGGGCTGGGCGGCAGCCATCATTTCGATGTGCGAATTGACTGACAGAGCGCGCTTGCCGATCTTGCCGCAAGGATTGGCGCAGTCGAAAACCGGCAGATGCTCGTCCTTGAGCGCAGGGGCGCCTTCCAGCGTCATGGCACCGCAAATGTGGATGTTTGCCGCCTCGATTTCCTTTTTCGAAAAGCCGATATGGGCGAGAAGATCGAAGGAGAAATCGTTGAGCTGCTCTTCGCTGATTTTCAGCGTTTCCTTGCAGAATTCTTCGCCAAGGGTCCACTTGTTGAAGGCGAACTTGATGTCGAAGGCGGATTTGAGGCCCTCGTTGAGCGCGGCGATCTTGTCGTCGGTAAAGCCCTTGGTTTTCAGCGAACCCGGATTGATCGCCGGAGCCTGGTTGAGATTGCCATGGCCGACGGCATAGGCTTCGATCTCGCCGATCTGGCTTTCGCTGTACCCAAGGGTGCGCAGGGCTTCGGGCACAGCGCCGTTGATGATCTTGAAGTAACCGCCACCGGCAAGTTTCTTGAATTTCACCAGGGCAAAATCAGGCTCGATACCGGTGGTGTCGCAGTCCATGACAAGGCCGATTGTGCCGGTCGGGGCGACAACGGTTGCCTGGGCGTTGCGGTAGCCGTTCTTTTCGCCAAGGGCGACAGCGCGGTCCCATGCGGCCATGGCATGCACGACCAGTTTTTGATCGGGGCAGGAGGCATGGTCGAGGGCAACCGGGTTCACCGCCAGTTTCTCGTAGCCCTGTGATTTGCCGTGGGCGGCGCGCTGGTGGTTGCGCATGACGCGCAGCATGTGCTGGCCGTTGCGCTCATAGTCGGGGAAAGCGCCGAGTTCACCGGCCATCTGGGCCGAGGTCTCGTAGCAGATGCCTGTCATGATGGCGCTGATCGCACCGCAAATAGCGCGGCCCTGCGGCGAATCGTAGGCGATGCCCGATGTCATCAACAGTCCGCCGATATTGGCAAAGCCAAGGCCGGTGGTGCGGTATTCGTAGGACAGTTTGGCAATCTCTTTGGATGGGAACTGGGCCATCATGACAGAAATTTCCAGCACCATCATCCAGAGGCGGCAACCATGCTCAAAGGCCTCAATATCGAATGCCAGACGATCTTCAGCCGATGCGCGGGCCTTGTCGCGGAACTGCAACAGGTTGAGCGAGGCAAGGTTGCAGGCCGTATCGTCGAGGAACATGTACTCCGAGCACGGATTGGAGGCGCGGATGGGTCCGGCAGCCGGGCAGGTGTGCCAGTCATTCATGGTGGTGTTGTAGTGAAGGCCCGGGTCCGCCGACTGCCATGCGGCAGTACCGATCTTTTCCCAAAGATCACGGGCTTTCAACGTTTTCATCACCTTGCCGTCCTTGCGGGCGGTCAGATCTCAGGTGCCGTTTGATTCAACAGCGCGCAGGAACTCATCCTTGATCGAGACAGAGTTGTTGGAATTCTGGCCGGCAACAGTGAGATAGGCTTCACTGTCCCAATCGGTGTTGTAGACCGGGAACTCGATGTCGGTATATCCCTGCCTGGCCAGCTGGATTACGCGCTGGATATAGTTTTCAGGGACGGACGATTTTTTCGCGGCACGTATTTCGCGCTTCAACGCAGTATTGATATTTGGATCAAAGCAGCTGTCGGCATTGCCCTCGCAATTGACGCAGGCTTTCATGATTGCCTTCATGTGGCGGGAGACAACCTTGGAGCCTGTGACGATAGCGGCAACTTTCTGCTCTTCTTTCACTTTCCAGTCGATATATTCCTCGATATCGGGGTGATCGATGTCAACAACCACCATTTTGGCGGCGCGCCGTGTGGTGCCCCCCGATTTGATGGCACCGGCAGCGCGGTCGCCGATCTTCAGAAAGCTCATCAGACCGGACGACTTGCCGCCGCCAGAAAGTTTTTCGCCTTCGCCGCGCAGAAAGGAGAAGTTTGAGCCAGTACCGGAGCCGTATTTGAACAAACGCGCTTCACGGGTCCAAAGGTCCATGATGCCGCCCTCGTTGACGAGATCATCGCCAACCGACTGGATAAAGCAGGCATGGGGTTGCGGGTGTTCGTAGGAGGATTTGGATTTCACCAGTTTGCCGGTGAAAGGGT
>JBGSTD010000053.1:0-25815 GCA_041736675.1 Salaquimonas sp.
AGCAATGCAAAGAAATATGCCCATCAGAAAATGTATATTGAAACGATGCTGAAGTTTGGGCAAGAAAGGTGTGGCGAGAACCCAGGCGATTGCCGGCATTGTGCCAGTCAATCCAATCAGCGTGCCGGAAGCCCCGGTCTGCTCAAGCAAGATACCAAACAATGGAAATGAAACGCCGTACCCGATACACACTATAAATGACAAAACATACATTCTGACCAAGAACAAATTGCCCAATTTTCCTCCCCAGGACATTTTCCAAAATTTATAGAGATCGCGCCTATTTCAGCCATTTGCTATTGAGATAGACAACTCCAACATCGACTCCTAGTTGAAATCGCTGCTGCTTGGCAAGTCCTTTCCTTACCATGGGTAATTTCCCCCATTTTCACAGATAACTATTTTATGTAGTTCAAGTTTGGAAGAATATTTATTTTCATATATTTTGGGCGATAAAATGTGTCTTTCCCCTCGTGAATGTCAGTGTTTGGAGTATCTTTCGATTGGTTTGCGTCCAGCGGCAATTGCAAAATCACTGGGTCTGAGCGTCAAGACAGTGGACAAACATATTGCTTCGGCGCGGATGCGGCTGGGCGCAAGTACACGCGAACATGCAGTGAGTCTGGCAATTGCCAAGGGGCTGATACCCTGCAAGGAATGATTTTCGGGCAGAAAACTGCCGAAAACATAAAATAAGTCAATTTAATATTAACCAAATACACTTCAATGGGGAATTTCCCCAATTGTGGCAATACCATGATTTTCCTATGAATTACCCAAGGGAATGAATCGGCTGAGATATGCAGCGGATTCTTTTGGAATATTTCGGTAGGGGACTTATTACATGAAATTGGCTCATCTTAATGCCACCACTTCGCTTGCCAACGGAGTGCTCAAACACTTGACCTTAAGTTTGGCTGTTATCAGCGGTGTCGCCCTGAACCTGCCGGAAGCCAGCGCCTATGAGAGAACGGTTACGGCGGGCGAAACAATTGTAGTCGATGAAGATGTATCGGGAATATACGGTTACCTTGGTGCTTCCGGCGGAAGCGTTACCATCAAGAACGGTGGAAGATCGTTCGGTGAAGTACTCCGTGAGGCAGCCGGAGGCGATGGTATCATCAGCCTGGAAGATTTTACGGCCCTTGTATCCGAGGATGACGACAATCCTGAGACCATGACAGTGTTTGCCACCTTGATGGGCAACAAGATCGATGCCGCCGGTAATATGCTGGTCTCGGATATTCTTGCTGTTGCACCCGCTGTCATCAGTCTGGAAAATTTGCCGAATGTCACATCAGGTGGCCTCAACCGGGACGGACTGAGGGATCTTTTAATGTCGCTCGCTCCAGGTGGGACAAGCGGCTCGGACTACAAGTATTCCGATGATGTCGGCCGACTGGTTGACAGCGCGATTTATACCGTCAATGAAAATGGTGAAGAAGTTCTGGATCTCAATTCAAGGCAGACTTTGCTTCAAATCCAGAATTTTATTTCTGGTGTCAGTGATGAGGGTTTGCCTGACGAAAACTGGGCAGTTGCCCATGTCTTGGGGAAAATCGCAAATTCGGAAGGTCGATTGACCGTTGAGCAATTTGCGTCGATCATCCCCCTTTCTGAAGACGCCAACCACGCAGGCCTCATCGCGCGCATTGGCGAATTGCAAGACGCCAATGGCACGGTGTCGATTGGTGATGTACTTAGCGTAATCGACCGCGAAACTCCTTTTGAAGAGTTGCATAACAATGATTTTGGCGTCTATTTTCAGAATATCAAAGGCGTAAATGCATTTAATGCGGAAGGTAAAATCAATCCTGAAAGTATCAATGAAATCCTTGAATTCCTTACATCCCGCGACGATGAGGGAACCGAAGCTGATTTGCGCCTCATTTACGATGATCTTATCGCTGCTTTGGGTGACCCTGAAAATGGTGGCTATGATGTCGATGTATTTGTTGATATCGCCAATGGTCTTGTGCCAATGGATGGAGAAGCGCATTTAAGTTATGCGCTGTTGGATGCGTCCGGCAAAGATCTTTATCTGACCGAAGAAGAGTTTTTGTCTTTTGGAGCCCGCCTCGTTGCTGATGGCGCTGCAAGAGAGGAGGAAATCAGCGATCTTCGCGATGCGCTGTTTTCCCAGGCGGAAAAGTCAGGTGATTTCACAGGCCAGATTTATATTTACCAGGCAATATTGACTATAGATAAATATGGCCGCGCCATGGAAGTATTGCCGACAAGCGATCATTTCAATTTCTCTGACCTTATGATTGATGATAAGTATCCTGCCAGTTCGCTGTCTGAACTTGTTGAACGAGCACGCGATGGCGGCGAAGGGCTTGACCTGACGCTGAGTGAGGTAGTCACTTTGCTGGGTGCCGAACCAACTGGCGGATATACTCCGGAACAAGTTCGCGAAGCACTTTTCCAAGCTAATTCAAACAATGCAAAATCGAAAACGCAGCAGTTCCTTGCGTCCGATTTCATTCGGCTTTTGAATTCGTCGGATGATGCAGCTAGTTTCAGCGTTGAAGACTATATCGAGTTTGCCGGCCTTTCGAGTGCAGATGCAGCCAAGCTTTTACCCTACTTCAATGCGTTGAAAGACGAAAACGGTCGTTTGCGGCTTTTTGATGTGACGCCTGATCCGGATTTGTTGGTCGCTTATTTTGTCGATATTTTTGACAATGCAGGCACAGGCGGCACGTTTACCGTTGCCAGCCTGATGGCCAGCCTGCCTGAAACTCTGACAACTGAACAAAGAGTAGCATTCAATTCGATCCTGGCAGGTTTGGCTGATGCCGGCGGTTTGATCGACAGTGATGCGGGAAAGACCGCACTGCGCGATTTTGTTCTGGCCAATCCTGGAGCGGATCTGGAACTGGCTGGTGAGGCCGGCAAGATTTTTGGCAGCCACTTTACTGGAAAAGGCATTGAACTGTTCAGCGAGGGTGACATCAACCTTGTCAATGAAGTGGATGTTCAAAGCGAGGGGACCGGCATTCAGGTTCATTCCGTCGCCGGTGATATCACACTTAACAACCACGGTGAAATATACACGACTGGTGACGGCCATCGCGGCATCAATGTTTCTTCAGGTGATTGGGACAATGGCGGGATTGGCGGGATCATCAATGTTGTCAATCTTGGAGATATCACAACTGACGGAGAAAATTCCCGCGCCATCGTGGTAAATTCCAATGGAGGTGATCTCACAATCACCAATCTGGGTGAAATTGCCACTTCTGGAAATCAATCCCGCGGAATCAGTTTGACATCAGGCAATGAAGGTTATGCAGGCCAGCCGGTCGTTGTGGGTGGTGATATATCGCTGACAAACGAAGGCGGAATTAAAACGCAAGGTGATGACGCCCGGGCCATTTCGGTCTGGTCGAACGGCGGCACCGTGTCGATAGACAATATGGGTGATCTTTCCACAAATGGCGTCCGGTCCCGCGGCATAAACGCGACTTCCGGTAATGAAGGTTATGAGGGTACAAGTGTTTCCCTTGGCGGTGCGGTCAAGGTCAACAACGCGGGCAATATAGATACCAAGGGTCACAATTCCGGCGCCATAAGCGCTTGGTCCAATGGCGGCAAAGTCGTCATTGACAACAATGGTGGATTGAAAACTGTTGGTGACGGTTCGGCAGGCATTGCCGCCACGAGTGGAACAAACAGAACTGTCGAAGGCCAGTCGGCGGCGATGGTGGGCGATGAAGTCTCAATTGCAAATCAGGGGGCGATCGATACGCGTGGCGCCTTTTCTCATGCGATCACTGGTTGGTCAAATGGCGGCGAAGTCGTTGTAAACAACACAGGTGACCTGAAGACAGGTGGCGACTGGGCGATCGGTATTGACGTTTACTCGGGAACCAATCGCACGCAGGATGGACGTGTTGTGCAGGCAGGCTCTGATACAAGAGTAACCAACAGCGGTGATATTACAACCACCGGAATGTATGCCTCTGGCATTTCCGGTGGCAGCTATGGCGGAAAAGTCTTGGTTGAGAACTCCGGGAATCTGAAAACTACCGGTGAAGGCATTGATGTATCTTCTGGCAACAGCAGAACCATTGAAGGCCGGGTGGTGCGGGCAGGGGATACAGTTACTGTTATCAACAGTGGCGATATTGAAGCGGCCGGAACATTTTCAACAGGCATTAATGCATGGTCCAACGGCGGCGAAGTATCGGTTGAAAATGAAGGTGATATCATATCCGACGGACTAGGCATAAATGCCACATCGGGCATGCATGCTGACGATGACGAATTTGCAGAGCACGCTGGCGGCAATGTTGCAGTTGCCAACAAAGGGGTCATTGAAACCTTGAGCGAATTTGCCGAGGGCATAATGGCTTGGTCCATTGGTGGAAAGGTTTCGGTTGAAAACGAGGGAGCAATCAAGACCAATGGCGAGGGAAGCGTGGCACTTGCCGCATATTCCGAAGGCGGCGACGTCGAGGTATCCAACTCTGCCAAATTGTCTACAATTTTGTCAGCGGGCATAAACAGCGCCAGCGAAAACGGCGCCGTAAAGATTGCCAACAGTGGTGATATTGAAGCCGGCTCATCAGCAATTATTGTTGAGATGTCGAAGAAAGCCGACATTTCAAATACGGCAAATCTGAAAGTAAAAGGCGACGGTGCCATCGGCATTGCTGCCATAGCTGATGAGACAGCCCTTATCACCAATAGCGGGGTCCTGACGATCGAGGGTCAATTGGCCATTGCAGCAGTTGGGGCAATGGGCGCGGAGATCGTCAATAATGGCGATCTCACTCTAACCCGCGACTGGACCGAAACAGCGGCCGATTGGAATCCTGCCATAGGCGCATATTCAGGTGGTCTGACAAAGGTCACAAACACCGCTGATGTAACTGTTTCGGGCAGTGGCATGAGGGGAGTTGGCCTCGGCGGCGTTCCAGAATTTCTGGGTGGTACTGGTGCCGGTGCTGGCGCTGCCATCCTTGTCAATGAAGGTGTAATTGCAACCACTGGAGCAGGCGGCCATGGTGTGGTGGTTGAAACTTCGGGTGGGGATAGTGTAATTGACAACTCGGGGACAATCCGAACCAGTGGCAGCGCAAATGCCATCATGATTGATGCCGCAAGGTTTGGTGACAATAGAGCGTTGTCGATCAATGAAGTATCAGCTGAATCCAGTGCAGTTGCCCCGATCTTCCAGATGACAAACAGCGGTACCATCGAGGCAACCAATGGCATTGCACTTCATACGACCGGAACAAAAGATCTTGTCAATAATACAGGTACCTTGAAAGGTGGTGCCGATCTTGGCAATGACGATGACATACTGGCAAATAGTGGAACACTTGCAGGCAATTTTGATCTTGGTGCAGGTGATGACATATTGGTCCTTCAAGGCAGTGGTCATGTCGGCAGTGATTTTGTAGGTGGAGCGGGTGTCGATGAAGCCCAGTTTGCCAATGGAGCCAATCAAACCGGTTCATCATTCACCAGTTTCGAAAAGGCATCCCTTTTGTCGGGTGCATTCACCGGCGATGGCCTCGGAGTGTTTAGCGACAGTGTCAAAGTCGGGGCCGGAGCCGCACTTTCTCAAATGGGCAATCTTGCCGGTTTGGAATCCAGTGGTTTGTTGACAGTGGTTGCTGGTGAGACTGCAAGCATCAATGGTGACATGGTACTGAAGAGTGGCAGTCTTCTCGATATTGGTCTGACGTCCTCAACCGATGCGGGCAAAATCAATGTTTCGGGTTCTGCATTGCTGGCAAATACGTCCATTCTTTACCTGACGGTTGGAAGCGGTGGTTCCTTGGCGGGGGGTGATACTTTTTCGGTCATCAATGCAGAGGATATCAATATTGACAATGCTGCTGACGGTGAGGAATTTCTTATTGAAGACAACTTCCTAGCATTCAAGTTCAACGGTAAAGTGTCTGACAATGAAAATGACGGGCAGAGCCTGTTTGTATCCGCAGTTGCCACACTGGGGGCTTTGACAGCCTCGGTAGCAGATAACGTGAAAGAACAATTCACAAGGATCGCTGATTTCATTGAAGACAAGGGTTCGCAGGAGAGTGAAATTGCTGCGAATGTCCGCAGCGCGCTTACTTCGCGGCTGGAAGACTTCCAGGATGGTGACGAACAACAATTGTCAAACTTCATTGATGAAGTCTCGAGCTCGGCAGCTACGCAGGGAAGTGGTGCCAATTCAACATCAGGCATCAAGACAGCGGCAAATCTTTTGCAGGGAAGGATGAATGGGCGTTTGGGAGTTGGGGCATCATCGAGCAATGCTGAAGTGAGCAATGAACTTGGTTATGCGCCGGAAAACCGGGAAATACGCAGGATTGAACACATCATGTCCCTTGTCGATGAAGGCACAGAGGGTAGTCAGGCTGTCAGTCAAACAGGCGAAGCGTGGGTTCAGTTGTATGGCGGTCGGGCTTCAGCTTCTGACGGGAATTTCAGTTCCCGCGGTTCGAATGCCGGTGGCTCGGTTGGTATTGATTTTATGGTGGATCCGAATACAGTTTTGGGAGCAGGATTTGTCTTCACCGATTCCGGATCATCCTATTCAATCGGCGCCGGATCTTCCAAGGTGGATGGACAGACCTTTGGACTCATGGCCTATGGTGCCACTGTCAATGACGCGGGCACCGGGTTGTCTGGCACACTAGGCTATTTTTTCAACAGCCTGGAATTGACCAAGAAAGACAGCTTAGGAGATGAATACACTGCAGATTATGACAGCAGGACGTTCCTTGCCCGCGGTGAAATCAATCATCAAATCGACATGGGTACATTCAACCTTACACCAAGCGCTTCCGTGACGTATACATCGACAAGTCAGGACGGATATACTGAAAAAGCAACCGGCGGTGGAGCCTTGGCGCAAACAATAGGCAGCACCCGGATTAACAGCCTTGTTGGCTCCCTTGGCGTATCTGCTTCGTCTCGGCAAGTTGTCGACGGAATTGCGTTCACACCCGAGTTGCATACAGCTATGCTCTATGAGTTCAACGATACTCTTGGCAGTTACTCGGTGGCTTTGGGAAATGGTGCGCTTGATCTTGGGAAAAGAGACATTGCCTCTCCAGACCGCACTCACTGGAATGTTGGCGGTAGCCTTGGTATCGAACATGATGCCAGATTCAGTTCCGAGTTCAGCTATGACCTTATCTTCAGTGAACATACCCAAGAACAGGTCGTTCGCTACAAGGGCACATTGAAGTTCTGATTTGAAGCGGCGGCTGGCCTGAGGATTGGCCAGTCGTCGTTCTGTGAGATTTCCGCGCAAGCCTTCCTGGTCAATTGAAGAATTGTTACCCTAGCGGTTGGCGTAAGAGCGTGCAGTTGCGAAAAGCGCTTCAAGCTTGTCCGGATCGCCGATCGCATTTGCCATCAGCAGAACCAGCCTCGTGTTGAGTGCATTGCTTTCCTCCTCGCTCAAGCCTTCATGGGCGTCCATCAACGCCTCGTAAATGCGGTCGCCATCTGCACCAAGATTGTCTTCCATAATCATTCGGCAGCCTCCCTGAAAAGCATATTCCCTTTGGCGCGATTGAGTGCGCGGTTGATTTCAGACTCGTCCGCGTTCGCGAAACTTGCTGCGATATGGCCGTCCGGCCGGATGAGATGAATTGAATTGTTGCCGTAACGCGCGGCGACAAATCCGTCGGTGTCCTCAAAGTCGGCATTTGTGCCGCCAATAGAGAGGCTGCGCGCACCTGCAAGTGTGGGAAGGGAGACATTGCCAATGCCCAACAGGATGAAATCGCCCTGGGCAATTTCGACAAGCCACTTCCTGGTTGCTTGACCGTTGTTCTTGGCTGTCACCGGCGCATCTATGAGTGCGCTGCCGACAAGTGAGGCAAGATTGCCCGGTGTCTGCAGTTGTTTGCCGCCAAGAGAACAGGGCACGGACAATCTGCCTGAGTTGATCAATTTGCGGGCAAACGGCATGTCTGCAGCAAGTTTCAAGACTTCGGCGCGGAACTGGTGCTCGATCGCGGATTTAGGCGTCATGAAATTGGTTGCCCGCGATGAGTTCATGATGTTTTCGGCCGAGCCGAAACTGCGCTCTTCGTTGTAAGTGGCAAGCAATGCCTCGTCCGCGTCTCCGCGCAGAACCGCGGCCAGTTTCCAGCCAAGATTGTCGAGGTCCTGAACCCCGCCATTGCCGCCGCGCGCACCAAAAGGGGATACAACATGGGCGCTGTCGCCGACAAAAAGGACACGGTTGTGGACGAAATTTTCCAGTTTGGCGCAGCGGAACTTGTAGACACTCATCCAGTCAATCTTGAAGGGCTTGTCAC
Organism: Salaquimonas sp.; assembly: GCA_041736675.1. GTDB lineage: Bacteria > Pseudomonadota > Alphaproteobacteria > Rhizobiales > Rhizobiaceae > Salaquimonas. Next base: position 8,301 of record JBGSTD010000053.1, read on the forward strand.
CGACAATTGCCTTGATGCGGGGGACAGCCTTTTCCTCGGTTGCCTCTTTCTTCGGATCAGTATCCGGTCCCAACTGAAGATCAATGCGATAGATATTGTCGGGTTGCTTGTGCAGCAGCGCCGACTGGCCCTTGTGAAAGGTCGGCTCGAACCAGAACCAGCGCTCGGGGACTTCGGTAGCAAAAGGGCTTTCGTCCATTTCCACATCAACGATGAGAAAATGCTCTTCAAAGGTCTGGCCTTCGAAGGCAAGTCCCATGCGTTGGCGCGTTGGTGAACCTGCGCCGTCACAGGCGATTGCATAATCAGCCTCCATGGCATAAGTGCCGTCAGGGGTTTCAACCGACAGGCTGACATGGTCGCCGTTGTCCGTGTGATTGATCACCTTGTTCTTGAATCGAAGGTCGATAAGGCGAGGAAATTGGCTCGCCCGCTCAATCAGATACTGCTCCACGTAATATTGCTGGAGGTTGATGAAGGCAGGGTATTTGTGGCCTTCCTCGGGAAGAAGGTCGAACTGGTAGACTTCCTTGTCACCGTGAAAGAGGCGGCCGGTTTTCCACGTCACGCCCTTTTCAAGCATACGCTCACCAACACCAAGCCTGTCAAAGATTTCAAGCGTCCGCTTTGACCAGCACAGCGCCCGGCTTCCGACTGAAACCACGTTATTGTCATCGAGAACAACGCTGGAAACTCCCCTAAGCGCCAGATCAATTGCCATGGCAAGGCCAATGGGACCCGCACCGATGATTGCAACCTGATGGCGGGGTTCGGCTCCGCTCAAACCTGGAGGTGCTATATAGTCAAAGGGTTTGTATTCATATCGAGCCATCAGCTTTCCTCCCGCCTTTCAATTCAACCCTGTAACTGTGCCCACATTTCAACATCGCGCTTGTCGGTCCAGATGCGTCCTGTTTCGAAAATCCTGTCCATCATTGTCTCCCTGACAGTCAGAGCGCACTTGCGCGCCCAAGGGCGGCATATGATACCGCCATCACAGCAAATAGAGCAGCAATGATGGCAAGATAGACCAGAAGACGCTTGCGCATGGACTGCGTTTGCGCGTCACGGGCAACACGCCAGTTCAGCGCCACAGCCCAAATGTTGGTGTAGCCAAATAGTGCTTTTGCCTTTTTCGGATCGCTTCTCGCTTCGATGGCATAGGACAGCCGAATCGCCAGAATGAAGATCCCTATGTTTACAGGGCCGATCAGTCCTGAAATGATGGCAAAAGCACTCATCCCTGCAATTGCTCCCACATTTCAAGATCGCGTTTGTCGGTCCAGATGCGGGGGGTGTCGATGCCACGCGCTTCGTCATAGGCCCGTGAGACGTTGAAAGGCAGGCAATGTTCGTAGATTGCATAACTGGCAAATTTCGGATCGCATTCGGCTCGGATGGCGTCCCATGTTTCCTTCAGCGATCCGCCGCGGGCAGATATCTTCACGGCCGGGCGATACGTGCTCTCGACAAAATCACGGGTGTTTTCAATCGCCGCATTGACCATGTCGGAACCAATCAAGGCATCGCCCCGTCCTGGTGCAATGGCCGCAAGGTCATAAGCCTTGATGGCATTGAGTGTGTTGCCCCAATCAGCGAAATGGCCGTCGCCGCAATAACATGCCGAGTGGTATTCGACGATGTCTCCGGTGAACATGACGTTCTGGTCTGGCACATGAATGACGATATCGCCAGCGGTATGGGCACGGCCAAGATGTTTCAAGACAACCTTGCGCTTGCCTAGATATACGGTCATTGAGGTTTCGAAGGTTGTTGTCGGATAAGTGAGGCCTGGAATGCTTTCATGCCCTTCAAAGAGGCGCGGAAAACGCTGAAACTCAGAATCCCAGTCTTCCTGACCCCGTTCGACCACCATGGCGCGTGCCTTGTCGGACATGATGATCTGGTCAGCGCCAAAGGCGGATGCGCCAAGGACGCGGACTGCATGATAATGGGTGAGCACCACATGACTGATCGGCTTGTCGGTTACTTCACGGACTTTTTCAATCACCTTGTGGGCAAGGCGCGGGGTCGCCTGCGCCTCTATGATCATGACACTGTCATCGCCGATGATAACGCCCGAATTGGGGTCGCCTTCGGCTGTAAATGCCCAAAGACCGTCGCCCACTTCGGTGAAGCTGATTTTCTTTTCGGTCAGATCGCCAGCGGATGCAAATGCCTTAGCCATTGGTTTTTTCAACTTTCTGTTCAATTGCGCCAAAAACGGACTTGCCATTTTTGTCTTTCATTTCGATGCGCACCGTATCGCCAAATTTCATGAAGGGCGTTGCCGGCTTGCCAGAATTGATGGTTTCGATCATGCGGATTTCCGCAATGCACGAATAGCCGACACCGCCCTTTGATACAGGTTTGCCGGGGCCGCCGTCCATTTTGTTGGAGACTGTACCCGAACCGATGATTGCTCCTGCGCCAAGGGCCCGGGTTTTGGCGGCGTGGGCAACAAGGGTGGCAAAATCGAAGGTCATGTCAACGCCCGCATTGGCGCGGCCAAAGGCCTGTCCGTTATAGTCGACGCATAGCGGCAGGTGCACCTTTCCATCCTTCCAGGCATCGCCCAGTTCGTTTGGGGTGACTGCACAGGGTGAAAATGCCGAGGACGGTTTGGACTGGAAGAAGCCGAAGCCTTTTGCCAGTTCGCCGGGGATCAGGCCACGCAGCGAAACATCGTTGACGAGCATCAGGAGGCGAATTGCCTTTGCTGCCTCTTCACGCGAAGCGCCCATCGGCACATCGTCGACGATCACGGCAACTTCTCCTTCCATGTCGATGCCCCAGGCCTCATCTGCCATGACAATCGGGTCACGCGGGCCGAGAAACGTGTCGGAGCCGCCCTGATACATCAGCGGGTCTGTCCAGAAGGTGTCGGGCATTTCCGCGTTACGGGCCTTGCGCACCAGTTCCACGTGATTGACATAGGCCGAACCGTCTGCCCACTGATAGGCGCGCGGCAGGGGCGAAGCGGCATCATGCTCGTGAAAGCGCATACTTGGCTGCGAACCGGTTTCAAGTCCTTCGGCAACCCGCTCAAGGCGCGGTCCCAAATGTTCCCAGTCATCAAGGGCTGCCTGCAAGGTGCGGGCAATGTGGCCGACTTCAGAACACTTGGTCAGGTCGCGCGAGACGACGACCAGTTTTCCGTCGCGGGTAGAGTCTTTTAGGGTTGCCAGTTTCAATTTGTATCCCTTTTCAAAAAAATGCTGATCCTCAATAGTGTTTGCATGGATTACACTGATCTCCAGCCAATAGCAGTTGACCGCACCCAAACAACTACTGCAACCATGCCCACATTTTTGCTACCTTCGCCACTGCCTGTTTGGTAAAAAGAACCATCTGATATTTTCCTCCGCTTCAATCCCCACCGCCTCCAGCATCGCCTCCTCCTCCGTCACAACTTTCGTCTCCGCCCGGCAACGGAACGAAGCTGCCGCCGTCATCACCGGCAGTACGCTTCTTATCTTCGTGGCCGAAAGTGAAAATCGAGCCTCCGTCATTGCCTCGCGATTGCTTGCGCCTTACCCAAAGTATCACTGCAACAACGAAAAACAGCAGTGCAACATTTATAGTCACGACGAATAATCTGGTTGTGTCGAGAGTCATTTTTGGCCCGGCGTGCCGTCGAACTTCTTGTTCAGATCATCCCAGCAATTGATGTAATCGTCCTGCAAGGGGGCTTCTTTCGCTGCAAACTCCGTCAGATGCTGGGGAAAGCGTGTCTCGAACATGAAGCTCATGGTATTGTCGAGCTTTTCAGGCTTCAGATTGGCATTGGAGGCACCTTCAAAAGCCTGCCTGTCGGGCCCGTGTGGCAACATCATGTTATGGAGGCTGACGCCGCCGGGCACAAAGCCCTGCGGTTTGGCATCGTATTGGCCGTAGATGTTGCCCATCAGTTCCGACATTATGTTCTTGTGATACCAGGGCGGGCGGAAGGTGTTTTCCGCTACCATCCAGCGTTCACGAAACAGGACAAAATCGATATTGGCAGTTCCCGGAACTCCGGATGGTGCGGTCAGTACGGTAAAAATCGATGGATCGGGATGGTCAAAAAGGATTGAGCCAACAGGGCAATAGGTGCTGAGATCATATTTGACCGGGGCGTAGTTGCCATGCCAGGCGACCACATCGAGCGGCGAATGGCCGATTTTGGTTTGATGAAACTGTCCGCACCATTTGATGGTCAGCGTTGATGGCACTTCGCGATCCTCGAATGCAGCAACCGGCGTCTTGAAGTCGCGCCGGTTGGCCATGCAATTGGCACCAATGGGGCCGCGGCCCGGCAGTTCGAACTTCTGGCCGTAATTCTCGCAGACAAAACCGCGCGCCGGTCCGTCAATCAGTTCGACACGGTAAACGAGGCCGCGCGGCAGGATGGCGATTTCCTGCGGTTCAATGTCAATAATGCCCAGTTCGGTGCAAAAGCGCAGGCGGCCTTCCTGGGGAACCACCAGCAATTCGCTGTCGGCAGAGTAGAAATAGGCGTCTTCCATGCTCTGGGTCACCAGATAGATGTGGGTTGCCATACCGATCTGCGTGTTGACGTCGCCAGCTGATGTCATGGTCCGCATGCCGGTCAGCCAGGTGAGCGGCTTGTCGGAATGGGGCACAGGGTCCCAGCGATATTGTCCAAGAGAAATCACATCGTCGAGAATGTGCGGTGCGGATTTCCAATAGGGCAGGGAAATCTTTTCATAACGACCATTGTGCTTGACCGATGGGCGGATGCGGTAACACCAGGTTCGCTCATTTTGATGGCTTGGTGCAGTAAAGGCTGTGCCGGACAATTGCTCGCCGTAAAGGCCGTAATTGCATTTTTGCGGCGAGTTCATGCCCTGTGGCAGGGCGCCCGGCAGGGCCTCGGTCTCAAAGTCATTGCCAAAACCGGGCATGTAAGCACTGGCTTTGTCGAGCCTGTCAGCGGCGGACTTCAGGGTCTGATGTAACATGACGCTCCTCACCAAATAGATTTGATCATTGCATTCGTAACAGTTGCATTTGTAACTAACAACCGGTTTTTGTCTCTCTTCGAGGAAAAATATGAAGTGCTCTCAAGGTTGGCAGATAGTTGATCACGCCGGCAACAATCGTTTTCAGCGGCAATCGGCGTGGGGCGGGTTAAAAGTGGAATGACGTATTGAAGTAAAAATCAAAACTGAATAGAAACGGAACACGATGCCAAGAACGGGCTTTGTGAAATCAACGACGTGAAATCAACGCCGTAAATTTAATCCGGGAAAAGCAGTTTGTTATGAAAAAAGTATATGAAAATGCTTCCAAGGCCCTAGATGGCCTGTTGTTTGAAGGCATGATGATCGCTTCGGGCGGTTTTGGCCTTTGCGGTATTCCTGAGCTGCTGATTCAGGCGATCAAGGATGCCGGAACCAAAAATCTGACTTTTGCATCAAACAATGCAGGGGTAGATGATTTTGGTATTGGCATTTTGCTGCAGACCAAACAGGTTAAGAAGATGATCTCTTCCTATGTTGGCGAAAATGCCGAATTCATGCGTCAGTATCTGTCGGGCGAACTTGAACTGGAATTCAATCCGCAGGGAACACTTGCAGAGCGGATGCGTGCAGGTGGATGCGGTATTCCCGGCTTTTATACAAAGACCGGTGTTGGCACTGTTATTGCGGAAGGCAAGGAGCACAAGGATTTCAACGGCCAGACTTATATTCTGGAAAATTCGATTGTTGCCGACCTTGCCATTGTTAAAGCCTGGAAAGCCGATGAAACCGGCAATCTGATTTTCCGCAAGACCGCGAGAAACTTCAATCCGCCTGCCGCGATGTGCGGCAAGGTTTGCGTGGTGGAAGTCGAGGAGATTGTGCCGACAGGATCGCTTGATCCTGATGGTATCCACCTTCCCGGCATTTATGTGCACCGCATCATCCAGGGTGAGCATGAAAAACGTATCGAACAACGCACAACACGCGCAGCATAACGGAGAAACGGCACCATGTGGGATAGAAATCAAATGGCAGCCAAGGCTGCGCAGGAATTGAAAGACGGAATGTATGTCAACCTCGGTATCGGAATTCCGACGCTGGTTGCCAATTATATTCCTGAAGGCGTGGAAGTAACCCTGCAGTCGGAAAACGGCATGTTGGGCATGGGTGCATTTCCAATCGCAGGACAGGAAGATGCCGACCTTATCAATGCTGGCAAGCAGACGATTACCGAATTGCCGCAGACCGCCTATTTTGACAGCGCCCAAAGTTTCGGGATGATACGCGGCGGGAAGATTGCTATGGCCATTCTTGGCGCAATGGAAGTATCCGAGGACGGCGATCTCGCCAACTGGATGATCCCCGGCAAGCTGGTAAAAGGCATGGGTGGAGCAATGGATCTTGTTGCAGGTGTTGGCCGCGTTGTGGTCGTGATGGATCACGCGAGCAAATCGGGTGAATCCAAGTTGCTGAAAGCCTGCACGCTTCCCCTGACCGGAAAGCAGGTTGTCGATCGCATCATCACCAATATGGGTGTTTTTGATGTTGTTGAAGGCGGATTGAAGATTGTTGAACTGGCCGAAGGTGTTAGCGAAGATGAAGTTCGCGCGGCAACTGAAGCAACCCTGGTCTAGAGAGTGTTATTTGTCTGAACGAAAAAAGGCCCTTTGATATTGTGATCAAAGGGCCTTTTTTGATGTCTTGTTTCAAATCTCGTCGGCTCAGGAAGCCTTTGATTTTTTCCGGTTGCTCGCAACCTTGCGTTTGTCGGATTTGAGTACGCTCGTCAGTTTGACTGCCCTATCAATCGACTTGTTTTGCAATCCATTGTTTTTCTCGACATTGGTATGCTCGATACCTGCAATATCAGAAACATTAACATTCTGGAGCGAGCCGTTGAAACCGCGGCCCTTGTCAAAGGTATTGCGGCCGTTAGGCAGATGGTAATTGATTACCGTTTTCACATTTGGACCGACGATCTGGTGTTCGGTCGGATCAAAGGCGACGACCAGATCAACCTTTATGCCGCGATCCACCAAATAATTTGCCATCTGGGGTGCAGCATTGCCGCCAAGGGAATGGCCCATGATGATGATCGGATAGGAAACCTTGCCGGATTTGGAGCGGGCGATGATATCGTCAGCGTATGCCTGCCAGTTGGAATGGTTGTAAGAAATAGCGTCAAAGCCTTTTGCACGCATCCTGGCCGCAATATCGTCCATTCCGCGGGAAAAGACATTGAGCAGGCCGCGCATCAGATAAACTTCACCAGTGCGGGTAACGTGTTGCTTGCTGCGGTCGGTCTCAAGAGAAGCTTCTTTTGCTGCAGCTTCCTTTTGCGAAACTTCCTTTTGCGAGACTTCCACGGTCGCAGCCTTTTTTGCAAACGCCTCTTTCTTGGAAGCAGCTTCCTTTGGAACAGCCTTTTCCGCTGCCGCTTTTGTTTCCGGCGAATTGTTGGATGAGCTGCCGGTGGACGAACAACCGGACAATGCAAGTGACGCCGCTAAAATGGCGAAAGTTGCTGTTTTTAAAAATGATTTGGGAGGTAACATAAATGCCTCAAAATAACTGAATCAACTGTCAAACTTAAACCGAGTTATGGTGAATGAATTATGAATAAACAATCGAATGCTGCGGATCGAAAGCCCATTTCGAATGGCCGTGATAAAAAATCATCAAGGTGTTGCAAAATTGTCGTAAATCGCTGTTCGCAAGTTGGATTGACTGCGATGCGAACCTGATTGTCTGTAAATTTTTCGGTTAGTAGATTCCCGGAATTATTTTTGCTGTCCTTAGCTTGTAATCCCGATATTCCTCTGCAAACTGGGCCTCCATCATGGCTTCCTCCCGACCCACACGAAGAAAATAGAGTGTGCCAAAGCCGACTATTCCAGCAAATCCGGCTACCCAGTTGGCCAACAGAAACGGCGGCGCAACTGCCCAAAGCCAGAATGCGGAATACATTGGGTGGCGAACTTTTTCATAGATCCCGGTTGTCACCAGCTTGTGTCCTTCACGAAGGTCCAGGCTGTGAGACCACATCTTGCCCAATGCCTTGTGGGTTTTCACAAACAGGTAGAGGGAGCAAAGAAATATGACAGTACCAATTGCAATACTCAGAGGGCCAATCGCATGATCAAACTGCTTGGGGAAACCCGAAAATACCCAGATTGCAGGTACGATCCCCAATCCAAGCTGAGAGGCAAACATCGAGAACCGCTCGATTAAAGGCCGATTGGTGACAGCAATTTTGGTCTTGCGGGCCTTGAGATTTGGCCTGAACCGGATAACACCCCAGGTAATCACGCAGCAGACCCAGATGATCTTGCCGGTGAGCTGCCAATCCGTGGTTGTCATATCCATATAAAAATTCCGTCTTTAGCAATATTCAGGAGAATTTCCTGAGTTAGATCTTCGGAACGCTCTAAACCAGCCTTCCATCATGATCAATGCGATTTAGCGCACTTTCGTCAGTTGCAAGGGTTTTGACGGAAAAGGGACCGAAAAGCCGGATCATGTAATCAAACGGAACCCTTTTGTCATAGTAGAGAATATACTGGCGATGAGTGCGGTAAAAGGATTTTCGCATGGCGCGGTAGCGTTTTTTCTCCATGCCCTTTGAAAAGCGGATGCGGCTGATCCGGTATTCGGCTTTTGGGGCGTTTATTCCAACCTGATGAAACGGATCGCTGCGGTAAAAGGCAATCAGGTCATCCTTGGTCTGGACCTCATGCCAAAAGATTTCCGGTTGCTCCATCACCTTGCTCCAATAGTCCCGCATGTATCCGGCATTGGGTGCGAGCGCAATCTTGAGAATACTGGAGCCGAGGGCGAGAAAGCAGACTGTCTTGTTGGCGAGGAGGCCGGGATCTTTCTCAAGTGCCCTGGCGAGCGCCGCGACTGCCCACAGACTGCCAAAGCTGTGTCCGACTATGACGATTTCATCGTGGTCTGATGCGGCAATTTCCTTTACGGTTGCCTCGGCAAACTGGTCGAAACGCTCTTCGATTTCGATGTTGGTGCGGTTGACCATGTCGCGGGCAAATCCCCAGTCAGCGATTGTCAGCGGGATATAGAGCCGGTCTCCCGGCCATTTGCAGAACACCAAAGTAATCAGAGGGACAGCAACAATCTTGAGCCACATGGGAGCGCCTGCAAGTCCGATCACTATCCACACGGCAATGGCAAAAAAGATCGCAAGCACAAGCGGAAACAGCGTAAAGGAAAAATAGCGCATGCTTGCCTTGGCATAGCGGAACAGGGTGCCATCGAAAAAGAAGGCAAAATATTTGGCGGCATTTCTCAAAAAGCCGCCAGGGAAACTGTCTTTTTCATAGGCATGGACAATATCGTTCCAGCGAAACTGCACCAGGCGGGTAGCAGTTTGCCAGTTCGCCGCGCTGGTTGTGTAGTCAACCCGGGTATGGTGCCCGTCCACGTTAACATCGAGATCACCCTGCGCAATTTCGAAGCCCCAGATTTTTCCGGTATTTTCCGCGCCATAGCGGAGGCGGCCAAGTTGCGCTCCAGAATCGGTTTGTTCAAAGCCGGGAAAGTTCAAGACCAGACGCGTCACTATTTCCTGGGTGGAATTTCCGGCATCCGGTTTCGTCATGTTTTCGGTCATGAAATTTCCCGAGCCTGTGCCGCGAATACATCGCCGTTGATACAGGTCCTGCATAAACGGTTGCTGACCCTGTCTGCAAGGAAAAGATTTTCTCGAAGTTTTTCAGGCTGATTTTACCGCGTCCACAAGATATTTCCATACATAGTCGGAGAACGACCGCCAGCACTCGACCCGAAATTCTCTTGTGCCGGTACGGTACAGGATGATTTCGGACTTGCCGAGCAGGGTTCTTGAAGCAGCTCCAACAGGGAACGCTTCGATTGAAAGGTCCTGCGGGCAACCAGAGTTGAGAACATCAACCGCTTTTGCTCCGCTCACCAATATGGCGGTATTGCGGTGGCTGACATTGACAGCGGCGAGTTTTGCATTTCCTGCCTTGGCAAATATTGCCGGCAATGCCGAAGCGTCTTCGTCGATAACCAGCCATTCATCTGGGCCAATCCAAAGACAATGGATGCTGCCTTTTGAAGCGGATGTTTTGGGTTTTGAAGGCAGAGCGAAGCCGAGGATTTTCTTTGCTTCAGCCTGGCCTTCCTCACGTACGCGCAGCACCAGTCTTGTGCCTGCTGGCGCAGGGGTCAGCGAAACACCATTGGTGGCAAAGATGATGCCACCCAAGGGTTCAATACGTTTTGCGATTGCGATCTTAGACATTGAGCCGCGCTCCTTGCTTGTCATAGAAGATGGGGTCACACACTTCAACGGTGATGGTCTCATTTGCCATCGGCACGAAAAGCGTTTCCCCGATGCGGGCGAAGCCGCCTTCAACCAGCGCCATGGCAATGGAATGACCAAGGGTTTCAGACCAATAGGAAGAGGTGACAAAGCCGATCATTTTCATCGGAATGGGCTGGTTGGGATCAATGACGATCTGCGCGCCTTCTTCCAGAACGATTTTAGGATCTTTTGTTTTGAGGCCGATCAACTGGCGGCGACCTTCAGCTACAAGATCAGGGCGCTTGAGACCTCTGATGCCAACATAGTCTGTCTTCTTCTTGCCGACAGCCCAGCCAACACCGGCATCAAACGGGGTTACTGTTCCATCGGTGTCCTGACCGACAATGATGAAGCCTTTTTCCGCCCGCAAAACGTGCATGGCTTCTGTACCGTAGGCAGTCATGCCCATCGGCTCGCCGCGCTCCCAGATTGCTTCCCAAACAGACTGACCGTAATCAGCCGGTACGTTGATCTCGAAACCGAGTTCGCCGGTGAACGAAACGCGCATCAGGCGGGTTGGCACACCGCAAATCCTGCCTTCGCGGATTGCCATGTGGGGCAGCGCTTCAGGTGACAGATCAATTCCCTCGATCAAGGGCGCGATAATCTCGCGGGCTTTCGGCCCTTGTACGGCGATTACCGCCCATTGCTCGGAAGTTGATGTCAGCGAAACCTTCCAGTCCGGAAATTCGGTCTGCAAATAATCTTCCATCATGTTGAGAACACGCGGCGCACCGCCGGTTGTGGTCGTTACGTGGAAGCGGTCTTCAGCCATCCGTCCGACAACGCCGTCGTCATAAACAAAGCCATCCTCGCGGCACATGATGCCATAGCGACACATGCCGGGTTTGAGCGAGTCCCACGGGTTTGTGTACATCAGGTTCATGAATTTGACAGCATCGGGGCCAACGACCTCGATCTTGCCAAGTGTGGAGGCATCGAAAATTCCGGCGACTTCGCGAACGGTCTTGCATTCGCGCGATACGGCAGCGTGCATGTCTTCGCCAGACCTTGGGAAGTACCAGGCGCGTTTCCAGTTGCCGACATCCTCAAAGGCTGCGCCATGATCGGCAGCCCACTGATACATCGGTGTGCGGCGGGTCACATCGAAAAGATCACCCTTGGCATGGTTGACGATGGTGCCAAAGGTGACCGGCGTATAGGGAAGGCGGAATGTCGTCAGGCCAACGGCTGGGATTTCCTTGCCGAGGGCTTCAGCGGCGATTGCCAGACCATGCATGTTGGACATCTTGCCCTGATCAGTGGCCATGCCTGTCGTTGTGTAACGCTTGATATGCTCGATCGAATGCATGCCTTCACGCACGGCAAGGCGAATGTCCTTTGCACAAACGTCATTCTGAAAATCGACAAAGGCCATGACATGATCGTCCGCGCCGGCACCTTTTGCAGAGCCAATGAGATGGCCTGCCATGGAGGCAAAACCAGACGTTGTTGGTGCTTTTGCTGCTTTGGCTCCTGCCGCAGCACTTGCCGCCGCGATAGCCTCGTCCAGGGCAGTGTTGATATCGTTGGTTCCGTTGCATGAACCGATGGAAGCACATTCCTCGACGTGAATATCCGGAATAAAGCGGCCATTGGCTTCGTCAAATTTCAGTTTGCCGCGTGACTGCGAGAACAGGTGAACGGTGGGTGTCCAGCCGCCGGACATGATAAGGCAATCAATCTCGAAGGTCTCCGAACCACTGGTGCTGATCGGTTCGACGGTCATTGACTTGATGCGCAGTTTGCCTTTGGTTTTGGTTACCGCAGAGCCGGTTCTGACAGGAATACCAAGCGCCTTGGCGCGGTTTACCAGCTGTTCATCCGGGTTCTGGCGCATGTCGATGATGGCGACAACCTTGACGCCAGCCTCCTGCAATTCGATGGCTGTGTGCCAGGCGCTGTCGCAGGCCGTATAAACGCCGACATTTCTGCCAACTGCAACGCCATAATGGTTGAGATACATCCGCGCGGCAGAAGAAAGCATGATGCCCGGGCGGTCATTGTCGGCAAACACCAGATGGCGCTCGATGGCTCCGGTAGCCAGAATCACTTTTTTGGCGCGGACCTGCCAGAGCCGCTCGCGCGGTGTGTCTGCTGCGGGGAGTGCGACATGGTCGGTGATGCGTTCGGCAAGCGCCAGCATGTTCTGGCTGTAATAGCCAAAGGCTGTAGTGCGCGGCAGAAGTTTGACATTGTCCATGGCGGCAAGTTCGCGGATGGTCTTTGCTGCCCACTCGCCAGCCTGCATGCCGTCAATAGCCGCATCGGTTTCCGCCAGAAGCCAGCCGCCAAGTTCTGCGTTTTCGTCACACAAAATAATGCGCTTGCCGGAGGCGGCAGCGGTTTTTGCTGCCATCAGGCCTGCTGCTCCGCCGCCGACGATCATCACGTCGCAATGGGCAAAGCGGTTTGCATAGCGGTCAGGGTCGGCTTCTTTTGGTGCGTGTCCAAGTCCGGCAGCCTCGCGGATAACCGGCTCATAAAGCTTTTTCCAGGCCTGTTTGGGCCACATGAAGGTCTTGTAGTAAAAGCCTGCGGAAAAGAACGGTGCCATCAGGTTGTTGATGCCGCCAACATCAAAGGTAATCGACGGGTAATAATTCTGCGTCTTTGCAATCAGGCCGTCGAAGACTTCCTGGGTGGTGGCGCGAACGTTTGGCTGGGTGCGCACCTTGTCTCTTGAAATGTCCATCAGCGCGCTCGGTTCTTCAGCGCCAGATCCCAGGATGCCGCGCGGGCGGTGATACTTGAATGAACGGCCTGCCAGGTGAATGCCATTGGCAATCAGGGCCGATGCCAGCGTGTCGCCCTCAAGGGCGTTGAGCTGTTTGCCGTCAAAGGTAAAGGTGACGGTTTTCGACGGTGCAAGGCGGCCTTTTCCGGCGATGCGGTTTGAACCTGTGTTGACGGAGAAGGTCATAGATACACCTCTGAGATTTTACCGGGGGATAAATAACCCCCCTCTGTCACTTCGTGACATCTCCCCCCAAGGGTGGAGATTGATTTGTGGTGAGATTTTGCAACCAGCGAAACTCCACCCTTGGGGGGAGATGCCCGACAGGGCAGAGGGAGGTAATGCAACATTTATTTCTTCCCCTCTTCAGCCATGGGATCAATCGTCCACACAGGTTCGTTTGCCGGAGTGCCTTTTGCCGGTGGTTTTACCGCATCAATCTGGGCCTTGGACAGCTTGGGTTTTGCAATTCCTGCCTTGTAGGTCATGATGAATTTGTCCGATACCGAATGGCGGGCAGAGTTGAAGAAGCGGCCGCAGCCGTGAATGTGCCGCCAGCGCTCGAAAACAATGCCTTTTTCGTTGTCCTTGATGAAAAAGAATTTTTCAAAATCATCATCGGAAATCTCGGCAAGGTTGGAAGGGCGGGCAATGTGCGCTTCGCCTGACCCGCGGAACTCGAGCTCCGGGCGTTCTTCTTCGCAATATGGGCAGTTAATTAGCAGCATGGTATTTTCCTCAATGCGCCACAGCAGCAGCGGCGGCTTCGTCGATCAGGCGGCCTGTCTTGAAGCGCTCGAGCGTGAAGCCTGCGTTGATCTTGTGGGGTTCATCCCTGGCGATGGTGTGGGCAAAGACATTGCCTGATCCGGGTGTTGCCTTGAAGCCGCCGGTTCCCCAGCCGCAATTGACGTAAAGGCCCTTGACGGGGGTCTTGGCAAGGATGGGCGAACGGTCCGGCGTCACATCGACAATGCCGCCCCAGGAACGCAACATCTTCATGCGGCCAAACATCGGGAACATTTCGCAGATCGCGTCGAGCGTATGGTTGACGATGTGTAGCCCGCCGGTTTGCGAATATGACGTATACTGGTCGGTGCCTGCGCCGATGACCAGTTCACCCTTGTCGGATTGTGAAATATAGGCGTGCACTGTGTTCGACATGACAACGCAGGGGAAACAGGGCTTGACCGGCTCGGAGACGAGAGCCTGAAGCGGATAGCTTTCGAGTGGCATGCGCACGCCGGCCATTTCCATCAGAACGGAAGTGTGACCGGCAGCGACAACACCGACCTTTTTCGCGTTGATTGTGCCGCGTGAGGTGTTTACCCCCGTCACTTCGCCGTTGATGCCGCGATTGATGCCTGTCACTTCGCAGTTCTGGATGATGTCCACACCCATGTCATTGGCCTTGCGGGCATAGCCCCACGCCACAGCATCGTGGCGCGCAGTGCCGCCGCGCCTTTGCAGGGCTGCGCCGACAACCGGATATCTTGCCGATTTCGCGATGTTGAGTGGCGGGCAGAATTCTTTCGCCTGTTCGGGTGTCAGCCATTCATTGTCAACGCCGTTGAGACGGTTGGCATGGATATGGCGTTTCAAAACCTGCACGTCATGGACATTATGGGCCAGCATCATGACGCCGCGCTGCGAAAACATGACGTTGTAGTTAAGATCCTGGGAGAGGTTTTCCCACAGTTTGACCGCGTGGTTGTAAATTCCGGCGCTTTCATCATAAAGATAGTTCGAGCGGATAATGGTCGTGTTGCGACCCGTGTTTCCGCCGCCCAGCCAGCCTTTTTCGAGTACGGCGATATTGGTGATGCCATGTTCCTTGGCAAGATAGTAAGCTGTGGCAAGGCCGTGTCCGCCACCACCGATGATGATCACATCATAAGAAGCCTTCGGCTCGGGGTTCTGCCATTGTTTTTCCCAGCCGCTTTGATGGCGGAAAGCCTCTCTGGCGATAGCAAAAGCGGAAAACTTGCGCATGGCAGCACCCTTTAGTGATGGTAAGTTCAAATGGAGCAGGGCGCCAACTGCGCCCGTTAATCCCCGTGCTTACCCAAAAGTTGAGTTGGCGGCAATAGGCGCTTCTTTTGCAAAAAAGTTGCGACTTTGCGCGACCATCTCCATTGTAAAAGCGACAGGGTAAAAACGACAGGGTAAAAGCGACGCAGCATAACAGGCTGATTTGACATTGGGGCAAGCATTCGCGAATTAGCGCTCGCGTCCGGTTGCCTCGCGCCATCTTGATTTGGCTTCATCGCTCCAGACTTCGCCCGGTTTGTAATATTCGGCAACAACTCTTGCGGTATCAGGCAGTTTCACCCAGTCCAGCCTGGTCGAAGTGTAAATGTGCACATCGGGCGGACATTCACCCGGATTGTCCAGCGTTCCCACTCGCAAGAAGCGAATATTTTCGCCGGCGCCGGAGTATTGGCTCCAAACTGCGACATGGCAGGACGGGCAGCGGAAAATTCTCTGTCCCTTGCCGCTGGCGCTTGGTGTATCAATGGCTTCGGCTGTGCCGGAAAGCACTTTGAGGGCATCGGTCTCAATGATTGCATTGATTACAAAGGCCGATCCGGTTTCCCGCTGGCACCAGCTGCAATGGACAATCATCGGCTTTTTTTCAACGCGGTAGCGTAACTGATTGCAACTGCAGTGTCCGTCCATGGTTTTCCTCCAATACCAGTTTGAGCGCGACAATAGTAGAAAATCGTGAATCTTTGCAATGAGCAAGGGCTTGGGAGCCTTGACAATTCCCCCCGCTTTCCCTTATGACACAGCCAACTTGAGCGCGCCTGCTTGATAAACCTCGGGCGCGTTTTGTTTTGACATCACTCTTACTTGTCATTTTTGCCCGCAGGGACGCCTGCGAAAAGGCTTGATGGCGCAAAAAACGGACCGGACCGATGAAAATCAAGAATTCGCTCAAATCCCTTAAAGGCCGCCACCGCGCAAACCGTCTGGTTCGCCGCAAAGGGCGCGTTTACATCATCAACAAGGTGAACCCGCGCTTCAAGGCACGCCAGGGCTAATCCTGACGGCTGCCGATTTTTTGCCCGCCCTCACCAAATTTTGAGGTGTGCAGCAAGAATTGTAATTGACCTCATGTAAAACAGCCCTAATCTGTTTGCATGAGGTTTTTTTCGTTTCCGGTTCTGGTCATTTCTGGTCTTGCCCTGTTTGCAGGGACGGCGGAGCATGGTTTTGCTGCCCAGCCCCTTTCTGTTGCCTCGCCATCAACCAAAATCCCGCTGGATGAGGCGCCGCCACCTTCCTCTATTGACGGTACTGCTGAAGGCGATGACCTTGAGCAATTGGACAAGCGGGCATCTGAAACCCTTGACAGCCTGTTCGCCGACCTCAAGCGGCAGTCAAACCAGGCGGCGGCCAACCGGATATCAAAGAAAATCTGGAATGAGTGGAATGGATCGGGTTCTGACAGCGTAGATTTGCTGATGTTGCGCGTCTCCAAAGCTATGGAGCAAAACAAGAGTGGTGTGGCCCTTGATCTGCTGGATCACATCATCACGCTTGCGCCTGATTATGCGGAAGGTTGGAACCGCCGTGCCACGCTGCATTTTGCGATGAATGACTATGGCAAATCGATCACCGATGTTGAGCGTGTCCTCGAACTTGAGCCACGGCATTTTGGCGCGCTTTCCGGCCTTGCGGTCATGCTTGAAAAACTCGGCAAGGATAAAAAGTCGCTTGAGACATGGTACAAGGTTCTTGAAATTTATCCCGCCAATTCGCAGGCCCAGTCAAATGTCATCAAGCTTGAAGACAAACTTTCCGGCAATCCAACATGAGCAGCTGATATAAGCGGCCTGAATGAGCTGGCTGACAAGATCGAAAATACTTGCACGCAACAATTTCCCAAAATTATCGGACAGATCATTCCTTGAAATTTTTATTCATTTCATTTCTTTTGACCGGCGTGGCGCTTTTCCTGCTGACGCTCTATTTCGAGAACAATGCTGAGACACGCTTCCCGGCTGCCGGAAAATTTGTCGAGGTGGATGGGTTGAAGGTTCATCTCACGGATCATCCGGCCGGACCGCAAGCAGACCTTTTGCCTATGCTTTTTATTCACGGTGCGAGCGGAAATTTACGTGATCTGGAGGCGCCTTTGGCCGAAAGCCTTGAAGGCAGGGGCAGAATGATCTTTGTGGACCGGCCCGGCCATGGCTATTCGCAGCGCGGTGATGGCGATGATATGGACAAACCATGGGAACAGGCCCGTGTTCTGTCAGGAGTTCTAAAGGAACTTGATATTGAAAAAGTAATTATCATCGGACATTCGCTCGGTGGATCAACTGCCGCCGCCTTTGCGGTCAATCATCCCGAACAGACAGCAGGACTGGTGTTTCTGACGCCAGCCACCCATCCCTGGCCCAACCGGGATTTGAGCTGGCATTATGATGTAGCCAATTTTCCTATAATCGGGCGGAT
>JBGSTD010000066.1:0-27999 GCA_041736675.1 Salaquimonas sp.
TGCTTCACCCCAGAGTGACGCGCCACAGGATGAAACACCAAGACAGCCCGGAGAAACTCAAAGGCAGATGGAGCCGGCAAAGCGGAACTTGCGCATTATCGACGGCGATGAAATGACTGTGCCGGTGATCAATTCCAAAGAGCTCGAACGCATTGCTCCAACTACAGTCCCGGAAGAGAAAAATGCCGGGGAAACTGCCCGCAAGAAAGTCGTGCTCCAAAAGCCGCCCGGGCCGGAGCAGTTTCCCCAGCCGCTCGTTCTGGATGCCAACACAATCGTGTCGCGCGAGGTCACGATCCTGCTCAACAGGTTCACATCGCCAAAGCCCGATGCAATGTGTGCCTCAGCCGAGGGTGAATGGAATTGTGGAAACTACTCGAAATCAGCGCTGCAGCGCCTCGTTCGAAGCCGGACTTTGACATGCCTCGGGGTATGGGAGAACGAGGACGTTTATGTTGGCGATTGCAACATCGGGCCAACTGATCTTGCCACATGGATGGTCAGTCAGGGATGGGCAAGGACTGAGGAGGCTGATCTCTTACCCATGTTGCAGGAGGCGCAGCTCGCCAAAATCGGGATTTGGCGGGACTGAAAGTTCGGCTCGGCAAGCTGCACATGGATCACTTTTTCGAAAGGTCACCTGAAAGGGCCCGCGCAATCAGTTGTCGGGTCGCCTCGATACCGTAAAGCGCAACGAAAGAACCAAATCTCGGACCCTGGTCCTGCCCCAGCAAGATCTGGTAAAGCGCCTGAAACCATTCGCGAAGATTTTCGTACCCATTATCATTTCCGATGGAAAATACCTCGGTTTGGATAGCCTCTGCGTCGCTGGCAGGATCAATTTCTGCGAGTTTGGCGTCAAGCGCAACAAGCGCTTTGTGCTCGGCATCAGTGGGAACGCGAAACTGTTTGTTCGGTTTTACAAAGTCGGCAAAATAACGGATTGCAAAATCGACCAATTGGTCAAGCACCGGATGAGTTTGCGGAGTAAGGGAACTATCGTAGCTCGAAATAAAGCCCCACAAGGTTTCCTTGTCCTCGGAGTTCGAGGCGCTGACCAGATTGAGCAACATGGCGAAGGAAACCGGGAGGTCCACTTTGGGCGGATTGCCACTGTGAATGTGCCATACCGGATTGTTGAGGCGCTGCTCGCCTGTTTGACCGTCATAGGCTGCAAGCTGCTGGAAATATTCGTCAACAGCCTTGGGGATTACATCAAAATGAAGGCGCTTGGCTGTGCGCGGTTTCAGGAACATGTAATAGGAAAGGCTCTCAGTTGGCGCATAGGCCAACCATTCATCAATCGTCAGGCCGTTGCCTTTGGATTTCGATATTTTCTGACCCTGGTCATCGAGGAAAAGTTCGTAAACGAAATGTTCGGGTGCCCGCCCGCCCAATGCAACGCAAATGCGGTCATAGACGGGCATGTTCGGGCCATGGTCTTTGCCGAACATTTCAAAATCGACGCCGAGGGCGGCCCATCGGGCACCAAAATCCGGCTTCCACTGCAATTTAACATTTCCGCCAGTAACCGGCAATGTGGTTTCCGTCCCATCCTCATCATCAAAGGTAATGGTTCCGGCTGCAGCATCGACATTCTTCAACGAAACGTAAAGCACACGGCCGGTTTTTGGAGAAATCGGAAGAAAAGGCGAATAGGTTGCCCGGCGTTCGTCGCCAAGCGTTGGCAGCATGATATTCATGACAGCATCGTAGCGGGCAGCAACCAGTTTCAGGATGGTGTCCAGCTTTCCGGATTTGTAATATTCAGTAGCGCTGGCAAATTCATAGTTGAAACCAAAGGTATCGAGAAAACGGCGCAGCATGGCATTGTTGTGATGACCGAAACTCTCATAGTCGCCGCCAAACGGATTTGGCACAGAGGTCAGGGGCTTGTGCAAATGCGGCTCGAGAAAGGCGCGGTCCGGAACATTCTCAGGTATCTTGCGCATGCCATCCATATCATCGGAAAAACACAGGAGCCTGGTTGGCACCTTGTCAGCGGTCAACAGGCGGAAAGCGGTACGCAACATGGTTGTTCTTGCTACTTCGCCGAAGGTACCGATATGAGGCAGGCCAGACGGGCCATAGCCGGTTTCAAACAGAATAGTCTCGGGAAAACCTGTTTTTTCGTACCGTTTGACAATCTTTCGCGCTTCTTCAAACGGCCAAGCCTTGCAGGCTTGTGCCGCAGATACGAGTTCAGGCGAGATATCGAGGTCAGGCAAGGTTGCGCCAGTCATGGTTTTTCCGGTCATTTTCAGGTACGAGGTCAAGATTGAGGCTCGAAGGAGCGATAAGGGTGCGGTTTAAATCATGGCTGCATCAATGCCAAGTCGTTTCCTGCGTAATGCATTGATTTGCAGTCAAAACGTCGCATTCACGCTCCATTGATTTGATTCTGATCACCGGCAAGCGCATAAACACTTAGTCAATCCGAATTTGAGGGAACAACATTGTCTGAAGCAGCACTCCGGTTATCAATATTTGCAGGGCTTTTTATCATCATGGCCGGCTGCGAGTATTTCGTTCCAAGGCGAAAATTACGGCCAGTCAAAGCGCGGCGATGGTTTACCAACTGGACAATCGTGCTGATCGACTCGGTGCTGGTGCGATTGCTGTTCAAGACTGCTGCTGTAGGGGGTGCATTATGGGCAGCGGAAGACGGTATCGGTCTCTTTAACAATGTTACTGCTCCCTATTGGGTGGCGTTCATTGTTTCCTTTCTTGTGCTGGATTTTGCAGTCTGGCTCTCGCATCTGGCCTCACACAAGGTCCCAGTATTCTGGCGGCTTCACCGCATGCATCATTCGGATATTGATTTTGATGTTTCGACGGCCATTCGCTTTCACCCGATCGAAATCATTCTCTCAATGGTCTGGAAATACGCGATAGTGTTGTTGATGGGCGCCCCGGCAGCTTCGGTTTTGGTATTCGAGATTGTTCTCAATGGCGGCGCCATGTTCAACCACTCCAATTTCAAGCTGCCCTTATGGCTGGACAAATATCTGCGGCTTCTCATTGTTACGCCTGACATGCACCGTGTTCATCATTCGATTATCCCGGGTGAGACCGATTCCAATTACGGGTTCAATCTGTCGATCTGGGACAGGATGTTTCGTACCTATATTGATCAACCACAGATGGGTCACGACAATATGACAATTGGCCTCAAGGATTGGCAGGATGAAAAGCCCGCCGATCTTGTCTGGACGCTAAGCGTACCCTTACTGCCGCAAAAATGAGACTGGTTCACGTATCTAAAAAAGTCCCAGCGGAAAATAGCGCTGGTACAATTCCTTGAATATCCCCTTGTCGTTGATCGATTTAAGAGCATAGTCAAATCCGGCGGTCAGTTCCTGATCTTCCTTTCCGGCAGCAATTGCCAGTCCGTGACCAAAAAACTCTTCGGAAAGATATGGACCGCCGGCAAACATGCAGCATTCATCGGCGGCAGATGAAGCCAACCAGAATGAACCTGAGACGGCATCTGTAAAGACGGCATCAATCTCGCCTGTTTTCAAAGCACTGAAGGCCAATTGTCGTGTTGGATAGGCCTTTGAAGTACGCCCGGTAAATGCTGCATTGAAGTACTTTTGGTGCTCTGAACCTTGCACTACGCCCACTGTTTTTCGAAACAGGGTTTCATAAACAGGCTCATCCAGGCTGTTGTCGCGCCTGGCTATAAACCTCCCTGGGATTTTAAGGTAAGAACGGGAGAATGTGAATTTTGTCCTGCTTTCAACGTCGATATTGAGGCCTGCAATGATAGCTTCCCCCTCGCCTGCCGCCATGGCTTTTTCGAGTTCGTCCCAGGGCAAGGCCTGTATCTGACATTTTGCCAGCATATCGAGCTCTGCACAGATGGCCCGGGCAAGTTCAACGTTGAACCCAGACAAGCGCTTTCTGCGGTCGACAAAATTGAAAGGTGGAAAATCGGTTGTCGTGAGAAACTTCAACCGCGAACGGTTCGAGAGGTCAGGCCGCACAAACCGCTCGTTCGGGTCCCAGAAATTGGGGATCGAGGCATTTTGCCCGAGCGCTGGTCTAACAAGTGCTGGTACGTTGTGAGAGAAAAGCAGGGCCCCGGCCAGGATGAATAAATATCTTTTTCGCAACTTAAGCCTGCTATCTTTTATTTTGCACAATCAAGTGTATTGTTATCGAAGACCCACAATTGAAACTACCCACAATCATGCGCGAAGGATGATTTAGCAGGTTGGAACAACGAGGGGAACATCAGTTTTTTATCGAAAGCGCAATGAACCGCCGGAAGTCGGTTTCAGGAGAAAGCTCATCGGATAAGAGCAACTCTGAAGACTTCAATACACTGGCTGAAGAAATGTCTTCAAAATTTACAATGACGTTTCCCCAGTTCTGCATTTTTCTCCTGGTATTCATCACCTTTGCAGGCGGGCTTTACGCTGCGAAAGAGCAAACCATTGTTTTCTGCTCTGTCATTTTCAGTGCATTTTATTTGATGGCAGTCTTATTTCGAGCCGTTATCCTGTCTAACTTTGACGGAGCAACAAAGCCGCCCAAAATTCCGCTGACCGAGGATATGACAAAAACCTATGTTGTAATGGCAGCCTTGTACAAGGAGAGCGGGCAGGTTCCGGCACTGATTGAAGCACTTGGCAAACTGAAATGGCCGAACGGCAAAATTCACAAACTGCTCGTCTGTGAGAAAAACGACCATGAAACGATTAATGCAATATCCCGAATTCATCTACCTGCGGGATTTCATCTGATTGTTGTGCCCGAAGGCAAGCCGCAAACAAAACCGCGTGCACTCAATTATGCCCTTGGTCAAATCAATGCCCTTGGAGACTTCCATTCACGTGATGCGGCTCTAGCCGATTTTCTGGTGATCTATGATGCCGAGGATCGCCCTCATCCCAATCAACTGCTTGAAGCGGCGATGGCATTTTCCAAAGCACCTGAGGAAATGGTCTGTCTGTAGGCACCTCTTGTAATAGACAACATCAGGGAAAGTTTCCTCACCAGGCTATTCTCGATTGAATACAACACGCTGTTTTATGGAATACTGCCTTCGCTTGCGAGATGGAACTCTCCCATGCCGCTTGGCGGAACATCAAACCATTTCAGGTTGCAAGCGTTGAAGGCTGCAGGTGGGTGGGACAGTTACAATGTCACAGAAGATGCTGATCTTGGCATTCGGTTGGCGCGTTTTGGCAAGATCTGCGGCGTCCTGAAATATCCAACATATGAAGAAGCCCCTGCCTCGACCAATGCCTGGATGATGCAGCGGACACGCTGGATCAAGGGGTGGATACAAACCCTGCTGGTTCACATGCGAAAACCCTTGGCGACGGCAAGGCAGATGGGTTGGAGGAACTTCTTACTGCTGCACATGGTGCTGACCAGCGTAGTTGTCTCTGTATTGGTGCATCCGTTTTTCATCGCTGCGCTTTTCGTTCAGGGATTTCGATATTTCTCCGGACAAATGCTTAGTGCCTATGACATCTGGATAGCCGGCATCAGCACCTTCAACCTTGTTGCGGGCTATACAACCTACGGATTCCTAGCCTATGTGGTTCAGGATTCGCTGCAGGCAAAACAATCAAAATCCTGGATACTGCTTTTTCCGGTCTACTGGCTGCTAATCTCGATTGCCGGGTGGAGAGCAATCCTGAAGCTCATCACACAGCCCCACCAATGGGAAAAGACTTTCCACGGCAGCATTGAAAGACAGACCGCAAAAGATCAGATTATTTGAAATGCTTTGAAAGCTTCAGTCCCTGGGCCTGATAGTTCGACGTTGCCAATTGTCCGTAAAGTGAATTGGGGCGATCCAGCATTTTTTCATAGACAAGCCGCCCAACAAGCTGGCCGTGTTCAAGAATGAATGGTACCTCATGGCTTCGCACCTCAAGGACCCCGCGCGCGCCCTTGCCCCCAGCCTCGGCATTGCCGAAGCCCGGATCGAAAAATCCGGCATAGTGAACGCGGAATTCACCGACCAGCGGATCGAATGGAACCATTTCCGCCGCATATAGGGGCGGCACATGAACCGCCTCGCGGGAGACAAGAATATAGAACTCATCAGGATCAAGCACGATATCACTGGACCCGTGATTATAGATTGGCTCCCAGAAGTCATGAATTTCAAGCGCGCCTTTCCTGTCAACATTGACAACGCCCGTATGGCGTTTGCCGCGGTAACCGACAAGTCCGTTGGCGTCGCCCGTCAGATCTATAGAAAGGCCGATGCCTTGATTGTGGATATTGGGGTCAGTTGTTGCGACAAGGGTTTCGGCCTTGTGCAAATCGAGCAGATCCGCGTCCGACAACAATGAATGACCGATTCTGAACCTGATTTGCGAAAGCCGCGAGCCGGTTTTCACAACTACAGGAAATGTGCTCGGGCTGATCTCCAGATAAAGCTGGCCGGAATAGCCCGCAGCGATCTGGTCAAAACCCTGGGAATAATCGGTGATAACCCGGGTGAAAATGTCTAGCCGCCCAGTTGAACTCTTGGGATTTGCCGAAGCTTCGATGTGCGGCGGCAAATTCAGACCTTCAAGCAGCGGCACGATATAAACACAACCTGTTTCAAGCACGGCTCCATTGGCGAGATCAAACTCGTGCAATTTGAAACGGTCCAATTTTTCCTGAACTGTGCTTTTTCCTGGCAGAAATGATGCGCGAACCCGATAGGCCTTGTCTCCAAGGCGCAGATCTAGACTGGCTGGCTGGATCTGGTCGTCGTCCAACGGCTTCGATGTTGTAAGAGCGCCCTGATCAAACAAAACCTTGATCTGGTGATCCGGCAAGATGCCTGTCTTTTGCTGTTCCATTCGCTTGTGCTGCTCAATCAATTTTGTTGTTGATATTGCTGTAATCAATCATGGCATTGACGCAAAGGGTTTTCACAAGTAAACCACTGTTTATTGACAGTGGTGATTTGGGCCGGCCGGCTTGCAGCCACTTTAAACAATTCGCTAAAAGGGCCGTCTGCAATAGCAGTATGGAATCCGGTTAGCGTTTTGCAACCGGATTTTTTTGTTTTTACGGAGCAGATGATGAAAGACCTATCCAAACCATCAAATTGGAATCCTGCGACCGCCATGGTGCATGGAGGCACCTTGCGATCGTCTTTTGGAGAGACATCAGAAGCGCTCTATCTGACGCAGGGTTTTGTCTATGAAAGCGCGGAGTCTGCAGAGGCCCGCTTCAAGGGCGATGAGGAAGGATTCATCTACTCACGCTATGCCAACCCTACAGTCCACATGTTCGAACAACGCATGTGTCTGCTTGAGGGCGCAGAAGACGCCCGGGCAACAGCATCAGGAATGGCGGCTGTAACCAGTGCCATCGCCTGTCAGTTGAAACAGGGCGATCACATCGTTGCCGCCAAGGCGCTGTTTGGTTCGTGCCGATGGGTGGTGGAGAAAATGATGCCGTCCTATGGTGTTGAATGTACCCTGATTGACGGCAAGGATCTTCAAGCCTGGAAATCTGCCGTCAGGCCCAATACAAAGGTTTTCTTTCTGGAAAGCCCGACCAATCCGACACTTGAACTGTGCGATATCAGGGCGATTGCCGATATTGCGCATGAAAGCGGAGCAAGGCTCGTTGTAGACAATGTCTTCGCGACGCCGTTGTTGCAAAAGCCACTGGAGCTTGGTGCTGATATTGTTGTCTATTCCGCCACAAAGCATATTGACGGACAAGGCCGGTGCCTTGGCGGAGTTGTGCTGTCATCGAAGAAATGGATTGACGAGAACCTGCAGGATTATTTCCGCCATACCGGTCCGAGCCTCAGCCCGTTCAACGCATGGGTTTTGCTGAAAGGATTGGAAACTCTTTCCTTGCGTGTGCGCCAGCAGAGCGAGACAGCAGGAAAGATCGCGGCACTGTTGCATGAAAGAAAGGATATCCTGCGGACTATTTATCCAGGGCATGAAAGCCATCCGCAATTCGAACTGGCACAGCGCCAGATGAAAGGCGGATCAACTTTGCTGGCGTTCGAAATCGATGGCGGGAAAAAGGCGGCTTTTGCCTTTGAAAACGCACTAAGGATCATCAAGATTTCCAACAATCTTGGCGATGCCAAGAGCCTGATTACCCATCCTGCAACAACGACCCATAAAAATCTTTCAGAAGAGGATCGCAGGGAACTTGGGATTGCTGACGGATTGGTCCGTTTATCTGTAGGCCTTGAAGATGGAGATGACTTGATCGCTGACATCGAACAGGCGCTTCACGCAGCGGAAAAGGCCTGACCCGCACCGCTGGTCAGTCGCCGTTTTTAAACAATTCTTTTGCCTGCAGGATGCGGACAAAGGCTGTATAAAAACATATCGCTGCAAAGATCCATGCAAGAACCGCAAACCAGGATGGAAACAGGCAGGCAAGAACAAACACCGCAAGGGTTTCAGTTGCTTCAGCCAACCCGGTCGTGAAATAGATCGACTTTTTGCCTCGAACTTCGGAACTCAAACCAAGCTTTTCCGCAATGCTTGCAAAAGCCAGAAAACTGGCCCCGTTCAGGTAGAAGGAAAACAGCAGCACGGCACCCGGCAATGCGTTGTGTTGCGGGTCAGCAAATATGAATGCAAGCGGTATGGCTCCGTAAAATCCAAAATCGAGAACAATATCAAGGTAGCCGCCAAAGTCTGTTGAACGTGTCAATTTTGCCAGCGAACCATCAAGGCCGTCGGCAAGACGCGAAACCAAAATGAGAAAAAGGCCTGCAATATAGGCGTGACTGGCAATGGCAAATGCCGCAAAGAGTCCAATGCAGAACCCGGCAATGGTTACCTGATCAGGTGATATGTTCCATGCCTTCAGACTTTGTGCCAAACGGAACAGATAGGGATCAATCAGTTTTCTGGCGCTGCCGTCAAGCATTTGCGATTTCCTCGATAACTTTTCGCCAATGGAAAAGGCTTGCCAGTGCAGTTAAAAACTTCTGGCAGCTGCGCCCACTTCAAGATATTCTGGCGATATGTATAGCAAAACAACCCATCGTATCAATGTTTCGGTTTTGCCGGTTTTTATTGACGAGCGCTCGGACCCCGCGCGAAACCATTATTTTTGGGCTTACCAGGTCACTATCATCAACAACAATCCGTTCACGGTCAAATTGATAAGTCGTTACTGGCATATCACCGATGCCAATGGGGCAATTGAGGAAGTATCCGGTTCCGGTGTCGTAGGCGAGCAACCGACTTTGTTGCGCGATGGCAAATTTGAGTATACGAGCGGTTGTCCGTTGAAAACACCCTCTGGCATCATGGTTGGACATTACGAATTCGAGATTGAAGGCAGCCAAATGATCCGCGTTGACATTCCTGCTTTCTCGCTGGATTTACCTGATGCCGAACCGATCTACAATTAAGCCTGACAGTCTCGATTTGTTTGCTGCGGCTCGACCGATCATGTTGGTCAATGGCATTTTGCTGACGACGCTCGGGATAGCGATGCTGCTGCCTGCATTAGTTGACCTTGTTGCAAACAACGACGACTGGCAGGTTTTTGTATCTGCTAGCCTGTTTTCGATATTGATCGGGGGCGGACTTTATGCCGGGGCACGCGGGACCGTCACCCATATGAGCACGCGGCAAGCCTTCCTGATGGTCACATTTGCCTGGATTTTATTGCCCGTTTTCGGCGCTTTGCCTTATGTTCAGTCAGGCATCGTTCCAGGGTTTACAGATGCGATGTTCGAATCCATGTCGGCGATTACCACTACCGGCTCCACCGTGATCGTTGGCCTTGACACTGCACCGCCCGGCATATTGCTCTGGCGGGGCATCCAGCAATGGCTGGGCGGCCTTGGCATCATCGTTATGGCAGTCGCGGTATTGCCAATGCTTCAGATTGGCGGAATGCAGCTGTTCAAGATCGAAGCCTTTGATACAGCCGAGAAAATCATGCCGAGAGCCACCCAGATTTCAGGCTCACTGACGCTGATGTTCGTGTTCATCACTTTCCTTTGCGCGATCTGTTACATGCTGGTTGGAATGAAAGTGGACGACGCGGTGATTCACGCAATGACAACCGTTGCAACAGGCGGCTTTTCAACCAAGGACGCTTCCCTCGCCTATTTTAACAGTTATTGGGTGGAGGGCGTTGCAACCATATTCATGATCGCCGGATCAATACCATTCATTCTGTTTGTGCAGACCGTTCAAGGAAACCGAAGAGCCTTGTACCGGAACTCGCAAGTCAGGGTTTTTCTATCGCTGCTGGTTACTCTGACGATTATTGGCTGGCTTCTGCATCCTGAAAAAGACCAGCCACTTGTCGGCTTCTTTCATTCCATGGTGAATGTGACATCGCTGGTAACAGGAACAGGCTATACGACAACCGACTATAGTTCATGGAGCCACGCCTCGCAGGTCTTCTTTTTTCTAATCATGTTCATTGGCGGATGTGCCGGTTCGACTTCCTGCGGGATCAAGATCTTCAGATTTCAGATCTTGTACGAAACAATGAAACAGCACATTAAACGAACCTTGCAGCCCAATGGCATATTCGTCATGCGCTACAATGACAGAGCACTGAAAGATGATGTCGCCGCCGCGGTGATGAATTTTTTCTTCTTGTTCGCGGCAGTTTTTTTCATCGTTACCATTCTCCTGAACCTGTCAGGCCTTAACTTCATGGAAGCATCGTCTGCTGCAGCGACCAGTCTTTCCAATGTCGGCCCAGGCATGGGTGATGTCATCGGTCCTGTGGGCAACTTCAAATCGCTTAGTGATATTCAAAAATGGATTTTGACAGCAGCCATGATGATCGGCCGTCTTGAATTGCTGACTGTTCTAGTCATTTTCATTCCACGCTTTTGGCGTGTCTGACTATTCAGCCGGCATTTGTCTATCCTGAGGTCTGGCGGGACTTCCTGACGAAAAGATTGCCTTAAGGGAAAGCCGGATATCTTGCCCAACGCCAACAAAAGCCGGCACCAAGAACAATACCAGTACTGTTGCAACACCTAGGCCGAATATGATGGTTACTGCCATGGGCAGGATAAATTGGGCCTGGATATTTTTTTCAAACATCAGGGGAACCAGACCACCAATGGTCGTCAGGGACGTCAGCAGGACAGCCCGCAAGCGATCACGGCTCGCACCGGTGGCAGCCTCAAAAAGCGCCTCGCCATCCTCCTTCATCCGTTCCAGCATGCGGCTTACGAGAATAATTGAATCGTTGACAAGAATTCCGGTCAGTCCGAGCAGCGCGATAAACGACATGATTGTCAGTTTGAAGCCCAGTATCCAATGGCCGAACACGGCACCACCAACACCAAACGGAATGATCAGCATGATTGCGATTGGCAGAAAATAACTGGAAAAGACCCAGGCGAGAATAATGTAAATCACTGCCATAGCGATCATCACTCCAAAGCGGAGATCCGCGAAGGATTTTTCCCGTTCAGCGTTTCTTCCGCCAAACTTGTAGGAGATTCCATATTTGGCGGCCATCGAAGCCAGGCCCGCATCTTCCAATCGTGTTACTGCCTGCTGCGTCGTCACGATATCAGTATCCAGATCAGCTGTAACCGATACAATGGTCTTGCCGTCCAACCGCCGGATGGCTGCAAAACCCTGCCGCTCGGTCAGTTTGACCACTTCAGTCAGCGGCACAAAATCACCGTTGGCTGAGCGTATCTGGAAATTGCGAAGCGCTGACGATCCTGCATCACGGCTGATCCTGGAAATCCTGATGGTCACCTCGTCATCGCCGGAGGCAAAGCGCCGCGGTATCGCTCCATCAAAAGCATCCCTGATCTGACGGCCAACATCATCTATTGTAAAACCGAGCGAATAGCCTCGCGGCGTCAGTTGCATGATCAGTTCGGGTTTGCCAAATGGCAGATCATCCGCAACGCCTGTCACGCCCGGGAGTGCTTCAACAAGGCTTATGACCTCTCTAGCGGCGGCTTTCAGTGTTGTGACGTCGGCACCTGTCAATTCCAGATCTACATCGCGACCAGGAGGCCCGCCACGCGACTCGAAGATTGATGTGCGCGTCAAACCCGAAAGTTTCGGCATGCTCTCGCGCCAGGCGCTCACAATGTCATTGGTGCGGATATTGCGTTCTTCTGATGAAGTCAGTTGAACACGAACCTCGGCGAGATTGTCACCGACATTCCGCCCTGACGAGCCCAGAGTTGTAAAGACCGCTGCAATCAAAGGTTCTTTCCCACCTGTCAGCCGAATTTCAGTCTGTATCAGCGACGCTTCGATTTCGCTGACGACCTCTTTGACCCGATCCTCCGGGATGCCGGCATTGAAGACGAGTTGAGCGTTGATGTTTTCTGATTCGGGAGACGGGAAGAATTCAAACTGGATACGGCCACCCCCTATATACAATCCGTAAAAGACGATCATCATCAAACCGATTGCTGACGAGATTGTCAGATATCGCCACTGATAGCTGACTTCGACCATGGTATTGAACGGACCATCACGAAACTTTGCAAAACCGCGATCAAACGAACGGCGAAACCAGTTTTCCTGTTCGAGTTCTATGCGCCCATTCTTCCGCCAGTTTGCGCCGGGTACAAAAAGCCTGTTCTTGAGCCAGAAAAAGAATTCGAAAAACGCCCCGGCGAGTAGTGAAGTTACAATCAGCATCAAAAGGAAAACTGGTTGACTGCTTTGTGCCTTGAATGCCGAAATTTGGCCGAATATTCCCGGCGCAGACTCCTGCAGTCCACCCGAACTTCGTGTGGAAATGCTAATGACAAATACACCGATAACCAAGGCGACAAAGAGCTGCCTCCAATATGACCAGCCGGTTTTCCGGGGCGGTTGCAATGTATGCGCAAGATGGCCTGGCAAAATAAAGAAACATTCAATCAGACTTGCAATGAGGACTGCAATGACAACCACCGGCATGACACCCATGATCTGGCCGATGGTATCGCGAACAAGCATGATAGGGGCAAAAGCCGCGACGGTAGTTGCCATCGCCGCGATAACCGGAACGACCATTCTGCCTGCTCCGTTCTCCGCTGCCTCATAGGGGCCATCGCCCATGCCAAAACGGGTGGCTGTGTGTTCGCCCACCACAATCGCATCGTCAACGATAATTCCGAGCATCATGATCAGTGCAAACAGCGAAATCATGTTGATTGTCTGGCCCAACATCATCATGAAGCCGATGGTGGCCAACATGGCAACGGGAATTCCCGCTGCAACCCAGAACGCAATGCGCGCATTGAGAAACAGGAACAGCGTTGCCACCACAACCAAAAGGCCGGTAACCCCGTTCCAGACCAGCAACATGATGCGGGCTGTCAAAGAGTCTGCGCTCACATCATATTTCTGCAGTTCAATGCCGGGTGGCAGCGAGGGAATCAATTCAACCAGATAGTCATCAAGAATTTTTGCGGTTGCAAGGGTGTCAGCCTGCGGCGCCCGCGAAATGGTAATTTGAACCGCGTTATTGCCTCGCGACAAGCCCTGGGCATCGCTGTCGTTGTAACCAGAGCGAATGTCTGCAATATCCTTCAAGCGAACCTTCTCGCCGCTCGCAAAGGATCGCACTTCAATCTCCCCCAGCGCTTTTGGGTTTTTGAAATCCGAAAGGGTTCGAATTTGTTTTTCAACCTCCCCTTCCATTTGCCCTGATGGCTGATCACGGCTGTTGCCTGCGATCTGCCTCGATATATCACCTGTAGACATGCCGATACGCCGCAGTTCCCTCTCGGGAATATCGACGTGAATTTCAGGATCGCGAACCCCGGTAAAATCAACTTTGTCGATACCCCGCTGGATCAGGTCATCGCGAATTTGCTTGGCGTAAACGCGCAGTGTCTCTTCGGGAACACGACCTGAAATCGACAGCCGTGCAACACGGTCGAAAAATGAAACACGCCTGATCTTCGGTGTTTCCGCCTCTTCAGGCAGGTTACTGATCGCCTTCACAGCGGACTCGACATCCGATGTCGCCTTCTGCATGTCGGTACCGCGTTCGAATTCCAGCGAGATTGTTCCAGCCCCTTCGCGTGCGTACGAATCCATTTTTGTGGCGCCGTCGACAAAGCGAACTTCCGGCTCGATGATCTGCAGAATGTTCGTTTCAATATCCTCAGCGCTTGCCCCCGCCCAAAGTGTCGTAATCGTTACGCTGGGAATTTCGATGGTTGGGAAAAACTGGGTGTTGATCCGCCCCAGCGAAAAGACACCAAACAGGATCATCATGACCATGATCAGGTTGGCGGCGTTCGGGTGACGCGTAACAATGCTTACCAGGCCCCGAGGCGGGTCAATCGCACTATTGTCTGCTTGAGATGAATTACTCATTCAAGAAGCCTTGTCTTCAGCGGGCACCGCATTTGGCGCTTTCTGTTTCGGATTTCTGTCCGGTGACGGCAGAGGATCACTCTCTTTGCGCACCTTCAGTCCCGCGCTTACTTCCGAAATACGCGTAGTCAAAACCTCCTCGTTGGCAGCAAGCCCCTCCTTGATCAGAACCATGTCGCCGTCATAGGCCGCTATTGCAATTTTCCGCTCCACAAGTTCGCCGTTTTCAATCACATAGACCGTGTCGGAGTTATAGACAGCAGAGTCGGGAATTTTAAAATACTGCTCATATGTTTTGTCAGGCAGGTTTATTTCCACAAATGCACCCGGGCGTATCCTGGCCTCCTGACTGTCAATATCGAGTGTCCCAAAAACTTCGATACCGCCACGGGTGGAAGTAATTTCGGCACCGATACGATCAATACTTCCATTGAAAAAGTGATCAACACCGCCAACATTCCACAAAATTGTGATGCTTCGCCCGGCAATGCCGTCCTTATCTGACTGCAGCCGTCCATATTGCTCATCGGTCAATACGAAACTCACTTCCAGATTGTCGCTTTGGTACATGGAGACCTGGATATCATTGGCATTTGCCAGCTTGCCAACTTCGGCGGAGCTCGACCTTATGGTGCCTGAAAATGGAGCGACCAGCCTGGTATTTTCCAGATCACGCCGTGACTGTTCCACTTTCCACGCAAAGCGGTCCGCAATCGCCTTCAACTGAATTATCTTGGCTTTTTCAGCCTGGATATTGATTTCGCTTTGCTCGACCGACTGAGTGCGTTGGGAAAGAACCAACTGGCGATCCTCGACCTGCTTTTCGGTTGCGATGCCACGGGCGCGCAGCTCTTCGATCCGCTTCATGTCACTTTGGGCGATGAGCAATTGTTCTCTTGCGCTTTGCAGGCGTGATTCTTCCAACTTCACGCGGGATCCGGCCTCTTCGAGTTTGCCATCCGTCTCGGCAGCATTGGCCATTGCCTCGCGCAATTGTCCCTCAAAGGTAAAGCGATCAATTTCCAGCAGCGTCTCACCCTTGGCAATCACTCCTCCCGACTTGAGACTGGGACTGACCGAAACTATGACGCCGGAAACCAGGCTGCGAAGTTCAACCGAGCGCCCAGCGACGATTTCACCATATGATGTGATCATCGGCTGATGGGAGCGCGCCTCCGTCCTGATTGTGGCAACAGTATATACCGCAGGAAAGACCGGTTTCTTTTCGATCGCCGGCTTTGTCTCAACCAGCCGCATGGTTGCCAGGTAGGACAACCCGAGAACAAGTCCCATCAACAGGATTTGGGCAACGCTTCTGGATATAGCTTTGAAGATACTTCTGCGCGGCGATTTGACCAGCAAAGCCTCGACATCCTCGCCCACAAATTGATCGTTCTTCTGGAGCATCAAATTTCCAATCCCAATCGGCTTTTAACAACCGGAAACAGCTCAAAGAATGGAATGCTCCCCCGAACTGACCGACGCCACTTTAGCGCAGATATCAAATCGGGCAAGTTACAAAGATTTCACAATCGGGAGTGGTTTCAGCTTCGCTTGGCAGCCTCAAGATCATCGCGGGTGATCACATACTCAGTGCTGCAAAATTCACAATTGGAAGTGATGACGTCGTCTTCCCAGCTTTCCTGCAGCTCTTCATCGGCAAGCGTTTTCAAAACGCCAATGATCTTTTCCTTTGTACAACTGCAATTGTCCTCAACATGCGGGCCATCGTGGATATGGACGCCATGTTCATGAAACAACCTGTAAAGAAGTACTTCCGATCCGATATCAGGATCGGTAAGTTCATCATCGGCGATGGTATCCACAAGAGCATAAGCCTCAAGCCAAAGGTCATCACGCTCTTCGGAAACACCGATGTCCGTATCGACGGGAATATCCCCGCCCGGCAGGTCACGAATGGTAATCCGCTCCAATTGCTCAGGCAGAAACTGAACCATTACCCCTCCTGCACGCCACTCACGAAGCGATCCCTTGCCGTTTTCCGCAGGTGTAAGATATTCCGATACCGCCAATCTCAGATGCGTTGGAATCTGTTCGGATTGACGAAAATAGGAGCGTGCCACTTCTTCGAGCGAGGCGCCATCCAACTCGACGATGCCCTGGTAGCGCTGGGTATAGCCACCCTGATCTATGGTCATTGCAAGAATACCCTTGCCGAGCAACTCCGCAGGTGAAACGGCGTTTGTATTGCGTGCTTGATCCAGCTGTTCAGCGTCGAAACTCGCATAGGCCCGGACTGATCCAGGGGTCTTGAAATCGACAACCAGAAGCGACACGGGGCCGTCCGTTTGTGTCTGAACCGTAAAGCGGCCATCAAACTTGAGGGAAGTTCCAAGCAGCACAGTTAGAACAATAACCTCCCCCAGAAGTTTCGATACTTCATCGGGATATTTATGCCGCTCGAGAATTTTCGTGAGCATCGGACCAAGCTGTACCGCGCGGCCACGGACATCCAAAGGCGCAACCTGAAAAGGAACGATCCTGTCGTCCCCTGCCGCCAAAAGCGATGTTTCTTTTCCGGCCATTTCCGGTTTGTTTATATCGGACATTTCTGGGATTCCGGTTGATCAATCGAGGTGAGGATTGCAGGCAGTGCACAGCCCGGTGCCTTCTCCGGCCACTGTCGTTAAATAGGCATCACTTTACAAAAATTCAATCTTTGCACCCGTAGGTGCCAGTTAATGCATCAGTCGGTCAGGCCCATGCACCAGGATATGATACCCTTTTGGGCATGCAAACGGTTTTCAGCTTCGTCAAAGACCACCGATTGCGGGCCGTCCATGACACCGTCCGTTACCTCTTCGCCGCGATGCGCGGGCAGACAATGCATGAAGAGGGCATCAGGGCTGGCATGCTTCATAAGTTCCTCATTCACCTGATAGGGCTGAAAAACATTATGGCCTCTTGCGCGGTGTTCCTGGTTCATGGAAATCCAGCAATCAGTCACAACACAATGGGCCCCCGCAACAGCATCAATTGCGCTATTTGTGAGAACAACTTTTCCGCCATTGGCATTGGCCCAGTTGACAAATTTCATGTCAGGTTCGGAACCTGCGGGAATGGCTACATGAATTTCGTAACCAAACATTGCTGAACCCTCGATGAGCGAGTGCAGTACGTTGTTACCATCGCCGGACCAGGCAAACTTCTTTCCTTTCAAAGGACCACGATGTTCCTGAAAGGTCATGAGGTCTGCCATGATCTGGCAGGGATGGGTATCATCGGTCAGCCCGTTAATTACCGGGACCGTGGCATATTCCGCCAATTCGGCGAGGCGTTGGTGATCAGTTGTGCGGATCATGATCAGGTCAACATAACGCGAAAGGACGCGGGCGGTATCAGCAATGGTTTCGGACCGACCCAGTTGCATTTCACTGCCCGACAAGACAATAGTCTCGCCGCCGAGCTGGCGCATACCAACATCAAATGAAACACGGGTGCGGGTCGACGGCTTCTCAAAAATCATCGCAAGAACCTTGCCTGCCAAAGGTTTATGGTTTGGTGCTCCGTCGCTTCTCAATGCTGTCTTCACATCCTTTGCATTGGCCAGAATATTGGCGAGTGTGGCACGATCCATTTTTGAAAGATCAAGGAAATGTCTGATATTGTCCGTCATAATTTTTCTGCCGGTTTTTGTTTATGCCCTGGCGCCATTGAGTTCTTCAAAAGCTGCAATCATTTTACCATGGACCAGTGCGAGCTCATCTTCTGTAATATTGAGTGGAGGTGCAAAGCGTACCACATTGTCACCTGCTCCTACGGCGAGGACGTGATGTTTGCGCAATGCTGCAATAAGTTCGGTATTGGGAATATTTCCCTTCAATCCCCGGAGCATTCCGGTTCCGCGTGTCTCGACAACAAGCGCGGGAAACCGGTCCGCTATTTCCGCAAAATGCTGGCTCAGTATAAGGCTGCGCTGCCGGGTAGCTTCGAGGAACCCGTCTTCAAGAATTACATCCATCACGGCATTGGCAACCGCCATGGCAAGCGGATTGCCGCCAAAGGTAGTGCCATGGGTTCCGGCGGTCATTGCATCAGCCACTTCCTTTGTTCCAAGGCACGCGCCGACCGGAAATCCACCGCCAAGTCCTTTTGCTGATGCGAGCAAGTCAGGAGCAGCTTCGCCATCGGAACCTGCCCATTCATGGGCATAGAGTTTACCTGTGCGCCCGATACCGGTTTGCACTTCGTCATAAATCAGAAGAATACCATGCTTGTCGCACAATTCACGCAGGCCCCGAAGGCACTGATTGGGAACCTGACGGATACCTCCCTCGCCCTGAATTGGCTCAATGAGAATTGCCGCTGTTTCATCATCAATCGCAGCGTGAAGTGCGTCATGGTCACCAAAAGGCAACTGAATAAAACCAGGCGTTTTGGGGCCAAATCCCTCAAGATATTTAGCCTGACCACCTGCGGCGATGGTTGCAAGCGTTCTTCCGTGAAAAGCGCCTTCAAAGGTCAGGATGTTGATCCGCTTTTCATGACCTCGGGAGTAATGGTAACGCCTGGCTGTCTTGATCGCACATTCCATGGCTTCTGCGCCGGAATTGGTGAAAAACACCTTGTCGGCAAAACTGTTTTCGCAAAGGCGCGCTGCAAGTTTTTCCTGGCCCGCAATCGAAAAGATATTGGACGTGTGCCAAAGCTTTTCCGCCTGATCCTTCAGTGCAGCGACCAGATAGGGATGCGCATGGCCCAGCGAATTGACAGCAATGCCACCTGTCATATCCAGATATTCATCACCATCTGCAGTAAATAGGCGAACGCCCTGGCCGCGAACAAATTCTACATCCGGTTGGGCATAGGTTGGAAAAACATGTTTTTCTGTACTCATCATTTTGTCCAGATCAAAAAACAACAATAACTGCCATAAGGCTGAAAAGTCCTCCCGGTTTGGTTCTCCTTCCAGAAAACAAACAGCCCGCCGCTTGGGCGAGCTGGAACGTTTGGACAATCAAACTATATATCCTATGAGAAGCCTATTATGTCAATCTGTTGGCATGTTGGGCGGGATACCCCTTCTATCGACGTTCAGTTTCTGGGTAGTTGGCTAAAAATCAGACCGAAAGGCGCACCAGTCCCGGATTTTTGTGTGACTAAATTACCCCTGTGGAAAAAATCTTGGAAAACCGATTCTGCTTTCCACAGGTAATTGGAATGAGAATCCCGAATTTGGGGATAAACTGAAAAATCGATTCATTGTGCGGGATAGCGCCTTGTCACCGACTCTCAGCCTACGGTAAGGTTTCCATCATTCCGGAAAAGTACTGTGGGGGCCGGGAAACACAAGTTTTTAAGGCATTTGAGCAGGTATTGTAACCAATACTCAATCCCTGCGCGATGCCTCATGCGGCAAATTCATACGGGAATAACATTTATGTCATGGACAGATGAACGGGTTGACCTGCTACGCAAGTTGTGGACCGACGGACTGAGTGCGAGCCAGATTGCAGCTGAATTGGGCGGCGTTACGAGAAATGCTGTGATCGGCAAGGTACACCGTCTTGGACTATCCGGCCGCGCCAAGGGCAGCAACCAATCGAATACCGGACGCCGCAAGGCAGCGGCTGCAAAGTCACCTTCGTTCACCAAAACCCAGAAGACCAGCAATGGCAACCAGCCACGTGCGGCGACCCAGTCTGCACCGGTTCGTCCGGCACCGGTTGTTGATGTTCCAAAACCGGTTGCCCTGATGCTGAATTTGTTGCAGTTGACCGATTCCACCTGCAGGTTCCCGATTGGGGACCCTCAGGAAGAGAACTTCGGGTTTTGCGGTTCGTCACCACGCGACAGCGATCCTTATTGCGAGTATCATTGCCGTATCGCCTATCAGCCTGCCGCTGACAGGCGCCGTGATCGCAGCAACGGCAAGACACCTGCCCAAATCATGTCGTCAGCTGCTCAGGCCAGCAGAGGCTAGTTCGAAAGCGTTTTTTCGAAACAGATCTTTTGTCAGAAAATTTCAGGAGGGGTGGTTGTTGCCACCCTTTTTTGCATGTCCAATTTTGGATGCGCTTTAATCTTGCGATCTTCAAGGAAACGCATTTCCATTGCCCGACTACCAGCGTTAAGCTTTAGCAAAAATAAATCTTCTTACGTTCTGGACCGGCGTTTAAATCCTGCCTATCCTCTGATCGTTATTATCCTTGGGAAGTGGCTGAAATGAATATTCCGGATGCACCAGTTATAGATTTGAAGATTGATGGAAAAGATCGCAAGTTTGATCTGAACGATCCCAAGCTGCCGGAGTGGATCGAGAATGAGGCCCACTCCAGCGACAACTATCCATATGACGATAAATACAAATGGAAACACTACGAAAAAGAACTGCTGGCTTTGCAGGAAGAGCTGGTAAAAGCCCAGTACTGGCTGCAGGAAAAGGGCGAACGCGTCATTTGTGTGTTTGAAGGCAGGGATGCTGCCGGCAAGGGCGGGACGATCAATGCGGTTCGGCAATACCTTAATCCGCGTAATGTGAGAACCGTCGCCTTGTCAAAGCCGTCTGACACGGAACTCGGACAATGGTATTTTCAGCGTTACATCAATCATTTTCCGACAAAGGGTGAAATGGTGCTGTTTGACCGTTCATGGTATAACCGGGGCGGGGTTGAACCGGTGATGGGGTTTTGCACTCCCGAGCAACACGCAAAATTTCTTGATGAAGTTCCCACTTTTGAAAAACTGATCATCGATGATGGTATTCACTTTTTCAAATTCTGGCTTAGCATTGGCCAGCAAATGCAGTTGAAACGGTTTCATGACCGTCGTCACAATCCGGTCAAGGTCTGGAAACTTTCACCCATGGATATCAAGGCATTGTCCATGTGGGGCGAGTATACAAAGGCGAGGGATGAAATGTTCAAGGCATCCCACCAGCCACAAACCCCATGGACGATCATTCTGTCCAACGACAAACGTCGTGCCCGGTTGAATGTCCTTAGGGTAATTCTCAACACCCTTTCCTATGACGGAAAGGATGCGGCCAAACTAGGCAAGATTGACCGCAAGATTGTTCGAAAACCCTGAGACAAACCACGGTCCTGAAGTCTGCAAAACCCTCAATGCCGGAATATCATTTTGGTTCATCAGGCAGTCTGAGCCTGACGTAGATGATATCAATCGCATCACCGGTACCGCTGGCATCGGCGGTGTTCGTAATGTCGGTATTGATCGCCAGAAATGCCCGCGCACCGGGAGCTATTCCGCCTGTCAGGTCGAGTGCAAATACAATCCTCTCGGGTTGAACACCAACTAGGAACCGCTTTCTGCCGCAAACGCTATCACCCGCAATATCGCATTCCACAGCGAACTGTGCCGGGCCATTGAGACCGGATTTGGCAAACAGCTCAACTGTCACTTCCTTGCCACTGATCTGGTTAAGGACGCCCTTTTCAAGTTCAAGCAGAATGGGTTCCGCATTGCCTGCAGCCAAAGCTCCCTGACGAACCGACTGGAGGCGCAGCATCTGGCGATTTTGCTGGTTCAACAATTCAGCCGTACCGCGTCCGGCCGTTACAAGCGAGGACAGATCGGTTGGCTCAAGCAGCGTGATGAATACACTGCCGTCATCAGCTTCCTGGGTTTCACCGACAGGCCCAAGACCGGTTTGCTGTGCAGGGCTATTGTCAGTCTCATTCATGGTTGTAAACAAGGCGTACAAAATCCACAAAATAACAAGAACCACCGCGAGCGCGAGGAAAATGGGCCAAATGCGGCGCAACAACGGATTGCGCCGTTTATAGGTTCTTAATGGTTCAGCTTCGACTTCAAAATGGTGTGAGGTATCCTCCGGAGTTTCCTGCCGTTCCGCTTCGGCGGCAACATCGCCCAAATAGGACGAAACCTTTTCCGGTGGTTCGAGATCGTATGATCCATTGTCTTCATTTGCCTGCGAAACCGCACTCTCCTCAACACCGCCGGCGGGAATATCCAACTGGGCAGGTCGAAATGAAGGCTCGGTCCGCTGTGGCAAAGGCTGGCGGACTGCGACCGGCACAGGCGCTGTATCGGGTCGATCAAAAGCTTGTCCGCTCCCGGCTGGAAATCCCGTAGGTGCCGTTTGAGTTGCCTGACCGTTCGGGGCTGCAGGAGCCGGAAACAACGGTGAAGGTGCATAGGCTTTTGGAAACAAGGCTTCCAACTCGGCCATCACATCGCTAACGGAATCTGTTTTTACTGCTTGCGATGTTTGAATGGTCGCTGGAGCTGGTTCAACAGATTTCATCTTGTCTTGCGGGACAACCGCTTTCCCAAAGCTCACTTCAGCCTGCTGCTGATCCATAGCCGGTTGATAAGATTGAGGAACAGGCACGGTTTGTTCATCGGCTTGCGGATGCCTGACGCCAGCTTGCTGCAAATTTGGTCTCGGGACAGAAGGTTCAACATGCGGCACAGAAACGGGTGTTGACTTCACCGCGGGCGCCTGGTGTCCTGAAAGTGGTTGTTCTCTGGTTTGAACCGGCGGTGCTTTGGCTGAATTGGCATAGGATGCTTCAATTCGGGCAATTGACTGTTCAAGCTTTCCAAAATGCAAACTGACCGCATCATCGGAAAGATTTCCGGTTTTCTCAAGCATCTTGACCAGCGCATTGCGCGAAGACTGATATATCTTCTCGCGAACAGCCAAATTACTGCTGTCATGCCTGGCCAATGCCTGATTTATGAGCCCCTCAAAATCAGCCAATTACGTTATCCCTAGATACCACCTTTTTTCTGTTTATGAGCATAAGAGAGCAAATGCAACAATCCTTGCACTGTGAACAGTCGAACAATGTAATTTTCCTTAGGTAAAGTCTGGGCCTTGCGGCAAATTGGGTAAAATGGCGCATGCAAAGCCGGATCCCCCGCTTAGGGCGCAATTTGCCATTCTCAATGCAGAATACGGCTTCTCGATGAAGTAATCCCGCTATTCATGCCAAAACATACTAAAAACAAAACGTCCGCATCGCCTGATTGCGGCTTTTGAACTTTGGAAAGTTATGCCATTCTGACTGGCGCTGACCAGCACCGTCTGTTTGGTTTTTATTCGCCAGGTTGCTTTTTTCAGAAACATTCAATATTGACGTTTACGATAACGTCAAAATTTGGAGATATCATGTTACCGTCAATATTAAAGGACGATTTGTCTATTCCAGTTGTAGCAGCGCCGCTGTTCATCATTTCGCATCCATCTTTGACAATTGCCCAATGCAAGGCGGGCGTTATCGGTTCCTTTCCATCACTCAATGCCCGTCCGATTGAACAACTGGACGATTGGCTTTTTCAGATCAATGAAGAGTTGACGAACCACAAGACCAAGAATCCCACCGCGAAAACCGCGCCCTTTGCTGTCAACCTGATTGTTCATGGCTCAAACGACCGACTGATGGAAGACATCAAGCTGGTCGTAAAACACAAGGTGCCGGTAGTCATCACATCGCTTGGCGCACTGCCTGAAGTGAATGCTGCAATTCAGTCCTATGGCGGGATTACGCTCCATGATGTGACGAATCAGAAGCATGCACATTCTGCGATCAACAAGGGCGCCACAGGCCTGATTGCTGTTGCAGCCGGCGCAGGAGGACATGCAGGTACCTTGTCACCTTTTGCGCTAATCCAGGAAACCCGCGAGTGGTTTGATGGACCGCTGCTTTTGTCGGGTTCGATAGCCAATGGCGGCGCAGTTCTGGCTGCACAGGCTATGGGGGCAGATCTTGCCTATATAGGGTCTCCTTTCATCGCTACGCATGAAGCGCGGGCAACCCAGGAATACAAACAGGCGATTGCAGACTTTTCAGGCGAAGACATTGTTTATACCAATCTGTTTACCGGTGTTCACGGCAATTACCTGAAGCAATCAATCATCAACGCGGGCATGGATCCCGATAATCTGCCACAAAGCGATCCCTCCAAAATGAACTTTGGGTCTGGCAGTGGCTCCAAAGCCAAGGCATGGAAAGATATCTGGGGCTGCGGACAAGGCATTGGTGCCATGAAAGCAGTCGTTTCCACGCAAGAACTGGTTGACCGGTTGAAGTCAGAATATGCAGCGGCACGCAAACGCCTGGCCCTGTAAGAACCAATGCCGGGTTTGACCCTTTCTTTTTTAGCATTTTGACACCGGCAGTTGAGGAGCGCTTTCACGATCAAAGGGTTCTGAAAGACAAAAAGCCACATCATGTCGTCATGTATTGAGTTGCGGCGGTCATTGGTTGTAGTCTTTGCCTCATGAAGTTGCGCTTGAACAATATTCGGAATCTCTTGCTGGTAACACTCATTGCAGTGTCACTTGGCGTTTCTGCGTTTGCACATCGCACATTACAGGTTTGGCCTGCAGCAATTGGAGGCACTCTGCAATCAGTCGGCGGGTCCTATCCTACCGGTCTCGACTTGCAAGCTTACAGATTGCCGGATGGCAGCCTTCCCTCGTTCTGCCTCAATCCGGAAAATCCGGATGGAAATCCGAATGGGAAAGCAGATACATGCGACTTTTGCACGCTTGCCCATGGAATGGGCATTCCGACCGCCGACAGCACTTTCCCCAATTCGCCTCCGTCGCCTTGTATTCCGGTATCCCTTGTATCAACCGTTTCAAGCTCTGCGGTGTTTCGGGCCGATGCCCCCATTACCGGGCCGCCCCTGTTTTCCTGAAGAAGCGTTCTTTTTCAATTGCGC
Organism: Salaquimonas sp.; assembly: GCA_041736675.1. Lineage (GTDB taxonomy): Bacteria > Pseudomonadota > Alphaproteobacteria > Rhizobiales > Rhizobiaceae > Salaquimonas. Next base: position 24,963 of record JBGSTD010000066.1, read on the forward strand.
ATCAGGGCGATGGATATCGCCGCGCGACAACTTTCAGGAAATCAAAATGAGAAAAATTACAATCGAACTGACAATGGCCATTGCTGTGACACTGATGGCATTTGTTTCGGCCTTTGCACATGAATACAAGCTTGGAAATCTGGAGATCATACATCCGCAGGCCAGGGCAACACTGCCAAATGCTCCGGTTTCCGGTGGATATATGACTATCAAGAATAACGGCGACACGGCTGACAGGCTGGTCAGCGCATCAGTAGACTTTGCAGGGAAAACTGAAATTCACGAAATGGCAATGGAAAATGATGTCATGAAAATGCGCCAGCTTGCCGACGGACTTGAAATCCCGGCAGGCGGCGAGGTTGTACTCAAGCCGGGCGGATATCACGTCATGTTCATGCAACTTGGCGAACAATTGAAAGAAGGTGAAAAACGCAAGGCAACACTGACTTTCGAAAAAGCAGGCACCATTGAAGTTGAGTTTAATGTTGAAGTCATCGAAGGCATGAAGAAAATGGAGCACTCCAATTAGCTTCAAACTTGGATTTCATGATAATCAGGAAATGGCGGGACCGGTTCCCGCCATTTTCATTTAGCCGACCTGTCAATCACGCATTTTTCCTGACAGGCCAGGCAGGTAATCTTCCAAGTATATTATTCGCCGCAGTTTTTTGTTTGCCAGTTTTCCGATTGCAACCTATCGTTCATCAAAAGCAGGTTCTCTTGGGAAGTTGGCACAATGGAATTGACGCTGGACTCTGCGTTCTCACCAGGCGGATTGGTCGGACACCTGGCATATGTTCTGCTCATCATTTCGATGATGATGCGAAACATCACCTGGCTCAGAATTCTGGTAATTGCATCGGCGATTGTCGCAATTGTCTATGATGGCGTCTGGTTGAAAGACCCGATTGGTGTTTTCTGGGAAACGGGCCTGGTGCTGGTTAATATCTACCAGCTTTTTTATCTTTACTGGAAGAACATTCGGGCACGCTTTACCGAACATGAATTGGAGTTCAAGGCCGATAAAATGCCCAGCCTTGGAAAGGGCAAATGCCGTGAATTTCTCAACCGCGGCAAATGGTCAGTAGCGCCTGTCGGCTCGGTTCTCACGAGGCAAGACAAGAAGGTCAAGCATTTGCACTATATCGCCAAGGGCTTGGTGGATATCCATGTCAATCAAAAGCGGGTCAACACCTGCGGGCCGGGCAATTTCATTGGCGAAATCACCATTCTGAGCCAGGACAATGCCACCGCAACTGCGATCGTCACACAGGAGGCAAATCTGTGGTCGATTGATGCCGACACGCTTGGTGCATTGCTGGGCAAAGACGAAGATATCCGTATTGAACTGGAAGCTGCCTTTGCCAGACACTACAGGCAAAAGCTGATCCAGACCAATCTGCGGGTAACTGAAGAACTATAATGGCCTTGCGGCAATTTTTCTGTGGGAGAGCAGGCCTCAGCGAGAACGTGTCATTGCAAACCGCGCGATCCTGATACCCAAAAAAATGCGGACCATTGGCCCGCATTCAATTGTTCAAAAGGCCGTCGACCTAGCCAGCTGCAGCGATAGCGCGTTTTGCCATTACCTTGACGAGATTGGCCCTGTAAGCGCTATCCCCGTGAATGTCAGACAACATGTCACCCTCGTTCACCTTGCAGTCGGCAATCGCGTCTGCAGACCATTTGGCGTCGAGGGCCTTTTCCATCGCCTTATGGCGGAATACACCATCAGAGCCGGCGCCTGTAACCGCAACGCGTGAGCCGCCTTTTCCGTGATGGGCAACAAAAACGCCGGCCATCGCGTAGCGGGATGCAGGGTTTGGATACTTCTGATAGGCAGCTTTTGCCGGAGCTGTAAATTCGACACCAGTGATGATTTCCCCATCAGCCAATGCTGTTTCAAACATACCCTTGAAGAACTTTGCTGCGGGGATCTTGCGCTTGCTGGTATGGATGGTGGCATCCAGTGCCAGCATGGCGGAAGGATAGTCGGCAGCAGGATCATTGTTTGCTATCGAGCCTCCAATGGTTCCCATATGGCGCACGGCCTGATCGCCGATCAATGAAGCAAGATGGCAAATGGCAGGACATACCTTTTCCAGTTTGGCGTTACCTGCCACTTCTGCGTGGGTAGTCGCGGCTCCGATAGTAACATTTTTGCCAGATACCTTGATCCCCTTCATTTCCTTCACAAGACGCAGGTCAATAAGGTCGCTGGGAGAGGCCAGACGCTGTTTCATTGTTGGAATGAGTGTCATGCCACCGGAAACGAATTTGCCGTCTTCGGTTTTTTTCAAAAGCGCCAATGCATCTTTTACAGAAGAAGCGCGGTGATAATTTACAGCATACATTATGTAGCCTCCTTAGTGCTTGGCGTTGAGTGCTGCCCAGACCCGTGAAGGTGTGGCAGGCATGCTAAGATTGTTGTTGCCGATCGCGTCGGTAATCGCATTGATCAACGCTGGCGGTGATCCGATTGCACCAGCCTCACCGCATCCTTTCATTCCCAGGGGATTGCCCGGACAAACCGTGACATGGGTTGAAAGTTTGTAGCTTGGAACATCATCCGCGCGCGGCATTGTGTAGTCCATGTAGCTGGCGGTGACCAACTGGCCATTGCTGTCATAAACGGCGTTTTCCAGCATCGCCTGGCCGATACCCTGGGTAATGCCGCCATGCACCTGACCTTCAACAATCATCGGATTGATGATGTTGCCAAAATCATCAGCAGCAACAAACTGCACGATTTCTGTTTTGCCGGTCTCGGGATCAACTTCCACTTCGCAGATATATGTCCCTGCAGGGAAGGTAAAGTTGGTCGGATCATAAAAGGCACCCTCTTTCAAGCCAGGCTCCATGCCGGCCGGAAGATTGTGACCTGTGTATGCTGCAAGGCAAACCTCATGCCATCCGAGCACCTTATCGGTGCCCGCCACCTTGACCTGACCATTTTCAATGACGATGTCGCCCTCATCAGCTTCCATCAAATGGGCGGCGATTTTCTTGGCCTTGGACTCAACCTTGTCGAGCGCCT
>JBGSTD010000019.1:0-10199 GCA_041736675.1 Salaquimonas sp.
AAGAAATTTCGGCGTTGGATCCTCGGGTCAAGCCCGAGGATGACGAATTGCGGGGTGTATAACTAATGCTCACCACCCGCCTCACCGAAAAACTCGATATTACCCATCCGGTCATCTCAGCGCCGATGGCCCTTGCTTCCGGCGGCAGGTTGGCTGCTGCCGTCAGCGATGCGGGAGGGCTTGGCCTGATCGGCGGAGCCTATTGTGACAGGGAGTGGATTGAGCGAGAATTGCGTGAGGCAGGCAACAGCATTGTCGGTTGCGGCTTCATCACCTGGGTCCTCAGAAAACAGCCGCAATTGCTCGATCAGGTTCTGGAACACCAGCCCAAGGCCGTTTTTCTGTCTTTTGACGATCCTCAGCCTTTCGCCGACACGATCAGGCAGGCTGGCAGTCTGTTGATTTGTCAGGTTCAGACCTTGCGCCACATGAAACATGCGGTCGATTGTGGAGCCGATATCATCGTCGCGCAGGGAAGCGAGGCAGGCGGCCACGGCATTGGCGGAACCGGCGGTCGCGGCACTTTTACCTTTGTGCCTGAAGTTGCCGACTGGCTTGCTGGCAATGCCCCTGACGTGCTTGTCTGCGCGGCAGGCGGTGTAGGCGATGGACGCGGCCTTGCCGCAAGCCTGATGCTGGGCGCAGACGGTGTGCTGGTTGGATCGCGCTTTTGGGCGAGCGAAGAATCCCTAGCCAACCGCAACATGCTGAACAAGGCGATTGAAAGCGATGGCGATGCAACAATCCGCTCCTCGGTGATGGATGTTGCCCGCGAGATGAATTGGCCGCAAGCCTATACCGCTCGGGTTCTCAAGAATGCATTCACGGAAAAATGGCATGATGATCTGCCCGGACTGATTGCTGCCGGAAAAGACGAGGCAGACCGGTGGCGCAAGGCCTGGGCAGAAGGCGATACAACCATCGCCAATACATTTGTCGGCGAGGTAACGGGTCTTCTACATGATATTCGCCCTGCAGGTGAATTACTGGAGGAAATGGTTCACAATGCTTCGGCTCTTATCCGAAATGGTGCACGTAACACTGTAAAAACAGATAGATAGGCATAAAATGTTCAAAAAAATTCTTATTGCCAATCGGGGCGAAATTGCCTGCAGGGTAATCAGGACAGCAAAAAATCTGGGTGTGAAAACAGTCGCGGTCTATTCTGACGCGGACCGTAGCGCGCTTCATGTTGAACTGGCCGATGAAGCCGTTCATATAGGCGCTTCCCCCGTTAGTGAAAGTTATTTGCTCAAGGAAAATATAATTGCAGCCGCGCTTTCAACCGGCGCTGAAGCGGTCCACCCGGGGTATGGCTTTCTATCCGAAAACCCGGATTTTGTCGACGCAGTCGAAGCTGCCGGCCTGATTTTTATCGGCCCTTCTGCCGCCTCCATACGCGCCATGGGACTGAAGGATGCTGCCAAGGCATTGATGGAAAAGGCAAAGGTTCCGGTGGTGCCGGGCTATCATGGCGATATGCAGGAGCCGGGCTTTCTGGCGGCGAAGGCCAACGAAATCGGCTTTCCGGTTCTGATCAAGGCGAGGGCCGGTGGCGGCGGCAAAGGCATGCGCCGAGTCAACGATGCGAGGGATTTTTCCTCCGCGCTTGCATCCTGCCGTTCCGAGGCTCGCTCATCATTTGGCGATGACCGGGTTTTGCTGGAAAAATATATCCTCAACCCGCGTCACATTGAAGTTCAGGTATTTGGCGACAATCATGGTAATGTCGTGCATCTTTATGAGCGTGACTGTTCGCTGCAGCGCCGCCACCAGAAGGTGATTGAGGAGGCTCCGGCTCCCGGAATGACGGCTGAAATGCGCGAGGCAATGACGTCAGCCGCCGTGACAGCCGCAAAAGCGATCAATTACAGCGGCGCAGGAACCATTGAGTTCATCGTTGATGGGGCAAACGGCCTGAGGCCTGACGGCTTCTGGTTCATGGAAATGAATACGCGCCTGCAGGTCGAACATCCGGTTACCGAACTGATTACCGGACTTGATCTGGTTGAATGGCAATTGCGTGTTGCAAGCGGTGAGCCGTTGCCATTGCAACAGGATGATATTGGTATTGAGGGCCATGCTTTTGAAGCGCGGCTCTATGCCGAAGATGTGCCCAAGGGTTTTCTGCCGGCAATCGGAACGCTCGAGCACCTCAGTTTTGCGCCTGATGCCCGAATTGATACGGGTGTCGTCGAAAAAAGTATCATTTCGCCCTTTTATGATCCGATGATTGCCAAGATCATTTTCCATGGGAAAGATAGAAGTGATGCACTGGATGGCCTTTATGCCGCGTTGCGGCATACTCAGGTTGCCGGTACAGTGACAAACAAGGATTTCCTTGCGAATTTGACCCGCCATCAAGGCTTTGCCAGCGGCATCGTGGACACGGGCTTGATTGAGCGCGACATTGACCAACTGACAAATTCAACCAAAATCACAAGGGAAGTTATTGCAATTGCAGCATTAATTTCTCTTTTGGATGTGCCGAAATCTTCGGGTTCCGATCCGTACTCATTGATTGGTGCGTTTTCCTTGTGGGGCGCTACCAACAATACCATATATATGAAATACGCCGGTGAAGCGATTAGGGTTGATGTTCTCTCAGTCAACGGCAATGATTACGAATGTCTTGTAGCAGGGGAAAATATCTTTATGCCGCAGTGCAGCATAATGTGTAGACATGATGCGTCGGGTAAACCTGTTTATAAATTTTCCAGTGGAAATAAAACTGAATTGGCATATGCGCGGTGGCCAAACCACGTGGCTATTTTTGATGAGTCGCTCACTTCGACTTTCGAGATTCCCGATCCGCTTGTTCAGGCCGGCGCGCAAGGCGCTGGTTCGGATCTGATAATTTCTCCCATGCCCGGACTGGTAAAAAAGGTAACTGCGATTGCAGGTGCAAATGTTGGCAAGGGCGATTCGCTGATCGTCCTCGAGGCGATGAAGATGGAGCATACGCTCGTTGCGCCTCGCGACGGCGTGCTGGCTGAGGTAAATGTTCGCGAGGGTGATCAGGTGATCGACGGCGCAGTGCTGGTTGCTTTGCTCCCCGCGGCTGAGGAAGGCAAAACGCCATGATGATTTTGCATCACTGCCATGAAGCGCGATCCATGCGTTCGCTTTGGCTGCTCCATGAGTTGGGTATTGATTTTGAAGTGAAGGTATATGCTTTCGGCAAGGAATTGCGCGATCCTTCCTATCTTGCTGTGCATCCCCTGGGGCGTGTCCCTTGCCTTGAGGACGGCAAGCTGTTCCTGTTCGAAACCGGGGCAATTACCGAATATTTGTGCGAAAAGTTCCCGAATTCCAATCTCGGACGAATGCCGAAAAGCGCAGAGCGGGCAGAGTGGCTACAATGGCTCCATTATGCCGAAACCGTGGGTGTCCACGGTGCCGCGTTAACCCAGCAGCATATTGTCATTTATGAAGACAAGGACCGCTCGCCCTTGCTCATGAAACTGGAGCGACGTCGCCTGGAAAAGGCGCTGGAGGTTCTTGACGATCATTTGGCTGACCGCGAGTACCTTTTGAAATCAGGCTTTTCGGCGGTTGACACCAATATGGGTTATTCGGTGCACATTGCGCGCTTTTTTACACCTCTGCCGAATTTCCCCAATCTTGCCGCATATTATGAAAGATTGGCGTCACGTCCGGCTTTCCAAAAGTCACTGCCGCCGCAGCCTTCCATCTATTTGAAATCGTTTTATGAGTTGCCCAATGGTTGAGAATGTTCCGGAGTTTGTAAGAATTTTTGAGGTAGGGCCGCGCGATGGCCTGCAGAATGAGAAAAAGCTCATCTCTTCAGCAGACAAGATCAGGCTTGTTGACATGCTGTCGCAATGCGGCTTTGAAAAAATCGAGGTGACCTCCTTTGTTTCTCCCAAATGGGTGCCGCAAATGGCAGACAATGCTGAAGTGATGGCCGGTATTTCTCGCCGTGCCGGGGTTTCCTACGCTGTCCTTACGCCAAATTTGAAGGGCTATGTAGCCGCAAAGGCCGCAGGCGCAGATGAAGTGGCCATTTTTGCATCTGCGTCGGAGGGATTTTCAAGGGCAAATGTGAACTGCACAATTGCAGAATCGCTCGAACGGTTCGCCCCGATTGTTGAGGCAGCAAAGTATGACGCAATACCCGTTCGTGGATATGTTTCCTGTGTCACCGATTGTCCGTTTGATGGGCCTACTCCCCCTGAAATGGTGGCGCGGTCAGTCGCATATCTGCGAGATGCCGGGTGTTATGAAGTTTCACTTGGAGAAACCATCGGACATGGAACGCCCGAAACGGTTGCAAAAATGCTGGATGCGGTGTTGTCCGAAATGCCGCCGGAAAAGCTCGCTGGTCATTTTCATGACACAAAAGGCAGAGCGCTGGAAAATATTTCGGTCAGCCTTGAAAAAGGACTGCGTGTTTTCGATGCAAGTGTCGGCGGATTGGGTGGTTGCCCCTATGCACCAGGCGCAGCAGGAAATGTTGACACCGGTAAAGTGGTTGAACTTCTTGAAGCCTCAGGCTTCAATTCGGGCATTGATAAAAACTTGTTGGCAGAGGCAGCACAGTTTGCAGTTTCCCTTCGCAGTTGAGCCGATTTTGAAGTATCGCGATTTTTGAACGACGCTTGCCCATTTGTTGCCCATTCATGGCCAATTTATTGAAAGTAAATAAATGTCTTACACGCCCGTACTCACTGCCCAGGAAGTCGAAGAATATGTACACGCGGTTTTCAGCGAGTCTGACATGTACAATTGGACGGTTGAGGAGGTTACTGGAGGCGGTATTCAGGTTTCGATGAAAACTGGAAACCGCGATATCCGCCCGGGTGGCACTATCTCCGGTCCCACCATGTTTGCCCTTGCCGATATCGCAGCCTACCTGTTGATACTGGCTCACATTGGCAAAGTCGCTCTCGCGGTTACCACCAGCCTGAATATCAATTTTCTCAGTAAACCGGAGCCGGGAAACCTCAAGGCGGAAGGCCGACTGATCAAGCTGGGAAAGCGGCTGGCTGTTTGCGAAATCCGGATAACTTCCGGAGCAGGTGAAAATCTGGTGGCGCAGGCAACTGCAACCTATTCGATACCGCCACGCTGATTCCTTTTTATGTGAAGAAATAGCTACCCTGCGGATTTTCGGCTAGGAGCTTGCGGCCAAGGCTTCAGGTCAATCGAAAAGTATTGTTTAAATTCAATAATTTGGAGAGGAAGGATTTCGGTCAATACAATCTTGACGTTTAACGTTGTGTTAATATACAACCTATAAATGTGTACTTGGGCGGATGCATCTTGAAGTGGGTTACCACAAATACCGAGGCATCTATGGGAATAATCAGTGGCATGGGGAACAAGGCGAAGTCTCGCCTATGGTCTTTTCGTTTGGACAACTCCGGTAAAACGGATACCAGCATTCATACAGCAAATCATGACAGACAACCCGGGCAACCCATGGGTGATCCCCATAGCGGGGTCTCAACCCTGCGGGCAATCGAGCCGCGTATCCTGCTTGATGCAGCGGCGTTTGAAACTTTTGGTAATGTCATGGACGCCGATGCTGCCTCCACGGACATCAGTTTGGTCTTGACGACCACAGTCTGCCCGCCCGAGCCAGTTTCATATTTCCCAAGCAGTCCTGCTACAGGTCCAAACGACACCGGAGGTTTCGGTAGTCAGATTCTAATTCCGATTGATCCCGGATTGGATGGCCCTGAGATTCTCTCAACTGACCACCCGTCCATTGATGGGAATGCAGATTTTAGCGCTCACTTGGCCAATGACAATACCAGCGTTGATAGTCCTGTTTCCATTGTTTTTATCGACGCGCGCGTCAGCGATATAGACACAATCGTTCAGTCAATTGGCGCCTCCCACGACATCGTCATTTTGTCTGCCGACGGGGATGGTGTTGAACAAATTGCAGAGTTCCTTTCCGGGCGTTCAAACATTGAAGATATTCATATCATATCACACGGCAGCAGCGGTTCACTGTTTTTGGGCAATACTGTGCTTACAACGGCCTCGATCGCGGGTGAGCATGCAGATGAAATGGAAACAATTCGCGGCGCGCTATCTGATAGTGCCGATATTCTGATCTACGGCTGCGATTTTGCGGCCGGGACACGTGGGGCGAGCGCAGTGTCGGCTCTGGCTGGGGCGACCGGGGCCGACATTGCTGCTTCACTGGATATTACTGGTTCAGTCAGCCTTGGCGGTGACTGGGACCTGGAGAGGACGTTCGGGTCGATCGAAACTGGCTTGCTTGCTGCTTCAGAGTGGGAAGGGATATTGACCAAGACCGTTATCAATCCGACAGGCGGGACTGCTGTGGACGGTTCTGACGGGCTTCGTATTCACGTAATGACGAATGGTCAGTATCAGATCCAGTTTCACGGTACCAACCAGTTGTACCATGACGGCCTGACTGATGATGACGTTGTACTCTACAATGGCATCTATCTCTCGGTTGGCAGCACGGTTGTAGGGCCTGCCACAAACAGCAACTCTGGCGCGGCCTATTCGGGCGCGGCGAATGGACCGGGCATTGGCTCAACAGATGCAACCTTCCGCGAAGGTGGACAGACGTTTTCAGGAACAGGAACAAAGGCTGATCCCTTCACAGTCACAACAACGCTGTTCTATGACGTCAACACCAACGGCATCTACAACGCCGCCACAGATTATCAGGTCGTCGTCGTCACGGAGTATTCAACACCCGACGGCTACATGACCTTGAACATGTCCGTAACACCACCGCCTTCCAATACGCAGGTGGTCAAGCTCTATCACACGCTTGATACATTCCTGTCCGGTGGTGACAACGGCCCGGCGTTCTCGCTTCCGCAGAACCTGGCGCAAACCAATAACACCACAGGCGATCCTTCACTTGTTGCCGTGCAGAAGGATCCAGGCGGACCCAATGACTCGTTCGTCGGCATTGCCGAGGCACAGGGCAGCCGACAATTCGACCACTGGTTCTCCGGCCAATACAATTCTAACAGCATCTATGGCAGTGGTATCAACAATGGCGGTGATATCGACAATGGATGGAACACCAATCCCACGACGGACAACGGTTTAGCCGTACAGTACACGCTCGGCACGATTACAGCAGTGGAAAGCTGGAGCTATCACCTCGCGTTCACCAGCGAAGCTTCTGTTGATCTTGACGCTGACAATTCATCGGGAGCAGGTGGCTCTGCCTTCAGCACAGTCTATACATTAGGCTCAGGCGACACCATACCGATTGTTGATGCAGACGCGCAGATTACCAACGTCACGGGCGACATCCAGCAAGTCCGCATCACACTTTTTAACCCACAGGTGGGCGACAGTCTTGCGGTTGATCTTGGAGCCCTGCCTGCAGGTGTTCAGGTGCTGTCGCAAACAGCAACGCAGATTGTGTTGTCGGCAGTCGGAGTGCCGCAAACCGAAGCGACGTTTGACACGGCACTCCAGGCGCTTGGCTTCACGACATCAAGCAGCAGCCTTTCCACCCGAAGCATAAACTTCGCTGTCACCAACGAGTTGGGCATTGAAGGCTTTGCCAGTGCCGGTACCATTGGAATGAATGAGCCGCCGGCTGCCAACAATGACAGCTTTACAGTGGATGAAGATGCGGTACTCACGGGTAACCTGTTTGCCGACAATGGTGGCGGGACGGACAGCGATCCGGAAGGCGATGCATTGACGGTCACCGCAATCAATGGTGCGCCATTCACTGTTGGTGTGCCCATTGCCCTTGGAAATGGTACTCTCACCATCACGAATGCTACCACGGGAGCCTTCACCTTTGTTCCGTTGAGTAATTATTCAGGCCCGACATCCTTTACCTACACTGTCACCGATACAGAAGGCGGCGCAGATACGGCCACCGCCTCGATCACGGTGAACCCAGATACCGATGAGGACGGCGTTGCCGACATCACCGATATCGACGACGATAATGACGGGATACTCGACGTCGGCGAGATGATTGCAGGAGCATCCGGCGTCAATCCTGATGCAGACATGACCACGTTGCTCGGTGGTGGCACAACGACGATTGCAGGGGTTGATGTCACTGTTGGGACAACCGGAACAGTCAACAGTTTTGCAGGCGATGCTCAACTTGTCCCAGGGGCGCATATCAACCCGGGTTTTGGCTCAACAACATCCAGCATAACCTACACATTCAGCCAGCCCATTTCTTCGTTCACCACCACTTTCGAGGCACAGCAGGACGAAGAGCTCATTACGTTCAGCCACGCAGCAAGTAGCGTGATCAATGTGATGAACTCTACATATGGCGTTGCAACGCCGATCATGAGCCAGGCAACGCTCGAAAATGGCGGAACCGAACTCAGGTCCAACCTGACCTGCAACTTCGGATCAAATACGTCGCAGTCGTTTGGTTCCAACTCCATCGTAACCTGGAATTTTGATACGCCGGTCACCAGCCTGACCATAACGCATACCGGTGTAGACCGTGGAAACGGTATTCTCACGGGTACCGGGGCGCCGGTTGGCGCAACCAACTATAACGGTTCGATAATCGGCGGTGCATTCAGCCTTGGCTTGTCGCCAGTGGAGTTGGACACCGACGGTGACGGTATCGCAAACCATCTCGACATCGACTCTGACAATGACGGCATCACCGACAACATAGAAGCGCAGACGACGGCCGGCTACATCGCGCCGTCGGGCACCGACACGGATGGTGATGGTCTCGATGATGCCTTCGACGCCACAGCAGCGGCCGGAGCAATGGGCTCGCTCGGCCTGACGCCGGTTAACACCGACGGTGACACGACCGCCGACCATCTCGATAGCGACAGCGACAATGACGGCACGGATGACATCGCCGAGCGCGGTGACGGCCAGCCGACATCGGTCACTTCGACGACCGACACTGATGGCGATGGCTTTCTCGACATCTTCGAAGGCGCGGACGCCAATGACGGCTTCGACGTCAACGACGAGAACTTGACCGGCACGGCGTTCAATCTTGCCGACACGGACAATGACACCGCTGCCAATGGCGCAGGGGCTGTGCCGCTGACATCCGACCTCGACTACCGCGACAATGTCGTATCGACCGACACGGACGGCGACGGCATCGCTGATACCAACGACATTGACGACGACAATGACGGCATCCTGGATACCGTGGAGGCGCCGTTTGCAGTTGGCTCCACAGCAAGCGTCACCGGCACAACCGCGACCGGCGCGCTGAGCGCAAATGGCTCCACAGTCGATTACACGACCACGACGTCATCGGGCACCATGTCCGTGGAAACGTTTGTCCTCGCACCTCCGTCGCCATTCAATGTTGATACGCGGTTCAATGCAGCCAACAGCGTCGCGATCACCGGGCAACCTCTGGCCACGGTCACCACGACCTTCTCTGCGCCCGTCACCAACCCAGTCCTGGCACTGTCGACAATCGGAGGCTTTTCCTTCTCGCCTTTGGCAAACGGCGTGCGCACATTGACCTTCAACGATGACTTCATCGTGCTGGATTCCTACAATGGCGTTCAGGCTGGTTTTGGCGATCCGAGCGTACCGCTTGTTATCGACACTGCCGCTCGCACGATCGCCGGCTCTGAGGACGGTGCCATCATCCAGTTCATCGGCACATTTTCCTCGATCAGCTTCACAACGAGCAACGATGCGAACGCGGATCAATTCCGCATGCAGTGGGGCGCCAATATCGATATTGACACTGCCGCCGACGGCATTTCCGATAGCATCGACATCGACAGAGACAATGACGGCATCACCGACAATGTCGAAGCACAGACAACGGCGGGCTACATCGCGCCGTCAGGCGTTGACACCGATGGCGATGGCCTCGACGACGCCTACGATGCGACGTCTGCCGGCGGTGCTGCCGGGTCGCTCGGCATCACGCCCGTCGATACAGATGGCGACACGGTGGCTGACGTCCTCGACGAGGACTCCGATGACGATGGCGTGACGGACGCTGCCGAGCGCGGCGATGGTCAACCAACCACCGCCGCAACCGGCCTGTCCACAACAGCGAATGATGCTGATGGCGACGGCCTGTTCGATGTGTTCGAAGGCGCCAACACAACCGATGGCTTCGACGTCAACGACGAGAACCTAACCGGTGCGACCTTCAACCTCGCTGACACGGACAACGATACCGCTGCCAATGGGGCAGGGGCAGTTCCGTTGACTTCCGACCTCGATTATCGTGACAA
>JBGSTD010000021.1:0-49350 GCA_041736675.1 Salaquimonas sp.
TTGTCACCTGATGATCGAGCCGTGCGATCCGTATCTGGCCGCCTTTGCGGATGCGGGTTGCGATATCATCACGGTACATGCCGAAGCCACCAAACATCTCGACCGCTCGCTGCAGGCGATCCGCGATCTTGGCAAGAAGGCTGGGGTATCGCTCAATCCCTCGACGCCTGAACATGTCATCGAATATGTTCTCGACCGGCTTGATCTCGTTCTTCTGATGACGGTGAACCCCGGTTTTGGCGGGCAGAAGTTCATCCATTCGGTCATCGACAAGGTGGCGAGGGTCAAGGCGCTGATTGGCAACCGGCCGATTGATATTGAAATCGACGGCGGGGTTACACCGCAGACGGCACCCCTTGTTTGCGCCGCGGGAGCCAATGTCCTGGTCGCAGGCTCAGCCGTTTTTGCAGGTGGCAACGAAGCGGCTTACAAGAGCAATATCAGTGCGATCAGGCAATCTGTATTGTAGCAAATGATAAAGGGTTATCCGAGGAAACTGCAAAACTTCTGATGTTTTTAACCGAACTGGCTGAGGTTAGTCCGATTTATCTTGCAAATGTGACTACAGAGTTTCGTTCGGTGATTTTTTGCGCGTCTTGATGTCGATTGTCCAGTTTGATACCTGAAACCGTTTCATTCAGTATCTTAATCGCCAATGACGGATCTGATAGACTTACGGCTTTTTCAAGCTGTTCTAGAAATGCTTTCAATTTTGCCTTTTCAAGACAGATTTCACTGGCCTGCATGATCTTTGGATGCTCAGTTGGAGCAGCGTTTCCGCCTATAAGGAGTTCCTCATAAAGCTTTTCTCCCGGGCGCAATCCAACATATTCGATAGCAATATCGCCTGTAGGGTTCTCGTCATCTCTTACAGTCTTTCCGCTCAGGCGCACGGCCATTCGGGCCAAAGCGTCAATTTTGACCGGTTCTCCCATATCAAGTACAAATACCTCGCCACCTGTGGCAATGTAGGCGGCCTGAATGACAAGCTGAGCCGCTTCGGGGATTGTCATGAAATAGCGGGTAATTTCCTTGTGCGTGACTGTTACCGGCCCGCCTTTGGCAATTTGTTCCTTGAACAAAGGAACAACGGAACCTGATGATCCCAACACATTGCCAAACCTTACCATGGAGAAAATGCTGACCCCTGCTTCTTCAGCCTGGCTCTGAATCACCATTTCAGCAAAGCGCTTGGTTGCACCCATGATGTTGGTTGGACGTACAGCCTTGTCGGTGGAAACAAGCATGAAACGGGCGATTTTATTTTTACGGCACTCATCTGCAAGTGTGTTTGTTGCAATGATGTTGTTTCTGACTGCTTCCAGAATATTGTTTTCGACAATGGGGACATGTTTGTATGCGGCAGTGTGAACGACCAGGTCCGGCCTGTGCTGTTGCAACAAATGTGCAACAAGCTTGCGGTCATCCACCCGGCCGAGGCAATATTCGATCGAGACATTGGTTCCGGCTTCGGTTTGCAATGCTGAAAGTTGCTGCTCAATTCGGTAAAGAGCAAATTCGCTTTGTTCGAGCAAAACCAACTTTTTGGGAGCGTTGGCGACAACCTGTTTGCAAACTTCAGAACCGATCGAGCCGCCACCGCCCGTAACAAGCACAATAGATCCAGCCAAAGCATCCTTGAAAATGGCAGGTATCGGCGGCACGATGTCTCTTCCCAAAAGATCTTCGATTTGAATCTCGCGGATGCTCTCAATGGAATCACGACCCACAACCACATCGGTGAGCGAGGGAATTACCTGAACGGTTATGCCTGGCCTGTTCAGACGCTCAAAAATTTCTCTCTTGTTTGCCGGTGTCAGATTTTTGATACTCAGGAGAATTCGGATATTTCCATATCTTGAGACCAAATCATCCAGATTCTTGATGGCATATACTTTTCTGCCGCGCATGAAGCTTCCATGCAGGGTTTTGTCATCATCAATGAAGCCAACCAGTGAAAACTCGGTTGAGCCGCTTAAAATGGAGGCGATCTTGTTTCCCGCCTCGCCTGCACCATAAATCAGAATAGGCGATCTGCTTTTATTGCTGCCGAGCGAATAAACATAAAACCACCGCGCAATGATCCTGCTGGTACCCAGCGCCATAAAGGTAACCAGTATGAATATCAGTGGGGTGGACCGAGGTAGAAGGAAACCGCCACGGAAGTAGGCGAATGCAGCGAGCGAAACACCCAACAATGCGCAACCGGTGGCCAAGGTGTTCACCGACCTGAAATCAAATGCCCGTATCAGCGTTTTATAAAAACCAAGAAACCAGAATACCAATGGACCCAAAATGCAGACAAACAAAATTGCTGGAACAAGGGAAACCAGATATTCCGTCGTGAGCATACCCAAACGCAAGAAAGCCGACGCCATCAGGCAAAAACCGAACAGGAATGTGTCGGTAACAATGAAGATTATACTTTTTTGAGCTCGAGACCGACCATCGAGCAGATGCTAAATCTGGCAATCGGGTGCTTGTCGTCATTCACGTTTTTGTTGATGTCCATAGGCATCATCAGACAAAGTCATGCTGAGTAGGAATTATGTCAGCCAAAATTTCCGCCCTAAAAATCCTGTTACTGCCTTGTTGAATAATTACTATGCCAAAACGTGTTTGAATTAGCTCTTTACCAAAAATATCTTACGTAACTGGAGGTGGTTATCAGTTTGTGTCGAGCATGTACAACCTTAACTCAATATTCAAAGCAAATTCACGATTTTTTGATTTAGTTCACCGTTTTATTGTATATCTCCTTTCCAACATGTTTGGAGCTCAACAGAACACTTTCAAAAAAAGGAATAAAATGTATATAAAATTTCTATTCCAACGACTCAGTCCGGTGATTGTGTCAGCTCTTTTCTTTTTAAGTTGCGTCGGAGTGATGGCAATGCAAAACCCAGTTTATAACGGAATGAACCGGATAGAACTTCAATGTCCCACGGAGCCGGAAGTTCCAGTGACATTTTGCCGTCAGTTTGCTGAAGAACTGGAAAAAAGGTTCAGAATCAGGGTGGAAATGCGTGGTGAAAGCAAAATTTCCAACCTTCTCAAAAAGGGTGAGCGACCATTCGGTGTATTGAATGTTGATCTTGAACTGAATCGCAACGCAGGTGAGATGCGTGTGCGAATTGTATTAACCAATGGAAATGACAATAGTAAATTTGAAGGCAGCTGGGTAAATTTTTATCAGGAGAGTCCTGGAGCAACAGTGCCAAACAAGTTCATATCCCAATTGATCGATACAGCACCCTAATGGGGACAGACTACTTTTCCAATTAATTGAACGAAGTTTTCCGGCTGCGATCAGTCATCCTTGGCAGTGGAATGACAGTGGCGTAAAAAGTTATTCTCTTGGGCCTGATTGTTTTGTGATAACAGCTGTGAGAAAAGTCGGAAGATCAGTGCCGGGTTACATTACGAATGACGCTGGTATTTTCGTAAAAGCAGGATGTTGTATTTGATGGCGCTGTCCCAACCCCAATTTGTCGATGTGCTTGCCCGGATAAATGAGCGCAAAACCGTTGCCGGTATTATCGGGCTTGGTTATGTGGGGCTGCCCCTTGCCATGGCGTGTTCAAAAGCCGGGTTTAGGACAATCGGCATTGATATTGATCAGACAAAAGTAGATTTATTGGAGAAGGGTTTCTCCTACATAGATGGCGTGAGCGATAGTGTTCTTAACGACCAAATTGGACGCGGGCTGTTTGAGGCAAGTTCCGATTTTTCCAAATTGGCGCAGTGTGATGTGGTCATCATTTGCGTACCCACGCCATTGACCAAGCATCGAGACCCTGATTTGGGCTTTGTTGTTAAGACTGCGGAGTCAATTGCTCAACATTTGAAATCAGGTCAGCTTGTGGTTTTGGAATCAACCACATATCCGGGCACGACAAAGGATGTGCTAAAACCCATTCTTGAATCCGGCAATCTTGTTTCAGGAACTGATTTCTGGATTGGTTATTCACCAGAAAGGGAAGATCCGGGAAATTTGAAATTTGATACGACAGCAATTCCAAAGGTGATTGCCGGCGATGGTGAAGAAGCCAGCATCCTGATGAACGCTTTTTACTCGAAAATCGTCAGCAAGGTTGTACCTGTTTCCAGCCTCTCGGTTGGTGAAGCGGTAAAAATTACCGAGAATATTTTTCGAGCAGTAAATATCGCTCTCGTTAATGAACTGAAAGTTTTATATGACTCAATGGGAATAGATATATGGGAAGTAATTGAAGCTGCATCGAGCAAGCCATTTGGTTACATGCCATTTTATCCCGGCCCCGGCCTAGGCGGGCATTGCATTCCAATTGACCCTTTCTATCTGACCTGGAAGGCCAGAGAATTTGGCATGTCTACGCGGTTCATTGAACTAGCCGGGGAGATCAATGTTTCAATGCCGGGCTATGTTATTGGCAGGCTGGAAAAAGCTTTGGACCGCTTTCTTGGAACATCGCTTGGCAAAGCGAAAATACTTATTGTTGGCATGGCTTATAAAAAGAACGTCAGTGATACGAGGGAAAGCCCGTCACTCCATATCATGGATGCGCTTCTAATGAGGGGCGCTGAAGTAAACTTTCACGATCCGCATATTGATTTTTTGCCTGTTACACGTGAGCATAAGTCCTTGGCAAACAAGCGATCCGTTCCACTGAATGGCGCCATGGTTCGTGGATATGACGGGGTGGTTATTCTTACTGATCACGATGCAATCGACTATGAATGTATTGCAGCGAATGCGAAGGTCTTGGTCGATACCCGAAATGCTATCCGCAAGCGCGGCCTTTCATGCGAAAATTTGGTACTTGCATGAGCTGGTCCTGCGGCTGATCTATCTAAAACTGCCCCATCAGTTTTGTCGCAGATTTTTCACGTTTGGGTCTTCTTTAATTAGGGCACTCCGCAGT
The DNA here is from genome assembly GCA_041736675.1 of Salaquimonas sp. GTDB lineage: Bacteria > Pseudomonadota > Alphaproteobacteria > Rhizobiales > Rhizobiaceae > Salaquimonas. The sequence goes on from JBGSTD010000021.1 coordinate 4,905, forward strand.
CTTTCAGGCAAGAGCATTGATTGCATTTTGATGATTGAGCCACATGATTCCTACCTGGGAGATTTTACCGGTGCCGGGTGCGGTATCTTTCCGGTGCATGCAGAAGCGACATAACATCTTGAACGCCGGTAGCAGGCAATCAAGTATTTTGAGGGCTAAATTCGTACATTCGCTTGTCGACAAGTGTATTGGATCAAAGCAATTATTGAGCATAAGTCAATTGACATAAAGATCGGTGGAGGTATCACTGCGGACATTGCACCTTTTGTTTGCACGGTCGGTGTAACTGAGTTTATGGCAGGAACGCCAGTTTTTCGAGCGGTTTGGAAATGGACGTCTGCGGGAAAGATTGTTACCGCTATTGTCTGCGTCCTGAGCATTTTCGCCTGTTATGCTCACTTTTCACAACAAGAAAAAATTTATCCTGACAATGCGGAGAAGCTGATTGGCGCCGTTCTTGTCAGCTATGAGCGATTTCAACCTTGTTCGCTATATTCCATGCCAACCCTCTTGATGGGCTCAAGATATCTTTCAATAATGCTGCTTTTTTCGGTTTCTGCCAATTTTCCCTGTTGCAAGTGTAAATACATAAATGGCTCTGTATACACTTGGCTTTGTGTGTTGTGAAAGAGTTATCCCCGTTTTCAGCGGGCAGGCTAATATTTTGAAAACTTTCACAGGTGGACAAAATGGAAAACAGCCCTCGACTATCGCTTCCTTATCTCATGCCGTCGCAAGCGCAAAAACATGTGACCCACAACGAAGCCATCAGGCTCCTTGATGTATTAACCCAACTTTGCGTTGAAAGCCGAACCCTGAATACTCCACCCACGCAGCCAGTTGAGGGAACGGTTTTCATTGTTGCCGGTAACGGTCAATCAGCATGGGAGGATCGGGACGGCGAACTTGCCGCCTTTCAGGATGGCGCATGGATATTTATCCAGCCAAAAGCCGGATTCCATGCCCATGTCCGCGACAGCGACAGGTTTGTCGTCTTTTCTGAAAACGGCTGGCAGGAAGCCGGGCAGGTCGACAACGCCCTGTTTGAAAGTCTGGGCATCCATACAACCGCTGATGAAATCAACCGCATTAGCGTATCTTCTGAAGCCAGCCTGTTTTCCCACGAAGGCGCCGGACACCAGATCAAGATCAACAAGAACGCGGCAACAGATACTGCCTCATTGATGTTTCAAACAGGGTATCAGGGCCGGTCCGAAATGGGTACTGCCGGTGACAATGATTTTCATCTGAAAGTCAGCCCTGACGGAATGGCGTGGATTGAGGCAATGGTCGTGGATCACGAAACGGGAAAGGCAAGTTTTCCCGCTACACCCGAAATTGAAAGTCAACCGCATTGGAACTGGTTTGGCGATGGCGGGCGGATGCTGGGCAGCCCGGAACCGCAGGGGCTCTACGGCACAGGTTTTATCTCACCAAACTATCTGACGGCCTACAATGGCAGTGTGTTCACGCAGGGGCCGAAGTTCATCAACAACAATGCAAACTTTGGCGGGACCGGTGCGGTGATGGATCCCGAAATGGCGTTACTCGTGGAAAAAATCAGGCCGCAAACGGGTCAGTATTATCTCAGGTTTGGTCCCGAGTTTTTTACATTGCGCGTCGCGGCCGGTTCGGGAACAGCGTCGGGCATTGCAAATGGCGGCCAGACATATTTTCCCTATCTGGTAAACAAGGCCAACCCCGTGCCGCAGAAAGTGTCACTGAATTTGTGGCTTTATGTCACCGGTGGTTCGGTGCATGTCGTCAGCAATCCCGACAACCTGTTGTTTGTAGACGGGGTTCACGAGCCGCTGGGCCTTACTGCAAACACTCAATCGGGATGGAAGCAAATAACACGTTTGGTAGACGCCAATCCGGCGACGCTGCTTGGATATTCCACCAGCCTGTTTGGTGTCTATCAGACACCGGGCAGCGAAATCATCATCGCTCTACCAGCCCTATTGCCGTTTCACTTGAGCATTTCACCAACAAAACGCTATGGCGCTTTCGGCAGCGTCGGAGTTTGGCGGTAACCAGGTCCCAGGGTCAGGACGGATCAAGACCAACCGATTTGAAATAGGCCGGATTTGCTTCAACTGCTGTTTGCAGCAGAAACCTGTTGAAAACAAATGTCATATGATTGGCGTCGAGCATCAACGGCACGCCAGATGACTGAAATTTGCTTTCAAACAATTTCTATGGTGTTGCTCTTTGATCGGATTGGCAATAAAACCTCCATCAGCCTGCTTATGCCTGATCGGGACAACTGAAACGCTTCTGACACACTGGTATAAAGCAGGCCAGGTTCCGATTTCTCAATCCTTGGCCAAGGGCAAGTTGAATCTGAAAATTTGTTTTGTCTGCGTTTTTTTGCTTTTGCATCACAAGAACCGCGTCTCAAAGTTAGTGAATTGTAGGTCGGCTTTCATTTTCCAATGAACAACAGACCTGGAAGAAGGCTGTATAGGTAAGATATGTTTGAAAATAGTACAATTCTGGTGACCGGCGGTACCGGCTCGTTTGGAAACGCATTTGTTCCCATGACATTGAAACGCTTCAACCCCAAAAAGATCATCATTTTTTCCCGTGATGAAATGAAGCAATGGGAAATGGCGAAAAAATTCAAGGACGATTCCCGAATTCGTTTTTTCGTTGGTGATGTTCGTGACCGCGAAAGATTGTACCGTGCCTTTCGCGGAGTCGATTATGTAGTTCATGCGGCGGCAACCAAGATTGTTCCGACCGCTGAATATAATCCGTTTGAATGCATCAAGACCAACATCAATGGCGCGATGAACATTATTGATGCCAGTATCGACAATGGCGTAAAGAGGGTCGTTGCACTTTCAACTGACAAAGCCAGCAACCCGATCAACCTATACGGGGCCACAAAGCTCGCATCTGACAAATTGTTTATTGCTGGTAATTCTTACGCCGGTGAACATGACACCCGCTTCTCTGTCGTGCGTTACGGTAATGTGATGGGTTCGCGCGGATCTGTCATTCCATTTTTCCTCTCGCTCAAGGGTACCGGTACCCTTCCTATAACCGATGGTAGAATGACACGGTTCATGATCACGCTCGAGCAGGGGGTTGAACTTGTGTGGCACGCGTTTGAAGATGCAATTGGCGGAGAGATCTATGTTCGCAAGATTCCTTCGATGAACATCATGGACATTGCCAAAAGTGTTGATGAAAAGGCTGAAACAAAAATCATCGGCATTCGTCCCGGCGAAAAAATTCATGAACAGATGGTCGGCATTGAGGATGCGCCCTACACCTACGAATACGACAAATATTACAAAATTCTTCCCGCCATTCACAATTGGTCCAACAGTGCGGACCGGGTGAAAAACGGGGTCAGGGTAGCTGAGGATTTTGTCTATTCAAGTGATTTGAATAATGAGTGGATGACAGTTCCCCAGTTAAGAGACTGGATAGCCGCCACCGGAGACTCTATTGGCCGGATATGAAACAGTGCTGCTGACATGGGGTGATAAATAGTACTAATTTCTATTGAACCGGCGAATTGTGAATAATTGGTTCCTTGTTTCGGGAATGGGAAATTGATCTAAGAAGATTTCCAGTGTCTTTGTGGCACATCTCAGGAATTACCCGGAAAGTTCCCGCTTTGCCTGCTATCCTTACCCATCTTCAACGTCTTGAGGCTGAAAGCATCCACATCATGCGGGAGGTTGCCGCCGAGGCGGAAAACCCTGTGATGCTGTATTCAATCGGCAAAGACAGTGCCGTGATGCTGCATCTTGCCATGAAAGCGTTTTATCCGTCCAAACTACCTTTCCCGCTGATGCATGTCGACACCACCTGGAAGTTCCGCGACATGATCATTTTTCGCGACAACATGGTGAAAGATCTGGGTGCAAAACTGATTGTGCATAAAAATGAAGAGGGGATTGCAAACGGGATCGGACCTTTTTCCCACGGTTCGGCGGTTCACACGGACATCATGAAAACAGAAGCGCTCAAGCAGGCGTTGGCCAAGTACAATTTTGATGTCGCATTTGGCGGCGCGCGCCGAGACGAAGAAAAATCACGCGCCAAGGAGCGCATTTTTTCTTTCCGCTCAGCCGATCACCGATGGGACCCGAAGAACCAGCGTCCTGAATTGTGGAAAATCTACAATACCCGCAAGGCTCCCGGCGAATCGATCCGGGTATTCCCGATCTCGAACTGGACTGAACTCGATATCTGGCAATACATCCATCTGGAACAGATCCCGATTGTGCCTCTGTACTTTTCTGCCCTGCGCCCAGTGGTGGAACGAGATGGTACCCTCATCATGGTAGATGATGAAAGAATGCCTTTGGGCAAGGATGAAGTGCCCAAGATGAAAATGGTCCGCTTCAGGACCCTGGGATGCTATCCCCTAACGGGTGCGGTGGAAAGTGAGGCAACGACGCTGCCGCAGATTATCCAGGAAATGTTGCTGACAAAAAGTTCAGAACGCCAGGGCAGGATGATTGATCACGACCAGTCTGCTTCGATGGAGAAGAAGAAGCAGGAGGGGTATTTCTGATGGCCCATCAATCTGAACTTATAGAAAATGATATCGAGGCTTATCTCAAGTCCCATCAGGAAAAGTCACTTCTGCGTTTTATTACTTGCGGCAGTGTAGATGACGGAAAGTCCACGCTTATCGGGCGGATGCTTTATGAGTCCAAGATGATCTTCGAGGATCAGATGGCCGCACTCGAGATCGATTCAAAAAAGGTTGGTACACAGGGGCAGGATATCGATTTTGCACTTTTGGTCGATGGTCTTGCCTCGGAACGCGAGCAGGGCATAACAATTGATGTTGCCTACCGTTATTTTTCCACGGACAAACGAAAATTTATTGTGGCTGACACGCCCGGCCATGAACAGTATACGCGCAACATGGCAACGGGGGCTTCCACCGCTGATCTTGCCATCATTTTGATTGATGCCCGCAAGGGTATCCTGACGCAAACCAAACGCCACTCTTTCATTGTTTCTCTGCTCGGGATCCGAAACGTGGTCCTGGCGGTCAACAAGATGGATCTTGTTGACTATGACCAGAAAGTCCATGATCAGATCGTGGCGGATTATCGGGAATTTGCCACTCATTTGCGTGACGACGGCACTATCCCGTTTGATATCGTTTCCATTCCGCTTTCCGCGTTGAAAGGTGATAATATCATTACCGACAGTGAGGCGATGGACTGGTATCAAGGTCCGTCACTTTTAGCCCATCTGGAAACGGTTCCTGTTGAGCAGGCTGATCTTGCAAAGCCGTTCCGGATGCCGGTTCAGTGGGTCAACAGGCCCAATCTCGATTTTCGCGGATTCAGTGGCCAGATTTCATCTGGCAGCATCAGCGTTGGAGATGAGATCAGGGTTCTGCCTTCGGCAAAATCGTCGCGGGTCAAGTCCATCGTTACGCTGGACGGTGAATTGGCATCAGCCATCGCCGGACAATCCATTACCCTTTGTCTGGAAGATGAAATCGACATTTCACGCGGTGATGTGATTTGCGAGTCCAAATTGCCTGCGGAAGTTTCCAACCAGTTTGAAGCCACGATATTATGGATGTCGGAAGAAGCCATGCTTCCTGGCCGTTCATACATCATCAAGTCCGGTGCGCAGACTGCGCGCGCTACAATCACGGTCCCCAAATACAAGATCAACGTTAATACCATCGAGCGATTGCCTGCGACAAAACTGGAACTCAATGAGATCGGCGAATGCAATATCGCGGTTGATCGCAGAATAGTTTTTGATGCGTATGAAGACAACAGGGACATGGGAAGTTTTATCCTGATCGACCGGTTGTCCAATGCGACGGTGGGAATGGGCATGCTGCGGTTTGCGTTGCGCCGCGCTGCGAACATACATTGGCAGGCAACGGATGTTTCCAAAAAAACCCGTTCACAAATGAAAGCGCAAAAGCCGGCAGTGCTTTGGTTTACCGGCCTGTCGGGCTCCGGCAAGTCGACCATTGCCAATTTGCTGGAGAAAAAACTCACCGCATTGGGCAAGCATACCTATCTGCTTGATGGGGACAATGTCCGCCACGGCTTGAACAAGGATCTTGGATTTACAGATGCAGACAGGGTGGAAAACATTCGGCGAGTGACAGAGGTTTCCAAACTCATGGCGGATGCAGGGCTGATTACCCTTGTATCGTTCATTTCACCCTTCCGTTCTGAACGCCAAATGGCGAGATCCGCCATGGAAGAGGGGGAGTTTCTCGAGATTTTTGTCGATACGCCTCTTGAGATAGCTGAAAAACGGGATGTAAAAGGACTTTACAAGAAGGCCCGGGCAGGTGAAATCAAGAACTTTACCGGCATCGACAGCCCCTATGAGGAGCCGCAAAATGCTGAAATCAAGGTCAATACCGCGTCGATGAGTGCGGAAGAGGCAGCCGACCTTATACTCGGCGAGTTGGAAAAGCGGGAAATAGTCGGTCACTGATTTGGCTTTATGAGCGGAATTTTTGAAGTTAGTGTTTCACAAACGCAGATTTCCCGACTAATAACTTTGCAGTTATATGCTTCTGAGGCTGCAAGGCCTGAATTTTCAAAGGTAGTTTCATGCCATCCAATGTTGCTCTGACCGGACTCGCGCGCGATTTGGCAGAACTGCAGAAAATCGGCAAGCCCATCCGGATCGGGCTGGTTGGTACCGGCGAGATGGGCACGGATATCTTTACCGGCGTTGCCCAGATGGATGGCATTGTGGTGGGCGCTGTCTGCGAGCGTACTGCAGGCAAAGCGGCCATCGGCGCGCAGATAGCCTATGGCGAAGATGGCCACACACAAAATGTCTCAACCCACGATCAAATGTCCGCTGTCATGGAAGCTGGCAGAATAGCTGTGACGCAGGACATGGATCTTGCACTATCCCACGGCATGATTGATGTGGTCATTGATGCAACCGGAATTCCCGAGGCAGGTGCTGATATCGGAATGAGGGCTATTGGCTATGGCAAGCATCTGGTGATGATGAATGTGGAATGCGATGTCTGTATTGGCCCCTATCTTCATCATGCCGCACAAAAAGCTGGTGTTTTATATACTTTGGGTGCGGGCGATGAGCCGTCATCGACCATGGAAATCATCGAATTTGTAACTGCCATGGGACATGAAGTTGTTTGTGCAGGAAAAGGCAAGAACAACCCGCTCGATTTTGATGCAGTGCCGGATGATTTTGTCGAGGAAGCCGAACGCCGCAACATGAATGTGCGCATGTTGGTCGAGTTTGTAGATGGATCGAAAACCATGGTGGAGATGGCGGCGATTGCCAATGCGACCGGCCTGGTACCCGATGTTCCGGGCATGCACGGACCGAGGGCAACCGTGGCAGAGTTGGCAACAACACTCATACCGAGGGAAGAGGGCGGAGTGTTGTCGAAGATCGGGTGTGTGGATTATTCGATCGGCAAAGGTGTTTCGCCGGGCATTTTTGTGGTTGTCAAAGCCAAACATCCGCGCATTCATGAACGGTTTGCAGATTTGAAAATGGGAGCCGGGCCTTATTATGCTTTTCATCGCCCCTATCATCTGACCTCCCTTGAAGTGCCATTGTCAGCAGCGCGGGCAGTTTTATATGGCAGGCAAGACATGGTACCGTTGGCCAAACCGGTGGCCGAGGTTTGCGCTGTTGCAAAAAAGGATTTGAGGGTTGGAGAAACACTCGATTCGATTGGCGAGTATTGTTATCGATCCTGGACGATGACTGTCGGGGACGCGAAGGCTGCAGGTGCTCATCCCTGCGGACTCCTGGAAAAGGCTGTTGTCACTCGTCCGGTCATGAAAGGTGAGCTTTTAACACGCCATAATATTGCAATAAGGGCGGATTCAAGGATAGCTCAACTAAGAGCCAGGCAGGACGAACTGGTGGCGCTTCTATAAACTGGTGATTTGTGCCCTGTTGTTCATGACATTGCCGTGAGTTCCCCAACAATTATCCCTCGTTTTTTCAACTTTGTTTGTACTTTTGCCCTGATTTGTCTAAACACAGTTGGTGCAAGTTGCTGCTTCAGTTGAAACCTGCATTCCCAATTCAAACTTTACGGGAAATTGTTGCGTGAGTTCCAAACCATTCACACCTTTGCTGGATCAGGTAGAGTACCCTTCGGATCTTCGAAAACTTGATGAAAGCCAATTGGTTCAATTCGCCTCTGAATTGCGGGCCGAGATGATTGACGTCGTGTCGGAAACCGGTGGTCACCTCGGAGCGGGGCTCGGTGTTGTCGAATTGACGGTAGCGATTCACTATATTTTCAATACGCCAGATGACCGCCTGATTTGGGATGTGGGGCACCAGTGCTATCCCCACAAGATAATCACCGGGCGACGCAAGCGTATTCGCACCCTTCGCCAGGAAGGCGGACTTTCTGGTTTCACCAAGCGTGAAGAAAGTGAATATGATCCTTTTGGCGCTGCGCATTCATCGACGTCGATATCTGCCGGACTGGGGATGGCAGTTGCGCGGGACATGAAGCAGGGCGATAACCACATCATTTCAGTGATTGGTGATGGCTCCATGTCTGCCGGCATGGCTTTTGAAGCAATGAACAATGCCGGTGCACGCGATGCCCGCCTGATCGTCATTCTCAATGACAATGATATGTCTATTGCACCGCCCACCGGCGCGATGAGCGCTTATCTTGCCCGTCTTGCGACAGGGCGCAGTTATATGGGATTTCGCGATCTCGGCAAGAAAATGACTGCCTATCTTGGCAAACGCGTTGACCGGGCGATCACCCGTGCAGTTGAACATGCTAGGGGTTATGTAACTGGTGGCACGATGTTCGAGGAAATGGGCTTTTACCATATTGGCCCGATTGACGGGCATGATCTGGCTACGCTCATTCCGGTCTTGCGCAATGTCCGTGACAATGGAAGGGGCCCTGTGCTGATCCATGCAGTGACGCGCAAAGGAAAGGGATATCCGCCAGCCGAGGCTGCTGCTGACAAGTATCATGGCGTTTCAAAATTTGACGTCATTACCGGAGCACAGTCAAAACCGCTCGCCAACGCGCCAAGTTATACCAAGGTTTTCGGCCAGTCTCTGGTCGATGAGGCGAGCCGTGATGACAAGATTGTCGGGATCACCGCCGCGATGCCTGATGGCACGGGCATGGACATTTTCGGAGAGGCTTTTCCTGACCGTGTGTTTGATGTTGGGATTGCCGAGCAGCATGCGGTTACTTTTGCCGCCGGACTTGCAACGGAAGGGTTCAAACCTTTTGTGGCAATTTACTCAACATTCCTGCAGCGGGCCTATGATCAGGTTGTGCATGATGTTGCCTTGCAGAAATTGCCAGTGCGTTTTCCGATTGACCGTGCTGGTTATGTTGGTGCTGACGGGGCAACCCATTGCGGTGCTTTTGATACGGCCTATCTTGCAACATTGCCCAATTTTGTGGTGATGGCTGCAAGCGACGAGGCTGAACTCAAGCATATGGTGGCGACAGCTGCCGCATATGATGATGGTCCGATCTCCTTTCGATATCCGCGTGGAGACGGCGTAGGTGTTGAATTGCCGGAACGGGGTAAGGTGCTTGAAATAGGCAAGGGCAGGATTGTCAAACAAGGGTCTAAAATTGCGCTGCTCTCTTTTGGGACGCGCCTTGGTGAATGCATGATAGCGGCTGAAACCCTGGACAGTGCAGGTCTTTCAACGACGGTCGCCGATGCAAGGTTTGCCAAACCGCTGGATGAAGAGCTGATAGGCGAACTGGCGCGCAATCATGAGGTTCTTGTCACAGTGGAGGAGGGCGCAGTTGGCGGGTTTGGGTCGCATGTGCTGAGTTACCTTGCCAAGGCGGGATTGCTTGACAACGGTCTTCGGATACGCCCGATTTTTCTCAAGGACGAGTTCACCGATCAAGCCAAGCCAGAGGTGATGTATCATAACTCAGGCCTCGATAGCGAAGGTATTGTGCGGACGGTTTTTGATGCGCTTGGAAAGGCAGGGGTGGAGAAGTTGTTTCGGGCCTAGGGCAAGTGACCGCTTCCATCGCCAACACTGTACCACTGAATTCAATGGTTCCTTGTGTTTGATCAAAGCGGCCATGCTTTGAAGTTTGTCTTCAATTGTATGCGAAACAATGATGATATTTTCTGGTATTGCTGTTCACTGACATTGGAATGCAGTTACTGATTTATGCACGATTTTGGCTGCGCCCCCAGGTTGTCTGGGATGTTCCCACTTGATCGCGAGGCCATGTCATTCAAGGCTATTGCTACTGGCGTTGTCCTTGTCCAAATAAAGCCGCACAAAAAGCACGGTTGTAAAATATTGTTTACAACCAGTGCTATTGTAGAAAGACCGCAGGGTTGGTCTTTCTAGTTTATGCCTGCGCTGGTGCCTACTCCGGCTCCTGCTCCGACACCACTACCGACGCCCGAGCCACCTTCAGAGGAAGCGCTGGCACCCGATGAAGATGAACCTGTACTGCTTTCGCCAGCACCTTGTCCGGTTCCTGCCGCGCTACCGGTACCCGAAGATCCCGCGCCTGCAGAGCCTGCTCCTGTTCCAACACCTGCCGGCCCGGCACCGGTGGATCCAACATTGGCTCCGCCAGAGACACCGACAGTGTTACCCACGCTAACCGTGTTCCCGTTTCCCGTTGATACGGTTCCCGAAATTGCGACTGTTCCGGAAATGGCAACATGGCTTCCAGTTGGAGGTGTGCCAGGAGTTGTCGGAGTTGTCGGAGTAGCTGTGGGTGGATTGGTTGTTACGGTACTGACTACTTCCGATTTTATGCAGTTGTTTGCGCCTGCTGAGTTGCAATCAACTGATGTGGAAGCTGTTCCTGTGGCCGTCAATGGAGAGATCGAACTAATGCCTCCAAGGACGATGGGTCCTTCGACTACCGATCTTCTATTGAACAATCCGTTTCTTGCATTCATTTGCTTGGTTTTTACTCTGTTTTGCCAGGCTTTGAACTTGCAGGAAAAAGTCTTGCAGGACCCATCATATTGCTGGGCTGCCGCATCACTAGATATTGCAAGCTGACCGGGAACAGCCAAAGCTGCACCCAAAACAAGTGTTGAAAAAGCGAGTTTCGCTCTTGTGCTGATTTTCCCGGCTTGCCCCCTGTAATCAAAACATAATTTGCGTGACTTTGTCATGATATTCTCCACACATTACTAGGGCATTCCTGGACGCAGTTTCCTGCATCGGGGTTGACGCCTGTTTTATGATGACCTTTTAGAAAGCACTGGCGGTTTGCGAAAAACCGCCAGCTTTCTCATGAGGAGGCTTGGCTTAGTAAGCCGCACCGGCACCGACGCCAACGCCACCACCAGCTGATCCGGCAGTTCCAGCGCCTGCAGAAGCAGCAGATGCTGTTCCGCCGCCTGTTCCGCTACCAACAGCAGATGTGGCACCTGGTGCATTGGTTGCTCCGCCTACGCCGTTACCAGTGCCTGTCGCACTGGCTGTTCCGCCGCCTGTGGATGCTGCTCCAGCTCCTGCAAGACCACCGCCTATAGCGCCAGAATTGTTGCCATTGGCTGAACCCCATCCAAGACCGAGCGATCCACCAAGGCCAACGGCTTGGGCATTGCCTGTTGTCGAAGCAGCTGCGGAGTTATTGGACGTAGCAGTTGCGCCAGATGTGGAAACTCCAGCTACAGTGGCTGCTACGCCGGTACCTGTTGCCAGGTTGTTTGAGTTTGCAGCTGCAATGCCACCGGTAGAACTCACCAGTGCCAATCCTCCGCCGATACCAACACCGATTGCGATGTCTACGGCGCTGGCCATTGAAGTTGAGGCCAAAAGGCCAAGAGCTGCGATTGAAGTGATAATTGATTTTTTCATTGTCTGAACTCCCTATCTCATAGTTAAGCAAAATTCTTCTGAATTTTGCACACGATGCCCCTGCACTTGTAATGCCAGCCAGTCGAAATTGGCTTTCATTTACAAATTTCTGTAATGCCGCATCTTTTTGTTTTTTGAATTTAATTCCTGACAGTAATCGGTCTGGAAATTATGAAATCGTCAAAAGTATTTTTCGACGAAATTCTGTATTGAACCACGGTCGCACCGCTGGCATTTCTGTCAGCTTTGAAAACAACCTTTTTGCCTGGAATGCTTTTTCCGGCGCATTCAGCGCTCTGCGAAGATGCAACCTTGAATCTTCCAGGAACCGTATACAAACGGCCCTTGGGTGATTTCAGCGCCTTGAACCTGACAGGAACCGCCCTGCAATTTTTGTCCCATGCGTACAAATACTGCAAGCCAGCCTTGTTGCCGGGCTTCATGATGATGGTTTCTTCGGTGATGGTTTTTGTGCCAGCTGTTGCTACTGAAGCGACACCAAGTGTCATCAGAACAGCGGCGGGTAGTGATAAAACGAAATTGTATTTACTAGTTGCCATTGCAGCCTCCCGTACAAGAAAAGTAGGTTCGACCGCCCCAATCTATCCGACAATGTGTGTGCTGTTTTTAGTGTGTTTACACATTCAGTCAGAAACAATTGCTAGCATATGCTGTGAAACGTGTCAATGTCCGATTCACATAATGGTTTTCATGTCAAGTATTTTTATGAACTTTTTTACAGTTTTTTTCAGGCTAAGTAGTTAAAACTTAATTAAAATTTTGCCGCTGATCTGGGTGCGATAAAAATTGTTTTCTCCGAATTCCGCAGTGGCATTCAGGCTCGAAACGATCCTTTTTTCCGGGTCCGCCAGCTGAAAATCAAGCCCCAAAAAAAGACCGGTATCCTCCAAATTCAGGCCGGCTTTTGCTAGAGGTTGCCCCGCGATCGACATTGTCCCGTTTGACCGGGAGGTCGCATAGCTCAATCCGATTTTTGACTGCACCGAAAAATCCAGATCGGAATTGTTATCCTGTCCGGCAAACTGACCGTTGAAAATTGGGACGCGCAAGCCGGCGACGGCCTTCAAATAATCATAATCTCCAGTTCCGAAAGACAACCCTGATGTTGAATTTGTCTCATCAAATGCCTCTTTGCGACCCAGTGCAAATTCCGTCGAGACAAATGGTTTTATCTCATACGGACCAATCAAAGACTGGCCAGTCAATTCGATCTTGCCGAAAGCGAACAATGAATCTGAATTGGAATTGCCCCACTCAAAGCCAGCGGCCAAACGGTTGTTGATTATCCGTCTTTGGTAGTCGGAACGGGTGTATCCGAACCCGAGCAATGCTGACATCGTTATGTCGTTTTCGAGTTCCATCGAAGTAGCGAAACCGCCAAAAAGTGATTCATAATCTGCTTGCCCGGCGCCTGCTGAAACGTTGCCGGATTGAAATCCACCAAACAGGGAAAATGGGTTTGGCAAGCAATTTGAATATGTTAAGAAGCCAATTGCACCTGTTGCTGCAAGATTGATGGAGCTGATGCCAACTTGCTGGCCACGCCGAAGTTCGGAGTAACCCGCCTTCAAGCCGAGCTGCGGATCGCACATGGCTGTCGTTTTTGGAATGCTGTAGGCTGCCTGTTCCGCCATCGAGCCAGATAGAGATGATACGCCGTCCTGGCCAAAAAATGTATCGAAAGTCACGAACTGGTTTACTGACTCCGCTGCCATGACATCGCTCGCCAGAAAGAGCGATTGATCGACAATCACGATGCGGTTGCCAGCTTCAATAATGGATACAATTCCAGTCCTTGCTGATACAGTTTCAACCGGAGTGAGAACCTCGAGATCTGCATTGACGCCTGACAGGGCAATCAACTGATCAATGCCTCCGCCCAGATCAATCGTACCTGAAAGGCTGGTCCAGGGGGCGATTATTAGTTCGTCCTCTCCAATTCCCAAAAATGAAAGGGCAACGCCTGTCGGTCCGTTTGAAGACAAAATTGCACCGGGTGTAAAGACAGAGACGGGCTGATCCGCGGCCTGCAATGCAGTTATGCCGGAAGGGCCGGTTATGAGGCCGTAGTTGACGATGTTGCCGTGATCAAATCTTACCCCGCTTTCGCTTGCTGCCGAAATTACTCCGAAATTGGCAAGGCCGAGTTCACCCAGTATGTTGATACCATTTCTGAATCCTTCAATTGTGCCGCGGTTCGTAATTGTGGTCTGGCCGTCGAAACGTTGGAAAAAAATGCCATCTGATTCGGCACTGTTTGTCCGAATGTTTCCATTGCCTGAAATGGTCAGGGCTGCCAGGTAGTTTTCTAGGAAAACGGCATGCGCGTTGATCCCGAAAGTTTCGATTGCCCCACCTGCAACACCGATTTCCATTTCTGCGATATGGCCTGCGAATGTAACACCTGATGAATAGTTGCCTTGGGTCTCAATTCGCGAGCCTGCTCCATTTATAAGCAGGGCAGACATGCTTGAGCTGGCGCCTGCAGCAGCCAGATAGACCCCGTTTGCATATTCACCTGCTGTCGATACCAATCCGGCTTCTCCGGACATGCTAAAACTTGTAATCCCCTCTTCTTCTCCAAAGGCGGTCAATACAACCCCGGCTGAATGGTTACCGAGTGTCGTTATGCTTGCGCCAGCGCCTGACAATTCTGCAGTCAGTCGGACTGATTGACCAACGCCTATCGAACTTAAACCGATGGCTCCGTTGCCAAGGGTTGATATGCCACTGCCCGCCCCCGAAAACGAAGTATTTCCTGACACAAGTTCTGTTCCGGAACCAAGAACTGCAATCCCGACGGAACCTTGGCCAGAGGTGGTAATTCGCGAATTGGCGCCAGATACGGAAACTGAGTTACTGGCCACGTTTCCGCCAACAGCTGCGATCAACAATCCGGCAGAAGCTTCCCCGTTTGTCTCGACAGAAAAATTATCACCAGAAAAAGAAACCGTGTTTTTGTTGACACCTGTTCCGTTGGCGATGCCCGTCATTGCAGTCGAGTTTGTTCCGGCTGTATTGACGCTTATATTGCTGCCGCTGACTGCCCATTGATTCTGGGACAGGCTTTGCGAGTTTGTGGCAAAAACGATTGCAGATGCATTTTCGCCTGTTGTTGAAAATCCGGCGTTGTTGCCTGAGACCGTAAAATTTTGAAAGGCATTGCCACTTATTGAACTGACCTGCGAAATCAGCCCAAGGGACTGATCGCCGCTTGTTGCCAAAGAGATGTTGTCTCCGGCAAATTGGAACCCAATCCTGCTTTCTCCGGTTGAAACCGAACTCCATGAAATCCCGTTTGATTGCTGCCCGGTTGTGGCAAACGACACATTATCGCCGCCGACACTGAAATCAAGAACAGCCTCCTGATTGGCGCTTGCCAGCATGTGAAACAAGCCGGACGCATCGCCGGTGGTTGAAAATGACCCGTTGTTGCCTCCAAGATCAAACACGACATTTGTTGATCCTGATTGGCTCGAGAGAAGCAGAGCTGCCAAAGGCGCAGATGGCGCTCCGCTTGACAGATCGAAACTATCACCGCTGATTTCAGTGTTGACTGAAATGCTGCCTGATGCGCCTGCAAATACAGCCAAGGGCGGTATGTTGGGAACAGGCGGGAACATCGAAATACCCGGATCAGGAAGGCTGAACAGATATTGGTTCAACGAGGATTGTTGGTAACCTTCGAAAAACCTGAGTGGTGCGCCCGGACTGACGGATGAAACTGCGCTTGTAAGTGTCAATGATCCCTGGATGAAGGCTGTGCCGAGGATATTTGCCAGGGCTTCGGCTTCGCCATCGGCTGCTGCTTCGCCTGATACTCCGGTGAGCGAAGCCAGAGCGTTCTGAAATCCCGAACCGCTCGAAGAACCGGTATAAGCGGCATCGCCAATTATCTTTGCTCCGGCGGCAACTGCAAGACTGGACCCGGTGGCCACAGCTGCATCTCCGCCCGTTCCTGCATTCGAAAAAGATGAGCCGAACAAAAAACCACCCAGGATTTCAGTATTCGAAAGCCCGTGTGCAAGGCTGCTTGTGAGGGTAGGTGTGTTCGCCAGTCCGCCGCCAAAAGCCGTGCTGGTTGAGCCGCCGATATAGTAGCTGTATTGGGTCGAACCATTTTCGAGGGGGACAAAAACGATGGGCGAGTAGCCCCATATGCCAGAATTGGCTATTCCCGTGGCGCATGCATTTGTTGCCAGCGGTACTGCACCCACAGCAATTGCCGCTCCAGCCAATGCACCGCTGCGCAGAAAGCGTAAAATTATTCCTGGTCCTGCTTTTCTGTCTTTGGTTATTTCCACCACCACACCAAAAATTCAGCCCGTCTGTTATCCTACACCATACAGGGTATCAGTGCCAATTTGATTGGCCATCATGGTTAATTGCACTACTATATTGCTTCATTGAATAATGCGCATTTCCCCGCTTAAATGCTGATTTCCGCATTGTTGTGACCAGAACCTTTTCGCCTTGAAGACAAAGCCCGAATTTGCGGTTCAAAAGGAAAGGCCGCCTGGTTGAACAGGCGGTGTCTGTAATTGTTCGCTGAAAATGCCAGGGCTTTTTTGGCACTGTGAAAGCTTGATCGGGATGCGGATATTCAGCCTCTGTCTTGATACTCACAATTCGCTTTCTATTGCCTCGAGCAGCCGGAAACGCAGTCTACCGGTATTGCCGCCAAGCGAAATGACAAAACGAACCAGACCATGGTTTTTGGTTTTGGCGTAGCCGGCAAGTGTACGTACATCCGAGAGTGATCCGGTTTTGTAGCGGGAACCTTTTTTGGTGCTTTTCAGAAGGCCTGAATGGGGTGCAAAGCTGTCGAGGAGCTTTGCGAGTCCAGAAGCCGTGAATTTGTTGTCACGGCTTATGCCGGAGCCTTCCACCAATTTGACAGCATCTGTAAGACCGAGCCTTGCAAATTGTTCATTGGCAACGCTCAACGATTTCTCCAGGCTCACCGGGCCGCCTTTCGATTTGGCCCCAATCTCAAGAAAAATTTGGTTTGTGATGTAATTGTTAGAACCCAGCAGCATGGCGGTCAAAATTTCAGGCAGGGTTCGCGACTGGAGATGGATGTAGGTCGGAGTCAGCCCGGATGGCACAGAACCAATTGATATTTTTCCCTCAAGCGAACCGCCGGCTTTTTCAATGAATGCCGCCAGAAGTTCGCCCGCATAAAGAGCGCTCAGTTTCGGATCTTCCTGGGTAAGGCTGATGCGGCCGCGGCCATTGGGTCCGCGGGCCCGGAACTGGCTGATAGCCAATGGTGTGATGGGTGTCTGTTTCTCGGCAGCGCTGACGGTTTTGCCTTTGCGGATTGCAGCAATTGTGTTGAAATTTACTGCCAGTGCCGAATTGAGCGCGTCATAAGCTTCGTCAGTTGCTTCAATTCCTGGAATCCTGATGTTATCTGGATAATAGCTGGTATCTATAACCATCGCGGTAAAGGCCTGTTTGCCTGTTGCCTCGAGAAGTTTGGGTGCGAGCAATTCCAGTTCTTCCGAAATCAGAAAGGGATCGCCGCCGCCGCGCACATACAACACCCGTTTGTTGTCGAGATAAAACCGTGTTTCGAAACGGTGATTCTTGCCCAGCACCTCCATTGCCAGCCAGGCGGTCGCAATCTTGGCAACGGAAGCCGGTACAAAAGCCTTGTCAGCGTTTTGCGAAACCAATGTGTTGCCGTTTCCATCCAGCACCAGAACCAGCCCGGCAGGAGCGAGAGCTGAGATCCTGTCCTTGATCGCTGACATGGCCAAAGCTGGCATCAGAAAAAGCAGGCAGAAACCGAGTGCAAGACGGGAAAACATGACTACTCCATAACCAAACAAACAATGCCGAAGCCAAACGCGCATTGAACCAAGGCTTGCGTTTGGCATATGAACGAACATATCAGATTGTCATTGGCGAGAACATGGCAAAGCTCATTTCAATGGCATTCCATGGTTTGCTTCCCATGCAACTTCAAGGTTGATCAACTGATCAACCCTTTCAGATCAAATACAGGGTCTGCTGCCTCGCTGGGCGATATTTCAGGTCCTAGTTCGAGAATTTTCTTGCCGAACATATAGGCCTTGCTGTCATTGATCGCATCGACGGCGATGAATTTCCCCTGTTTGAAATACCAGACGGACTGGCCTCCCTCGCGCGAGCCAGGGCGGACCACCGTCTGATCGTAACCGAGGTTGAGGCCGGCAATCTGGAGTTTCATTTCATACTGATCTGACCAAAACCATGGGAAAGGCAAATAGGATGCCGTTTCACCGCACATCACTTTTGCCGCATGCTCACCCTGGTCAATGGCATTTTGAACCGACTCGAGCCGGATGCGGTTGCCACGGTATTCGAAGCTTGCGACATCGCCGGCGGCATGAATATCGGGGTGCGAGGTTCGGGTGAGATCGTCCACCTCGATGCCATTTCCAACGACCAGGCCAGCCGCCTTGGCGAGTTCCATGTTGGGAAGAACGCCGATACCCACAAGTACAAGATCAACATCAAGGGCGGGACCTTGTTCGAATATGGCCTTGTCGACCTGGCCGTTTTCACCCTGCAGCGAGATCAGCGAAATGCCTTCGCTGATTTCAACCCCCCTGGAGAGGTGTTCGGCGCGCACAAAGTCTGATGTCTCTCTCGCCGCAACGCGCTGCAGTATGCGTTCAGCCATTTCGATGACACGCACCTTCATGCCTTTTTGTGACAGTACGGCTGCTGCCTCAAGGCCGATATAACCACCGCCAATTATCAGCGCCTGATTGCCGGGGACTATTTTGGCCCCAATGGTGTCTGCATCCGCAAGGTCGCGCAGCGTGAAGACATTTTTGAGATTGCCGCCAACAGCATCGGGCAAGCGGCGGGGACGTGCACCGGTGGCAATCAGCAATTTGTCAAAATCCATTGTCTTGCCGGCCGCAACGATCTGTTTTCCGGCAAGGTCAATCCTTTCAACAATTGTTTTGACGACGCATTTGACCTTGTTTTCTTCAAACCATTCGGACGGGCGCAAAAGCAGGCGTGCAGCTTCCATTTCACCGGTCATGTATTTCTTGGAAAGAGGCGGGCGTTGATAGGGAAGGCTGGCCTCTTCACCAATCAGGGTAATTTCTGCCTCGGCATCAAGCTGGCGCAGTTTTGCCGCGCAGGCAATTGCTGCCTGTCCTGCGCCGATGATAATGACCTTCTTGCCCATTGGATTACAATCCTGATTGTGATTTATGCATGTATGTCTACGGTTTGAAGTAGCCACGAGCCATAGCAAAATGCGACATTTGATGAAACAGGGAAGTAAAATTGTCCAAATCTTTGAAACCGACCGAAATTCGTGTGTCGAAAGACAAGAGACTGATGACGGTCTGTTTTGCAGACGGAAGCATGTTTGAGCTTGAGGCGGAATTATTGAGGGTTCGTTCGCCCTCCGCGGAAGTCCAGGGCCATTCGCCGGAGCAGCGGATCCTTGTTTCAGGAAAGGGCAATGTGGGGATCATGAAAATTCACCCGATTGGCAACTACGCCATTCGCATCGAATTTGATGACCTGCACAATACCGGGATTTTCACCTGGGAGTTTTTGTGCGAACTGGGTGCACGCAAATCTGAAGAATGGGCCGACTATCTTGAGGAACTGAAAGCGGCAGGCAAGAGCCGGGAAAGATAAGCCTTGCCCAAATGGTGCTTTGCCGGGCAAGCCGTTTTCAGGCCTTCGCATCTCCCCGGTGCAAATCCGCAAGGAACGCATCGGCGTCGAAAATCCGGATAAAATCGTGACGCACATGTTGCCACTGAAACCGGATTGAAT
The DNA here is from genome assembly GCA_041736675.1 of Salaquimonas sp. Classification (GTDB taxonomy): domain Bacteria; phylum Pseudomonadota; class Alphaproteobacteria; order Rhizobiales; family Rhizobiaceae; genus Salaquimonas. The sequence goes on from JBGSTD010000021.1 coordinate 24,546, forward strand.
TTCTGACTATCTCCACATCGTATTTTTTAAGGTCGTCTTCAATCGGTGCCCAGCGGATCAATGCTGCCGGGCTTTCCTTGAACGCGCCTTCACCTTCTGTGCAGAAACTCCAGTCGACCAAGGCAAGCCTTTTTTCGAAATCTGCAAGCAGGCCAACCGTGGTTCCGGTAAACTCCGGATTTGCAAAACGGTCCATAAGAACTGCGCGGAAACTTTCAAGGGCTACCGATGCCGCTTCCTTTGCGTCACCTGTTTTTGCGTAGACACGGGCTGCCATGAACACAGAAAGATCAGAAATACATGAAGCATAAATTTGCCATTTTGCAATATTAAGCGATTCAATAAATATGTCATCCTTGAATAGCGTAGGATATTTCATCCCCATTCTTGTCTTGATGTATCCATAAAGGGTTTTTTGAGCAATAAAGGCGGATCGAGTACCTAAAAAATACTCATATTCTGCGCAAGATGTCACCGGATCAGGCTTTTTAAACACACTTAAGCGGGATAAAACGATTTTTATTGTTTCAAGGATCTGTTTCAAGGTGACTTGTCCGTTAGACCAAAGTTGCAGGGGAAAGCTTAACAAAAGGTTTTCAAATCTGGTCGGTGTGTGCGATTTTCAATGCAATGCGTGGAGCCATGAGGCTGACGTATCTATTGCCTGGAAACCTATGCCTAACTGTGTTGCCGGGGAATATCAACTGAAACCGTGATTAACTCCAATTATCACTTTGGTTCAAAAGGGGAGGAAACTTTGGCTAAAGATACTGCTCAATCGCGCGTGCTGCACTGGGTGAAAACCAGAAACCTCACAATAGTCATTATGGCTTTGTGGGTGGTTTTCGCAATACTGGTGCCGTACTACGCTCACTCGCTCAACTCGATGACCTTCATGGGCTTCCCGTTGGGCTATTATATGTGTGTCCAGGGATCACTCTTTGTGTTCGTGGCACTTATCCTGTTTCAGAATTGGCGTCAGGATTCCATCGATGATGAATTCGGCGTAGGGGGAGGAAACTAAAATGGAAGGTGGATTCACCAACAATCTGGGCAAAATCTATGCCATGTATACTGGCGGGTTTTTGCTCTTTTTCCTGTTCATGGCATTTCTCGAATACATGGGCGCAAGTGCAGAAACAATCGGTATCGGCTTTGTGATTTTCACAATTTCGATTTATGCCATTATCGGATGGCTTTCGCGTACAGCGGAAGTTGACGCCTATTATGTGGCCGGACGTGAAGTGCCTGCACTTTACAATGGCATGGCGACTGCTGCGGACTGGATGTCCGGTGCGTCTTTCGTGGCGCTCGCTGGCGGCGTGTATTTCGGCGGATATCCTTACCTCGGCTTCATCGTGGGCTGGACCGGCGGATATGTGCTCGTCAACTCGCTCATGGCACCATATCTGAGAAAGTTCGGCTGCTATACGGTTCCTGACTTCATCGGAACCCGCTTTGGCGGAAACGTAGCCCGCTTCCTGGCGGTTCTCGTGCTTGTTGCTGCTTCCTTCACTTATGTGACGGCGCAGATCAACGCTACCGGTACGATTGCTGCCCAGACACTGGGCGTTCCGTTCGAATATGGTGTGTATCTCGGACTGCTCGGCATTTTCATCTGCTCCATGCTTGGCGGGATGCGCGGTGTTACCTGGACACAGGTTGCACAGTACATCGTGTTGATCATTGCCTATCTGCTGCCGATCATCTGGATGTCCAACAAACTTGGATATGGTCTCATTCCACACTTCTCCTATGGTGAAGGCGTTCAGCGTATCGCGGAATTGGAAGCCCAGTACGGGCTCAATAAGGCTGCTGAAGCCATTGCTGGTGTGTCTGTTCTTACTACCCCGCAAAACGCACCCGGCGGTGAATGGGCAATGGTCTCTCTTGCAATCTGCATGATGACCGGTACGGCTTCCCTGCCGCACATTTTGATGCGCTACTTCACTACTCCATCTGTCCGTGCGGCTCGCCGTTCGGTTGGCTGGTCACTGTTCTTCATCACGCTTCTCTACTTCTCTGCGCCGGCTCTTGCCACGCTGACGAAGCTGAACCTGCTTGACCCGAACCTGCCAACAGCAGTTATCGGCAAGGCATTTGCTGATGTTTCGAACCTTGAGTGGGTGAAGCACTGGAGTTCAGTGGGCATGCTTGCTGTTGCCGACCAAAACGGCGACGGTATTGTTCAGCTCAATGAGTTCTTCATGCGTCCGGACATCGTTGTTCTTGCAACACCGGAAATTGCTGGTCTGCCATATGTCATCTCCGGCCTGGTTGCCGCTGGTGGTCTTGCAGCAGCAATGTCAACCGCTGATGGCCTGTTGCTGGCTATCGCAAACGCCCTGTCACACGACCTGTACTACTCCATCATTGACCCGAAAGCCGACACAAGAAAACGTCTGATCGTTGCCCGTGTTCTGCTTATCTTTATCGGTCTTGCCGGTGCGTTCATCGCATCGCTGAAACTGACGGGTATCCTTGGTGCAGTGGCCTGGGCGTTCGACTTTGCGGCTTCCGGCCTGTTCTTCCCGCTCGTCCTTGGCGTGTGGTGGAAACGTGCAAACGCACCTGGTGCGATTGCAGGTATGGCTGTCGGTCTGGGTGTCGGCTCGTGGTACCTCTACATGGTCTTCAATGGTCTGATGGCACCATGGTTCGGTATTGATCATCTGCGCTTTGCCATCATCGGCATGCCAGCCAGCCTGTTCGCGATGGTAGTTGTGTCTCTTCTGACACCTGCTCCATCGAAAGAGATCCAGGACATGGTTGATGAGGTTCGCATTCCTTCTGGTAAAACGATCCTCGGCTCGCATTGATCCGGAACTGATATAATATTGGGGGCGGGATTTAGATCCCGCCCTTTTTTCATGAACGGCGTTTTAAATGCCAGGCTTCTTTACAAGCGACAGGAAACCGAAATGACTACCATTCCACTGGAAGCCTTTCCGATTTGGGTAATCATCATCGATTACGTTCTCGGCCTTGTCATGTGGACCCTGATCGGCCGCTCCGCCATGGGATTGTTCATGGCTGAGGACAGCCCGTTCTTTTTCATGCGCATTTTCGTCAAGCTCACCAATCCGTTGGTCCGCTTGTTCCGACCTATTACCCCTTCTTTTCTTGTCGAACCCTTGCGACCGCTTTATGTGGCCTGGTTCTTTTTCATTGCCCGGTTCTATCTGATGCCGTGGCTGCTTGGATATTCGGTGATGGGAATGCTGTCGTTTCCGCTTGAGGGCGAGATTGCTGCGATGATATGGAAGATTTTCACTCCTGTGAATTGAGACCGCTTCTGCTTGCCGAGCTGCTTTTTCGATTTCCTTCGTTGATGCTTTGCCGTAACAGGGTGAAATGACACGCGCATTGATGTTTCAGGGGACCGGCTCAGACGTCGGCAAGACTGTGCTTGTAGCCGGCCTTTGCCGCGCTCTGCGTAATCGCGGCTTGCGTGTGGCGCCTTTCAAACCGCAAAACATGTCGAACAATGCTGCCGTCGCTGACCCCGACGCAAACGGCGAAGGTGGCGGTGAGATGGGTCGTGCCCAGTGGTTGCAGGCGCTTGCTTGCGGCATTGCACCTTCTGTGCACATGAACCCGGTATTGCTGAAACCGCAATCCCAGACCGGAAGCCAGGTAGTGGTTCAGGGCAAAATGACAGGTTCGGCCAAGGCGCGGGAATATTTTTCCCTGAAACCCAAGCTGCTCGCAGCAGTGATGCAGAGTTTTGAAGTTGTCTCGCGCGATGTTGATTATGTGCTGGTTGAGGGTGCTGGCTCGCCGGCGGAGATCAATCTTCGCAAGGGCGATATTGCCAATATGGGATTTGCCACAAAAGCCAATGTGCCGGTTATTCTTGTTGGCGATATTGACCGCGGCGGCGTTATTGCCTCAATTGTTGGCAGTCACACGATTTTGCCCGATGAAGACCGGGAGATGATAGCGGGCTATCTCATCAACAAGTTTCGCGGTGATGTGTCCCTGTTTGATGACGGCTTGAAATCCATTACACAATTTACGCATTGGCCGAGTTTCGGGATTTTGCCCTTTCTTGATGCAGTTGGGCGATTACCTTCGGAAGATTCGGTGGCACTCGACCAGTTGCGTAAGGGCAGAAGCGGCAAAGGGGTGAAGATTGTTGTTCCGGTTCTTGGCAAGATTGCCAATTTTGATGATCTTGATCCATTGAAAAGCGAGCCCGGGATCAATCTCGTTTTTCTGCGCAAAGGTGAAGCGATGCCAACGGATGCGGCCCTCGTCATTTTACCCGGATCAAAATCAACGATAGCCGACCTCATCGAGTTCCGCCAAAACGGATGGGAAGAAGGTTTGCGGATCCATATTGCCCGTGGTGGAGAAGTGATTGGCATATGCGGCGGATACCAGATGCTTGGCAGGAAAATCAGCGATCCTGCGGGGATTGAGGGGGAAGTCCGTGAAATTAACGGTCTTGGTCTATTGAACATCGAGACGGTGCTCGAAGGTGAGAAAATCACCCGCAACTCAAATCCGATTGCAATTGACGGCAATATTGCCCTTGAAGGGTATGAAATCCACATCGGACGCACAACGGGACCTGATTGTGAGCGTCCGGTTTTGGCTTCGCAAAACGGCAATGACGGCGCCATTTCAACTGATGGCAAGATACGAGGCTGCTATTTGCACGGGCTTTTCAATGCCGATGCGTACAGGGCCGCCATTTTGAAGCGATTTGGTGTCACGGGCGGTAGCAACGACTTTCGCCAAGGGGTGGAAAATGCGCTTGATGAACTCGCGCTCCATATTGAAAAACATCTTGATGTGGACGGTTTGCTTAAGATTGCCCGACAGATACGCTTTTGACATGAAGCCTGTCGTAATTTGATTGACGTAAAACACTTGGCCGCGCTATGGGTTAGCTACCAAATGGTTCCCATATGTGGCCAAAGGCCAAGGGATCAAAAGGGAACAGGGAGAGACAGACCCAAATAGGGGGTCTTGAACCTGGCCGACCCCGCGACTGTATTGCGGCAAGGATTTTTGCATTGCCACTGGGAAACCGGGAAGGCGCAAGAGTCCGTCAGAGCCGTGAGCCAGGAGACCTGCCAATTGGACCGGGTTGAGCAATATGTGCCGCAAGGTGCTGCGCTTGATTGACCGGGATATGATATTGAGCACCACGGAGGTTGTCATGCTCGCAACAAAGACAAACGTAACAGCGGTTTCGCTGTCTCATTCCCAGCGTATTGCCACAGCCGGCTTTGCGGGTATTCTCGGTTTCATGATGCTTTATGTGGTCGCATTTGCAAACACAGACATGTTGCACAATGCAGCCCATGACACACGTCATGCAATCGTGGCTCCCTGCCACTAGGCTTGATCCAATGTTAATCCGGGTTTTAATCGCTGCGATATTCGCGGGCGTTCTCTCCGGCATTTTCGCAACAGCAATTCAATCCTACAAAGTCATTCCGTTGATTTTGGAGGCGGAGCGCTATGAAAATGACGGTGGCAACGCGGCGCATCAGCATTCCAATGGCGGCGAGGTGGAAGCCACGTCCGGCAAATCGGACAAGGGTGCTGCTTCAGAGCCTTGGGCACCGGCCGACGGTATGGAGCGGCTCGCCTATACGGGGCTTGCAAATATCATGGCGGGGGTCGCATTCGCGTTGATCCTTACTGCTGCCGCGTTGGTCTTGAACCAGGTGCTAACGGTGAAATCCGGTCTTGCATGGGGCATTGCCGGGTTCATGGTTTTTGTGCTCGCACCGAATTTCGGATTGCCGCCGGAATTGCCGGGAATGCAATCTGCTGCGTTGATGCAGCGTCAGATATGGTGGACTGCGACTGTTGCCTGCACCGCAATCGGGCTTGGTATCTTCGCCTTCCGGCAGGACTGGGTCTGGATCATTGCAGGTCTCATTCTAATCATTTTGCCACATCTTTATGGCGCCCCACAGCCGTTGTCGCATGAATCGGTTGTGCCTGCTCATCTGGCTGCCGAATTTGTCATGGCAACTCTTGTTACTTCCCTCGTTTACTGGTTGTTTCTTGGCGGTCTGCTCGGTTTGTTGTTCGGACAGGCGATGAAACATGAAATCAGGGAAAACTGATGGCCCTACCACTTTACAGCGGTGCAACTCTTGTTCTTGGTGGAGCGCGATCCGGAAAAAGCCGCTTTGCAGAAAGCCTTGTTCTGGGCTCCGGTTTGAAACCTGTCTATCTTGCCACAGGCAGGGCATGGGATGATGAGATGAGCGAGCGCATTGCGGTTCATCAGGAACGGCGAAGCAAGACCTGGATCACTGTCGAAGAGCCGCTAGCTCTTGCAGATGCCCTGCTCAATTGCGCCCATGCCGGACATGCGGTGATGGTCGATTGCCTCACCTTGTGGGTGACCAATTTGATGATGGCAAAGGCCGATGTGATGACGGAGTGCGAAGGGCTTATAGAAGCCTTGTCCCAACTGCCTGCCCCTGTGGTATTGGTTTCAAACGAAGTTGGCCTTGGCATCGTACCCGACAACAAGATGGCGCGTGAATTTCGCGATCTTGCCGGGAGTGTAAACCAGCGGATTGCGCAAGCAAGCGGCGAAGCCTGGTTCATCGCCTCGGGGCTGCCGTTGAATCTGAAGAAATCTTCCTGAATCAATTTATTGCTGTCTGGAGACACAAACCCATGGCCCATAGTGAAATTGGAAAAATTCCTGCGACCATCATCACCGGATTTCTCGGAGCGGGAAAGACGACGCTGATCCGCAATCTGTTGCAGACTGCCAACGGAAAGCGCATTGCGCTGATTATCAACGAGTTTGGTGATCTTGGGGTTGATGGCGATGTGCTCAAGGGCTGCGGAGTGGAGACATGCACCGAGGATGACATTGTCGAACTTACCAATGGATGTATCTGCTGCACAGTGGCGGACGATTTTGTGCCAACGATTACCATGCTTTTAAACCGCGAAAACCGGCCGGATCACATTGTCATTGAAACCTCCGGCCTTGCGTTGCCGCAGCCGCTGGTGAATGCATTTAACTGGCCGGAAATCCGCGAGCGGGTTACGGTTGATGGCGTCGTGACTGTGGTCGACAGCCGTGCTGTCGCTGACGGTCAATTTGCCCATGATCATGACAAGGTCAATGCCCAGCGCGAAGCTGATCTCTCGCTTGATCATGATAGCCCGCTTGAGGAATTGTACGAGGACCAGATCAATTGTGCAGACATGATCATTCTCAACAAATCCGATCTGGTGGATGAAGAGACCCTTTTGAGAGTTCAGGCGGATATCGAGCAGGAAATCAAGCGGGCTGTCAAAGTGGTTCGTGCGTCCAATGGTTCCCTGCCGGCTTCGGTACTTTTGGGCCTTGAGGCTGCAAGTGAAGACGATGTTTCCAATCGCAAGTCACATCATGAACTTGAGCACGAGGCATTTCATGCCGAACATGGCGATGCGCAGGATCATCCTGATCATCACCATCATCACGAACATGATCATGACGAGTTTGAGAGTTTTGTTGTGGAAGGGGGAGCCGTTTCCAACCGCAAGGCCCTCGTGACAGCGTTGCACCGGGTCATCGAAGAACACGGCATTTTGCGCCTGAAAGGTTTTGTCGTTGTTTCCGGCAAACCCATGCGACTGCAAATACAGGCAGTAGGCAACCGGATTAACCACCACTTTGACAGGGAATGGAACGAAGGCGAAGCGAAGGTATCGCGCCTTGTTGTGATCGGCCTTGAAGGCTTGGCCAAGGATAAAATCGCAGCTTCAGTGCAAGCTGCCCTTGTCTGAAGCTGATGCATCTTCTTCTCGCTCAAAAAGGTTCGATCAACGAAGGTCAGGAAGCAATTGATCTTGGCCAGACGCCGGGCGATATTGTTTTTCTTTCTGCAGCGGATTCGGATCTTGCAAGTTTGGCCGAAGCGCAGAAGTTGCAGCCAAAAGGAAGTCCGAGCCTTCGGCTTGCCAACCTCATGCAATTGTCGCATCCCATGTCGATTGATGTCTATGCCGCCGGTATGGTCGCAAAGGCAAAGCTGGTCGTGGTGCGATTGCTGGGCGGCAAAGCCTATTGGAACTACGGCGTGGAGACCTTCTTTGCGCAGGCTGAAGAGAATGGCGTGCAACTGGTTTTCCTTCCAGGCGACGACAAGCCCGACCCGATATTGCAACAATATTCAACGCTGGATGAGGAAGCCTATAACCGCCTCTGGTCGTATCTGCTTGAGGGCGGACCTGAAAACAGCGACGCTGCTCTGAAGTTTTGCCACTATCTGGTTGGCATAGGAGATGCGCCCGGTGATCCCGCACCACTTCTGAAGGCAGGCGTATGGTGGCCAGAAATGGGTGTCACCTCGCTGGAGGCGATTTCCGGGCATTGGCACGCGGATGCTCCTGTTGTTGCCATCAATTTTTATAGGGCATTGGTTCAGTCCGGCGGGCTACAGCCAATAAAAGCAATGGTAATGGCGCTGCTGAAGCGCGGACTCAATCCGCTTCCGGTTTTCATTTCCTCTCTCAAAGACACGATCAGCGTTGCAACGGTGCGTGAACTGTTTTCCAACACAAAACCCGCGGTCGTTTTGAATACCACCGGCTTTGCAGTCTCTTCGCCTACTGGTGAACACCAGCCAACCGTGCTGGACGAGACCGGAGCGGTTGTCCTCCAGATGGTTCTTGCCGGAGGGAGCATGCAAGCCTGGCAATCTTCAAGCCAGGGACTTTCATCGCGTGATCTGGCAATGAATGTTGCCTTGCCCGAGGTGGATGGCAGGGTATTGACGCGGGCATTGGCATTCAAGAACGCCGAATATTTTGATGGGGAAGTTGAAGCGACCATTGTTCGGCATGTCGCTGTGGATGACCGGGTTGCCTTTATTGCCGACCTTGCTGCCAACTGGGCGAAACTCTCGATAACCAAACCCAAAGCGCGCAAAGTTGCCATTGTCCTTGCCAACTACCCCAATCGGGATGGCCGACTTGGTAATGGTGTTGGGCTTGATACGCCTGCTGGCACTGTGAATGTGATGAAAGCCTTGAAAGCGGCGGGATATCATCTGCATGATTTTCCTGATACCGGCGACGGGCTGATCGAATTTCTGCAACAAGGGCCAACCAATGCCGGCAATGACGGGCGCGAGATCCGCGTTACTTTGAAAGCAGAAATCTACCAACGGTTTTTTGACGGCCTGCCAAAGAAGATCCGCGATGAAATTTCCACAAGATGGGGCGAGCCGTCAAAGGATCCCTATTTCATCAATGGGGTTTTTGCGCTGCCGCTGGCAGAATTTGGCAATGTGGTTGTGGGAATACAGCCTGCACGCGGATACAATATCGACCCGACCGAAACCTACCATTCACCCGATCTGGTGCCGCCCCACGGATACCTCGCAATCTATTGCTGGCTGCGCGAAATATATCATGCTCACGCGATCATCCACATGGGCAAACATGGCAATCTGGAATGGCTGCCCGGCAAGGCATTGGCGCTTTCACAGGAATGCTATCCTGAAGTAATCCTTGGGCCGATACCCCATCTGTATCCTTTTATCGTCAATGATCCAGGCGAAGGTAGCCAGGCAAAACGGCGCACCAGCGCAGTGATCATTGATCATTTGACACCGCCTCTTACCCGGGCTGAAAGCTATGGTCCCTTGCGTGATCTTGAAGCGCTGGTGGATGAATACTACGAGGCAAGCGGCAACGATCCACGGCGGCTAGTTCTGTTGAAAAAGCAGATACTCGAATTGATCAGCGATATCGGGCTTGATCAGGATGCTGGCATATCTGCGGGCGATGATGAAAACCGTAAACTGGAAAAGCTGGACGGCTATCTGTGCGAACTCAAGGAAATGCAAATCCGTGACGGTCTGCACATCTTTGGCGAGGCACCCAGGGACCGGTTGTTGATTGATCTGGTTGTGGCGCTTGTGCGTGTGCCACGCGGCGATGGTGAAGGCGAAAACCAGAGCTTGCAGAGAGCCATTGCGCGGGATCTCCAATTGGGTGATTTCGATCCGCTGGATTGCGACATGGCTGGTTGCTGGAGCGAACCAAGGCCGCCAGTCCTCGTTGAACAATCCGGCGATCCGTGGCGCACAAATGGTGACACAGTGGAGCGTATTGAATTATTGTCGGCGAAACTGGTTGGCGGGATAATTGCCGTGCAGGGGAATTGGCCTGAAACCGCTTCGGTGATTGCCTATGTGCGCAGGCAGGTTTTGCCGGATGTCGAGGCGTGCGGGAGTTCTGAAATTAGCGGCTTGTTGACAGGGCTTGAGGGCCGTTTTGTCAAACCCGGTCCTTCCGGTGCTCCGACACGGGGCCGAAACGATGTATTGCCAACAGGGCGAAATTTCTTTTCGGTCGACAGCAGGGCAGTTCCCACACCGACAGCCTGGGAACTTGGCAAGAAATCGGCGGAACTTTTGATTACCCGCTATCGGCAGGACCACGGCGAATGGCCGACCTCCTTTGGCCTTTCCGCCTGGGGAACTTCCAACATGCGCACCGGCGGCGATGATATAGCGCAAGCGATGGCCTTGATCGGTGCCAAGCCACGCTGGGATAACTTGTCCCGGCGGGTAACTGGATATGAGATCATGACACAAGCGCAGCTTGGCAGGCCGCGGGTGGATGTCACCTTGCGCATATCGGGTTTTTTCCGCGATGCTTTTCCGGCGCAAATCGAATTGTTTGACAAGGCTGTGCGGGCGATTGGTGCGCTTGACGAGCCGGAGCAGGACAACCCTATATCTGCAAGAATGAGGGTTGAAACCGATGCGCTTGTTGTTGGCGGAGTGGACCCAAACGAGGCCAGGCACCGCTCCGGCTTTCGCATTTTTGGTTCTAAACCCGGTGCCTATGGTGCGGGTCTTCAGGCGCTGATCGACGAGAAGGGCTGGGACAAGAAGTCAGATCTTGCCAATGCATATCTTGCCTGGGGTGGTTATGCCTATGGCGAAAAAGACGAGGGAACCGAAGAGCGCGAGACCTTCATCAAGCGGCTCAAAGGTGTTGAAGCGGTCGTTCACAACCAGGACAACCGTGAACATGACCTGCTGGACTCGGATGACTATTACCAATTCGAGGGTGGCATGACGGCAGCGATCGAGCATGTTGCAGGTTCGCGCCCGGCGATTTATCACAATGACCATTCGCGGCCGGAAAAGCCGATTGTCCGTGCACTGGAAGAAGAGATTGCCCGTGTGGTTCGCGCCCGTGTTGTCAACCCGAAATGGATCGACGGGGTCAAGCGTCATGGTTACAAAGGCGCATTTGAGATGGCTGCGACAGTTGATTATCTCTTCGCGTTTTCGGCAACTACCGGCGCAGTCCGCAACCATCATTTCGAGTTGGTCTATGAAGCATATCTGGCAGATGAGGATACACTTGAGTTCCTGAGGGAAAAAAATCCTGAAGCGCTGAGGGAAATGGCGGCGAGATTTCTGGAAGCAGAAGCTCGCGGCCTGTGGACACCACGTTCCAATTCGGCGAAATTTCAACTTGAACAACTGGCCCAAGGAAATTCGAAATGAGTGTCAAACCGCTGCTTGATGCTTTCAGGGATTATCTGTCGTTGCGTGATGAACCTGTTGTTCGTGACTGGTTTGACAGGTTTGACTGGAAATTGAATGAGCGTAATCTGCTGCCCAAGCCAGTGCATGCCACGCGACACCTGCCGGATGTAGCGGCTCATGCAGGCAGGACAGAAGCTCGGCTGGTGCGGACATTTATTGAATATGGTGATAAACTGCACTGGTTGCAGTCCTATGGCGCCGCAGACTTTGGCCAATATTTTGTCGACAATTATGCCCATGTGGAGTTGATTGGAACCAAGGGACATTTTGCCAACACCGAAATTGCCGCCGGGCTTGTATTATATGGCCCCGGAATTGAATATCCCAATCACTGGCATGTAGCAGAAGAAATTTATATTCCTCTGACTGGTGACGGGTATTGGAGCAGCGACCATTCCGACTATGCCAAGAGGAAAGCTGGCGAGTTTGTGTTCCACGATTCAAACATGCCCCACGCGATAAAAACAAACGATACGCCGATGCTTGCCCTTTGGGTTTGGCGCGGCGGAGACCTTGCCCAGAAAAGCGATTATTGAGGAAATCAAATGGCTGAAAAATCAGAACGCCTGAAAAGCATGACCGAAGAAGAACTGAACGCACGCCACGCCGACAAGATGAAAAAGAAGAAGGCAGCTCGGGACAAGATCATCGCAACCAAGACCATAGAAAAAGGTCTTGTAATAGTCCACACCGGCAAGGGCAAGTCGACGGCAGCATTCGGCGTCGCATTTCGTGCTATCGGCAATGGCATGCGGGTTGGGATTGTCCAGTTTGTCAAAGGCAAGTGGGAGACCGGCGAGCGCAAGGTGCTGGAGGCTTTTCCTGATCAGGTTGAATTTGCCACCATGGGTGAAGGCTTCACCTGGGAAACACAGGACCGCCAGCGCGATATTGAAGCGGCAAGCGGGGCCTGGGAAAAAGCCAAGGCGATGATCATGGACGAAAAGCTGGACGTTGTGCTGCTTGATGAACTGAACATCGTGCTTCGTTATGATTATCTCGACGTCAACGAGATCATTGCATTCCTGAAGGGTAAGCCGGAAATGAAGCATGTCATCATTACCGGGCGCAATGCCAAGGATGAACTCATCGAGTTAGCCGATCTGGTAACCGAGATGGAAATGATCAAGCATCCGTTCCGTTCGGGTGTAAAGGCGCAAAAAGGCATCGAATTCTAGGCACGCCGCTGAAATGTGCTTCTCAAAGCTGTGGCGCACGGCTGAACATTCTGGCAGTATCACCTGGTAACGGCATATCGCTGACTGAAGGGGAAACCATGTCCAGCAATTTCTTTGACGGGTTGAACAGGTTGCTGGGGGGAAATCCGTCTGCGCGAAGGGTTGCCGATGATCTGCAACTGACATCGGAACTTATCTTGCTGATCCGCATGATCTATGCTGACGGGGAACTTAATCCTGAAGAAACCAAAGCGTTCAACACCATGTGCCAGTCTGTATTCGGCCTCGATGAAGCGGATATTCCCGGCGTGCTGCAATACCTCAAGGACTTTGGTTATGAGACCAGTACCTGGGATGCGGCTTCAATGTTCAAGAGCTACAGTATCGAACGCAAGAAAGAGTTGCTGGTTCATTTGTTGCAGATTGCCAAGGCTGATCACAATGTCGACGCCAGCGAGGCGGAGCTTATACGCAAGACGGCACACATTTTAGGAATGACACCAGAGCAGATCAAAGCCTGACCAGCTAACTTACGGGGTCGCATTTAGCCCTGTTTCAGTCGGGATTCTGTTTGACCTTGCTGCTGCTGATCGCTAGTTTATAAAAAAATGACGGTGCCTCGTTTGCGATGACAAACCTTGAGAGGCTGAGACCGATTCCGGTGAGGTGGACCCAAACAGGGAGCCAAGTCCGGAGCTGTCAGTGAAAAGCGGCTTGAGTCGTTTCTTTGCTTTCTTGCAGGTTTTTGCTTTTTGAAGCCGGTGCCAATCAAACTGCCGGAGAATTTACCTTGCCTAATACCCTGCGTGTACTTTTACTCTCTCTTTCAACCTTTCTGGTTCCCAATTTTGCCATGGCCCATTTGGGTCATCTGGGTGATGTGGCAGGCCATAGCCATTGGATCGCCTGGGGTGTCGGGCTTGCTGCTGCTGTTCTTGCAGCGCTGCTGGGCAAGGGTAAAGTGAAAGAGGGCGAGGCTGATACTCAGTCGGACGCTGACAATGAAGAACAACCAGAACCTGAGCACGCCGGAGCCTGATGGATGTCCCTGAAAAATTTGAATGAGAAAACCGGTATCATGATTTGTGGTCATGGCAGCCGCAACCAGAATGCTGCAAAGGAATTTGCGGCGCTTTCAGAAGGGCTGAAGGCACGCCATCCAAATGTTGCCGTCGAATATGGCTATCTCGAATTTTGCAATCCTGTGATCGATGCCGGACTGGATGCGCTAAAAGCCAAAGGTGTGACGCGGGTTCTTGCTGTCCCAGGAATGCTGTTTGCAGCAGGTCACGCAAAAAATGACATTCCTTCGGTTCTCAATACCTATCAGGCTGCCAATCCTGAAATGTCGATCGAATATGGCCGTGAGCTTGGCATAGACCTCAGAATGATCCGGGCAGCCTCACAGCGTATCGAAGAGGCGATTGCTGCATCGGACAAGAAGATCGACCGTCATGAAACACTTCTGATGGTTGTCGGCAGGGGATCATCAGATCCTGATGCCAATTCCAATGTGAGCAAGGTTATGCGGATGTTATGGGAGGGCATGGGATTTGGCTGGGCAGAGACCTGCTATTCCGGTGTCACTTTCCCGCTCGTCGAACCTGGCCTCGAACATGCTGCCAAACTGGGATACAAACGCATTATCGTTTTCCCTTACTTCCTGTTCACAGGTGTACTGGTGAAACGCATTTACAGCTTTACCGATGATGTTGCTGAGCGAAATCCGGATATTGAGTTTCTCAAGGCTGGTTATCTCAATGATCATCCGCTGGTTCTGGATACCTTTGAAGTTCGCCTTCAGGAAATTCTCGAGGGTACTGCGGTGATGAATTGCCAGATGTGCAAGTACCGCGAGCAGGTTCTCGGCTTTGAAGCGGAGATCGGTTTGCCGCAGTCGAGCCACCATCATCATGTTGAAGGGATCGGGGGCGGGTTGGAAAACTGTCCCTGCAACGGAGACTGTGATGCGTCGTGCCGTGATGAGGCTTTTTGCAGGCTGCACGGCCTGCCTTGGACGCCCTTGCACGCGCATGACGATCATCCGCACGACCATGATCACAGCCACGACCATGACCATGATCATGAGCACCCTCATGACCATCATCACGACCACACTCATGAGCATGACGATCACAATCATGGTCACAGCCAGAGCCATGACAATACTGACCAAGGGCACCGTCATCATCCGTACCCTCATGCCGACCATCCGCTTGGTCCGCGCTCGATGAACAAGAAATAGGCTTGGGCGATGGCACCGCTTGATTACATTCGCGACCCGGCTGAAATTTACCGCCAGTCTTTCGAGACTGTTGAGCGGGAGGCGGATTTGTCCGCATTTTCGCCATCAATGAAAAAGGTGGCAACGCGTTTGATCCATTCTTGCGGAATGGTCGACATTCTGGATGATCTGGCTTTTTCGCGAGACGCGGCAGAAGCGGGTGTATCTGCGCTGTCCAAGGGCGCTGCCGTTTATTGCGATGTTGAAATGGTCAAGGCGGGCATCATCGAACGAACTCTGCCGTCGCCTTCGCGTCTTGTCTGCACGTTGAATGATCGCCGCGCAGGCCATCATGGCAAGGAAAGCAACAATACCCGCAGCGCAGCCGGCGTTGACTTTTGGGACGATCTTGCCGGTTCAATCTGCGTCATCGGAAATGCGCCAACGGCGCTGTTTCGCCTGCTGGAGCGTATCGACGAGGGCGCGCCAAAACCGGCGCTCATCATCGGTATTCCTGTTGGCTTCATTGGAGCGGCGGAATCCAAGCTCGAGTTGGCAGTAAATCCGCGGGGGTGCGAGTTTATCACCGTACACGGTCGCAGAGGCGGCAGTGCCATGGCAAGTTCGGTTGTCAATGCGCTTGCCTTTCTTGCCAAGGAAAACCCGGACGGAAAATCATGAGGCACGAGGCGTGGATTGATATCATCGGTATTGGTGAAGACGGACTGTCCGGCCTTTCGCCGGATGCGCTGGCCCGCCTTGAAGCGGCAGATACAATTATTGGCGGCGATCGCCATCACAATCTTGCCTCCAATATCACAGCCAAACGGCTGAAATGGCCGTCCCCTTTTGATGCCATGATTGACGAAATTAAAAGCCATCGCGGCGAGAAGCTTGCCATTCTAGTTACCGGTGATCCGCTTTGGTATTCGGTCGGAGCGCGAATTCTGAAGGGAATTGCCGCTGAGGAAATCCGGTTCCATCCGCAACTTTCAGCGTTTCAATGGGGGGCTGCGCGGATGGCATGGAGCATGGCAGACGGCGAACTGGTTACGGTTCACGGAAGGCCTGTGGAGCAAATTATCCCGCATTTTGCCCCGAATGTTAAAATTCTCGCTTTGACCAAAGACAAGACAACGCCCGGCGATGTTGCACGATTGCTGGCAGAACGGGGGTTTGGCAAAAGCAGGCTTACAGTCCTGGCGGCCCTCGGCGGACCCGATGAGCGGCGCTATGATGGTATCGCGGAAAACTGGAATATTGAAGTTCCTGATTTCCATCTTTTGGCAATAGATTGTGTCGCTTCATCGGATGCAAGGTATTTTTCACGAACCGGTGGATTACCCGATGACGCGTTTGAGCATGACGGACAAATGACCAAGCGCGTGGTTCGGGCGGCGACACTGTCAGCGTTGCAACCCTATCCCGATGCATTGTTGTGGGACATTGGTTCAGGCTGCGGATCGGTCGGCATCGAATGGATGCGGGCGGCGCGCGGCGCCATGGCAATTGGAATTGAGCCGGATCAAAAGCGCAAGGAAATGTCCTTGCGAAATGCGGCGAAGCTGGGCGTGCCGAAATTCAGGTTGATAGAAGCGGTTGCACCCGGCGGTCTGGATGGCTTGCCTATGCCAGATGCGATTTTCATTGGCGGCGGTTTGACCGATGATGGCGTCTTTGAAACAGCCTGGAGTGCATTGCGTGAAGGCGGCCGCATGGTTGCCAATGCCGTGACACTTGAAAGTGAGACGAAACTGTTTGAATTGTATAAACGCCTTGGAGGCACGCTTGATCGTATTGCGGCAAGCGAGGCAATACCAGTTGGCCGTTATCACGGCATGAAACCTTTCATGAGCGTTACTCAATGGGCTGTGGTAAAATCATGAAAGGAAAATTGTACGGTATCGGGGTAGGTCCGGGTGATCCGGAACTTTTGACGCTCAAGGCGTACAGGATTCTGACGGCTGCAAAAGTCATCGCATACCCCGCTCCTGATGAGGGGACAAGTTTTGCCCGGTCTATTGTCGCCCAATTTCTCTCGCCTGGGCAGATTGAAATTCCCATTGTCATCCCGATGCGGGTGGAGCGGTTTCCGGCGCAAGCCATCTATGATAGAGCCGCTGGCGAAATAGCCGTCCATCTTGATAGCGGTGCGGATGTTGTCGTGCTGTGCGAAGGCGATCCTTTCTTTTATGGCTCGTTCATGTATCTTTTCGAGCGGTTGTCCGGCGCGTTTGAATGTGAAATCGTTCCGGGCATTTCCTCACTAATGGCATCAGCGGCTGCGTTGCAAAGGCCGCTTGCCGCGCGCAACGATGTTTTGACGGTTCTTCCAGGCCCGTTGCCTGATGAGCAGATACTTGCCCAGTTGAAGGCATCAGATGCGATAGCAATCATCAAGGTTGGAAGACATTTCAAGCGGCTGTGTGATTTGATCGAGCGCGCAGGACTGACAGCCAATGCAGGTTATCTTGAACGGGTGACGCTGGAAAATCAGCAGATCATGCCCCTTGGTGAGGCGAACGATCAAAAGGCGCCCTATTTTTCAATCATCCTGATCTACAAGGGCGCCGAAGACTGGATTTCACAATCCGGATTTCCGGTAAAACTGCCGGACAATCCAGATGAATAAGAAGGTCGGTATATTCGCATTGTCCGAAGCAGGGGCAAAAATCGGGCATCAGATCAGGGCTCGCGTTGGCGGCGAACTGATCGGTCTTGAAGGACGCGTCACGGATTGTGATTTTCAGGTTGTCTCGATTGGAGATGCCATTCGCGAGGCATACACCTCGGGTCGTCCGGTCATTGCCGTGATGGCAAGTGGAGCGCTAATCCGAATTCTTGCACCATTGCTGAAAGACAAGAGAAATGAACCCCCGGTTATTGCCGTCTCGGA
Source organism: Salaquimonas sp. (assembly GCA_041736675.1). GTDB lineage: Bacteria > Pseudomonadota > Alphaproteobacteria > Rhizobiales > Rhizobiaceae > Salaquimonas. The sequence goes on from JBGSTD010000021.1 coordinate 42,399, forward strand.
AGACGGCAAATCGGTTGTCCCGCTTTTGGGAGGGCATCACGGTGCCAATGATCTGACCCGCATGATTGCCGCCAACCTTAATGGACATGCAGCAATCACAACTGCCGGCGACCTTCGTTTTGGTGTCGCGCTGGATCAGCCGCCCGCTGGCTGGACGCTGGCAAATCCCGAAAATGCAAAGGCGGTGATGGCGTCGCTGCTTGCGGGTGCCAGTGTTTGCAGAACCGGCGATGCGGCTGACATGGCCGACTGGCTTGATGAAAGTGGTCTGGATTTTGCCGCCGATGGCAAGATCTGTTTGCATTTGACAACTGCGCCCCATGCGGCCATTTCCGGCCCATCAACTCTGGTTTTTGTTCCCAGGGTCTGCATGCTCGGCATTGGATGTGAGCGCGGATGCGATAGCGATGAAGTTATTTCATTGGTAGAAGCGGCGCTTCAATCGGCAAAGCTATCCCCGCTGTCAATTGGTGCGATTGGTTCCATTGATCTGAAGGCGGATGAAAGTGCAATTCATGCCGCTGGAATGCACTTTGACGTGCCAGTGCTTTTTTTCACTGCCAAACAATTGGAAGAAGAAACAGACCGACTTGTAAGTCCATCTGAAATCGTGTTTGCCGAAGTCGGTTGTCACGGTGTTGCAGAAGGGGCTGCTCTAGCACTCGCAGGGGCTGACGGAAAATTGATTGTTCCCAAACAAAAATCGAAGAGGGCAACAGTTGCACTTGCCCGCGTATCAAAGGGTTTTGAAATGAATGAGAAAATCGCCGCACGCAAACGCGGCCGGCTATTTGTGGTGGGTATTGGTCCCGGTCAGGAGGGCTGGCGCTCACCGGAAGTATCTCGAATGATTGGTGAGGCAACTGATCTGGTTGGCTATTCGCTTTATCTTGATCTGATCAGTGCGATTTCGGGAGGAAAAGTCCGCCATGATTTTGATCTTGGCAAGGAGGAAGACCGCGTTCGCCATGCGATGGAGCTTGCAGGAACCGGAAAAGATGTTGCGCTTGTATGTTCGGGTGATGCGGGAATTTATGCGATGGCAACCCTTGTCTTTGAATTGCTCCAAAATGGCGGCCTCAGCGATGCAGCGCAACGCATAGAGATAGCGGTTTCGCCGGGAATTTCCGCCTTGCAAGCTGCCGCGGCGAGAGCTGGAGCTCCGCTCGGACATGACTTCTGCACGATCTCTCTTTCGGATCTTTTGACCCCTTGGGAAGCAATCCAGATGCGCGTCAAGGCGGCTGCAGAGGGTGATTTCGTCATTGCATTCTATAATCCCGTTTCGAGGCGCCGCCGTACGCAACTTGCCTATGCACGAGACGTCTTGTTGCAGCATCGACCTGCTGATACGCCCGTCATTCTTGCAACAGACCTTGGGCGGACAGCCGAGAAAGTTCGGATCGTTCCCTTGGCAGAGTTGGATATTGATGATGTGGACATGTTGACGGTCGTTGTCGTTGGCTCCTCGGAGACGCGCACAGTCAAGACCGGTGACGGAAAGACCTGGGTGTATACACCACGCGGTTATGCCGCCAAGGAAGGTACCCGGATAGGGGCAGAAAAGGGAGCCGCATCATGACTGTTTATTTTATTGGGGCGGGCCCGGGTGCACCTGATCTGATCACTGTTCGCGGGCTTCGTCTCGTCGAGCGTTGTCCCGTTTGTCTCTACGCAGGTTCTTTGGTGCCTGACCAGATCGTTGAAGCATCGCCGGAAGATGCGTTGGTTCTGGATACGGCGCCGATGCACCTTGATGATATCATAGCGGAGATGAAAAAGGCGCATGAAGCAGGGCATGACGTTGCAAGGGTGCATTCGGGCGATCCTTCGATCTATGGGGCGACCGCCGAACAGATGCGCCGCCTCGATGTACTTGAAATTCCCTATGAAGTGGTTCCGGGGGTCCCGGCCTTTGCAGGTGTTGCCGCAAAACTGAAGACCGAGTTGACGCTGCCGGAAATTGCCCAGACGGTGATCATAACCCGCACCGGGATGAAAGCCTCCTCGATGCCGGAATTCGAAACCCTTGAAATACTGGGCAAATCGAGGGCGACGCTGGCAATTCACCTGTCGATCCGCAATCTGGATTATGTGCGCCGTGCGCTTGAACCTTATTACGGAGATGATTGTCCGGTGATCATTGCCTACAGGGCAACCTGGCCGGACGAGTTGTATATCAAGACCACCTTGGCTGGCATGAAAGAGGAAGTGCGGATAAACAAGATTACCCGCACGGCGCTGATAATGGTCGGCCGTGTTCTGGGCGATGTCGAATTTCGCGACAGCGATTTATACAATCCTGACTATGCACACGTGCTGCGCAACAAGGGCAAAAAGAAGCTGGCCAAGTTGACCGAGTGAAAAACAGAGGCTGTCAGGGCGATACTGGCCATGTCATTGTCTCTTTTACTAGAATAGAAGTCATTTACGACCTGTTAGGTATATATCCGCTATTGTCTGCGAAATTTCCGTTGGAGAAGACGCGACCATGTTCCTATCAATGCTCAACCGCTTTATTGACCTTTTTGTGCCGGACCAGATGCGAGCCGACATTGGCAAGGAAAAACGGGCGCGAATGTTCTTGATCAGCCACTTTATGGGGCCGGTTCTAAGTCATCCAATTACCGTCTTTCTATTGTTGAACGATCCGCAGCCTTATCCCCATGTCTATATTCTGGGACTTTCGATCACATTGTTCTGGGCATTCCCGATTTTCCTGAAAATCTGGCCAATGCGCTATGAAATGCTCTCGTTTCTTTCAATCCAGAACCTTGCCTTTGCTATCCTTTGGGGATCGTACCATTATGGAGGAGGGCAATCGCCATTCCTGATGTGGTTCCTGATCCTGCCAATGCTGGCATTCTTTTACTTGGGTTCGGGTTTCAAGACCAGTATAGGGATTTTTGTTCAAAGCACGGTTTCGCTGGGTGTTTTTGCTTCGATTTATCTTTTCGGCTCGGCTCCGCCAGAACACATTCCTGTCGACGAGATCAGCTACTTCTTTATTCTGTCTGCCTTCTTTGCTGGTACCTACATCTTCTTCATGGCCAGCTATTATGCATCTGTGGTCGATTCGCAGTCAGAGTTCCTGAAAGAGATTGAGCGCCACAAGACTACATTGCTGCAATTGACTGAAGCCAAGGATGAGGCCGAACGGGCCAACGGTGCCAAATCCGACTTCCTCGCCAAAATGAGCCATGAATTGCGCACGCCGCTGAATGCTGTTCTCGGTTATAGTGAAATTTTGCTGGAAGATGCGGAACTTGATGGTCGCGGTGAAGAGATTGCGGACTTGCAGAAAATCAGCGCGGCAGGAAAGCACCTGTTGTCCATGGTCAACGACATTCTGGATATTTCCAAGATTGAAGCGGGTAAAACCGAGCTTTATCCGGAGAAGATTGATTTCAAGAAGCTTGTTGATGAAATCGAATCGACCAGCCGCCCGTTGGCTGCCAAGAATACAAACAAGCTTGTTGTTGAAAGACAAGGCAATCTTGGTGAACTTTATCTGGACGGCACCAAGTTACGCCAGAGCGTTTACAACCTTATCAGCAACGCCGCAAAGTTTACACAAAACGGCAATATCACGGTTGTGGCAAAACGCTATGTCGGGCCGAACAACAAGGACCGTATTTCCATTAGTGTAACAGACGATGGAGTTGGCATCAGCCCGGCAGGTCAGGCCAATCTGTTTTCAAGTTTCAGCCAGGCCAATGCATCCATTACTGCCAAATTCGGCGGTACCGGTCTTGGCCTGTCACTCAGCCGGAATTTGTGCCGTTTGATGGGCGGTGACATCACGGTTGAAAGTGTTGAGGGTGAAGGCTCCACGTTCACGATTGATCTGCCTGTCAATTATGTCGGTATCGATGGCAAAACCCATGATGAAAGCATTCCCGAACATTTCGTTGAAGGCGTTGATCTGGAAAACGCGATCAGTGATTTGAAGAACTTCACCGAATCTCACTCAGGTGTGGGTTCCGGCGATGACCGGATGAAATCGAAGGGCAAGATTCTCGTAGTCGATGATGACCATGATTTTCTTGAATTGACTGAAAGACTGCTCGCAAAGGAAGGATTCAGTGCGATTTGTACCGACTCACCTTCCGGTGTTCTTCAACTGGCAAGGACGATCAAGCCTTATGCAATCTTCATTGATGTTCTGATGCCGGGACTTGATGGATGGGATGTTTTGCAGACCCTGAAAACTGATGCTGGTACCGCTGATATACCTGTGGTGATGCTCAGTGTGCTGGAAGAGCGTCAGAAGGCCAAAGCAGAAAAAGCAATCGATTTCATTGAAAAGCCGCTCGACCAGACAAAATTGAAACGCTCCCTTGGCAAGATCAGCAATTCAACGCTGATTGCTGCCGGCAAACGGGCTATAGGCTGAAACAGACAGACAAGCTGGAAACACGAAAATGGTGATGATACTGATAGTTGAAGACAATCCTGTAAACAGGGATGTGCTAGGCCGACGCCTGGAGCGAAAAGGCTTCACCGTTCGTTTTGCTGAAGACGGGCCGTCGGGTATTACTGCAGCCAATGTCGTGCAGCCGGATTTGATTCTGATGGATATCGGCCTTGGAGAGATGGATGGCTGGCAGGTCACCCGGCATCTCAAGGCAGATCCGGCTACGGTGGCTATTCCCATCATTGCCTTGACCGCCAGCGCTTTTGAAACAGACCGGATCAAATCCATGGAAGCAGGCTGCTGTGATTTTGATACCAAGCCGGTCGATCTGCCGCGGCTGCTGTTCAAGATGGATATGGCTTTGAAGAATGCAGCGATGCTGAAATCCGCCTGAACGTCTGTTTGCCGTAAATAATAGCATTGGGGCGAACCAGCGCCGGGACGTAAAAAAACTGCCTTGATGTCTCAAGGCAGTTTTATTTGTTTGAAGCTTTAACCTTTAAGCGGCTTCGCTCTTGGATGGTGTCTTATGAGCGTTAAGCAGAGCTCTGAGGGAAGCTATTTCAATAGGCTTTTGCAGTGCTCCCAATACATCCAGACCCAATGCCTCAGCATGCACCCTTGCGCCCTCCAGTATCGTTGGCTCCTGACCCGAGATGATCAGGATCTTGCCAGCGTAATTGCTGTTGCACAACAGGTGAAACAGTTCATGGGCGTCGATGTTGGGCATGCATATGTCAACAGACAATACTGCTGGTTTGAGAGCATTGGTAAGGTTCAGTACGCCGCGTGAATCCGAGGTTGCAAAGCCTTCGAAGCCACTTCTTTCGGCAACCCTGACAATCAATTCCGCCGAAGATACATCGTCGTCCACGGCAAGAATTCTTGGTGAGGCTTGGGGTAACATTTGCAGCTTCCTTTCCAGCTATCAGGCTGCGCGGCTTGCAGAGAGGATTTTTTCCTCGGTCGGCATTTCTACCTGTTCAGCAAAGCCTTTCTCACGAATGGTTCTGTAGATTTCGTCGGCAGATACCATTGCCTGACGCATCAGCTTTACCAGCAGATCAATGTCTTCACGGGTATGATCTGCCATCACCTGGACACGGAAACGTGCTCCACCTTGCGGTACTGCCGGATATTCCACCAGGTTTGCAATGGCGCCCAATTCAGAAAGCTCGCGTGAGGCAATACGGGCCATTCCTTCAGCGCCAACTCGGATTGGCACAATTGGAGAAGGATCGCCAAGGGCTTCAAGGCCTGCATTGATCATTTCAGAACGCAGGTAAAGAATATTGTTCATCAGGTTTTTGCGGCGCTGTTTGCCTTCTGCTGATTGAACGATGTCAAATGCAGCGTGCACAGAGGCAGCCTGAACCGGTGAAAGCGCATTCGAGAATGTCTGTGTAGCGCTGTAATACTTCAGGTATTCAGCTGCAGATTTTGTCTTCACTGCAATAAAGCCGCCGTTGGAAGCGAATGTTTTCGAGAAGCTGCCAATGATGATGTCTGCATCATGGGTCATGTTCTGAAGGCTGAGGTGACCGATGCCGTCTTCACCGATGCAGCCAAAATCATGGGCGCAATCGACAAGAAGCATCGCATTGTATTCTTTGCAAAGTGCATGCATTGCTGCAATGTCAGGCGTATCAGCGTGCATTGAAAACAGGCTCTCAGTGACGACCAGAATGCCGTTTTGTGTGTCATTGGCACGAATTCTCTGAAGCCGTCTTTCGAGGCCTTTCAAGTTCAAATGGCCATGGAAGTGGATATTGGTTGTGGCAGCGCGCGCGCCTTCCTGAAGGCAGGAATGGGCCAGAACATCCATGACGACGTGATCGCCGGGACGCACGAAACCCTGAACTGCAGCAAAACCGGCGGACCAGCCTGTAGGATACAGGACAACTTCATGGCCGGTGATAAAATCAGCGATTTTTCGTTCGAGTTTCAGGGAATTGGCAGTGTTGCCAAGAAGCGCTGCTGAACCGGCACTGTGTACACCATATTCCCGTACAGCCTTGATTGCCGCTTCCTTGATCGCCGGATGCGATGAAAGGCTCAAATAGTCCTGCGAAGCAAAATTCACGCCCTGCAAGGTATGTCCATTGTCTGTCATTGCAGAGCAATGGGTTTTTGGAGCTGAAGAGGTCGAGCGTGCATATGGCCACAAATTATGTTCGCGTCGAACCTGCTGCCAATCATAAAAGCCATCAATCCTGTCGAGCAGGTTGATACCTTCTGGCGTGCGATAGTCGCGCAGACTACCACCCAATGCAGCTGTAGGTATGTTCATGTTGTCTTGCTTCGTGAATTTCATTGATGCCCCCTGGACGTTTTTTTGATTGGGGCTCAGAATATCTGACAATGATGAAATCACGTTTAAACAAGTAGGTTAAAAAATGGCTACAGGGTTGCATCGAAAATCTTGATTAATTTTCATTGAAATTTGACAGGCCATGCAGTGCCCATTAACCGGGCATTTACCAAAATTATCAATTGGGCCAATGATTTCCATGTAATTGTGCGAATTTTAACCTG